>CAVDRP010000025.1:0-2274 GCA_963611535.1 Bacteroidaceae bacterium | reverse complement strand
GCAAAGGCGCCTGCACCTCCCCACAGTACTGTACCTGTGATCAAGGCCGTCATCAGCATGCCCTTTGTGGACTTATTCATAATTTACTCACACTCCTCAAAAAAGTTTATCAACATCCCTCTTTGCTGCCCAATCTTACATGGTCGCAGCCTGTCAGGAACATTAATCTATAATATTCTATTGCAATAACATTATACTCTAAAAGTCACAAATTATTCAATATCTAATCTTAATTTTTGCGAAAATTCTATTGGTAAAAGCTCTTTAGTGATTAATAAGCATAATATTAATATAATAACCATAATTATCATTTAAAAATGCAATTATGGGTGTGCATAAAAAGCAAAAATAGCGGCGCTGACGCGCCGCCAAGACAAAAGGATTAGCTTTTAGAATTTGTATGTGTAGGTAAGCAAGAAGTTGGTAGGAGTGGAATAATATGTGCCATAACTAGACATAGTATTAGAGAGCCAATCTCTTCTATTAAACACGTTATCGATAGTCAGAGAAATGTCGTTATTCTTGTCCGGAGAATAAGTAGCATTCAATGTAGTCAAGAAATACGGCCTGATCTTATAGGAATCAGCAGACGACGGACTGCAATATCTATCCCAAATATAGCTGCCTGTAAACGAAGCCTTAAACTTATCTAAAGTATAATCTACGCCGCCTTTAATTTGATATTTACCAAATTTCCTCTGCCATCCCTGTTTGTTCTTGCTAGCGCTGGCTCCACTGACTTTAGACTTAGGATCTTGAATAGTAATGCCCAGGTTATAGCTATATTTATCCGACGCCTTTACTGCTAAGCTGCCTTCCAAGCCAGTATTTTTAAAATCTTCATTTTTGTACGTATACAGGTTATTCTTCCACGTAGCAGTAATATTATTATCAACTTCCATGTGGAACAATGCAGCCTTCCATGTATGATTGCCTGCTATTTGTTTGTAACCCAATTCATAGTTAATACCCTCCATAGGCTTCAAATCGGGATTGGGGTCACCTGCCATAAAACCAGTTGGGTACATTTGCGAAAAGGTCGGCATGATAAAAGATTGACCAACACTTACATACATGTTTTGGTTTTCATTTAATTTATGCAGCCATTGCCCAGAGGCACTGAAATTACTGTAATTTTGACTATTCCAAGCACCTGTTGTCCAAGTTTCGCGGCCGCTGACAATCAAATTATCTTTGTCTCCCAGCTTATGATCGATTTGGCCAAAAATAGCGAAATTATTTCTTGACTTATCATTACTTACAGCTGCACCCTTTTCAATTCTAGGAGAATATTTTTCATCCTTGTAATTAGCACCAATGGTAATAGTGGTCTTATCACCAACGTTAAAATCCTTTTGAATATCCATGCCATAAGTTCTATTCTTGGTTAATGTTTTGGTGCTGGTAGTAAAAATTCCAGGCTGAGTGCCACCAAAATAGCTAATTTCATTTTCTGTGAACCAAGCATGTGCCTTCAAATCATCAGCCACATAATTTAATTGGTATAAATCCTGTTTTGTGTAAGTTTCACGCCATTGCTCAAACGCGCCGCTTAGCACAGTGTTTCTATAATAGTCTACCTCGGAATCGTAGTGATTATACTCAACACTCAACTCATCTGTAAAGTTGTACCTTAACCCGATATTTTCTTTTTTGCTACGATTTTGGCTGTAGGCATAAGCTTTGCTAGTAGGCGGATTAGCAGAATCACTCAAGTGCCTTACCGATCCCCACTTTTTCAAATCATAATTAACCTTAAACTTCTCATTACCTACACCAATATTGTATTTACGCTGATGGTAATTACCAATACCAACAGTTACACTGTTACTGCCAGCTTTTTTGGTAATGATATTAACAACACCACCAACACCTTCTGAACCATACATAACAGAGCCGCCACCCTTAACGACTTCAATTTTTTCAATGGATTCGGTAGGAATCGCATCAAGTACATACTTTTGATTTAAATTTATAGGGTTACCATTCACCAAAACCAATGTGCCGTTGCCAAAACCACGGATATTGATTTCCGGTATCATAGTGGTCATGGCAGAACCACCGGGAAAGAAGCTCTTAAATTCAATACCATTTACCTTGGACAGGGCTTCCATTACATTGGTAGCACCAGATGCTGCTATTTGCTCATGTGTCAAAATTTCGGTGCTTGCCGGAACGTCGACATCTCTCTTTTCCGTTCTCGTAGCCGTTACGATCACCTGATCCAAAGAGTACTCATCAAGCTCCTCGGCAAAGGCGCCTGCACCTCCCCAC
>CAVDRP010000024.1:0-3391 GCA_963611535.1 Bacteroidaceae bacterium | reverse complement strand
CTTTATTACAGTAAGGTCAGCTTTTTTTGTTGTCTGGTGCAAGCCTTGGGGAAAGTCCTGCACTGTACATAGATGAATATTTTATTTTTATTACAGCACATATGGGGCTGCAGGGTGTAAGGAGTGAAAAACATGAGTAAAAACAAAAAAAGTTTCGCCAAACATAAGCTTGTATTAGCGCTGGCGATGGCGCTAGGATGTGGCGTGATGAACGTGGCCAGTGCTGGCACGACGTATGACATGAACAGCAGTGAATACGCTGGCGGTATTGATGTCGTAAACCAGCCATTTGGTACCTATAAGGATTACGACAATTTTGTCTACACTTATGATGCTGCTACTAATACTGTTTCTGGCGGTGCGCTGAATATTAGTATGGCAACTAAATATAATAACTATATCTATGGCAATTTTGTTATTAAGAAGAGCGATTTGCCGGATATGAAGATAGCAACACTAGATAAGGTGTATGCAGAGCTTAGAAAAAAACTAAATTATGATAGCGACTCTACACTCAGCAACCGCAGGCAGAATTATTGCCGTTTTGTGATTGTTGATGATGACGGGACGGTTTTGCGGCAGGTATCTTTTGCACCGCTTGTAGAGAATAAATATAGGGTTAGTTCAACAGTAGGCACCTGGAAAGAGGTATTGCGCAGTGATGCTACGGGGAAGGAGTACTATCCTATCAGCAGTGTAGCTGATCCAGACGAAAATTTACCGGAAAACAATTGGAATATTAGTGGTTGTACTATAACTATTGCGCCGGATTTTGCAGGCGAGAAGATTAAGGCTGCAGTACAGGGTGCTGATGATAATTTGACAGTAGGCTATAAATACGGCCTTGGTGCAATGAATATCACAGCTAATGGCAGCGCCGATGACACTCTGTATGGCATTTATAATGATCAAAAGGGTTATATCAATATTAGTAATACAGGTAAGCTGAATATTACTGCGGCTGGCAACGAAAATAGCAATGCTATTTATGCTGGTAACAACGCAGATTATAAGAGCTCTGTTAGTGCGGCCATTGGTAGCAATGGAGGTGCATTTGTTGCTGGCGGCGATGTTTTGGTAGCTGGCAAAAATGGTGCAATAACGCTGACACCGCAAAAGGTTACATTGACAAGCAACAGCAATGGTAATATTTTCCATGCTTATGATGGTGGCACCATTGACGTTTATTATAAATATACCATAGATCAGTTTGGCTATAGCGATCCGGGCGAGGGCAAGTATCTGGCTTTGGCAGAAAATGGCGGCAAGATCAACTTTGGTGTGCAGATAAAGCATTTGGATGACGTAGATTACGATGATGTAACCTATGCCCAATTTAAAAATAATTTTACTGGTGATTTAAAGGCAGATACGGACAGCGAGATAAACTTCGGCATGAAGGCTAATGGCACTAGCAGTAGTACCTATACTGGTAATGTAGAGGGTAATGTTAACCTGTATATGAAGGATGGTATGACCTGGAAGGGTGCTGCTTTGGACGGTGACACCAGTCTTTATTTGGTTAATGCCTCAAATTGGGAGCGTACATCGACTGCAGCAGAGCATTTGAAGAAGCTGTCCGGTGGTGAAGCATATTCACAAAGAAGCTTTGTGAATATGACTGAGGGAGATCTGACTATTGATAAATACACAGGTAGTACAGTCTTTGCATATGATCATGATGTCAGTGATCCGACCAAGATTATTGGTGGTAATCTGACTATTACTAGTGCAGAACCGTATAAGCTTGTTTCCCAGGGCATCGGAACTGGTTCTGAAACTAGCAATACTGTCAGCGAAAGTACTTCGAACGTTTATTTAAGAACATCTGTTGATGGTATAGATACAACAAATGTCACTCAGGTTAATGATGTTTTGGACAGCCTTGCTAAGAAGATTACCTACACTGCATATGCAAATGGAGAAAGAAATCTGAGCGGTCGTGTAGAGCTGGCAGAGGGGCTTACTTCCTCGTCTATTACTAAGCTTTATCAAAGTCTTAGCTTCGATGAGGCAACAGGACAGGGCAAGACAACTGGCGAGATAGAGAATCCATACACTGCTATGATTATGGGCAATCCTACGAGCAGTAGTGAACAAAATGCATATGGCGATGTTATTAGCGGTACAGTTGCAGATAAGGATCTGAAATATACATTTGATAATGATACACTCATTGAGGTAAGCTTGAGTAAGTCGCCGAGATATGCAAGCAATCTGTATAATGCGGCAATCAGCAACTGGGGTGATCAGGCTTATCAAACAGCAGCTAAATTTTCAGCTAATGGCCCCTCCTACACTATTGATATGCAGGGACATGATTTGAACGTTGTTTATAGCGCGTTCCCCGCAGCAGGCAGTACTGGCAGCCAGCCTATGTGGACTTCTTGTGCTATTGGTGCTTTCCGCGAAGGAACTATTACGATAGATAACCCTGGCAAGATTTATTTGGAATCCCGCAACAATTACTATTATGGCAGCATTATCAGGGCCTCTACAGGTGCAGCTACGAGTGGTGCGCATGTAGTTATTAACAACGATAATAGTAAGGAGCATGCAGTTGTAATGCGTGGTGGTATTGATACCCCAAGCTATGAGCTTAACTGGCGTGCCTTGGAGGCAGTAACCTTCTATGGCGATAATAAGGAAAATGCCAATACTATTGACATCAAGGGCTTGGTTGATATTGAAACCAAGTATGCAGCAGCTATCTTTTCGCGTCAAGGCTACAGCACAATAAGTGTTGGTGGTGGCAAAATTTATGCTGGTAAGCATGAATCTATTTGGACTGCAGGAAATAATACCATGGTTAACGTCAATATGCTGAGAGATGAAGATGGTAACGTAATCGGTGCAGGTAATAACTACGTCCAAATCACTGGTGATGTACGCACATCTACCGATTTTTATGGAGAGGGCGGTACTATTAACATAGGCCTGACTACGCCGGAATCCTTCCTGGATGGTCATTTCTATTATTCTGCAAACCCAAAGGAAAACACAACCTATAACAATAATCTGTGGCTGAGCAATGGTGCAACTTGGAACAATAAGGGAATGGTGTTCCATCCTTGGACAGGGCCAGAATATACAACCTCGCATGAAAGTGTACTGAACAACCTTTATGGTGGTGCAACTGCAGATGCAGCAGGCAACATCTCCCAGCAGGAAGCCAAGAATATTACTATTAAAAACATGACAGGCTATGTTAATACTTACATGGCACACGAGCTGGATGAGAATGGTAATGCTAACTTTGATTCCCTTGGCAACATCGTTGTCGAAAAGGCTACCAAGACAGACGGACAGAACGCAAGCATGACCCTGTACACCAACCGTGACGGTATTGACACCGGTGATAAGGATAAAGTTGTGAATACCCTGAGTGCTT
>CAVDRP010000023.1:0-3721 GCA_963611535.1 Bacteroidaceae bacterium | reverse complement strand
TTATCACGCTATTGTTTATCCCTTTATTGTCATTTTATATTATATCACAGAAAAACATCTCATTCTATCACATCTTCGGCGCAAAATCCTCTAACTTTATCTCCCCAGCCTTTAGCAGCTTCACAAACTGCTTCACAATTGCTTCCTGCTCAGCAGTCAAACGGAATTGCACCTGTTTGGTTACGGCCGCCCCCTCCAGCTTCTTACGGCCTGCACCCGGACGTGCGCCACCAGAAGATTTATTTTCCATTGTTCTGACTTTCACTACGGGAAGCAAAGAAATTAGCCCAAAAAGTATTCTCTCTGTCAAACACAGCTTTCTGCTCTGCGGATAATTTCCATGGGTAATCTTGAAATAAATTGTATTCGATTATGCGGTCGAAACTAAAAATCATGACACCGATACGACCATTGTCCTGCCACCAAACGGTGTCAGAAGGATTCCTCTTATACCAAATATTATCATTTGACACTGCCATTCGCTCCCTTCTGCTGAGATTCTGCGTTTGTATTAAAATATTGAGTTATATGTTCAAATTCCTTACTATTTTTACAAGAATCCATAGAAAACATAAATGAAAACCCCGGTCTTTCAGGACGGCAACCAAACCGCCAAATTAGCGCATTAGTTATACTTCTAGGATCATACCCCCGACATTTCCAGCCATTGTCCCTCTTGTCAGGACTTTGTAATTCTAGATAACAAAATCCTCTTTTTGTCCTTTTTACAATCGCCGCATGAGCACCAGTACTGAAAAAATATTCTTTATTCATTTCTAAATTAGCAAGGAATCCCGATAAGCTTTCAAAATCTGACAATGAGGTTAAACCCTTCACCTCTTCCACACCAGAAAAACGTCCTATCCGAGCTAAATTGAAAAGATCTGAAAACATTTGTTGACTTTCACCACCCCGAAAATCCAAAACATCAAGGCCACATTTATTGGCAATATAAGCAAGGGCTGAAGAAGCACAAGAACCCTGTGTCTCGTCGCCACCAGCAATTCGAGCAATAATCTCTTTTTCCTTTAATGGCTTTTTTAGTCTACTAACTTTAACTGACGTAACATTATTGTCCTTAGCATATTGTACAAGATTACGGCAATAGTCTGACGCTTTAGATAAACTACTTAACCCAACCGTCTCCGCTTCTGTAAAAACTTTTGCCGCCTGTCGTAACGATGACTTCTTCTTGGGAGGTACACCCTCCACTGAATTCTGTGGTACTGTTTGAGTACCATAACTAGCTGAAGCTGAATAATTCTCAGCTTTACTGCTCTTACCAGTAAAACTCTCCCCTGTAAACCTTCCACCAGCACCACCATCGATGTCACCATTACCATCAAGATGCACTTTAGCACCACTGATGGTACGCCAATTTTCAGGATTCGGGTCTTTCGGATAATCTTCATCCAAAATACGCGCTGCAAGCAACAATGGTCTTATAAGCATATTAGCTCACTCCTACGATAATTGCAAGTCATATTTTGGTGCCCATCGGAGCGTCTGAGAATGGTGGGGAGAACGCTCCGAAATTTGGGCATGAAAAAAGCGCCCAGCTAAAAGCCAGACGCTGCATAAACAAAAATAAGTGCCGATTTTTGTCGACACTTATTCATGGTTTTATTATACCACAAAAAATCACGGCTAAAAATCACTGATTTGTGAAATCTATGTGAATTATTTATCAAACACTATGCGATAGCTGGTCTGGTCTTCAAAAGCACGCATAGCTTCCTCCTGTGCCGGAGTAAGACCTTCATCGATGTGCTCCAGCTTATAGCGGAATGCGTCAGAGAAAAACTTCAGGCGTTCGTTTCTCTTGCGCAGGCCGCCGAAATCGTTCCAAAGGATATCCACGGCCACACTCAACACCCTGTAAATAGCCTGCTCTGCTATATCAGCACACTTGGCGTCAAAATTTATGCTAGACACAGGCGGCGCGCTGTGACGTTTGAATTTACGGCTGCTCTTGCCCACGTTCATCCTCTCCCTTCCATCCGTTCTGCTTGGCTACCATATACAGCATGATCAGACCATACACTACCATGTCCTGCAAGGACTCTGCAGTTTTGGGTACGATGTCGTGAGTATACAAAAACGCAATATGCTTATTAAGGTAATCCTTTGCCATAGCGTACATGGGATTATAGTCCGCAGGATCAAAGCCATACTTTAGCTGGGCACCACGTACAAAATTAGCCAGCGGCGCCAAAAGCAATAACTGCGCCTGTAGCTGCTGTAACCCCTGTTACAACGTTAGGATTTTCGTTAGCGTAATCTCCTAACGCCTGCGCAAGTCCTGTTGCCGCTATAGTGCCTTGTGTCATTGCTGGCAGCAAAGCGTTACCCATGGTAATTTGCAATGATTCAACAGCAGATTGAAAAGCAATCATCTTGCCTTTGGCGTTGTTCTGCATTGTGTCAGCCATGCGTTTTGCAGCACCGTTACATCCTGCTATGGCGCTATCTAGCTTCGCCACGTCATCAGGCGCGGCATTCATCAGGCTCAAAAAGCCGCTCATTGCTTCCTGTCCTGCAATAGCAGCGCCCATCTGCCCTTTTTCGGCAGCACTTAATTTTGAAAATTTTTCCCGCATTTCCCCTAGGATAACTCCTAAAGGTTTCATTTTGCCGCTTGCGTCGGTGGCGCTGATATTTAATTGCTCCAGCGCTTCCCTTGCTTCCTTAGGCGGTTTTACAAGCCTGGTCATAATGGACCGCAAGCTGGTACCTGCTTGGTCTGCTTTTATACCAGCGTTGGCCATTAGGCCAGTCGCTTTAGCCACATCCTCAAGCGAGAACCCTAACGAACCAGCAACAGCGCCAGCATATTTGAACGTTTGCCCCATCATTGCCACGTTAGTATTTGCATTGCTTGAAATTGCCGCAAATACATCTGCCATCCTGCCGGCTTGGTCTGCTTTCATTCCAAACGCTGTCAAGTCATCAGAAACAATATCAGCAACCAATGCTAAATCTTCACCGGATGCCGCCGCCAAATCAAGCAATCCAGGCATCGCGGAAATTATCTGTTCTGTTTTCCAGCCAGCCATACCCAAGTAGCTCATTGCGTCAGCAGCCTGCGTTGCGCTATATTGTGTTTTCTTGCCTAATTCCAGCGCTGTGTTTTTCAGCCGTTGCAGGTCTTTATCCTCCGCACCTGTTAAGGCCTGCACCTTGGACATTCCTGCCTCAAAACTTACGGCTACATCAGAAATAGACATAAACGCCTTGCCTATACTGGCAAACTGTTGCGTATTTGCTGCATATTTAGCCATATTACCTGTGCTTTGTTCAAGTTTCCCTTGTGCTGCGGCTAGGGATTTCTGTGCCTTATATTGCTGTACTACTGGTGAATACTGCGCACCTATAACCTGTTGTGCATTCAAACGGCTAGCAAGGTTAATTACCTTATTGTTATAAGCCTTGTCTATGGCTTTCATTTGATTGGCAAATTCTCTGGTACTGCTCGCTAACTCTTGAGTTTTGGCTATTGCGCTAGTAAAAGCCTTGTTGCCAGCAAAAGCTGCTCCTATCTGGAAGGAAAACGCAATTTTTTTCCGTTCATACTTATTGCCCTCTTTTTTGACTTATTTTATAATATTATTAGAGCGTAAATTGCAAGTTGAAATTGAACACTTCTGATCAAAAAAATTTTTCAATAGCGTAAATCCTATCGAGGATATCGTCAAATAATTCTATCGGCGAATGGTAGCCC
>CAVDRP010000022.1:0-3944 GCA_963611535.1 Bacteroidaceae bacterium | reverse complement strand
GCTCTCAGTACCCTGGATGGACTAAAGAGCAATATGAGCAGCACGCAGTTTGGCTTGCTGAGCAAGCACCCAAATCTGGCGGTGTACGTGGCTATGAAATGGGGAAGCATATTGTTGTTCGGTACGATCCATATAATAATGATTATGTAAAGGCTGATATTAGGTCTGGCGTAGTTACTATGTTTAAACCCGATGATAAAGCTGGCTATTATGAAATGTGTAGACGGAAAGAAGGCAATAAAAAATGAAGCACTTATGCCCTGTTTGTGGTCAATACGAATTTACGAGACGCAGTGCAGACCCGTTTGATGGTTGCTATTTAGGCTGCAAAGTATGCGGATGGGTTGACGATGCAGTATTAGAAGACGAGCCAGATTATGGCGGCGGCGAGCTAGGCATTTCTCTTAACCAAGCACGTGCTGCGTGGAAAGCAAAACAAGAACAAAAACAAAAATAATAATTAAACCACTGAAACCGCTTGCATTGCAGGCGGTTTTTTCATGCTCAAATTTAGGAGGTGGAATTTATGCCTGATATGAAATCGTTGACGATTAATGGCACAAAATACAACATCAAGGACGCTACCGCACGTACTGCACTTGACACCAAGGCCAACACGGCAGACCTTGCCGCAGTCGCAACGTCTGGGAGCTACAACGACCTTAGCGACAAGCCTGCTAATGTATCGGCATTTGCTAACGACGCAGGTTATCTCACTGCCCATCAATCGTTAGACGGCTATGCTAAAACTAATGTAGGCAATACATGGACGGCGGCGCAGGCGTTTAGCACGTTGGGGATTAACCTAGAGCGCTATACGGCAGACGTGGTAAGCGGCACAAGTGCAACACCCACAACGTCGGGCGGATTATATACGGCAACAGGTGCGTTTACACTTGACATGACCAATATCGCAGGAGCATTGACCAATGGGCAGTTTACTGTATTCAGTGCAAGATTTTTTGCAAGTGCTGATTATGCTCTGACTATCACCAATGCTGGTACATTGCTTTATACAGGCAGCGCTAGTGATGTGGCTATCAAATCTACAGGTACGTTAGTAAATATTTTCTTGGGTAAAAATAATAACGGTGTTTTGACCAGCATAGTACAGGCTATTGCTTTGAGTGCAAGCTGAGGGGTGATGGTATGTTAAGTAAATTGATTATGGGCGGCGGTGGATTGCCAAGCGAGGAAACGTTTTTGGTGAACAAGACAAGTATTCCTCGCGATTTTACAATTGAAATACCTAAAAATGTTAAAGTACTCAAAGTATATACAAAGGGATACTATACCTCTTATGGCGAGAATGCTTATAATGGGTACAGCATGCTATATAATAGGGCGAGTTCCACTGAATGGCAACAAATTGAGGGGTATTACGCAACAAAAGATGCTACTACATATATAGGGGTAACAGCAGGCAAACAGTATTCACTGCATGGGAGCAGTTCAGCTGCTACCATACAGAAATTTACTATTTCCTACTCTGCCTCTATCAACCGACAAACACCCACTGTTACAGATTATTAAGGAGCTACTTGCAATTTCTTTCAAGGAGATGTAATATGTTCATAAAATATTTGTTGCTGGCGGCGCGTGCGCTGGACGACAAACTAGTTAGTCCCTTGAGACGTGCTGCTGACGTCATTATAGACTATAATCCCAATCAGCCTAGAGGACAGCCTAATAATAGAGGGCAGTTTAAAAAGAATGGCGGCGGTTCGTCTACAAGCTCTGAACCTAGACCTATAACGCTAGGTAAGAAGGAATATGGCAGAGTAATGTCTGCTATCAATACTGTGTTTTATGCAAGGTTTGCTGGTGAGGATGAAGGGAGTATTGCAAATGGCAATTATATATACTATTTTCTAATCCGTGATTTTGCCGATTATGTATTTTGGCAAAAAATAAAAATAAAATGAGGTGCTGTATGGAACAAAAATTGCGTAATTTACTCAGACGTGTTCCACGTTACTATGAAGATTTTGAGCTGGGATCGGTGCTGCTTGTAAAAGACAATCCTGAATCAATGGCTTTGCTTATCAAATATTTAGAAGAACACCCCAAAGCTACGACATCTGAAGTTATACGCTATACGCGAACAATCACTGACCATATTTCTGAACCGCCAGAACCTGACGAAGACTAAACTAATCAAACCGCTTGCATTGCAGGCGGTTTTTTCATGCTTGAATTTAGGAGGTATAAAATTGGACTTTATGGCTTTACGTTATGCTGCTGTAAATGCAGCGCACACTCTGTATCAAGGCTTTAGCTACAAATCTATTATGGCTGCCATTTTGGCAGTGCTGCTGCACAAGCACGCAGTATTGTTTTTGGCGTTTACGGCACTGGTGTTTTTGGACTGCTTCACCCGCTGGATGAGCCTCTCCTACAAGCGCCTGCAAAACACTGGCCTGCTGCAGCCGTCGGTTATGCAGATTATTGTAGGCATTAAGGCTGCCCGTTCCGAAGGCCTTATCTCTAGCGAAGTGATGAAGCACCGCTTTGTAGGAAAGGTTGTAGTGTATATCCTGTGCGTGCTGGCGGCCGTGCTGGTTGATGTTGCCATGCTGGCGCTGCAGCAGCCTGCTTGGGCGGTGCCGCTGGTGGCTGGCTACTTGGTTGTTACGGAGCTGCTCTCTATCTGCGAGAACCTAAACGATGCCGGTATTGAAGCCGTTGCAGGCCTTATTGAAGCTATCAAAAGAAAGAAGGCGTGAAGATGTTAACCGAGCATTTTTCAGAGTCAGAATTAGCCTGCCGCTGCTGCGGGCAGCTGCCTGCTGATGGTATGAGTCTAGCGCTGATGTTGGGATTGGAACGCTTGCGCGCCCGTATCAACCAGCCTATTTATATTTCTAGCGGCTATCGCTGCCCAAGCCATAACCGCGCCGTTGGTGGTGTCTGGAACAGCCAGCATGTGCGTGGTACTGCTGCTGATATTTATGTAGATGACATGAGCGTGCGCCAGCTGGCACGCATCTGTAAGCAGATTTTTGACGGTGTAGGCACCTACGAATCGCAGGGATTTGTGCATGTGGATATGCGTGAGGGCGGCGCCGTGCCTGGCTATTATCTTTGGGAGGGTTAAGATGTGGTTAAAACAATTTTGCGCAATTACTGCAGCTACATTATTATTGCTGTTGCCTGCGCCTGTATTGGCGGCATCATCGGCTACAACCTACACAATGACGGAGGCGGAAATGCAGGCGCTGGACAGTCGCTTGATGCAGCTATTAAGTCAAATCAAAGTCAGCAACAAAGCGCTGAACGAATCACAAGCAGCGCTGACGCAGTCGCAGACGGAATTGAGCAGGCTCAAAGCGGAATCTCTGGCGCTGCAGCAGCAAATGCAGGAGCAGAGCAGCTTATTGGAGAGTGCCAACAAATCCTTGCAGAAATCCGCGCAAGAGGAAAAACGCGTTAAAAAGCAGCGGCTGCTATGGCAGATTATTGCCGGCAGTGCAGTCGTAGTTTTGGCCAAGGAAAAGCTGTAAAAAAGACGGGCAGGAAAAAGCAAGGGAACGTCGAACTTATAATCAACAGCTTATGCAGTAATGTTCGCCTTAAATAGCTTGAATAACGGGTACAATGTGGCCGTTTTGTGTCCGCTAACAAAATGTACACCAAAGCAATTAAGATGTAGCTTAGTTGCTTCAATCCCTTATTTAAGGCAGTTTTCGACTAATATAAATGAAATCTTATGGTTATAAAATACCTATGATGAAGCGGGTTCTATTGACGAGCCATGTGGAAACGGTTGTCCTTCTTTCCAAAGGAGAAATAGACTCAAAAAAGGTGCGTGTAGAGTTCTCATTGGAGAATATGGATATGTCCAGATTCCAGAAGGGAGCAACATATCCGCAGATCAAGGAGTACGTTTAGGAGCATAGCGGGCTAAAGGTATCTTCCCTGTATATTTCTCAGGTGAAGCGGAA
>CAVDRP010000021.1:0-4558 GCA_963611535.1 Bacteroidaceae bacterium | reverse complement strand
CGCAGCCAGCGCAACAGGGCGGTTATTATGGCGGTGGAGCGCAGCAGCCAGCAGGCGACTTTAGCAACATGGGGCAGCAAGTACCGTTTGAAGAGGAAATACCGTTTTGATGTTTAGGTATCGCAGAAACAAGTACAACAACCGCAAGGTTACTGTCGACGGTATAACCTTTGCCAGTGCCAAAGAGAGCGAATATTACAGCCAGCTTAAAATGCTGAAAAAGGCGGGCGTAATTAAAGATTTTGAGCGCCAGGTGCCGTATGAATTACAGCCAAAGTTTAAGCGTGACGGCAAAACAGTTAGAGCGATAAAGTATATAGCCGATTTTGTGGTTATATACCCCGATAGCAGCGTTGAAGTTGTAGACGTTAAGGGAGATCCTACAGAAGTGTATAAGCTCAAACGCAAGATGTTGTTATATCACTATCCTGATATAAATTTCAAAGAAGTGTAAGAAAGGGATGATAGTATGATTTTCCGCAAGGACTTTTCAAAGGCGTGGAAGAAAGGCAGTTTCGAAGAAGAGCTGGACGAGCTGATTAAGCAGGAGCTGACAACAGGAGGGAACGAAGTATGAAGCAAGCACCCTATATGGCCAGCACCGAATTAAAACAGCTGATGTGGCTGAACGCTAATGTGCAGATGCTGGAAAACATTTTGCAGGACCCAACTACCAAAGATAAGGACTGGCGCAAATGGCTGAAAACGGCCGCCAGCTACACCAGCAAGGTGATAAATGCAAGAGTTGAAGCGCTGGATGATATGGAAAAAAAGAAAGTACAACGTCGCATTCTGCAAATAGGCGTTAAGGTTTATAGCTACGATGACGCTAGGGTGGACAAGGACGATAGCGGCCGCAAGTATACGATTAGCCAGGAAGATTTTCTCGACCTGGTGGATGCGGCCTCCCTTAACTGTTACGCCTGCCCACAGGGCGACGTGGTTAAGGACTGCCCACGCCGAAAGATGTTTCACCGTTTGGGGCTGAGCTGCCACGCACTGCGTGAAAACCCTGCGCCGGGAGAATGCGAGTTCCGCTACGAAAATGAGCAAAGAGCGGTAACGCCGCAGTATGTAGCTACCGGGCAGAAATGCATCGACCAATTGACTTAAGGAGAGGAAAGAATGAGCGTTAACAGAAAGATTAAAAGAGCCGCTGCTAAAAAAGCCTTTAGAAGTGATAGCAAAATGAGCGACGTGAACAAAGAGCTTGCAGCTATGGCGAACGCGGAAACCTTAACAAAAATGACGGAAGGCATTGCCAAGCTCATGGTCCGTGCGTTCTGCCTTGCAGAAATGCTGAATTTTAAGGATATTACCAAAAAGGAAACGCGCATCCAAGAAAGTATTGCTTTGGCTCACAAGTATTCACAAAAGATTTTGGAAAAACAATTGACTAAGGCAGAGTATGAGCTGCTGGCTGAAATTGACAAAGAATTTGACAGATTTGCGGCAGCTAAAGCCAAAGAGGCAAAGGAGGCGTAAGCATGAACACGGCTAGATATTTGAAATTTGCGTATGCACAAGATAATTGGTTGCACTTGCCCGTAGGTAATACCGCCGATGGCAAAATGAAATTGTGCTGGGACTGTAAAAAGCTGACATATCAAGACTATTTGAAGGCGCAGGCGCGTATGGCGGAACGTACCAAGGTGAAGCGTGAGGCGGTAACAATGGTGCCGACGTTTGCGGTAAAAAGAAAAACCGAGAAAAGCGAAAGGTGGCAGAAGCGCCGTGGATGAACTACAGCAGGAACGAGCCAGCAAAGGCTTATACATCTTTGTGCGGGGAAAGATAACCGGAATTGTAAAGGAGTGATAGCATGGGCAAGCGTTATGAAAGCGGCTGCTGGCGTGGCTGCGTATTCCAGACAGACGGCAATGTTGTATTTGTCCGTGAGGGACTTGGCGGCAAATTCAAAGCCTTTGTAAAGCCTAAAACTACAGCAAGCGATACTATAGGCGCACACGCAGCACGTTATAAAGGCCTTGAATGGCGTGATACGGCCGCAGAGGCGCAGGCAGATTTGGACGCGCTGGCAGCACAGAAGCGCTGGATGGGAGCGAAGTAATGATACCGCTCAGACCGTACCAGCAGGAGCTTGTGGCGGCCGTGACGGCGCTGGCGGTGAGCATTACAGCATTTTACTTTATTACAAGCGCATAAAATGCTAAAATTATACCACAGAGATACAAAACCACGGTAAAACACTCATAATAAAATTTTAAGTTAGCATGTAGGCTATTAGGGAGGAAGCAGGGTGACTAAAGACGAATTAAAACGCAAGCTGAAAAGCGCGTGGTATCTTCACAGCAAGTATTTGGCAGAAGTAGAGCGCCTTGCGGAAAAGAGAAGCATAGCGGCTAAAGTAACGCCAGCCTACAGCCTGACACCAGGCGGCAGCGGTAGCGGCAAGACGATGGAAAACGCCATTGTGAGGATTGTGGAGCAGGAGCAGAGGATAAACAACAGCCTTGCTAAACTCACGCAGCAGGAGGCCGAAGTAGAAGCTTTGGTTGAACTTCTCCCTGATGGTCCTATGAAGATAGTGTTGCGCAGGCGCTACCTTAATTACCAAAAATGGGAAGCGATAGAAAAAGCGATGAGCTACAGCTACCAGCATGTTCACCGCCTGCATGGACAGGGATTAATAATGTTGCTCAACAGGGTGAACGGCAGGAGCAGGAAACGGCAAGAATCACGTGAAGACTTGCAACAAAATTTATTTCAATGAACAACAAAAACCGCTAGTATAAAACTAGCGGTTAATTTTTTGTGCAAAAATATTAAATTCTTGAAAAAATACTTGACTTATAAATCAAGATATGGTATAATTAAAGCATAGAGAGGAGGTGGAAAACATGAACGATATTATAACGATTATTAACCTTGCAACAGCGGTTATCAACTTGGCGGTTGCTGTAATGCTGTACAAGGTTAATAAAAAATAATGTGGTGGCCTAGGGGGCTAAACCCTCGGGCTCCCCTAGGTAAATTATATCGTTCATGTTAATAAAATGCAAGAGTTGGCAATGATAATATCCATCATCGCATTAATAGCGGCGATTATAACATTAGCGAAAGTGCTTAAAAAGTAAAAGGAGGATACAACCATGGATGAAGTAAAAGGCACGTGGGGCGGTGCAAGAAAAGGCGCAGGCCGCCCAAAAGGCGCAACCAATAAGGAACCTAAGGAAGTGCGCCCACAACATCAGCTGAGGGCATTTGCTGATGAATGGGAGATGATTAAGGCTTTTGCAAAGCTGACAAAGCAAGTGTCTAAAGAAGAGTGTCTGCTGGCGTTAAAGGCGCTAGAAGCTGGCGCATTCAAAAAGATGTGATAGAATGAGATATTTTTCTGTGATATAATATAAAATGACAATAAAGGGATAAACAATAGCGTGATAACTAAGAGCTGGCTGCATCGTGGCTGGCTCTTAGCTGGGCGCTTTTTTTATGCCCAAATTTCGGAGCGTTCTCCCCGCCATTCTCAGACGCTCCGATGGGCACCAAAATATGACTTGCAATTATCGTAGGAGTGAGCTAATATGCTTATAAGACCATTGCTGCTTGCAGCGCGTGTGTGGGATGATTGGGATGAATCGAAACATCCGCGTAAATCAAACGGGCAGTTTGGTGCTGGTGGTGCTGTTCCAAAGTCGCCGCTAAGGCGTGCGGCAGAAGTTGTAAAGCCGAAGCGCAAAAGCAGGAAATCGCGCAAGATTACTGCTGCTGAGCGTGAGCGCGTAACCCATGAAATCAGTACATGGTTCTATGGTAGGTTCGATGGTAAGGATGAAGGTTCTATTGCAGTGCGCAATCATATTTACTTTTTTGTTATTAACGAATATGGTGATTATGATATTTATGCTAAAGTTCCGCTGAAATGAGGATGGTAAAATGGAAGAAGAATTAAAAAAAATGCTAAGGTCAATGCCTGACTATTATTATGATTTTGAGTTAGGCGTCTTATGGCTGTTAGAAGATAATCACGAAGCTATTGCTGATACTATCGACTATATTAAAAATAATCCTGATGCTAATACTGGAGATGTCCTTAAGTATGCTCATCAGTTTGTGGAATTTGTATACGAGGATGAATGAGGCACGATATGGAAGAAAAACTTAGAGAAACATTAAAAAAAGTTCCTCGCTATTATGAAGATTTTGAGTCTGCTGTAGTTTTGCTGTTAGAGGATAACGAAGAAGCCATGAAAAAATTAATCGCGTTTATTGATTCGACTCCTGAAGCACGAGTTGATGATGTACTTGATGTAGCCGAAGAACTGTCTGACATTGAGGAGGATGAGAGAGGATAGCTGCTCAAAAATCCGTGAAAATCCGTATGTTTTTATAAAAGGATCATAAATTGGCTGATGTAGTACATCCTTTTTATGCATTAATAGAAATAAAGTATAGTTATGCGAGAGCTGTAGTGTCGTGGGAGGCTTGGTATTAATCCTTATGCAGCTAGAACACAGCAAAAAATATCGGCTGATAGCGAACAAGCTTATCCGTAACCTGCCTGAGTTTAAGGACATCAGGGACACGGACGTAA
>CAVDRP010000020.1:0-9646 GCA_963611535.1 Bacteroidaceae bacterium | reverse complement strand
GGATAAACGCTGAAAGCATCTAAGCGTGAAACCAGCCTTAAGATGAGATCTCTCATAGAGTAATCTAGTAAGACACCTTGGAGAAGACGAGGTTGATAGGTCGGGAGTGTAAGTGCAGTAATGCATTCAGCGGACCGATACTAATATGTCGAGGGCTTGACTTAAAGTAAGGCCTAATCTTGAAAGAAGTTTCTTCTGTTGAAGTTTTGAGGGTACAACCTCAAAATAAAATAATCCGGTGGTGATGGCTAAGGGGATCCACCTGTTCCCATCCCGAACACAGTAGTTAAGCCCTTATACGTCGAAAGTACTTGGCTGGAAGCGGCCTGGGAGGATAGATAGCTGCCGGTTAGAAAAACAAGACCTGTACCATTGGTACAGGTCTTGTTTTTATCCGCAAGCAAGCTTGCGGATATAGTATTTCACACCATTTTATGCTATAATTATCATCAGAATTTATACTATGTCCGTAACGAAGGAGCTTTGAAAATGCGTATTGTAATCGCTGGTGCAGGTAAATTAGGCTATAGCATAGCCCAATTGCTGGCAGAGGACCAGTTTGATGTGGTTGTCGTAGAAATTGACTCCAAGCGTAAGGAGGTTATCCAAAATACCTTGGATGTGCTTGCTATCGAAGGCAATTCCTGCAGCCCCACTACCTTTGCCGATCCTGATGTCAGTGCATCTGACGTACTGATCGCCTGTACCGACAGTGATGAGGTTAATATGGTCACCTGTCTGATGGCTAAAAATCATGGCATTCAGCACACTGTTGCCCGCATCCGCAATGTGGATTACGCTATTCATGCGCCCGAAATGCTGAACAAGGATATGAAGATCGACCTTGTTATCAATCCTGAGCGTATTACAGCTTCTGAGATTGACCATATTCTTATGACACCTTCAGCGCTTAATGTTGATGATTTTGCTGATGGTAAGGTGCGGATGTTTGAAGCCAAAATGAGGGAGGATTCTCCCTTGGTAAATATCCCCCTAAAGGATTTGAACATCCCTAAGGATATTCTGATGGCTATGGTTTTTAGGCGGCATCAGATGATTATTCCTCATGGTAACGATTTTGTTATTCCTGGTGATAATGTCTATTTTGTGGGCAAGCACGAGGCTATTCGCGATTTTGAAAATACCTTTTCTAATACTTATGAAAAGCTGGAACGTGTTTTGATCATTGGTGCAGGACGCACAGGCCGTTTTTTGGCGCCGATGCTGGAAAAGCAGGGGATACAGGTCAAGGTTATCGAAAAAAATGAAGAGCGTTGCCATATCCTTGCCTCCCAGCTCAAGCGTGGTTTGGTTTTATGTGGTGATGGCACAGATATCGACCTGCTGCTGGAGGAGGGTGTGTCGGAGGCTGATGTTGTCATCTGCCTGACGGAGGATGATAAGCTGAACTTGCTGCTGGCACAGCTTGCCAAGCATCTGGGAGCACGCAAAACCATTGTACGTGTCGCCCGTAATGAGTATATAGAATTGATGGAAAAGGTTGGTGTGGATATCGTTCTTTCGTCGCGCCTTTTGAGCGCAGGCGAGGTGCTGCGCTTTGTGCGCAAGGGCGGTATTGTGTCGGTGTCCCTGCTGGAGGGGGCGCAGGCAGAGGCCCTGGAGATTATCGTTGGTGCGGGCAGCGAGGTCGACGGTGTTGCTGTGCGTGATATGAACCTGCCGCCAGAATGTCTGCTGTGTGCCATTGTTCGTGGCAATGATGCCTATGTGCCTAACGGTAATACCGTATTGCACGCTGACGACCGCGTTATTTTGTTTATCAAGAGTGAATTTGCTAAAACAACGGTGCCTATGTTTGAAGGCCGGAGTTTTTAATTATGGATTTTAGATTCGTAAGCCGTTTACTGGCTAAGCTGACAATTGCATTTTCTTTAGTTTTGCTGCTGCCATTATTGGCAGCACTTCTTATAGATAGACAAAATGCGTGGATTTTTTTCTTTACGCTTATTATTACAACAACTATTGCTTCGTGCTTTAGCGAGTTTGGCAGCGAACGCCCACGGCAGCGCCTGCGTGTGCGTGAAGCGCTTGCGGTCGTAGGCTGCGGCTGGCTGTTGGTTTGCCTGATGGGTGCTTTGCCATATTTATTTTGGCAGCCTGCAGATCCCCTGGCGGCAATTTTTGAGAGTGTGTCTGGCTTTTCCACCACCGGCGTGACTACGGTGCTGTCCTTTAACCAGTTTCCGTCAAGTATCCGCATTTGGCGCTGCTTGACGCACTGGACGGGCGGCATTGGGGTAATTATGCTCTTTATTATCATCATGCCGCAGATGAACAGTGGTACCAGCTACCTGTTTAATGCCGAGCTGCCAGGTGGTACGGCAGAACGCACCCTGCCCAAAATTAAGGAATCAGCTATGCTGATACTCTTCATTTATGTTGTGTTGACTGCTATAGAGGTCATACTTTTGCTGCTTGCGGGGATGCCGCTCTTTCAGGCGCTCAACCTGGCTCTAGCCACGATGGCGACAGGTGGCTTTTCCTATTATCACGAAAGCATCATTTCCTTTAGGTCGGTTTATGTTGAGGTTATCGCTATCGTGTTCATGCTTATTGCTAGCATGAACTTTTCGCTTTATTACAAAATATGGCGCGGTGACTGGCAGTCCTTCCGTGAGGACACCGAGCACCGCTATTATCTGATTGTGCTGGCGGTGGCGGCAGCCTTGATGTGTGCTAATTTATATTTGAGCGGCAGTATGGGCTTTGTTGGCAGCCTGCATCATAGTATTTTCCAGGCAATATCTATGGGTAGTACTACTGGCTTTGCTTCGGACGACTATACTAAGTGGCCCAGCTTCAGCCGTTATATTTTGTTTATGCTGATGTTTATTGGTGGCTGCAGCGGCTCCACTGCTGGCGGTATCAAAATTACACGCATTGTTATTTTGCTCAAGGCTGGCTGGGCAGAGCTTTTGCGCACCCTGCATCCGCGCATTATTTATTCCATAAGGATGGGGGAGCGCGAAATCAACCCTGTTATAGTTGGCAACATTACGCGTTTCTTCTTTTTATATATTATTGTCTTTATTATTTTAACGATATTGATTTCCTTGTCTGGGATTTCGCTTATGGAATCCATGGGCATCATTGCTGCCTGTCTCAGCAGCGTCGGCCCGGCCTTTGGCCTTGTCGGTCCCACAGAAACGTATGCTAATTTGACTGATTGGGCGCGCTTTGTGAGTATTTGGGCGATGCTTTTGGGACGTTTGGAAATTTTTACGCTGCTGGTCATCATGCGTCCTGATTTTTGGCGCAACAAGGAAAACTGGTAGCAGACGGAGTAGATATGAACGCACGGGTTATATTATATGTTTTGAGCAAAATATCCTGCGGCCTGGCCTTAGTACAGCTGCTGCCGCTTTTGCTGGCGTTTATTTATGGCGAGGCCTGCACAACTGCCTTCATGCTGTCTATAGGCGTGGGCATTGTTTTGGCAGGAATTTTTGACTATTATGGTGATGCAGACAGCTGTCATGATTTATCGGTGCGCGAGGGTATTGGCGCCCTCTTCTTTGCGTGGCTTATGGCTGCAGTAATATCTGCGCTGCCCTTTTATTTTGAAGGGATTTTGGATCCAGTGGCGGCGTTTTTTGAAGCTATGTCCGGCCTTACGACTACGGGAGCAACCTCTATTGATGATTTGGACAGGGTAGCGCGCAGCCTGCTTTTATGGCGCACGCTTTTGCAATGGCTTGGCGGCATTGGCATCATTATTTTGTTTGTGGCCCTGCTGCCGCAAATTGTGGGCGGTGCGGTGTATTTGTTTAGTGCGGAGCTTAGCGGTATGTCTAATAGCCGCATTTTGCCGCGCATCCGCACGACGGCTGTCGCTTTGTTTTATATTTACCTGCTGCTTACGATTATCTTGACAGGCATTTTAAATATTTTGGGCATGAGCACCTTTGATGCTATCAATTATGCCTGCTCGGCCATAGCTACGGGCGGTTTTTCTACGCATAATACCAGCGTTGCCTATTTTCATAATGCGGGGATAGAAATTGCTCTCAGCTTTTTTATGGTGCTGGCGGCAGGCAACTTTGCTTTGTACTACCAGGTGACGCAAAGCAGCATCCGTGTTTTATGGCAGGATTTGGAGTTTAAATGCTACATTGTTATGCTGGCGCTGCTGACGCTTTTTATCAGCCTTAATCTTGTCAGCACAGGTGCCTATGGCCCTGCCGACGGCCTGCGTGAAGCCTTTTTCCAGGTGGCTGCCTTTGGCAGCACCACAGGCTTTGTCGCGGCTGATTATGACAAATGGCCTACGTTTTCTAAGCTGCTTTTAGCAACCACGTTTTTGACGGGGGGCTGCGCCGGGTCTACTGCCGGCGGCATCAAGATGTGCCGTTTTATCGTGCTGCTGAAGGCGGTCATGGGCGAGCTGCGCCGCACTATGCATCCCCAGATGCTTTTGAATGTGTATTACAGCAAGCGTTTGCTGCCAACGGAGACAATTATTAATATCAGCCGTTTTTTCTTTGTTTATATCGTGATGATTGCTTTGCTTTCTATGCTGTTGGCATTAGATGGACTGGATGTGGATGAAGCTGTTTTTGGTGTAGCCTCCTGTATGGCTAGTGTGGGGCCTGCCTTTGGCAGTATAGGTGCCAATAGCACCTATGCCGAGGTTGGCAGCTTAAGCAAGCTAGCTTTGGCGCTGGCGATGCTTTTGGGGCGCTTAGAGCTGTTTACGGTGCTGGCACTTTTGCGCAGTGAATATTGGCGTAATAGCAAAAGATGGTGAAAGCAATAGTGTTAAAAATTTTTAACGCTACCTGCTAAAACAGCGGTAGCGTTAAGAATTCTTAACGCTATCTGCCAAAATACCAATAGCATTAAAAATAATTAACACTATCGCTAAAATAGACGATAGTGTTAATTATTTTTTACACTGTTGCAATGGTCTATTGCTTATGTTAGAATGTACTTGGGAATATTGTGTGTATCCAAGCTTTTGGGGAAGGAGCATGACTATGGTTATTAGAACGCAGTACCTTGAACGGTTACGCCCTTTTTACGAATCAGAATTAGTGAAGGTTATTACTGGTATCAGACGCTGTGGGAAATCCACCATTTTACGTCAAATTATTTCGGAAATACAGCAAAGGAATATTGATGAAGATCATATTATCTATATTAATTTTGAAGATTACAAATATCACAAATATACAGATGCAGATGCGTTTTATGAATATGTAGAAGGTAAAATCATAGACGAAAAAAAATATTATTTATTTTTCGATGAGATCCAGAATGTGACTAATTTTGAACTGGTTGTCAATTCATTTCGTGCGACGCACAACACTAGTATTTTCATCACGGGTTCCAATTCCAAATTGTTATCCGGTGAATTGGCTACACATTTGAGCGGTAGGACAGTTTCGCTACGTGTTTTACCCTTTAATTTTGAAGAGTTTTGCCAATATAAGGCAAGGGAAAACCCCAACTACGACGTTTTGCTTTCAGAATATATGACTTATGGTGGTCTGCCCTTGGTATGCGAAGCTGAAGGCAAGGAAACAAAAGAGGTTGTTTTAAGCAATATTTACGATGCAGTTGTTTTGAAGGATATTGTTATGCGTAATAAGGTAGCTTCTCCGCTGGTGTTAGAAAAGATATTAAATTATCTTGTAGGCAATTCGTCGTTAACTGTTTCCGGCAATAGTATTGCCAATACGCTTTCTAGCAATGGGCATAAGGTTTCGGCGCCAGTTGTCTATGAATATTTGCGTTGTATTGTCGAAGCCTGCGTATGCGATAAGGTTTCGCGGTACGATATCAGGGGAAAAAAAGCTTTAGCCTTTGAAGAAAAATATTATGTTGCAGATTTAGGCTTTTTGCATTTGAAAAAAAACAGGTTGAAGGATGAATACAATTATATAGTTGAAACGATTTGCTACAATGAATTGATTGCACGTGGTTACAAGGTTTATATTGGCAAGACCTGGAAGGGCGAGATAGATTTTATTGCAGAACTAAATGGCAAGATTGTTTATATCCAAGCAACGTACCTTTTGAGTGACGAAAAAACTATTGAACGGGAATTTGGTGCTTACGCTGGCGTTGCTGATAATTATCCCAAGTATGTTATAAGCTTAGATAAGCATACAATTTCTCGCAACGGCATTATACATTACAACCTTATCGACTTTCTGCTAAGAAAGGTAGCTATCTAACAGTGCGTTTTCACCATCATTTAAGCTTTGGCGGCTACAATATGCCTGTAGCCGTTGATATTGACTATTAGGAATAAATGTGCTAAAATCTACAGTTGAGTACGAAAGATGATCGCGGCTGGCTTTAGGCCAGATGAGGAAAGTCCGAGCTCCAGAGGGCAGGATGCCGGATAACGTCCGGCGAGGGTGACCTCAGGGATAGTGCCACAGAAATGTGTACCGCCTGCTTTTAGCAGGTAAGGGTGGAACGGTGCGGTAAGAGCGCACCAGCAGCCTGGTAACAGGCTGGCTAGGTAAACCCCATCCGGAGCAAGACCAAATAGGGGAGGGATGAAGCGGCCCGCTGAGCCTCCCGGGTTGTGTCGCTTGAGCTTGCAGGCAACTGTAAGACTAGATAAATGATCATCACCGCTTGGCGGAACAGAACTCGGCTTATTGAGTACTCATATCCTGCAAAACGGCTGCCTTGACGGCAGCCTTTTTTGTGTCAACAGCCAACATTAAGGATGAGTGGTGTATAATATGAAGAAAATTTCTCTTGTGGTACCCGTCTTCAATGAAGAAGATAATTTGCATGAATTTTATAAGCATGCAACTGCTGTCATGCAGCAGGAAGAATATGATTACAATATTATTTTTGTCGACGATGGCTCGCGTGACCGCAGTGCGTTGATTTTGGCAGAGCTTGCGGCGCAGGACGAGCACGTGGAGGCCTATATGCTGAGCCGCAATTATGGACACCAGATGGCGCTTACCTGTGGCCTGGACCACGCTGACGGTGACGCGGTTGTTACCATGGACGGCGATTTACAGCATCCGCCCGAGCTGATACCGCAGCTTTTGCGCTTGTGGGAGGCAGGCAACGAAATTGTGCAGACCAAGCGCATGGCCACCGAGGACGCAGGCTTTTTTAAGAATTTGACATCTGCTGCTTACTACAAAATTATCAACACCCTTTCCAAGGTAGAAATTACCCCTGGCGGCAGCGACTTCCGCCTGATGGACAGGATGGCGGTGGATGCCTTCAAGCTGTACCGTGAGCGTGCGCGCTTCATCCGCGGGTTGGTAAACACCCTGGGGTTCCGCGTCGCAGTGCTGGAATTTGTGGCACCACCACGCTTTGCAGGACATTCTAAGTTTAATCTGCGCAAGATGCTGCATTTTGCGTTGGACGGCATCACGGCCTTTTCTAACCTGCCGCTGCGCTGGGCCTTTTATATCGGCCTAGTTTTTGGCCTTTGCAGTATTATGCTTTTGGGGCATGTTTTTTATGTGAAATTTGTGACCAACGACGCTGTTCCAGGCTGGGCAACTACTACTGTCAGTGTTCTCTTTTTAGGAGGAATTCAGCTTGTAGGGATAGGCATACTTGGCGAATATATAGGGCGCATTTTTGAAGAAATCAAGCACAGACCACTGTATTTAGTGGCGCGGCACCTGAAGAAATGTAACAAAGTAAACGAAAATAAAACGAATTAGAGGCATCTAACTTATGTCAAAATTAAATTTTACAAGCAACTCTTTTTGTGATATAATAGTTGCGTATTAAAAATGACGAAAGGATGTAGGTGCCAGTGGGGAAACGCAAGGTTTTAACTTTTTGCATGACGGTTTTGTTTAGTCTCAGCTGTGCTGTTACAGCATTGGCTTCCTTCCAACGTGGTGACGACGGGCAGGAAGTATTGGCAATTCAAAAGCGATTGGTAGAATTAAGTTATTCTATTAATAATATAGATGGTGATTTTGGTCCGGAAACGGAAAACGCAGTAAAGAGCTTTCAGTCTGATAGAGGCTTAGAGGTAGATGGTGTGGTTGGCTCAGCTACCTATAGAGCGCTGATGAACAAGGAGATGCCTCCTAACCGTAGCAATTCTGTAGTGCGCAACGTTATGCGTGCAGCCTACAGTGTCATCGGTACTCCATATGTATTTGGCGGCACTAGCCCCTATGGCTTTGACTGCTCTGGCTTTACCCAGTACGCCTTTGCAAGAGCAGGCGTGTATCTGCCCCGTACAGCTGACAGCCAGCTTTATGCAGGCAGACAAATTTCTATGAGCCAGCTGCGTCCTGGCGATTTGATTTTCTTCACTACCTATGAAGCAGGTGCTTCCCACGTTGGTATTTACGTTGGCAATGGCAACTTCATCCATGCCGGTAGCAGCACTGGCGTAACTGTTTCTTCTGCTTTCACTGGTTATTGGGGCGCCCGTTATTATGGTGCCTGCCGTATCCTCTAAATTTTAAAATGTGAGCTTCGCAAGCAGATGGGCTTAGGCCTGTCTGCTTTTTTGTATGCTGCCTTATTTAGAGCGAAGCCTTTTGTTGCCTGGGGGTGATAGCTTATGGAAACATATTGCAATTATTCCTTTTGTGATATATAATATATCATGAAAGGAATAAGATTATGGAGATTAAGTTTTACAAGGATGCAACAGGGAAGGTTCCTGTCAGAGACTTTTTGGACAGTCTTGATATAAAGATGCGACAAAAAATGCTTCGTTCTATTCAAGCCTTACAGGATTTGGGTATTACTCTCAGAATGCCGTTGTCAGAGGCTTTGGATGATGGCATTTTTGAACTTCGTGCAAAGGTTGGAACTAACATCAGCAGGGTGATGTATTTCTTTGTCATAGGTAACCAAGCAGTACTAACCCATGGATTTGTTAAAAAGACACAAAAAACACCAGCTAGAGAGCTTGAACGTGCCAAAAAGATACGAGATGAGTACATTAAACGGTTAAAATAGATTAAATTTGTAGCTATAGATTTTCTGTCAAACAATGCTAGTAGGTATTAAAGGAGGTAAGTACGATGGATGATTTCGATAAATATCTGGATGAACAGCTGCGTAATCCTGAATTTAAAAAGGAATGGGATTGTAGTGAGCTTGAATATCAGCTGATGATAATGATATTAAAGGAGCGCAATGAGCAGCATCTTACACAATCTGACTTGGCAGAGCGTACAGGTATACGGCAGTCTAATATTAGTCGTATAGAAAAAGGGCAGGCGTTACCATCAATTTCTACGCTGTCTAAAATAGCACATGGGTTAGGGAAACAGCTGCAAATAAAGTTCGTATAAAAAAAGAAAGCTTTTTTAGCTGATACTGACTGCAGACAGACTCAGTAACACAATCTGGTAGCGGCCTGGACGTTGATGGAATAGTCGCTTCAGCTACTTCGCAAGCAGATGGGCTTAGGCCTGTCTGCTTTTTTGTATATGCTGCCTTGTTTAGGAGGATGAAAATTTCTCCTAATATGAATTGAATTTCTCCCAAATAAAGTGTATAATTGGGAGAAAAGAAGAACAACATTGGGAGAAAGAAGGTACATTCATGAGAGAATTCGACTACCACAAGCTAAGAGAAAGAACGTGGGATAACGAAATACTCTCTTATGTTGCTCAAATACACGAGCATAAAGGCAGGCAGGAGTTGTTCCTAA
>CAVDRP010000019.1:0-13610 GCA_963611535.1 Bacteroidaceae bacterium | reverse complement strand
GGAGCTATAACCCCCGCAACAGTAAGCAGGTCAAACTTCCGCCCGACATATGAATCCCAATCTTTCCGCATCTTCTGCCTCCCTTCAGCCCTAACAGCTCATTCATGCCTTTAAAGTCAGCCGCTACCTTCGGCATGAGCGGCCCCTATCTGTGCTAGCGTGGCCTGCACACTTGTCAAGCCTTGTGGTTTATCCGCTGACGGTTGCAACAATCCTTTGGGATTACCACCTAGCACGTATTCATTGCTGCTGCGCTCTTTGGCACGTTTGCACGCGTTCTCGTACATGCCGCGTACTTGCGCTCTCACCGTGGGCATATCAGCAGCCAGCGATTGCTGTAACGTTTTCCAGCCATAATTTCGCACGGCTATCGCTATCTCTGGGCGGCTAAAACTTGGTATGCGATCCCACGGCGTGGCAAACATCGCCTTTTCGATTTCTGCCCAAGCTTCATCCCATTCCCGCACGCGCTGGCTATCATCAGCCGTACCCACAAGGCTCTCGCTGGCCTCCACGATTTCGGAGATGGCCGGTAGAAATTTGTTGGTCATTATCAGCCTGCGGCAGGCAGCTTCTAGCAGTTCAACAGGTATATCGCTCAAAAGCGTGACATAAGCTGCCATCCGCTGCGCGTCTGTTGCTTTGTCATACACGGCGAACATTGTCGTAACGATTTTTGCTCTGCGCTTTTTTTCTTCCGCATTCATTCACTCACCCCCAAGGCCGCCAATGTCTCTAAATAAGCATTGTCAGCGTCGTTTTTCTTTTTCGCTTTCGGACGGTCCCGGCCGCTGTGCATCCTGCCAGCGATTGTCTGGATATACTTAAAGCTTCTGCCGCCGCTTTTTGCAGCTTCGACAATGGCTTGCTTGGTAATTGCTTCGCCGACCTCCTTAACCAGTGTTCGGAGCTCTTCCCCGATAACAGGTGTAAGCGGCCCGATTTCGGATTCATAGAGAGTAAAAACAGGGTCACGCGGAGCGGTGGCAGCTTCAGCAGCTGCTTCTTCTCTATTCTTATCTTCTCTATTCTTATCTTCTCTTATCTGTTGCGTGACGTCACGTGACATTTTGCTTTCTTCTCCGTGACATATATTCTTAAATCTTTTTTTGTCATGGTCATATGTCACATGTTTTTTTAGAATTTCATTGCGACATATGCGGTCAATGTCTACTCGTTTGCCTTCAAAAAGTTGCTGATTGAGAAAATCTGCAACAGGCGAAATCATTTTGTGCATATTGCATTCCGAACAGCATGGAACCAGATTATCAAGCGTATCTGTTCCACCTTTGGCTTTAGGTATAACGTGGTCTACGCCTGTTGCCTCGGCTCCACAGTAAACACAATTTTTAATTCCTTGTGCATCTTTATCTTTTTGTCGTTTTTTTTGTTGGCGCAGCCTGTTTTGCTCTTTGATTTTTTCTAAGCCTTCAATATTTTGGTGCTTTTCCCACCCCAAAATATTAATGTACCCATCTTCGTCTACTTCTATCATATCCAGCTCTTGAAAAATCTCTAATGCTTCGGACACGATATTTTCGACGAAGCCTGTCAGCATAGCCAAAGTCTTGGGCGTGTACGGCTTGCTTGGGGTGAAGTATACACGGCCTTGATCATTGATTGTTCCGGCGCGGCTGATTAGCCAAATCCAGAACAGTGTCACGGTGTCACCGTTTTGCCGGGCTCTGACAAATTTTATTTTTTGGTTGTCAAAAATGTTAGTGGACAATTTTACCCAATCTGCCATGCTAAATCACCGCCTTCCATTTTGGCCGTCTTGCCAGCCATGCTACATACTTTTTGAGTGTCCAGTTTCTTTTTGGTCTTCCATGGTTTCTTTTCATTTTGCGCCCCATTCTTTCAACATAAGGTCTTTGTCAGCTTCGGAAAGTGTTTCTATCCCCAGCTCCTTTGCTTCATCCAGCACGCCGTTTAGCAGTACGCTAAATTCTTTCGCATTGTAGGAATGGCTGCCAAAGTAGCATTGAAGCTGTACAGCTTTTTGCCCGTTAATTGTAACCTCGCCCAGCTCCCTCACTGTGCGCCATTCCTGTTTCACTCTCTCTACGGCGGCAGGCTTTACACAGACGTGGGTATATACTCCGTAGCGTTCCAGCATAGTAAGATAAACTTCATCTTTATCCGTTCGGAGCACCGCCGCCATCTGCCCTAACAGCTGCCACAAGTAAGCGTTAGCGTTTAGGCTGCGCCGTTTGCGCTGGATGACAACTTCAACCTCTAATGTCTTGCCACCGTTGGCCGCCTGTTGCAACTGTGCCACCTGTGCATATAACGTAGGCGGTATAGCAAGCTGTAGGCAGCCGCTAAAAACATTGATTACTTTAGTCGTGAATTTCACCGCTTTAAGTAATTCCTCCCTATGTTCATCATCCAATGCTGGCGGCAGTGGGTTTCTTCGTAGATTGATTGGGCGATGCCCTTCAAATCTTTCATGATCTCCACGCCGCCGGCGCTGTGCACTGCGTGCGGTCCCATCTTATGGCAGTTGTTGCAAAGTGGCACCACAAGTCCCAGCCTGTCAGAAGCTTTGCGCTTAGAGCCTGGGAAGATGTGGTGTACACACTCTGCTGGCCGTCCACACAGGTAGCAGTGCTCCGTGTCATCTGTGATTATGGATTTAGCCACGCTGCACACCTTCTAACATCTTTTGGATATCCTCATGCGCTCCCTTGTATTGCTCCATCGTAAGGAGCGTTTCAAGGTTGCCAATCTCAATATCCTTGAGATACTTATAGCCATCGCGTAACAGGACTTTAGTTCCGTAGTTGTCATGCACTACGAAAATTTTAGAACCCTGTTCCTGCCTGGGTGGCTGTGCCTTGGGCCTTGCCTCCTGCTTTTGGCAGGCGCTGTTGCCGTCGTCATCCTCCTGCGCCAGTCCCAGCATAGCTGCCAGGCTGTAACGCCTTGCGTAGGTAATAGCGCTGCCTACGCCTTGGATATCCTGCTTGGTTACAGGATAATTGCCGGTGTTGGCGATGTATTGGCCACTACTGTGCATTAGCATAGTAGTGACTCTTATGTCCTTGCCATTCATGCCATCATACAGCTGCGTAACAGCAAGGCCGTATTTTGACAGCGGCTCCTTAACGGCGTTAAGGATTTCGCTTAAATCCGCGTATTTGCTTTTGAAATACGGATTATCAGCGTTCTTGCTGGCGTTGCGCATTTCCCCCTGCGCTTTGGCAAGGGCGGCGGCCAGCTCGTTGATTTGTTCACTTTTTTCCAATTATTTCACCTCGTTTTACTGCTTTAGCTAAACTAATAAGGATAGCGCTAGCCGTAGCACCATCCCACACACAGCACGTCTTGACTGCACCGTAGTCCGCCTGGCGGTTAACGCGGCCATAGCATACGCCATCTGGGGCGTAGTCTTCGCAGTAGCCAAGCTTCATCTGTCCGCACACCGACTGCCGGCAACATTTGCCACAGGTTTTGTACTGGTCAAGATACTGCTGCTCAGTAAACTGCCGCTTGCCGCTTTTCTCCTCCTTCCAGCGTTGAAAGTCTAGCGCCATCAGGCGCGCCTGTTCCATGCAATCCATCGTTGAATCCTCCCTATTTCTGTGATATAATAGGGTTGAAGTGATTGCGGAAAATCATACTTCAACCCTTAAGCGTCTGACGATAACGTCAGGCGCTTTTTCTTTTTCTGTCATTTCTGCACCTCGATGGGGATAAGCACTACATCCCCCACCTGCAGATCACCCTTCAGGTTGCTAATCTGGTTGGCATAATAGATGACCTCGCGGACATCGCGGCGGTCTCCTTCGCGCTGCATAGTGTCACTCACCAAGTGCCAAAGGGTATCACCTTTTGCGGCAACAGTGCGGACCACATAGTGGTCAACAGGACGGCTATAATCCCACGCTGCCCAAACGCAGCAGGCGGCCAACAGGATAAATAACAATTTGTTCATTTTTCCAACTCCTTTACGTTAAACGGATCGGTTACATCCTTTCCGTCATATGTGCTGAGGAACTCTTCCAAAGATTCCCGGCGGCATTTAAGGTTACCAAGCTTCATGAATTTCAGCAGACCAGATTTATGAAGCTTATAAACGTAATCAACGTTGCATTTCAGCAGTTTGCTTACTTCCGCAACGGTCAAAAGCTCTATACTTGCCATTAATACTTCCCAATGCCGCCTTTTGGAATCGCCATACAGTAGCGGCTTACTGCATTGCGGAGCATGCCCTCATAGAGATGCACTTTTTGGAGTGCATCTTCTACCCAGCATTCCTGCCCGTAGTAGTTTCCGTCGGTTACGTCCATATGGTAGACGTAATCCAACTCCTCGTTGGCTTCATAAAGCCAACGGTTGACTTCCCAGGCTCGTGCCTTCCAGTACGCCTTGATGGCGCGAACGCTTTTCGCCTTGCGGCGATTCCGCGCTTTTTTTGTTTTTGTTAACATGGCAGTCCCTCCTAACCTCACTTCACGGCAAATTAGAGCGCCTGCCCTCTGATACTCGCTCGCTGTGTATCAGTACAGCCCTGCCGTCTTCTAACGCCTAGCAGGTGGCGTTGTCTCTCTGTCCGATTCTGTTTTAAGTTTTCAAGGTGCGGTGCTGGGTTTAATTTGCTTCGTCTAGTATACTAGACGTTAATTGCAAAAAAATATAGATAACGGCTGCTCTAGCGCTACTGCAAGCGCTCTTAGTGTGCCGATTTTAACTTCTGTTTCTTCGCCACTTTCCAACTTTATAATTGTGGCTCTGGAAACCGCCGCCTTGGCGGCCAATTCGCTCTGAGTAAAGCCTTTTTCCTCTCTCAGTTTTTTTAGGATTTCAAACATCCCTATCACTCCTTTCTGTTTTCGTTGTGTCTAGTATACTAGATTTCTCTTTTAATGTCAAGTGCATTTGACATTAAAACTTGAATTTTGTATAATGTGATTGACATTATGAAGGAGGTCTAAAAATGACTTTAGGCGATTATGTAAAAAAATACAGAAAAGAACACGGCCTATCAATGCAAGCATTTGGAGATAGATGCGGCTTGAGCAAGGCTTATATTTCTATTTTAGAAAAAGGGATAAACCCCACTACAGGGAAAAGCTTTGCACCAACCGTTGATACTCTAAACAAAATTGCTGAAGCAATGGGCATTAAAATTGACGTTTTATTACCTTTATTAGATGATAATCAAATAATTTCAGTAAACACCCCCACCCCAGCGTCTATCACTCTTACGCAGCAGGAGCAAAATCTACTCAACAAATACCGCAAACTCACCCCACCCCATAAAAGTACTATAGATGACCAGATAGAGTTTATGTTGTACCAGCAGGAGCTGGACGCTCAAAAAGAAGGGCTATGTTTAGCATAAATGGGAAGCCACCTAAACGCTGGTTTTGGGAGAAGTAATAGAACAAAGGAAGTGAGGAACGAATTATGGCAGAAGACAAAAAAGACCGCCAGCTGGATGCTGACGGCAAGGGAAGAAATTGACAATATTATTGATATTAAGCTGGCCAAGTTCCAGCGCAAGGCGGAAGAAGACGTGGAAAGTTTAGGACAATAAGAAAGGAGTAATACAATATATTGTATCCTTTAGACGGTAAACTTATACATAATACCACAAGACGGCTGAAAAAGCAAATTTCCTCATATATTTTCATTGACAAAAAACCTATATATATGCTACTATGACTACAGAGCGATCTGGGAATTGATTCGTCATACCCCCAGACAAACGATAGCCCCTGTTTCTCATAGTAGAAGCAGGGGCTATTCGTCATTTTAGGAGTGATTTAATGACTATTGTAATGGAAAAGAATTATAAGTCAAATGAAGAATTGGTTGATCTTTTAATTTCACGAAACATGACTATTTATAATAAGTCTTGGGCTGTGAAAATACTTGATTACGAAAATTATTATTATGTTGTTAATGGATACAATAAAATTTTTATTACCAGCACCGTGCCAGAAGATTCTTATAGAGATGGCACAACCTTTAACGAATTGCTGGCTTTGTACACTTTTGATAGAACTATAAGAGAGAAGTTGCTGACTGAACTTTTACGAGTTGAGCATATCGTCAAAAGTCGTATTGTTGCTGTTTTCTCAAAATATCACGGTCATGACCATACATCATATTTGCGTCCTGAAAGTTTTAACTCCACGAGCTTCGAAAATTTTAAGCGTACCAATAGCATGATTTTCGAAATTCTTAAACTAATTGATTTACAAAAAAATCGTCACGGCTCAGTAAAACACTATATGGATAAATATGGTTATGTGCCATTGTGGGTATTGTCTAAAGTAATGACATTCGGCAAGCTAAATTCTTTTTATTCATGCATGAAGAATGAAGAAAAAACAGAAATAGCAACAGCCTTCCATCTCACTCCTAAAGAATTTAAAGGAGTAGTAGATTTTATAGCCAATATACGTAACAAATGCGCTCACGGCGAAAGAATCTACTGTTATTCCAAAGATGCTCCTTTACCAAGACCAATTCCCAGCTTAAAAGAACATGACATGCTTGGTATTCCAAAAAATAAATCTGGTCACCGTCCTTACGGTACACAAGATATTTTAGCCCTACTTATCTCCTTGCGTTATTTCTTGGCCCCAAATCGATACAATAACTTATTGAATAAAATTAACTACGCTCTGCTCAACAAATTACAGCATCGGCTTGCCAGCATTGATATTGCAGTTGTTAAAAATATTATGGGATTAAATTGTAATTGGCTTCTCCTAACAAATTTGCCACAAAAACGCTCTGTAAAAGATTATGGAATTAAGAATAATATAGACCCTCAACTGACCTCTGAATGTGCGTCAATAGAACAAAGAAAGTGAGGAACGAAGACATGGCAGACATTATTATTTACAACACTAAAGACGGCAAAGCAGCTATCAAGCTTTATGCTGATAACGGAACTGTATGGCTGACGCAGGCACAAATAGCGGAATTATTTAACAAAGAACGCAGCGGCATAAGCAAGCATATAAAGAATATCTTTGAAGAAGAAGAACTCGACGAAAAAAGCAATGTGAACTTTCTTCACATTGCAAATTCTGATAAGCCTGTTGCCTATTATAGCCTCGACGTAATTCTTGCCATTGGTTTCCGTGTCCGTTCTCCACGTGGTACGCAATTCCGCCAATGGGCAAACAGCACTTTGAAGGAATATCTGCAAAAAGGCTTTATTTTAGACAAGGACCGCCTAAAGAATCCAGACGGCCGCCCAGATTATTTTGATGAACTGCTTGAGCAAATACGTGATATCCGCGCCAGCGAAAAACGTTTTTATCAGAAGCTGCGTGACTTATTCGCTCTCTCCAGCGACTACAAGGTTACCGAAAAGGCTACAAGTTTGTTTTTTGCCGAAACACAAAACAAGCTTCTTTATGGTGTTACAGGCAAGACGGCTGCTGAAATTATAGATGACCGTGCCGATGCAGCTGCGCCAAACATGGCGCTAACATCATGGAGCGGCTCCATCGTCCGCAAGGCAGACGTTATTATTGCCAAGAACTATCTTACAAGCGGCGAAATAGACGTTCTGAACCACTTAGTAACTATTTTTCTTGAAAGTGCAGAGCTACATGTAAAAATGCGCAAAGACCTTACCCTCGACTTTTGGCGTGCCAGCGTCGACAAACTGCTTTTAGACCACAGCATCCCCCTGCTACACTCACATGGGAAAGTTTCTATGGAAGAAGCTCAGACGCACGCCCATAAGGTTTATGAAGTTTTTGACGCACGGCGCAAAGCTGTCAACGCAGCGCAGGCAGATGCATTAGAGCTCTTAGAGTTAGAACACGCAGCAAAAAATATAAAGAAATAAAAAAAGACGCCCCCCTAAGAGAGCGCCTTCGGTCGGCAACGTTAGTCAGACGTTACCGTTAGTGGTGTTATTCGCCAGAATGATACTCAAATCAATCAGGCTGGTTTTTTGTTATCGGGAATCCAAATTTTAAAAGCTCGTTTACCATAGGTTTTCGCGTAAACACGATTGCCATCTTTATCGGTTCGCCAAGCTCTAAAAATATAGTGCCCTTTACAGTTTGAATTTGTTTTAGCCATCCAGTATCACCTCCTTCCATATAAAATGAAAGGCGTAACACCACCGTTTGTTATTATATCAAAATGTATGCGTTTTATCAAATAAGTTTCTTCTATATAAAAGAAAAAGAACAGGATTTCTCCTGTTCCCTTTCTTGGCGCCGAGTGGTGGTTAGAAAAATTTTTCATTCACTGTGTGTGACTAATACACGGTGATACCAGATGGCAAATTCAAACTTATTGTATTATATCATATTTTGCTGTTTCTTTCAATAACAAAAGACCGCCAGCGCAGTGCTGACGGCGATGCATCAAGGGCAAATTGGCCCATGATAGAAACGTGATTTTTAATTCTATTGCAAGCTGAGCCTTTGCTTTAATGCATCCTGCAAAACCTTAGACAAACTCAACCCAGCTTCTGCAACGGCTTCATCCATCCATTTAGGCAGGCTCACCGTGCGTTTTACTGCACGTCCGTCCTTTACGTCAGCACGGATAAGATTTACAAATTCGCCTGCTTCTGTATCCACGCTTTGCAAATTGCTGGCGGTAGGTATAGTTTCCTTTTTATCCTTTAGATATTCAACCCACTGCGTCAACGCACTTTGCGCCATACGCATAGCTTCACCTAAAGTTTTGCCCTCGGTGATGCAGCCAGGTAAATCAGGGAATAAGACAGTATAGCTGCCATCATTGTTTTTGTGAAAAATTGCTGGATATACATATTCTTGTACATAGTTTCTCATTTTCATCTCTCCATTTCTATAAAATCCAGTGGCATGATTAAGCAGCCCGCAAAGCGGGCAGGGATAAAATCAGTCTTACTTTATCCCCGCAACTTTGAGAATAGACTTTGCGGTTAGTTCATTAAGCTCTCGGTGCCTTGGAACCTGCACGGCGCGACTGCCTGGCTTTTTATAAATCGTGTGGTCGCCATCATCACGTTCTAATTGGTATCCTGCCTGCAGCAGAAGCTTCACTAAATCTCGCCTTTTCATTATGTCACCTCTATTCGTTTTCCTCATCTATATTATACTACGTAATTTACGTAATGTAAAGTAAAACGTGCGTAAATTACGTATTTTTACAGAGCCGTAAAATAGAACTTGGTAAAAACAGCCTTTTTTACCAAAGACGTTAGGTATCTTTTGGAAGAAGTGCCTTTTTTTACCAAAGACGTTAGGCAAAAAAATACCGCCAGCGGAAGGCTAACGGCGGGGAAGAACTAATATTAAAAACTTTTATAAATATTTATTACTAATACTCACAGATTTCAAATCTATATTTTTGTTTTATATTAGGATATTTATCGTGTTCTACTTCACTTACAAACATATCATAAGGTCGTGCGCATACTCTAAACGGTGGATATAAAGCTTCATATATAACAAGAATTTCATCTGTTTCAGAATGATGCGCAAATGTAATTATTCTATATAAATATTTAGTAGAAGGGCTGGTTACTAATTCATGCTTAAAATGACGTACTACATCCCCAGGTTTAAATCTTCTGTTTTCCATATTACCTGCTCCTTACCGGCCTAGTTAAAACATTATTGTTTTCCTCATCATCCCAAAGCTGTTCAAAATAATCAGCATACATCTCAAATCCTTGTTTTCCAGATACAAATTTATAAGTAATCGTATTTTGACTACTAAACTTATACCAGTATGGACCAATGTATATCTCATCATCAACGCGCCAATAAAAATCTAACGTCATACAACGGTATCCTTTTATTTTTATAGTTCCTTTCCGACTTTTCTTATTAAGTTTATTAGCCCATTCTACAAGCTGATTTATACTATTGCGAATGTCGCCTTCTTGTTTACCTTCTTCTTTTTCACGTTGCTTCAAAAAAACATTTTCACTATCTGGATCCATCGTTAAAATTCTTACATTAACGCCTTTATTTAACAAAGTCTCTATATCCTTACCATGTGTTTCACGGAATGAAGTTAACCCAAAAGCAACTACATCTAATTTGTTTCTTGCCTTTTTTAATCTTGGATCTGAGTCATCACTTTTCTCTGAACGCTTTTTGTAAATCTTCGTTAATCCCCAATTATCTAAAGTATTTTCTGCTTTTGATTCTATAAACCATACGCTAAAAAGCAACACTATACCTGAAGACAGTAAAGAACCACCGATTGCAATCAAAATATTTCCTGTTGTTTGAAGCTTTATGTCTGCCGCCATAAGTATTGCTCCTAAAATTATTAATCCAAATCCTACATTTGTTGATTTTAATCTTTTTAAAACATCCACCGTATCACCGCCTATGTATTTCTAATAAAATCCCCCGGTGTTACCAACACCGAGGGACCTGCAAGAACGTGCTACCAGCACGCTCAACGTCATCAACCCATGTTCCACCAAGAGCTGATTATCTTTTTATTATATCAGCTCTGGTCAAAAAATGAAAGGAGCTGATATTTTATGTCAACATTAAACGTAACAAAACGCGGCGATAAATGGCAATACCGTTTCGAAGCTGCTTCTGTCGATGGCAAGCGTAAGCGTGTTTCCAAATCCGGCTTTAAAACGAAAAAGGAAGCCGTAGAAGCCGGAACCAGGGCGCTGGCAGAGTATAACGAAAGCGGCCAGACCTTCAAGCTTTCCAGCATTTCCGTTGCAGATTATCTGGACAGCTGGATTGACTCTTACTGCAAAATGAACCTCAAATATAACACCCAGCTTAGCTATCTTTATACTATCGAAAATCATCTGAAGCCCAGCCTTGGTATGTATAGGCTGAAATCTCTTACACCCTCCGCCATTCAGGAATTCGTAAATGCTTTGAAGCTGCGTGGCCTCAGCAGGGCAAGCATTGTCGGTATCTTCTCCACGCTCTCTGCAGCGCTGGATTATGCCGTTGAGCCGTTGAAGTACATCCAGTATAATCCATGCAATAACGTAAGAATCCCCAAGGATACGGCGGCCAAGAGGGAAACCCGGTACATCATAACACCTGAGCAGTTTAAGCAGATTATAGAGCGCTTCCCGGAAGGCTCCAATTTTTATGTTCCGCTTATGATCGGCTACTATACCGGCGTAAGAATTTCCGAATGCTTTGGCCTTACCTGGAGCGATGTCGATTTTGACAATCAGACCATAAGCATTAGCAAGGCTTTGCTTAAGCGTAACTGTGGCGCTGATGTAAGGGAAGTCTTGAAGAAGAAGGGCAAGAAGGAAGAGAAAAGCGCCTGGTATTTCAACAGCACCAAAACTTTCAAGTCCAACCGCATCATCAATATCGGTGCTACACTCTGTGCTGCATTGAAAAAAGCTTATGACCGGCAAATGGCCAACAAAGCCTTCTATGACGAATACTACACAAAAATTTACAAAAAGCCGGAGCAGGATGAAAAAGGCGATACCATTTACCGGCTCATAGAAATTGAAGCCGGCGTTCCCTGCCCTCTTGAATCCGTGGATATGATAAACGTAAGAGAGAACGGCCAGATGCTGAGCATGGACAGCATGAAGTACTGCAGCCGCGCAATCCACTATGAGCTGAAGATAAATTTCAACTACCATTCCCTGAGGCACACACATGCTACAACGCTTATTGAGAACGGTGCCAATATAAAGGACGTGCAGGAGCGTTTAGGACACTGCAACATAGAAACAACGCTGAATACATATACCCACAATACCGACTACCTGAGAAATCAATCAGTAGAAATCTTTGAAAAGGCGGTTCAAAAATAAACAAAAAAAGGCGCCCAGACAGCAAATGATCGTTGTCTGAGCGCTTTGTTTTTTGCTATTAAATTGTGGCCGTCTGAAATTTTCGGCCACATGAGGGCCACAAATTACAGTTTTTCACCTTCCCGAAAGCCTTAAAATGCCGTATTCATGCGGTTTAGCAGTACCACAGTTTCCACATGGCTCGTCATGGGGAACATATCCACCGGCTGCGCGATAAGCGCCTTATAACCATGCTGCTCCATGAAGGCCAAATCGCGCGCCAGCGACGCCGGGTTGCACGATACGTAAACCACACGCTCTGGCTGCACCTCGCAAATCGCCGTCAACACCTTCTGCTCACAGCCTGCACGCGGCGGGTCCACAAGCACAATATCAGGACGCACGCCACCAGCTAAAAGCTTGGGCAGCTCTATAGCTGCATCGCCCAAAATAAATTCCGCATTAGCACAGCCGTTTTCCTGCGCATTACGCTTGGCATCCTCAATCGCAGGCGCAACAATCTCTATACCATACACCTTTTGTGCATGCTTTGCCAAATACAGAGAAATCGTACCAGTGCCACAATATACGTCCACAACTGTTTCCCTGCCCGTAAGCGCGGCAAATTCAAGAGCTTTGTTATAAAGCTTTTCGGCCTGCTCGCTGTTCACCTGAAAGAACGACTGTGCCGAAATATTAAAAGCCAGTGCCCCCAATTCATCCTTGATATTGGCATCACCATAAAGAACGCGTGTCTTGCTGCCCATGACTATGTTAGTAGGCTTTTTGTTGATGTTTTGCACCACGCTCTTGAGGCCGGGAACGTATTTTTTGAGCCACTCAATCAGCTCGCGGCGGTGGGGAATGTCATAGGCAGAGGTAATCAAAACAGCCATCACCTCGCCGCTGCGCACGCCTACGCGGCCCATTACATGGCGCACCAAGCCCTTGCCAGTTTTTTCGTCATAAGCACTAATGCCAAAGCGTTGCATCCATTTGCGTACCGTCAGCAGCACCTCGTTATTAGCTTCCTTTTGGATGTAGCAGCCGTCTGTATCAATAACGCTGTGGGTAGCAGCAGCATAGCAGCCAATTTGCAAAACACCTTCAGCATTCACTGCAGCCGGAAACTGCATTTTGTTGCGATAATTCCACGGATTAACCGCTCCCAGCACAGGCAGGGCCTCCAGCTCCAAATGTCCTATGCGGCTGAGCGCCGCCTGCACCTGCTGGCGCTTAGCCGCAAGCTGGCCTGCATAGCTTAAATGCTGCAGCTGACAGCCGCCGCAGGCAGCATAAACAGCACACACTGGCTTTACACGTTCAGAAGATTGTTTGATTATTTCAAGCAGCTTGCCTACAGCATAGCTTTTCTTGACGACGGTAATTTTTACCTTCACCTCTTCCTGCGGCAGCACTCCTTGTACAAAAACGGTAAAGCCCTCGTACTTGCCAACACCCTCGCCGCTGCTGCCCAGGCCGCTGATTTGTAGCGTAATATTGTCACCCTGTTTTACAGGAATTGTAAATTTCATAAACTCTCCACCTCTGCTATATATATACATCATTATAATAAAAAAAGCACCGCAAATCAATGCAGTGCCTAATCTTCATGGTGGCCCCAGCAGGATTCGAACCTGCGACCTTTTGATTCGTAGTCAAACGCTCTATCCAGCTGAGCTATGGAGTCACATCAAGTTGCTATCTAAGCAACATAGATATTATAACCAATATTATGGTATTTGTCAACAGTTTTTTAGGGATTTTGAAGGAAAATATCTATCCTCAGTCGACTCATAAGGCTCATCTTCCTCCTTTAGCAATCACCTCACGTCGACACGCCTCGCCGCTATCGTGCCTATGCGTCGCTACG
>CAVDRP010000018.1:0-21725 GCA_963611535.1 Bacteroidaceae bacterium | reverse complement strand
TCACTATGGATTTTTATTTTTTGATTAAGTGTTCAACTTCATTATACAACTGACCAATAAATTTGCCAGAGTAAAATGAGGGGAATATTGTGGAAGATTTTTTAGCAAATTTAGACCCTGTAACAGCAGTATTTTTGTTTGTTGCAGGCTTTGTCGCATCGTTTATTGATTCTACAGTTGGCGGTGGCGGCTTGATTTCAACACCGTCGCTTTTGAGTGTGGGCTTGCCTGTTCCCTTTGCCTTGGGAACTAATAAGCTTGCCGCATCTATAGGCAGCTTTACTAGTATGCTGTCGTTTTGGCGTGCAGGCAAAATTAGCAAGCTGGCGCTTATGCTCATGCCGTTGTCCTTTATAGGCTCGGCCTTGGGTGCCTATGTGGTCTACCTGCTGCCGGAAAAGCTGATGAAAAATATCATCGTAGTGCTTTTGGTAGCTGTTGCCGTGTACACCTACCGCCGCAAGGACTGGGGTGATACACCTGCAGCTGGTGAGCTTGGGATTAAGGCCATTGTGGGTTCTATTATCATGGCGCTGACAATTGGTTTTTACGATGGCTTTTTTGGGCCTGGAACCGGTTCGTTTTTAATCTTTGGCTTTTTGTACCTTGGCTTTGATTTTGTTACTGCTGCAGGCAACGCCAAGGCGCTTAACTGTGCCAGTGGCTTTGGCGCGCTTATGTCTTTTGCTATTAGTGGCACAATTATGTGGGCCTATGGTATCATCATGGCCATTGCTATGATTATCGGTGCTATCTTTGGCACACGTATTGCCATAAAAAAAGGCGCGTCCTATGTGCGTCCGTTGTTTTTGCTGGTTACTACGCTGATGATTGGTAAACAGGTTTATGATATATTGTTTAAATAAAATTTTGTAAGGAAAGGTGATAAAGTGGATTTAGAAAATACTAGTGGTAAGGTTTTACCAGTATATATCGAAGAGGAAATGCAAAAATCCTATATCGATTATGCAATGAGCGTTATTATCCAACGTGCCCTTCCCGATGTCCGTGATGGCTTGAAGCCTGTACACCGCCGCATTTTGTACGCAATGCAGGAAGCAGGCATGACCCCGACGAAGCCATATAAAAAGTCCGCCCGTATTGTCGGTGACGTTTTAGGTAAATATCATCCTCATGGTGACAGCAGCGTTTATGATGCCATTGTGCGCCTGGCACAGGATTTTTCTACCCGCTACCTGATGGTAGACGGCCATGGTAACTTTGGTAGCATTGATGGAGACAGTCCTGCTGCTATGCGTTATACCGAGGTGCGTATGGCTAAAATCGCCGAGGCTATGCTGGAGGATATAGAAAAGGATACGGTTGACTTTGTACCGAACTATGATGAATCCTTGAAGGAGCCGAGCGTCCTGCCGTCTAAGGTGCCTGCGCTTTTGATTAATGGTAGTGCTGGTATCGCAGTAGGTATGGCGACAAATATTCCGCCCCATAACCTGTGCGAGGTTGTCAACGGCCTTGTCATGCTTATAGATAACCCTGATGTGGAGATTCCGCAGCTAATGACAGCTATTAAGGGTCCTGACTTCCCCACTGGTGCCTGCATCCTGGGCAGAGATGGTATAACCAGTGCCTATAATACAGGCCGTGGTGTGGTAAAAATCCGTGCTAAGGCCGAAATCGTGCCTATCAATAAGGGCAAGCACCAAATCGTTGTTACCGAAATACCCTATCAGGTAAACAAGGCTAATCTGATTAAGGATATTGCTAATCTGGCTAAGGATGGCGTAATTGAAGGTATTACCAAGGTTGATGATTTTTCCAGCCTTAAGGACGGCATGAAGATAGTTGTAGAGCTGAAAAGTGATGCTGTTCCCGATGTAGTACTAAACCAGCTATATAAACACACAGCTATGCAAAGCTCCTTTGGTATCATTATGCTGGCGCTTGTCAACGGACAGCCGCGCGTTTTGAACCTGAAGCAGGTCTTGGAATATTATCTGCAGCACCAAAAGGATGTTGTTACAAGACGTACCCGTTACGAGCTGGGTAAGGCCAAGGATCGCGCTCATATCTTGGAAGGCTTAAAGATCGCACTAGATAATATTGATGCTGTAATCAGCACCATCCGTAGCAGTGCAACGGCTGATATTGCCCGCACAGGCTTGATGGATAACTTTAAGCTAAGCCAGCGCCAGGCACAGGCTATTTTGGATATGCGCCTGCAGCGTCTGACAGGCTTGGAGCGCAAGAAGATTGACGAGGAATATGCGGATCTTTTGGAAACCATTGACTGGCTGGAAAGCGTGCTGGCAGACGAGCATAAGGTGATGAACATTATCAAGGAAGATTTGCAGGAGATGAAGAAGCGCTTTGGTGATGAGCGTCGTACGCAAATCACTATGGAAAGCTCCGATATGGAAATAGAAGACCTGATTGCTGAGGAGGACATCGTTGTCACCATCAGCCACCAGGGATATATTAAGCGTCAGACCTTGGACAACTTCCGCAACCAAAAGCGCGGCGGCGTGGGTAAAACCGGCGGCAGCGGCAAAAAGGTTGATGATTCGGCGGAGCATCTTTTCCTGTCGACCACGCATCACAACATTCTCTTCTTCACTAACCGCGGCCGCGTTTATCGTCAGAAGGGCTACGAAATTCCCGAAGCTAGCCGTACAGCTAAGGGCACAGCAATTATCAATCTGTTACCGCTAATGCAGGGTGAAAAGATTACAGCTGTAATTCCGGTAAAGGAATTCAAGGCCGAAGAGTTTATGTTTATGGCTACTAATAAAGGTACTGTTAAAAAGATTAACCTTAAGGATTTGGAAAATGTACGTAAAAATGGTCTTTTAGCTATTAACCTTGACGATAATGAGGATTTGATCGGTGTAGAGCTGACTGATGGTGACAGTGAAATTATTCTGGCAACTAGAAACGGTATCGCTATCCGCTTTGACGAGCAGGATGTGCGCACTATGGGACGCTTGGCACATGGTGTGCGCGGTATTGCGCTCAATTATGGCGATGAGGTTGTTGCGATGGACAGCGTGCCTGATGAAAACTATGAGGTGCTTACTGCAACCGAATTTGGCATGGGCAAGCGTACTGCTATTAGTGAATATCGTAAGCAGACTCGCGGTGGCAAGGGTATCATCAATATCAAGATTACCGAAAAAACTGGCTTGGTTATTGGCATGAAGGTTATTAACCCGGCACAGGAAATTATGATGATTACTGCTGCAGGTCTCATAATCCGTACTGATGTAGATGAAATTTCGCAATATAGCCGTAACACTCAAGGTGTGAAACTAATGACGTTGAACGAGGATGATAGGGTTGTTTCTCTAGCAGCCATTCATCACGAAGAGGAAAGTGAACAGTAAGTATTTAAAAATTGCCCTCCCCGCTGCGTTGGAGGGCATTTTTATGACAATTTTAGCAGCAGCGGATTTAATAATGGTGGGTGTACTAGGAGCTAGGGCGATTGCAGCAGTGAGCATATTTTTACCGCTACGCCTGGTGCTTTTGACAGTGGCAAGGTCGCTGGCCTCGGCTATAACGATTTTGACGGCCAATAAGTTTGGTGCAGGAGAATATGCAGATATTAAGGTACTTTTACGTCAAAGCTTTACAATAAGCAGTGTGTTACTAATTGTCTTGCATTTGCTGTTCTTTTGCTTCTTTGAGAAGTTGGTTGTGATTATGGGGGCCCAAAGTGACTATTTGGCGTTGGCCTTGGATTATGGCAATATTGCTGTAGGTGCAGTGCTTATCAATTCCTTTTCGTTAATTTTGCAAGGAATCTTGCTAGGGATTGGACAGACAGGCTCCATCATGAAAAGCAATATAATCGGTAATGTGCTGAATATTGTCTGCAATTATTTTTTAATTACGGGCTTTGGCAGCTTTGTTGGCTGGGGCGTACGTGGTGCGGCTATCAGCACAGTCATTGGCTCGTTATGCACATTGGGTATAACGCTGTGGATTATGTGGCATGAACGCTTTTTTGAGGGTGGTCTGTGGCAACTGCCAGATAGCAAATTTTGGCGCGAGTTTTTGCCAGTTTTTGGCGGTGTTTTCAGCGAGTTGGGAGCAGAACGCATTGGTATGCTGGCCTATGGCTGGATGACTGCACGTCTTGGCACTCTCCCCTATGCTGTACACAGTATTTGCTATAATATCTGCGATTTGTCCTATGACTTTATCTTTGGCTTTGGCAAGGCTAACATGGTGCTTGCAGGCCAGGCCCGTGGAGCAGGTAATTACAGCGAATGGAAGCAGTATCGCAACCTTGGCTTTAGGTGGGGCTTGGGGTTGGCTCTAATATTTTTCTCCATAATTTACTTTGGTCAGGTACAGATTTTCAGTCTATATTCGCATGAGGCGGATGCATTGGCTCTGAGCGCTACGGTGATGTTTTGGGTGGCAGCTGTAGGCGTGCCGCAGGCACATGCTATTATTACCGCAGGAATATTGCGTGGCAGTGGACAGACTGCTTCAGTAGCAGTCTATTCCTTTGTTTTAATTACTATTTTGCGACCATTAATGACGGCTGTCTTTATTTACTACTTTGGCATGGGAATTGTTGGTGCCTGGGTAGCAATGTTTTGTGACCAATCGCTACGGAGCTTATGCTTTACCTGGAAGATATTTAGGATACGTGGCTTGCAGGTATTATTAGGGAAATGAAAGTTGTATTTGCATAGAGAAAAAGCGTAGTAATGGCTATAATAAGCTATTACTACGCTTTTTATTAGTGGGTAAATTCAAATTATAATTTAGATTTAAAAATCAGTATCTAATTTTTGTTTCTGCCAGACGTATGAAGGCGCAGATAGCTTCCTCAAGCGCAGGCAACGGTGTGTCCTCTTCCTTGCAGTGCGATATGCCCGGATCAGACTGTACAAACATCATGATGGTAGGCACTACCTTGTTCATTTCTACTGCATCATGCAGGGGACCAGAATACATGCTGTGCTCCTCGGCCACTTCTGCAGCAACAGCAGCCTTGCAATCTGCCACCAGCTGCGCGTCAAACAAAATTGGCTCCTTGTGCCACAGCTCCTCAAAGGTAACTTCCAGGCTATTTTCCGCAGCATGCTTTTGGCAGGCAGCACGCGCTTCACTAATCATTGCAGTAAAGCTTTTGGGGTCAATGCAGCGCTGGTCCAGCGAAATACGGCAATATCCTGGGGAAATAGTCGGAACGTTGGGATAAAGCTCGATATTGCCCACTGTACAATAGGAATCATATTTAAGGGCAATTTCCCTAAAATCAAGCGTAGCCTGAGCTGCAGCAATAAATGCATCGCGGCGCAGCGCTACGGGCGAACCGCAATGGCCCTGCTGCCCGCGGAAGGTGATGTATTGGCGATGGCAGCCGCAAACGCCATAAACGCAGGCAACAGATTTTTTAGCCATTGCTAAAAGCGGTGCCTGCTCAATATGCAGCTCTAAATATGCCTTGACGGGCAAGCTGGCAAAGGCAGTGTGTGCTTCTGGCAGCTTAGCGGCATCCAGACCGTTGTTTTTTAAGACGGCTTCAAAGTTCTCGCCGCTTTTATTTTTTAGCGGTAACAAATCGCTAAGAGTGACGCTGCCAGCACAAATACCGCTACCCAGGCAGCTTTTACCGAAGGTAACGCCTTCCTCGTCCACCCAGCCGACAACATAAAGAGTATTTTTTGGCTTTTGGCCTGCGAGGCCATAGGCGCCGATGCCCATGCCGGCAGCAACTCCCAAGGCACCATCCAGCCAGCCGCCATCGGGTACGCTGTCGATATGGCTGCCGATAACAATAGCGTCCTCGCTCTCACCGGCAAATTTGGCCCAGATATTGCCTGCTGCATCCTGCCATACCTCGGCACCTGCAGCAAGCATCTTTTTCCTAAACCATCCTACTGCTTTTTGCCATACAGGAGTCCAGGCGACGCGCTGCGCACCGTTGGCATCGGAGGTGAGCGTTGCTAGATCCTTGAGATCAGCAACAATTTTTTTTGCTATTTCTTTGCGCTCCATATACATTCCTTTCTTAGTAAAAAGAGGATGCTGTGTGCATCCTCTTGGTTAAAGCTTATTTTTTCTTCATGCGGAAGCAGAAGGTGCAATGACCATCAGTATACATAATTTTATCATGCACACATTCCATGTCCTCGTTATAGCCTGCAGCGATGGCAGGGTCAATATTTTCGCAATAAATGCGGCCGTATTTTTCTTCGCCTGCGTCCATCCAGGTTTTAGCAAAGACGCATTCTTTGAAGTCCTGGTGAATACCATCCTCAGCATAGACGGTGTCATAGCCAAAATCATCGCTGCGTCCCATATCATAGTTATCCAGATAATTTTCGAGGGTATTAGGCAGGCCGTTAGCTTTGGCACGGGTAGCGATGTCCTTGCCGCGTTCGTAGCCAAATTCCTTAACACTGTCCTCTAAAACCTTGAGTCCCTTTTCACCAAATTCCTTTTCCAGGTTTTTGGCGATAATAGAAAATTGCTTAGCAAATAAAACAAACATGGAAACTGGTTCCTTAACTTCCTCTTGCATTGTAATCATCCCTTACTTAAATATAGCATCAGGCGCAGAGACCTTACATCTGCGCCTGTAAAAATTATATACAAATCAGATAGGTTTAGCAAGGAAAATTTTATCAGCTACCCATCCTTGAGCTTTATCTGCTTGTATTTTATTTAATTTTATTAAAGTTGTTCTACTGCCGCTTTCAGCTGCTCCAGACCCTGCAACAGCGTGGTGCGTGGGCAGGCTACGTTAATGCGCTCATAGGCCTGGCCTTCAGCGCCAAAGATGCCGCCGCCATCAAGCCAGAGGTGCGCCTTGTGCCACAGCCACTGCTCACGTTCTTGGGCGCTAAGTCCCAGCTCGCTGCAATCAAGCCACACTAAATATGTTCCCTGCGGACGGATGAGCTTTATTTGCGGCAGGTTTTGCTCAAGGTAGGCAGCAGTAAAATCAATATTATCTTGTATATATTCCTTTACCTGCTCCAGCCAATCTCTGCCATAGAGGTAGGCTGCCTCGCAGGCAACCAGTCCTAAGGTATTCACCTGGCTGTAGCCTGCTGCTGCCACCTGCTTGCGGAAGGATTTGCGCAATGCGGCGTCAGGAATAAAAATATTAGAAATTTGCAGGCCTGCTATATTAAACGTTTTGCTGGGAGCTGTGCAGATAACGCAGTTAGCAGCATATTTTTCACCAAGGGCAGCAAAAACAGTGTGCTTGCCCTCCCAGACAAAATCAGAATGGATTTCGTCACTTATGACAATGACCCCATGCGCGAGGCAGATATCCCCTACACGTCTAAGCTCTGCCTCGCTCCAGACGCGGCCTACAGGATTATGCGGTGAGCATAAAAGCATTAGCTTAACATTATTGTCGATAATTTTAGCTTCTAAATCGGTAAAATCTATCTCATAGCGGCCATCCTTCAATATTAAGGGTGAATTTACCAGCTGGCGGCCATTATCCTCGATAACCTCGGTAAAGGGATAATAAACAGGCTGCTGTATCAGCACAGTCTCCCCTGCCTTAGTAAAGGCTTTGACGGCCATAGCCAGGGCAAAGACTACACCGGGAGTTTTGGTGAGCCATTCGCCTTGCGGGCGCCAATTAAAGTATTGGGCATACCAATCGCAGACGGCGGCAGCATAATTGGCATCACTTTCGCTATAGCCAAAAATACCATGCTCACAGCGTTTGATGAGCGCTTCCTGTATTTCCTGGGCAATAGGCAGGTCCATATCTGCTACCCAAAAGGGTAAAACGTCTGCCGGTCTGCCGCGCTGCACTGCAAAATCATATTTTAAGCAGGCGGTGTTGCGTCTATCTATCACTTCGTCAAAATTATATTTAGTCATAGCCTATACACCTATTTTCTCTATAAAGATTATTTAACGGCAGCAAAGGCCTGAGTCAGATCAGCAATTAAATCCTCGGTTGCCTCTATACCAGTGGACAGGCGCAGTAGACAGTCGGTAATACCCTTTTCAGCACATTCATCGGGAGTGAGGTCGGTGTGTGTCTGACGGATAGGATAAGTAATCAGGCTTTCGGTACCACCCAGGCTTTCAGCAAATTTAATCAGCTTTACGCCCTCTAAAATTTGGCGCGCGGTGTCAGCATTATCAACAGCAAACGAAATCATACCGCCAAAGCCTGTGGTTTGCGCCTTGTTGATAGCATAACCCGGATGCTCTTCTAATCCAGGATAGAGCACATATTGTACATGCGGCTGGGTTTGCAGCCATTTTGCCAAAGCAAGGGCGTTCTTTTGGTGCTGCTCCATGCGCAGTGGCAGGGTTTTGATGCCACGGATAACCAGCCAGGCATCAAGTGCGCCTAAGCAGGCACCAGTGGTTTTATAAATCAAGCGCAGGTCATCGGCAATTTTGGGATCCTTGGCAACAGTAAAGCCTGCCAGCACGTCGTTGTGACCACCAAGATATTTAGTGCCGCTGTGAATGACAATATCCGCTCCCAGTGTAAGCGGCTTTTGGAAGTAAGGCGTGAGGAAGGTGTTATCAACGATAACGAGGAAGTTGTTTTCCTTGGCAATTTGGCTGATAGCACGCAGGTCGCTGATTTCCATTGTGGGGTTGGTGGGCGTTTCTAAAAAGATGGCCTTGGTATTGGGACGGATTGCGGCTTTAATTTCTTCTAGCTTAGAAGTATGCACAGTGCTGAATTCCACACCGTTTTTGGCATTAAGGTTGCGGAACAGGCGGAAGGAGCCGCCATAAAGGTCGTTGCCTGTGATAATGTGGTCGCCAGGGGCGAAAAGGTTCATCACCGCATCTACTGCCGCCATACCTGAAGAAAAGGCCAACGCATCTACGCCCTCTTCGAGTGCTGCTACCAGGGTTTCCAGACGGGCACGCGTGGGGTTGGATTCACGGGTGTAGTTAAAGCCTGTGGTGTCCCCCAGTCTGGGATGAGCAAAGGTGGAGGAAATATAAATTGCAGGGGTGATGGTGCCTGTGGCATCGCTTTCGCCGATGGCGTGAATACATTTTGTGCTAAATTCCATGATTAATCTTCTCCCTTTCGTGGTGCTACATTTGCACCTGTATAATTTTTCGTTTCTGCTCACAGCATCCGTTTGGTGTGTGAGCTGTGTTGGGTGTTATTGTATCGTAAAATTTTTCTTTGTCAACAGCCTAATTTTACGTTTTTTTATGTTTTTGGCGCGCTCTAATGTAGAAATGTAAAATAAAATTTTTTCTAAAGTTTTATATCCTAGTAAAATACAGTAATATAAAACAGGCAATTATGTAACATGCGTTACAATTACACTAAAACACTAGGCTTTAGAAAAATTTTTATTGACAACTTGCTTGCATGGTTGTATATTTTTACTCACAAGTTCACATGCAAGCGATGAAAAGAAGAGTAAGCAAGGGGGATTGCCCCAGAGAGCTTCCGTTTGGTGTAAGGAAGTGCAGGATACTTTGCTGAAGATGGTCTTGGAGCTGATTGGCTGAATCCATATGGTTTAGGCCGTCCGGGCGCGCCCGTTATAGTGCTGAAGTATTGAGGGCCATTGTACCTGCGTACTTGAGGAGGCTGCTGGCCGTGAGGTAGCAGTAAAGCTGGGTGGTACCACGAAGTGTTTGCTTTCGTCCCTTGCCGCGTAATGAAAACGTAGCGAGATTGTTGACGAAGGCTTTTTTGTTTGCCAAAAGAAAGAAAAGGAGTGTTGAATCATGTTGAAAAAATTATTAGTTATCGCGTTGGCTGTTGTTGCCTTGGCTGCTGCTGGTTGTGGCGGCAGTGACAAAAAGGCAGATGTTACCTTGAAGGTTGGTGCCACTGCCGGCCCGCATGCTGAGGTCGTAGAGGCTGCGGCCAAGGAAGCTGCCAAGAGCGGTCTTAAGGTGCAGGTTGTAGAGTTTTCGGATTATGTAACGCCGGATAAGGCGCTGGCAGATGGCGAGCTGGATTTAGTTAGCTACCAGCATAAGCCGTTCCTGGATAATTTTAACAAAACCAATAAGACCGATCTTGTTCCCATTGGTAACGCTATTTTGATGCGCATGGGCATTTATAGTGATAAGGTGCATGATGTAAAGGATATTCCTGATGGCGCTAACATTGCTATTCCTAACGACCCGACCAACGGCGGCCGCGGCTTGTTGCTTTTGCAGCGTGCAGGCCTGTTGAAGCTTAAGGAAGGTGTTGGCATGAAGGCTACACCCAAGGATGTAGTAGAAAATCCCAAGCACTTAAAATTCCAAGAGCTGGAAGCTGCACAGCTGCCGCGTAGCCTAGCTGATGTTGATGCTGCAGCCATTACTATGAACTATGTAATGAGCGGCGGCCTGGATGTGAAAAAGCAAAACATTTATCTGGAGCCTAAGGATGAACCGCTGGCAGTAATGATTATTGCATCCCGTGCCAAGGATAAGGATAAGGCAGAATACAAGGAATTTGTGAAGGCTTATCAATCTGAAGCTGTTAAAAAATTCATTGCCGAAAAATATAAGGGAACTATCGAGCCTGCATTCTAAGGCTTAGAAGATGTATCTAGTAGCTGTTAAGCTGATGTTGTAAAATGTTTGCTATCTGGTAGCCAGAAATAGCAACGCAAGAGGCTTGAAAAGCAGTAACTAAAAAACGAAAAAGTAACAACGCGCGTACACAAGGTGTAATTTAATCTTAGTGTACGCGCGTTGTTTTCTTCTATAATATACAGGATAACTCCCCTAGCAAGATTAGCAAGGCAAGTTGCTATTGGGTGCAGCAGATGTATTGTATAAATTTACAGATGTAATTGTAAGGATTTGACTTTATAGGAGTTTAAGCTTTGCCAGAAAATGAAAAGAGCAAGCAGACTGAGTAAACAAAGTACTGCAATCATGGCGATGATACCATTCCAGCCAAAGTCTTGGAAGAATACACCGCCTAAGCTACCAATGACGCTGGCACCACAATAATAACAAAACATATAGAGTGCCGTTGCTGCTGCCTTTTGCTGTGGGCAGATTTGACTGCATAGGCTGGTTAGGCAGGCATGGGCGCCAAAAAGTGCAAAGTTGATTGCACAAAGGCCAGCAATTTTGCAAATAGCAGCAGGAATTCCGGTAATAATAATGCCTGCAAGCATAATAAGCAGATTGGCTGCTATCACATGCACTGTACCAAAACGGTTTACAGCCTTGGAGCTGAGTGCAGAGCTGAAGGAGCCAAAAATTTGTGCTAAGAAAATGAGGCCTATGGTACTTTGGCTGAAGTTATAAGGAGATGCACGCAGAACATAGGCTATAAAATTGCAGGCTGCAACATAATTACCCATAATAGCAAAGCCGATGAAGCAGATAAAAAATAAATGCTTATTCTTCCAAGAAAAAATATTCCAGGAAAAGCTGTTTGTTTTATTGATAACTCTAGTTTCTTTAGGCAGCAGCCAAGCTACAGCTAGTGCTAAGATAAGCAGAAGCGTGCCCAGTATGCCCAAGGCCAGCCGCCAATTAAGGGCATCGGTCAAAAAACTCAGTCCCAGGCGTCCTGTCAGACCGCCTATTGTTGTGCCACTGATATATAAGCCGGCGAGATAAGTTGTTTTTTCTGCTGGCAATTCTTCCTGAATATAAGCCATAATGAGTGTGGGAATAAAAGCAATGCTTATACCCTCTAGAAAACGTGCTAATAGCATAAGAGGAAGCTGCGCCAGGCTGCCTAAGATGATTGTCAGCATGCTACAGGAAATAAGTCCGCAGATAATGCTGCGCTTGCGTGGCAGGCGCTCGGCAAAAAATGTCAGCAAAATCAGCATACCTGCCATTCCTAGCATGCCTGAGGCAATTAGAGTGCTGGCAGTTGCCGGCAGCATGCTTAGATCATTGCCGATTACAGGAATAACAGGCTGCAGGCAGTGGAGTGCGGCAAAGCCTGTTATCCCTGCTAAAAGAATGGAGTAGGATATTTTTTGATAATTATATTTTTGCTTTTCATCCATAATTTGTCCCTCGCATGAAAACAGTCCTAACATCAAGCTTGTGGTGCTAGGACTGCGTTCTTATTTCCCAAAATAAGCTTTAAGAATCAACGGCCAATATAAGCCAGGAACATTAACACTACCATCAGAATAGAAGTAAAGGTTTGTTTTGCAGTCATCGTTAATCACTCCTTATATATATAAACTTTTATTTAGGAGATGAGCTCTATCTCTTGCTTGACTATATTCTACTATACCTTTATAATAATGTAAAACAGAAGAAAATGCCATTAAATAGCAAAAAAAGTGAGATTTGAATTATGGACCTGGAATATTATAAAAACTTTCGCCTGTTGGCACAGTCTAAAAACTTTAGTGAGGCAGCACGCGAGCTAAATATTGCCCAGACTGCCTTAGGGGCGCAGATTAGCAAATTAGAAAAATATTATGGAGTCAAGCTGCTGCAAAGACAAAAGGGAATAAAGCACATTAGCTTGACAAATGCAGGTGTTGAGTTTTTGCATAAAGCAGATGAGCTTTGCACTTTAGAAAATGATTTATTGCAGAGTATGCAAAAATACAGCGGTGCTATATCTGGCGTGTTAAAAATAGCAGTGTCACATATGCGCAGCAATTATGTTCTCGAGAAATATTTAACGCCGTTTTTTAAGCTGCATCCGGAGATAATGTACGAATATAACGAAATGGTTACAACAGAGCAGATAGAGCTTATGCGCAGTGGTGATTTGGATTTTGCCTTTGCTAATGCCGAAATACCAGCCTATCCAGAGTTTTCCTTTTTAAATTTGGGCGAAGAGCGTTTTTATGTATTTTATCGTAGTGAGCTTGGATTGTGGCCTGACGAAACACAGATAGAAATAGAAAAACTGCAGGGAGTGCCTATTTGTGGCAATGCCTTGCAGTTTCCTATGCTACGCCGTATATGCGACGAAGCGTTTATTAAATTAAATGTGAATTTTATGGCCAATACGCTTAATAGTGCTATGACCTTAATTAGAAATACTGATAACGTTGCGGTAATGGCAGCCATGGAGGACGACATTATACCGCCTGGAATATCACGCAAGCTGATAAAAAATTCGCAGCTTATTTTTCATCAGACGTTCTATTGGAACAAAAGCAGGCCTATGAGCTTGCCAGCACAGAATTTTTTAGATTTCTTTCTGGCACAGACCAAGCTGAAAATTAACAGGTAGCATTACCATCCTACTCCGACCCACGGGCCACCATGGTGATGATGGTGGCCGCCAATGCCTATGCCAATACCTATAGGAAAGCCCCAGCCACGGCGGCTTTGCTTTTCGCGTTCTATCTTCATAAACCACAGACGGTAGATTTTGCTGCCGTTATCTAGCTTTTTCGGACTATCCTTGTCCGTGATAATTTTATAGCCATTGAAATTAGTGTTCGAACGCTCGTAGTCGCTGAGCATTTTGTTCATTTGTTCAAAGGTAGCCTTGTTATTGGTATATAAACGCAGCATTTCGGTATTAGGTGCTGTCAAAACCAATTGCTTGCGCAGGGAACGGTCTGTAGCCAAGCCTTGATATACCTCTACCCTATCATCTTTAATTTTCACGTAGAGCAAATCATCGCTTCTGCCATCCTTGAGCCTGTCGTTCATTGCAGCAACAGTAATTGTTTCTATTGGTTGCAGGCCTTCTAAGGCAGCCGTGCTATTAGTTTTATCTGCAGCTAATGTTATAGAACTAATACAGCACAGGTAGAAGCAGGTTATTAACAAAAGCAGCTTACGCATATTACTCACTCCTTTAGGTAAATCCACGGAAAAACTACTTATATATTACTCAAGAATATGTTATCATATTTATGGAATTTTGTTAATTGAACTTTTTGCGGAAACATGCTTTGCTGTTATATGAGGAGGACTATACAGTATATGAAGAAAAGAAATTTATTATGGATAATATTGTGTAATATTGCGGGTGCGCTGCTGCTTGGCAGCTGGCTGGCAAGCTCACCTGCTGCTGGTTATCATGGCCCATGGCTTACCTTGGATAAGAGTATATTTTATTTTTTTAACCAGCTGCTGGTGGAAAGCAAGGCCTTTATGTATTTTACAGCAGTTGTTAATTTGCGCGCCTTTGATGTGATTGCTTTTGTGGCTATGTTGGCAATATATTATAGCTATTATCGCAAAAGTAATGTAGAAGGCAAGCGTTGGCTGTTTTGCATTGGCATTGCCATGTTGGTGAGTGCTGTAGTGATTAAGCAGTTTGACAGACTGCTGCCCATTGACCGCGTAAGTGCTAGCATTTATTTTGATCAGCTTTATCATAATGTCAATTGGCTCAGTCAGCTGAGCGGCATGGCAGCGAAGGATAAATCTGCTAGCAGTTTTCCTGGTGACCACGGCATGATGCTGTTGATATTTTCTGTGTATATGTGGAAATATATTGGTAAGGATGCTTTTGCCAAGGCGCTAGCGGTGTTCGTGATTTTTTCCCTGCCACGCATTATGGGCGGAGCGCATTGGTTTACGGATGTATATGTAGGCTCTGTATCTTTTGTGCTTTTAGTGCTTAGCTGGATTTTGCTGACGCCTGCGGCTGATAGGTTTATTAGCTGGCTGGAGCCTAAGCTGCCGCTACGCTTTTTTGTAAGGAAAAGGCAATGACGCGAAGTAGATTGGCTACAATAGATTATCGTGAATATATTACCCGCAACGAGCTTAGAAAAAGGTTTCATATAACTACCAGCATGGTGGAGCGTTACTTTCCACAGCCGGAGTTGATAAACTGTGGTGCGGACGCTAGCAAGTCTTTTGATGCCTGGAAGCTGTCTACGGTAGAGGATGTAATGCAAAGCCCTGGACTGCGTGCCGCTAGCTTGCAGCGTTTAGAGGCAGAAGCACCATATGTTAAGAAAGAGCGAAAAAAAGCACGCAGAAAATTGGTAGAGCAAAGCTCTGTCAAGACATTAGCACTTGAGATACCGAAGGAGCGTAAATTTATTTTGCATGTAGGCCCCACTAACAGTGGCAAAACGCACCAAGCTATAAAATGCTTAAAAAAAGCGCAAAACGGTGTTTACTTAGGTCCCCTGCGCCTACTGGCGTTAGAAATTTTTGATCGGCTGAACATGGATGGCGTTCCCTGCTCCTTGCTCACAGGCCAAGAGGAGGAAGAAATTCCTTGTTCTAAGATTGTGGCCGCGACTATTGAAATGTGCGATTATAGCCAGCATTATGATGTAGCCGTTATCGACGAATGTCAAATGATTGCTAATGAGGAGCGCGGTGCTAACTGGACGCGGGCGTTATTTCATCTAAATGCAGATGAAATTCACGTATGTCTTGCACCTGAAGCATTAAAGCTGATTACGTCATTAATAGATGATATGGGCAGCGAATATTGTATAGAGGAGTGTCAGCGTCTCACCCCTCTGACATTTGATGGTTTGTTTCGTAAGCTGGCAGCTGCTAAAGACGGCGATGCACTGATAACCTTTTCACGCAAAAAGGTTTTGGCGATAGCAGCAGAGCTGGAGGAAAACGGCATTAGTACCAGTGTGCTGTATGGTGCGCTGCCGCCGGCGGCACGGCGCGAAGAGGTGCGTCGCTTTAATAACGGAGAAAGCAAGGTTATTGTTGCGACCGATGCTATTGGTATGGGTGTTACCTTGCCTATCAGGCGCATTATTTTCTGTGACGTTATGAAACGTGACCAATATAGGCAGCGTCTGCTTTCGGCTGCCGAGGTACAGCAGATTGCCGGACGCGCAGGTAGATATGGTATATATGACCAAGGTGAGGTTTTGACTATGTCAAGGCCGGAATATATCCAAAGCTGTTTGAATACGGTGATTCCTTCATTAGAGTATCTTACTGTCCCCTTCCCTACAGATCTGATTACCGAGGATGTGGATATCAGGCTTTATCTGGAGGAATGGGAAGCACTATTTTTAGAGCCGCGGTTTCGCCGTAACAGGATGAAGGAAGCGTTGACCTTGCTTAATAGCCTGCATTGGCCACCAAATCATGTTGACAATACAACTCTTTATAAGCTTATCACCTGCCCGTTTGATGTACATGATGTGCAGCTAGTTGATTACTGGCGCAACTGCTGCGCTGCTATAGCGCTTGATACCTACCTGCCTGTGCCTAATTTTGGCGAGGATAGTCTCAATGAGTGCGAGTTAAAATACAGAGCGTACGAAATACGTCATCATTTGTCGCAGCGCTTTGACCGTAAGGATGATTTAGAGGAGCAAAGACAGCAGCTGTGCGTCAAGATCAACAGCTTTCTTTGTGGTGATAAAACGGTATTTATTTTGCGCTGCCGCATGTGCGGCAAGCGACTGCCCACCACTACGGTTGGCTTGTTGTGCCACGATTGCCAGATCAAGCAGCAGATAGCGCAGGTAAATGAGACGCGCAAAAGGGCTTCGCTTAATTCCTTAGGAAGCTCGGCGCGGTTTAGCACGACGAATAAAAATAAAAAGAATTATCACAAGAAGAAAAAGAAAAAATAGCCAAACAGTCAGTGTCATTTTTTGAGGAAGGCCAGTATAGGGACAGCATTTGTCCTACGCTGGCCGTTTTTTATTTTTGTGCGTATCTTCTATTTTTGTCAATTTTGTGATAAAATTTAGGTGTATTTCTATGAGAAAATTCAGCAAGGAAGTGACGGAATGGAATTTGTAAAATCTGCTGATGTAGTCGTTATTGGTGGCGGCATCGTGGGCTGTGCTATTTTGCGCGAGCTTTCCAAGTATGACCTGAAATGCGTTCTGCTGGAAAAAGAGCCGGACATCGCTATTGGCACTACTAAGGCTAACAGTGCGATTCTCCATGCAGGCTTTGATGCTCCTACAGGCAGCATGAAGGCTATTACCAATGTTCGTGGCAATGCTTTGTATCACGAGCTACAAGATGAGCTGGACTTGGATATAAAATGGACCGGTTCTTTGGTTGCTGCAACCACCGACGAGGAAATGCAGACATTAAATGAGCTTTTGGTACGTGGTCGTGCTAATGGCGTTGAAGGCCTGCAAATCCTGTCGAAGGAAGAGGTTTTGGAGCAGGAGCCAAACTTGGGCACTGTCAAGGGTGCTTTATGGGCTCCGAGCGCAGGCGTATGCTGGCCGTTTGGTGCTGCTATTGCCTTTGCTCAATGTGCTGTACAAAATGGTGCTGAGGTTATCCGCGACTGCAAGGTGCTTGGCTTTGTCAAGGAAGAAGGCAAAATTATCGGCGTAGAAACCTCTAAGGGTACTATTGCTGCTAAATATGTAGTTAATGCTGCTGGCGTATATGCTGACGAAATTGCCAAATTAGCAGGTGACGACAGCTTTACTATTACTCCGCGTAAGGGCGAATATATCCTGTTTGATAAAACTGCCTGCAGCAGCTTGGTTTATGGCGTAGTATTCCCCACTCCGACGAAAAAATCCAAGGGTATTTTAGTCTGCACTACTACCCATGGCAACACCTTTATCGGACCTAACGCTAATGAGCAGGATTCTAAAGAGGATAAGGCTGTTACAACTCCTGGTATGAACGAAATTATTGCTTCTGCCAAAAAGCTTATCCCCAATCTGCCTATGGGTGCAGCTATTACCGAATTTGCCGGCCTGCGTGCGGTTTCTAGCACTGGCGATTTTGTGCTTGGTCCCTCTGAAAAGGCCGATGGCTTGTATAATGCTGCTGGCATGCAATCCCCGGGTCTTACTGCTGCACCGGCTGTTGGCGAGCTGATTGCCAATGAAATTGCCCGTGTAAGCGGCGCCGCTAAAAAGGCTGACTTTAAGGCAGCACTGCCTAAGCATAAAGCTTTTAATCATATGAGCAATACAGAAAAGGCTGCTAAGATTGCTGAGGATAATCTTTACGGCCGTGTTATCTGCCGTTGCGAGACTGTTACCGAGGGCGAAATTGTAGAAGCAATCAACTCCCCTGTTGGCGCACGCACTGTTGATGGCGTAAAACGCCGCACCCGTGCAGGCATGGGCCGTTGCCAAGGTGGCTTCTGCGGTCCGCGTGTTACCCAGATTCTGGCACGCGAGCTGAAGATTTCTGTACCCGAGGTACTCAAGGAGCGCACCGATTCTAATATGTTCTACGAAAAATATCCAGTAGATGGCGGGGAGGAATAATAATGAACCAATTATATGATGTAATTATTGTTGGCGGTGGCCCTGCCGGCCTTTCTGCTGCCTATAGCGCATGGCAGAATGGTGCTAAAAAGATAATTGTTATTGAGCGTGACCGCGAGCTGGGTGGTATTTTGCAGCAATGCATCCATAACGGCTTTGGTCTGCATCATTTTAAAGAAGAGCTGACTGGTCCTGGCTATGCGCATAAGTGCATTGAGCTGGTTGCGGATAAGCCTGAAATTGAAACCTTGGTTGATACCATGGTGCTGGATGTACAGGATAACAAAACCGTTATCGCAGTTAACCCTGAAAAGGGTCTTTTAGAGCTGCATGGTAAAACCGTTATCCTTACTATGGGCTGCCGTGAGCGTACCCGTGGCGCCATCCGTATTCCGGGCGAGCGTCCTGCAGGCGTATTCACTGCAGGTGCAGCTCAGCGCATGGTTAATATGGAAGGCTACCTGCCTGGCCACAAAATCGTTATCTTAGGCAGTGGCGACATTGGCCTGATTATGGCCCGCCGTATGAGCCTGGAGGGCTGCAAGGTGCAGGCCTGCCTGGAAATCTGCCCATTCTCCAACGGTCTTACCCGTAATATTGTACAATGCCTTAATGATTATAATATTCCTTTGTACCTATCTCATACTATTGTTGCTATCCATGGTGAGGAGCGTGTTACCGGTATTACTGTTGCCAAGGTTGATGAGCGCATGACACCGATTCCTGGTACTGAATTTGATATTGAGTGCGATACTGTACTGCTGTCTGTTGGTCTGATTCCTGAAAACGAGCTTTCCCGCGGCCTGAACCTGTCCATGAATCCTTTGACTAACGGCCCTGTTGTTGACCAGCACCGCGAAACTAGCCTGGACGGCTTCTTTGCTGCAGGTAACGTCGTACACGTACATGATTTGGTTGACTTTGTATCTGAGGAAGCAGAAATTGCCGGCAAGTACGCTGCATTGAAGGCTCAGGACAAGCTTTCTACTGACAACCGCACTGTAGCAGTTAAGGCTATTGACGGTGTACGTACCTGCGTACCGCAAAAGCTGACCATGCCTAAGGAAGTTCCTGCAGATGAAAAGGTTAAGCTGTTTATGCGTGTAGCTGCACCGCACCGTAAAATTAAACTAGAAATCAAGAGTGGCGATAACGTGCTGCTCAGCCGTCCTCTGCCTGTGGCTAAGCCCAGCGAAATGATCGCAGTAGAAATTCCGGCTAACAAATTTGCCCAGATTGGTGATGAAATCACCGTAGGTCTGGTGCTGTAAGGAGGGTATAAAATGGCTGTTGAAACACGTGTTATGAACTGCATTATGTGCCCTATGGGCTGTGAGCTTACTGTAACCATTGAAAACGGTGCTGTGACCAATGTGACAGGCAATACCTGTCCGCGTGGCGCTAAGTATGCTAACGACGAGGTTACTGCGCCTAAGCGCATGCTGACTACTACCGTAGCGGTAGAAGGTGGCGTGCTGCCTTTGCTGCCCGTCGTATCTGCAGCTGTGCTGCCTAAGGAGCGCGTAATGGACTGCGCCCGCTATCTGCGTGGTATTAAGGTGCAGGCTCCGGTAAAGACTGGCGAGGTTGTAGTTAAGGATATTTTGGGCTTGGGCGTAGATATTATTGCCAGCCGCGATATCTAATATGTAAAAAATCATAAAAAACTCATTCAATCCCGGATGCAATTGCAGCGTCCGGGATTTTTTCTTTCTACAATAAAGGTTGGTGCTACAAGCTGCTTTGTCATTAAGTGAGATTGGGAGTGCAGCAAAAAGAGCCGCAGACTACTACTAAAAGTAAATCTACAGCTCTTTTTGAAGTGTATGAGTAAAGATGAGTTAGGGGTAATCAGGTATTTTTGGCTACGATTGCACCAATTGCCGCACCTACAAGGAAGCTGGTAGCAGCTTTTTTATTGCTACTAGACTTGCTTACATAGCTGCTGCTTTTGTGCTTGTGGTTGCTGTGATGACGCTGATGCTTGTCGTAGCGATCCTCATGGCGCGGCGGCGGTGGCGGGTTGTCATTGCGCCCATGCGCCGAGGCAACGCTTGCCAGCGGCAGGGAAAAGGCGATGGTAGCCAGTGCTACAGCGGTAATCTTTTTCATATATCTTGTTAATGTCGTCATCATAATTGACACCTTCTTTCTGCAATTTAGACCTTATGTGTTGTGCTTTCCTTTTATGCCTTTATTATAAAGGCAGATTATGGCGGAATTATGGCAAAACTGACCAATCAGTCAAAAAATTATAGAGAAATTTGTAATATATGTAGCAGTTATTGCGAGAATAAAAGAGAAATTAGCTTTATTTATTTTCTTTACCCAAACTTTGCTTAACATAATGTATTATTAAAGCAGACGGATTGTCCCCTACCACGATATTAGTCAGAGGAGGCTGTATTGATGAAGGCTATAGCGTATATTAAAGAATTCTTAAGTCCCAAAACCCTTGGCTTTATGCTTGGCGGCTCATTTATTTACGCCATAGGCTTTAATATGTTCATCCTACCCTGCGGTTTGTATAATGGTGGTTTTTTGGGGATAGCGCAATTACTGGGGTATTTTTTTAAAAATGTCCTAGGATTTACATTTATTAATGAAAGCTATATTGGTAGCATATATTTTCTTTTAAATATTCCACTTATGATTTTAGCAATGCGGGTATTTGGCAATGATTTTTTAGTGAAATCGGCTGCGTGTATCACGAGCTATAGCCTGCTTTTGAGTGTGGTACCGGTAGCAACGCATAGCTATATGCCAGATACAATTACAGCCTGTCTTACAGGAGGTATTTTGTGTGGTATAGGCTGTGGTATGACGTTAATGAGTAAGGGTAGCGGCGGCGGTGAGGGGATTTTAGGTCTGCTTTTGATGCATAAGTACAATAATATGAGCGTCGGTAAGGTATTCAATATTATAAATATCTTCGTTTTTGGTGCTTGTATTTTTTTATACGATATAGCAGCAGCGGTATATTCAATTTTTTTTGCTGTAATTACAGCAGTAGTTCTCGATAGGGTGTATCTGCCAAGTATTACTGTAACAATGATAGTAATTACCAAGATTGATCTGGTAGAAGAGGTTATTTTTGCAGCTGTGCATCGTGGCGTTACACGCATAAAGGGGTTTGGTGCTTATAGTGGCGAAAATAAAAATGTGCTGTTGACGGTTGTTTCAAAAGTAGAAGCAATGAAGTTACGGCCGTTGTTGGAGGAATGTGATCCGGATATCTTTATTATTGAGTATGAAAATGTGTCGGTTACAGGAAATTTTGAAAAAAGATTATAGAAATTTTGTAGCAAAGAAAGCTCTTTGAAGAGCAGAAAAGACAGGATTTTGGAAGTTTTTTTAAGAATATCTAAAGTTTTTTGAGAGCCGTAAAGCTTGTATACAAGATACTTTGTTTACACACAGCTCCTAGTGTTTCGAAAAAAATATTAAAAAAGTATCAAAAAAAGTGTTGACATTACCTTGCCTGCGTGGTATTATATACAAGTCGCCGGGATACAGCGACAAACACAAAGCACAAAGTTGCAAACAAACGTAACGATGAACCTTGAAAACTGAACATATAACCTAGAAAAAGCGAATGTGCGGGTCGAGCGCCGTAAGGCGCGAGACCAAGTCAAATAACTTCTTTTAATAACTAAGAGCCAAATCGGTTCTTCAATA
>CAVDRP010000017.1:0-24044 GCA_963611535.1 Bacteroidaceae bacterium | reverse complement strand
ATGTTTTTGGCGGGCGTGATGAGTCATCGCAGGACCTTATCCAGGGCGTGACCCTTGCAGGCCTGTTCTGTGACGAGGTGGCGCTCATGCCTGAGTCATTCGTCAACCAGGCCTCTGGCCGCTGCTCTGTTACTGGCGCTAAGATATGGTTCAACTGTAACCCTGACAGTCCTATGCACTGGTTTTTGAAGAACTGGATAGAGTGGGCGGATGAAAAGCGCCTGCTGCATCTGCATTTTCTGATGGATGATAACCCGTCATTGTCAGAGGCAGTGCGTGAGCGCTACCGCACGACGTATTCAGGCGTATTTTACCAGCGCTTTATCCTGGGTGAATGGGTGATGGCCAGCGGGGCTATATACCGCAATGCCTGGAGCGACGAGCTTGTCTTTGATGATGACAAGCTGGAGTATCTGCTGAATAACCTGCACATTATGCGGCGCAGCATTACCATTGACTATGGCACTGTAAACCCTATGGTGTACCTTGATGTGCTGGATGATGGTAACGACCTGTGGTTTATCCGTGAGTATTACTGGGACAGCCGCGTGGAGGGAATCGAAAAGGATAACAGCCAGTACGCAGATGATTTGCTGGAATTTGTGCGCGGTGTGGAGCTGTGGCCTACTAATGTGGTTATTGACCCAAGCGCTGCCTCCTTTAAGATTGAGCTGCGCAACCGTGGCCTGCACGCCAAGGAGACCGTGGAGACCATCAACGCCGACAATAATGTCATTGAGGGCATACGCAAGGTCAACACGCTTATGACCCGCCGCCGTATTCATTTCCATAAAAGCATGGAGCACACTATTAAAGAGCTGACATCCTATGTGTGGGATGACAAAGCCTTACAAAGCAGCGGCAAGGAAAAGCCTGTGAAGGTTGCTGACCATGCTCCGGACGCTGTCCGTTATTATGTTAGTACTGTAGTAAGACCGAGGAGGATTGCTAATGTCTAAACGTCGAACAAGGGCGATTGCTGCTGCAGCGCCACCAGCACCACGCAGGGTGAAGGTGCAGGACGCTTTTCAGAACGTGCTGGCCCGCCTGGGCACAGGTACGCCTAACCTTTTGGAAAGCACACAATACAGCCTGCAGCGGCTGACCCGTGATTTTAACACGCTAAATGCGCTATACCGTGAAAGCTGGATTATCCGCCGCATAGTGGACGTCATCCCGTCTGACATGCTGAAAAACTGGCTGACTATTACCAGCGGCATCAACCCAGATGTTGAAAAGAAGCTTAACCTGGAACTGCGCCGCACCCAGCTGATTGACAAGGTGAAGCGTGGCCTGCAATGGGGACGCCTGTATGGCGGTGCTTTGGGCGTTATGCTGGTGAAGCACCAGGGCACAGATTTGAGCCAGCCGCTGCAGCTTGACTGGGTAATGCCTGGCGATTTTGCAGGACTGCTTATCTTTGACCGCTGGAACGGCGTTAATCCGTCGAGCGAGCTTATTGAGGATATTGCAGACCCTGATTATGGCTATCCCAAGTATTACACTGTGACGGATCCGTCTGGCGGTGGCAGCGTAAAGATACATCACAGCCGTGTTATACGTTTTCTTGGTAACCTGCTGCCGTACTGGGAAGAGCTGGCAGAGATGCAATGGGGCGCTTCTGTTGTCGAGTCTGTTTTTGATGAGCTCAAGAAACGCGACAACGTTAGCTGGAATATTGCCCAGCTAACATTTATGGCCAACATCCGCGTACTAAAAATGCAGGACCTAGGGCAACTGCTAGCGGCCACCGACAGTGAATCGCAGAAGGAGCTGTACAATACGCTGGAAGCGCAGAACATGCTGCTAAACAACATGGGCATGCAGGTTATGGACGCAGCTGACGGCCTGGAAACACATCAATATACCTTTGGCGGCCTGGCTGACTGCTACCAGCAGTTTATTATGGATATCAGCGGCGCCGCCGAGATACCTGTAACCCGTTTGTTTGGGCGTTCTCCTAGCGGCCTGAATGCTACGGGTGAAAGCGACCTGCAAAACTACTATGACATGATAGCAGAGAAGCAGGAATCCGTTTTGCGGCCGATATTAAACAAGCTGCTGCCAGTGTTTGTGCTGTCAACGCTGGGGAGTATTCCCGAGGACTTTGACTTTGAATTTGACCCTGTGGCAGAGCCGACGGATAAAGAGCGCGCCGACCTTGCCAAGTGCGGCACGGACAATGTCGTGGCTGCATACAATGCTGGCCTTATCTCTCAGCGTACTGCCTTGCAGGAGTTGAAGCAGCAGAGCGAGCGCACAGGCGTGTGGACGAATATCACCGATGAGGATATCGAAAAGGCCAGCGCCGAGGTGGAGCAGCCTGGCGAGATGGGTGGCATGTTTGGCGGTGAAGAACCGCTTGAACCGCAGGCACCTGCTTCTGTTAGGCAAGTAAAAAACGCAGACACGGCCTTTATGGGTGAGGCAGATGATTGGGATGAATCAAAGCATGAACGTGGTGGAAATCCTAAAAACACAGGTTGGTTTAGTAAAACAGGAAATGGAAGCTCTATAAAAAACAACTTGCAAACTCAATCAAATAATGCTAATATATCTGCAACAGCTGAGCAAAAAGCTAGTTTTCGTAAAGCTCTTATAGGGTTTAAAACTTCATGTGGAGCTACGATTACTGGCGTATCGACTCATGCTTGCGACCGCATGGTTCAACGTGGGTTATCTGCTGAAGATGTAAAGGTTGCATTAAGGTTGGCGAACCCTAAAAAAAGCATTCGTCATCCTGGAACTTATGAATATAAGATGAATGGTCGACTAGTTGGGGTTGGTAGAGATGGTAATATTGTAACTGTTTACTGGGATAGCAGAATTGCTTGGAGGTAATTTATGAGTACAGAAATGGAAAAATTTTTAAAAAAAGAGTTTGGTATAAATGCTGAGAACTTAGATGCTAAATCTCCAGCAGAACATAAAGAACTATATGAACGTTGTTGTGACATTGAAGTGGACGAGGCACTTAAAGGCGATCCTATAAGCGACCGTGGCCGTATTGCAGCAGATCTTGTAACATATTTGTATCAGACGTATGCGGAGCCGTTAGAAGAATAACTACCCTTAAGCGTAACCAGTAAATTGCTGGCTGCGCTTTTTTATTGCAAAGGATTCAACACATGAAAAAATTTCAAATGCCGCGTGTCATTGAGCGCTCCTACGCGCACGCTATTGACCGCCTGCTACAAGGATTGAAACGTGAGCTTATTCACGTTGCCAGTCCTTTTTTTATTGCCGACGTATTGCGCCGGCTGGCGCGTTCACCTACCTTCCGCAAGGACTGCGAGCGGATCGCACGTACAATGGCGACACACTTATTCAGAGACGGGCATAAGACGTGGCGTGCTGCTGCAGCTGAGGGAAGCAGAGGGAGAATGGTATACAACGCTTTGAAGCGTGAGCTATCTTCTCCCCAGGTGGCCAGCACCTATCAAGATATTATCAGCCGTAACGCTGAGCTTATACGCTCTATGCCGCTGGAGCTGGCAGAAAAGGTAACCCGCAAGGCTGCCAAGGGGTATGAGCAGGGCTTGCGGCCCGAAGCTATGGTGCAGGAAATCATTAAAGAGTATCCGCACATGACCGAAGCGCACGCACGTCTTATAGCTAGGACAGAAACGTCCAAGGCCAGCACGGCGCTTACGCAGGTGCGTGCTGCTGAGGCAGGACTTGAGTGGTATGTCTGGCGCACGTGCGAAGACTCGCGTGTGCGTAGTGCTCATGAGCACATGGAGGGCGTAATTATCCTATGGGGCGAAGCTCCAGCGCCTGAAGTGCTCAACCACGAAAAATCCCAAGGCCATTACCATGCGGGAAATATTTATGGCTGCCGCTGTTATCCTGAGCCGCTCATCCGCTTTGACCAGGTGGTGTGGCCTGCGAAGGTGTACCGCAATGGTAGGATAGAGCGACTGACTCTGAATCAATTTAAACGACTACTAACCGGAGGTGAGCTGTAATGCCCAGAGCATATTTTGGCTCGCGCATCTCCGACCACATCCTCAAAACACCAGAAGGCTTCCTTGTGTGCAAGGACGTACCTATTGCACGCACAGGGGTACAGGAATACCGCGGCGCGGAATTTGGCGCACAGGACAGCGAGCGCGTCTATGATGTGCAGCGGCCTGAGAGCGAGGTGTTTGACCGCGCTGCCGTGGCTTCCTTTGAAGGCAAGCCTGTTTGTGACGAGCACCCGCCTGAGGATGTTACTCCCGATAATTTCACCCGGTACATTAAGGGTGTATGCCGGGACGTGCGTCGGGGAGATGGTGACCTGCGTAACTGCCTGGTTGCCGATTTACTTATTTATGATGCTGACCTCATTAAGAAAATCGAGGGTGGCAAGAGAGAAATCTCATGTGGCTATGACTGCTTATGGAATCCCACGGGTGCTGCCAGCTATGACCAGCTGGAAATCCGTGGCAACCATGTAGCAGTTGTGGATAAAGGCAGGGCGGGGCACAAGGTTGCCATCCGTGACACTGCCAAAAATCAAAAAGGAGGAAACAAAATGTCAAAATCCCTGTTTGGCCGCATCCTAAAAGCTTTGGCGCTGGATGCCGACACTACACCTGAAGATATGGAGGCTGCAGCAAAGCTTGCCGGCGGTGCCGACGCTACTCCGCACACTGCTCCGACTGCACCTGCTGCACCAGCTGCACAGCCTGTTGCACCTGCGCCGCAGTCTGCACCTGAAAAGAGCGCTGTTGACGCTGATCTGGATGCACGCCTGAGCAAAATCGAGGACGCTATTGCGGCGTTATCCGCTCCGAAGCAGCAGGAAGCGTCTAAGTCTGAAGCTGACGCTTTGGACGCGCTGGAGGAAGAGCTGCAAAGGCCAGCACCCACCAGCGACGAGGACGATGTTGTGGAGGCTCCGGAGGAAATCAACGCGCAGGACGCTGTTGAGGAGCCGGAGGCAGAAGCTGAGGGAGCTCCCGTTCCTGCGTCCGCTGAAGCACGTGATGCTGCTATGGCCATCATCCGCAACTTGAAGCCTGCTATTGCCGGCTTGCCTGCAGCGCAAAGAAAACGTGCTGCTGACTCCCTGGCTATGCTTATCAAAGGCAACATGGCCTACGACAGCCAGTATGGCGAACTGCTGAACATCCGCCGCAACAATGCCAAAGCGCGCGCTATGGACAGCAATGTTGATGATGGTGCGCTGGGCCGTGCTATCCGTGACAAATACAACCCGCATTACAAAAAGAACTGAGGAGGTTTAAATTATGACTGGTAAAGCTATTGGTATTTCCCTTAATTATGGCTACCCGGGCAACTACGCCCGTACTCCGGACGATATTGTTGCCAGCCGTCTGCTGGACGCTGAAAGCGCTGCTATTCCTTTTGGTGCTGCTGTTTGCATCAACAGCGACAACACCTACAGCGCCGTTACCGCAACCACCACCGCTGCTGATGTTGCAGGCATTGCACTGCGCGTAGTAAAGCAGGCTATCAGCTATGCTGAGCAAAACTACACCGAGTACCAGCCTGGCGCCTATATGAGCGTGCTGGAGCGTGGTGCTGCTACCGTTGTGTGCAATGTAGGCACTCCGACTGCTAACGGTAAGGTGTACCTGCGAGTAAAGGCTAACGCTTCTATTGCTAACGGTGTTGTCGGTGGCTTTGAGGCTGCTGCCGATTCCACTAACACTATTGAAATTCCCAATATGCGCTGGACCAGCGGTGCTATGGATGCAAACCGCATCTGTGAAGTAACCCTGCTGACCCGTGCAGCTGCTTGATAAGGAGGTAAGAATATGAGCGTATATTTTGGCGGCGCTGATGTGAGCGCACGTAACCTTGGCAATCTTGCCATGAAACAGGGCGGCGGTAAGGCGTTCCGTGGCAGCGCCTGGGACGCAGCTACTTCTTCTGGCATGGCCTATTTGACTGGTGAGCTGGAGAAGCTGGACCCGAAGGTAAGGGAGCCGTTGACCTCTGTCACCTGGCAGCGCGATATTGTTGCCAAGACTGGCGGCGGCTGGGTGGAATACACCAGCACTTTTGATGTGGATTATGCTACCAGCGGTGCGAACGCTAACAGCATCACCGCGCCTGGTGCCACCACTATTCCTGTTATGCAGGTTGACCTGGGTAAAAACATGTATAAGGTATCCACCTGGATGCACGCTATGCAGATTCCCTTTATCGACCAGGCCAAGCTGAAGCAGATCGGCCGCAACCTTGAGGATTTGCTGGACAAGGGCGTTAAGCTCAATTACAACAAGACTCTTGACCTTAATGTTTACAACGGCTTTAAGGAAGCAGGCACTACTGGCCTGTTGAACGATCCGAATGTTGTTATCCATGCTGTAGGCAATGGCGCTGCAGGCACTTCTACCTGGAAAACCAAAACCCCGGATGAAATCCTGCATGATATCAATAACGCGCTGGTTGCGTCCTGGACTGCTTCCGAATACGATATGCAGGGCATGCCTAACCATGTGCTGATTCCGCCTGAGCAATATGCCTATATCAACATGCAGAAGGTTTCTGACGCTGGCAATATTTCCGTTATGGAATACCTGCTTGCTAACAATATTGCTAAAAACCAGGGCGGTAACATCACCATTGAGCCCTGCCGCTGGTGCATTGGCGCTGGCTCTTCTGGCAAAGACCGCATGATGGTATATGTAAACGATGAAGACAAGGTAAACTTTGACATTACTGTGCCTATCACCCGTGCCTTTACCCAGCCGAGTGTGGAGCGTGCTGCTTATCTCACCTTGTATGCCGCACAGATTGGCCAGGTTAAATTTAACTACTACCAGCCTGTTGGTTACTATGACGGTATCTGATTAACTGCTTGAATAACGTGCATGTTTGACGTAAATATGCACGTTATTTTGTTATGGAGGTTTATGCATGATTATCTTAACTAAAAAACGCTTTTGCTTTGAGCATCCGTCCGACATCACTTTGAGCTTTATCTCTAAGGGCGGTATGGCTATTGAGGATGCTCCGGACTGGATTACCGAGAGTGCGCTGTATCCGCTGGCGCTGGCTGACGGTGACCTTGTAATTGTCAATGGCACGGACGCCAAGGCCGAGGCTGAGGCCGTTGCCAAAGCCCGCACCACCCGTAAGCGTACCGTTAAAAGCGAAGCTGAATAATAAGCAGGAGGTGGTATTATGTACCATCCTTTGACCGCACAGGCCAGCAATATCAAAACGCAGGAGAATCCTCTTTATACGCTTAATGATTTTCTGACGTTCTATCCGCAGTTTGCAGGCCTTTTGCCTGATGTGGTGTTAAACAGCTTTTTGGAGCTGGGGCAGGCCTGCGTTGCTAAGCAGCGCTTTGGCAAGATGTGGCAGCTGGCCATTGGTTTATTTATAGCTCATTTCTGCACGCTGTATTTGCAGAATGTAGCAGAGCCTGGCACGGAGGCTGCAGACGTTGTGAATGCTGCGCAGGCTGCTGGCGTGGTCACGAGTGAAAGCGCCGATGGTGTGTCTTACTCTATGGATACGTCCATGTTGAGCCAGGACCTTGCAGGCTGGGCAGCGTTCAAGCTTACTGCCTTTGGCTCGCAGTTTGCTACCATTGCCAAGCTTGTAGGCAAAGGCGGGATATACATATGGTGAGCGTTAAAACTACACGCAGGGTTGTTAATGGAGGCCTGGACGGTATCCTGGGCAGAATTCAAGGCCTGCAAAAGCTTTATGTCGGTATTCCACAGGAGAAGTCCTCCCGTGGCGGGGAGCCGATAAACAATGCAAGCCTGCTCTATATTCATACGCACGGCATCCGCCGTAAGTCTATGCGTGAGGAAATGCAAACGCAGATGAACCAAGGCAAGAAGTACAGCGTGGCGCTGCAGCTGTATGTGCAGGCACACGGCTCGCCGCTTTGGCATTCGCCGCCGCGGCCTGTTATTGAGCCTGCGCTAAAGGCACATAAGAAAGAGATTGCTGAGGAATATTCCAAGGCAGTAAAGGCCGCTGCCATTGGCGATATAGCCAAGGCTGGCCGCTTTACGCAGCGCACAGGTATGCTGGCACAAAATTACTGCCGCAGCTGGTTTACGGACGCGCGCAACGGCTGGGAGCCTAATTCGCCTATTACTGTTGCCAAAAAGACTAAGGGCAGGGGCGGAAAAACCAATCCGCTTATTGATACAGACGCTATGCGTAAGGCTATTATTTATGTTGTGAGGTGATGTGTATGGTAAATGTTGGACGTGTGGTTCGTTCTAGGCGTTTAGGCTGCCAGCGCATCACTGTAAGGCGTTATGCCGCCAGCTGGCAGGACGGCGCCTATACCAGGGATGAAAGCAATCCTATTGTATTTACTGTGGCCGCTATTGTTACGGTGGCACAGGCAAAGGATTTGCAGCTTGCTCCTGAAGGCGACCGTGTGACTGGCGCTATGAAGTTTTTGACCAATGTGGAGCTGCACGCGACCAATGGCGAGGCCGTCAGCGACGAGCTGGAATGGCGCGGAGCACGATACAAAATACTGTCAGTCACTCCCGATATCGACTATGGCTTTTACAGGTCTATCGGCACAAGATTGGACGGTGATGGCATTGGTTAAAAGCATAGCGGAGCTAGAGGCCATCTTTTGGGCAGAGCTGATGGATATACTTGGGCATGACACGTCGGTTACGCCACCGCCTGTAAGGCGCTCGTGGCCGACGGATGGTGCTCCGGACTGGCGTATTACGGACGATGTTGTATTTATGCAGCTGAGCGAGGCAGGCGATGCCTATATGCAGGATGTAGACAGCGTGCTGGAGGAAGCGGGGCGGGACCTTGTACTGCACAGGGCAAGCACACGCACCCTGCAGCTGAAGCTCATAGCCTACGGACCTGCCTGCTACGAGTCACTGCTTGCTGTGCGTATGGCACTTGTAGGCGGCAGGCCCAAGCTGCGCAAGCAGAAGATATATCCTGTTGGCGGTGCTGATTCCGTGCAGTACGTTCCTGAGCTATTCCAGGGGCGCTGGTGGAAGCGCGCCGATTTATCTATGACTTTTAACTGCCTGATGGTATTTAGTACGTCTGTAAATGCTATTGAACAGGTGGACGTTACTATCAAGGCAAACGAGCCAGGCAGCCAAGTGCTGGAGCCTGGCGATATTATTATTAAGAAAGGGTGACTTTGATTGGCACTTGATTTATCCCTGACTCCGATTGTCGACGTGGTCATTAACCTATCCGCTAAGAGTGCGGCACGTAAGGGCTTTAACCTTGGCCTTATCATCGGCAAGAGCAGCGTAATCCCTACCGCTGAGCGCGTGCGTGTGTATACCGGCACGGCTGCTATGCTGGCTGATGGCTTTACGTCTGACAGTGCGGAATACAAGGCGGCGCTGCTGTACTTTGCTGCAAGCACCAGTCCGCGCAAGCTGGCCGTCGGTGTTAAGAGCTCCGATGATGTTAATATGACCGCAACCTTGAACGCCTGCCGCAATGCAAACTCTGAATGGTATGCCTTTACCTATCTGGGGGCAGAGGACGTTGATTTGAAGGACTGCGCTGCCTGGGCCGAGGCTGCTACTCCAGATTCTTTGTATATGTATACCACCTCTGACAGTAACGTTTTGGATGCTACTGGCGACGCAAAGAGCATTTTTAAGGCATTGAGCGACAAAAACTACCAGCGTAGCTTCGGTCAGTATTGCGGCAGGGAGGATACTCCCGACGCTGTTGTTGCTACTATGGGTTATGCAATGGGTGCAAACCGTGGCACCAGCGGCAGCGCCTTTACCCTGGCATATAAAACCTTGCCGGGCGTAACTACGGATGATTTGTCCGAGACGCAGATAGAGCATGTTTGCGGCAGCTCTACCACCACTGGCCACAACGGCAACGTGTATATTACCCGTGGCGGTGATTATGATATCCTGCAGCAGGGTTATATGGCCGATGGTACCAGCTTCGACGAAATTTTGTATCTTGATATGCTGAAGAATGAAATCACTTTGAATGTGATGGATTTGCTTTATCAAAACAAGAAAATCCCGCAGACTGAGGGCGGCGTTACCAGCATCATCAATGTTATCAATGCGGCCTGCAAAAAGTTTGTTAACTTTGGCTTTATCGCTCCAGGCAAGTGGAACGGCACCGAGTGCCTGGATTTGCAGAACGGCGACTACCTGCCTGATGGCTATCTTGTGCAGAGCGAGCCTATTGATGACCAGTCGCAGGCTGACCGCGACAAGCGTAAGGCACCGCCGATTTACGTATGCGTGAAGCTGGCAGGCGCTATTGAGTTTGTAACTATCGAGGTTAATGTTAACCGCTAAGGAGGGAAATAATGGAACAGACGACTTATAGCTTTGGTGATTTGGCGGGTTCTATTTCGCACCCGACCTTTGGCGCGTATATTTTTGATGGCACCGGTGTTGGCTCTGTAACCATCAGCAAGGCCACCGACCGCACTGCCCATGATATTGCGGCAGACGGCTCTGTGATGGTGTCTAAGATTGCTGGCAATAATGGTACCATAACCATTGAAGTGCAGCAGAGCTCCAGCATCCACAAATGGCTGACGCTCTGGTTCAATGCACTGTGGCAGCTGCCTACCAGCGAATGGGCGAGCACTTCTATTACCCTGCGCAACACTGCGACTGGCACAAGGCATATCATCTCTGGCGTATCGCCGCAGAAAGAGCCTGATACTCCATACCAGAGCCAGGGCCAGCACGTGACCTGGACGCTGATGTGTGCAGAAATTACTAACCTGCCTATTTAATGGAGGCCATGCATATGCTGAAACAAAAGACGAAAATCGTAGAGGTGGCTGGCAAGCCTTACCAGCTGACTAAAATGGATGCACGTACAGGCTCATATGTGGCCTTTAAGGCCGCAGGCGTATTGGCGCCTGCCATGGAAGGCAAGGGCAAAGGTACGGCCATTGCTGGTGCGCTGATGGGTATGCCGCGCAAGGATTTTGACGAGCTGCAGTCCCTGCTGCTGAAAACAGTATACCGTTTGGTTGAAGCGCCCAATGGGCAGCAGGTGCCTGAGCCAGTGCTCACAGCAAAGGGTGATTTTGTGGACGAAGCGCTGGCTTATGACGTTGCAGCCGTGATCAAGCTGACTATTGAGGCCTTAATGTTTAACGTTGGCGGTTTTTTCGGCGAAGCCGGGTTAAAGCTTCCGGCGGAGTAAATCTGCAATATGAGCCGCTGCCGTATCCTACGCTTGATGCTTTTGCCATGGCGCCTGTTGCTGCAGGGCTGTGGCAGCAGCACGAGCTGTTTGACGGCACCTATGATTTTGACGACCTGCTGGATGCACACGAGCTTCTGGCTGTGAAGGCTGAGAATGCATGGCGTGCGCAGCAGGCCGCAGAAAGGAGGAGGGCTCAGTGAGCAATATTTTAGAAGAATATCTGGTCCGTGTTGGTGCTGAGGTTGACAAGGACGCTTTTAATGGAGCGTCGCAGGCTATCAACAGCCTTGCAGGCACTATCAACAAGCTGGGCAGCGTGCTGAAATATGCAGGCGTTTTTGTCGCCATTACCAAGGTGACAGAATCTGTTGTTGATAACATCCGCGCTGTTGCTGCTGCTGATATGGAATACCAAAAGCTGGCACAGAACATGTGGGTTACCAAGGAAACGGCCAAGTCGCTCAGCGTGGTGCTAAAAACCATGGGTGCGTCGCAGGAAGACGTGGCCTGGGTGCCTGAGCTGCGTGAGCAATTTTTCCGCCTGCGGCAGGAGATGAACGCTTTAGCAACGCCTGCAGATGCGGGCGGGCAGCTGAGCTGGATCCGCGAGATTGGCTACGACGTGCAGTCACTGCAGCTGAAGCTGAAAATGCTGAGAGAATGGCTGGTGTATTATCTAATAAAATACCTGCAGCCATATATTAAAGAGTTTCAGGAGTTTATCCGCTGGCTAAACGATAAGCTTGGGAAGAATATGCCTGAGCTGGCCCGCAAGGCTGCCAGCGTGCTGGCCAGCATAGTGCGCGTAGCCATGTCGCTGCTTAAAGCATTAAAATGGCTGTTTACGGGTATATATGATTTTATTGACGCACTGCCTGGAAAGACCAAGGCACTTGTTGCTGTGTTTGCTGTTGCCGGTGCTGCGATTATGGCAGGGCCGTTTGGCCTGATGATGATGGCCATCGGCACAGCGCTTATTTTGCTGGAGGACTTCTTTGGCTATCTTGAGGGCAGGGAAAGCAGTAAAACACTTGCTCCGTTGTGGAAGTGGCTGACGGATGAAAACAATCCCTTAAAGCGCCTGCTGGGTGCTGCGCAGGAGGCTATCAGTGAAATCCTAAAAAATCTTACCGAGCTTTTGACGAATGTTTTCACCGACGAGCGCCGTGAGAAAATCAAAGAGGCTGTCAGTGAGGTGGCTAAAGGCCTTGGCGCTATCGCTGAGGCTGTTGCGGATATTATTTCCCAGATGGGTGGCAAGAACAAGGGCAAGGTGAAAAGCTTCTGGAGCTTCTTTGCTGATGAAGTGGGACACACTATTGATACAGTGCTGAACCTGGCCAAGGCTATAGGTAAGGTGCTGCAGGCTGTCGGCAAGGCTAAAAGCGGCGATTTGCTTGGTGCTGGCAAGATGCTATTATCTGCTGGCGACAGTCTTGTTGACGCGTTTAAGAGCAGTGCTGTAGGGCGTGCTGTGGGAGCTGTTTTGGGCGATGACCAGAAGGAACGCGCCAAGTATGCCGCGCAAAAGCTTATGGGTTTAGGCTGGAGCAAGGAGCAGGCTGCAGGCATTGTCGGCAACCTGATACAGGAATCTGGGTTAAACACCGAAAGCGTAGGCGACGGCGGCACGTCTGGCGGTATCGCCCAATGGCACAATGAACGCTGGGAAGCGCTGAAAAACTTTGCAGCAGCACGCGGCACGGATTGGACAGATTTGGACACACAGCTGGAGTATTTGGACTATGAGCTGAGGCATAACGAAAGCGCCGCAGGCGCTGCCTTGCGGCAGGCTGGCACGGCAGAAGCTTCGGCACAGGTCTTTAGCGACATGTTTGAGCGCCCTGCTGCCGAGGCTGCCAATAACGAGGGCAGGCGTGCAAACGCTGCCGAGGTTTATGGCTATATGGATGGCGAGCCGTTAGCGCACAGCTCTGACGGTGGCCATGGCGGCGGTGGTGGCAGTTATCCTGTTTCGCCCACGTCGTATGCAGCTGCAGGACTTGCGCCTGGCGGCTACGTTCCCTATGCGGCAAGCAGCAGCACCTACAACGGCGGTGTGGTCAACGTTGGCGGTATCGTGGTCAACTGTGGCAGCAGCAATAACCCTGCCCAGATTGCCAGTGCTGTAAGCGATAATCTGCAGCAGCGCCTGGCTGCTGTTAACGGGGGAGGTGTGCTGGTATGAGTGCGTTACCGGGAGTAATTACTACCGCGGCAGGCAGCGTGCTGGGAGCAGGCACAGCAAACACATTAAGCGGCTTGTATTCTGCTGCCAGCCTGGTTTCGAAGCTGGTCAGCGGACAGAGCTTGTTTGACCAGAGCAACGCCTATACTCCGACACTGTGGGGCAGCGGCTTAGGGATACAGCAGACAGTTATGGTCAAGAGCAACATTGGCGGCTATATTTTTGACGCCATCTTTTCGACCGACACAGAGCATGGACTGACTATCACCCAGCATCCTGTGCAGACTGGCGCCAATATCAGCGACCACGCCTTTGTTAATCCTGTACGTATTAGCATGCAGGTAGGTGTTTCGGATGCTATGGGCTACCGCAACGGGGCGCAGTACGGCAGTGATGGGCAGACTAAATCTGTCCAGGCCTACCGCCTGCTGTGCAAGCTGCAGGAGCTGCGCACGCCTATGCAGGTGGTTACGCGCCTGAACACCTACGAAAATATGCTTATCGAAAGCATAGAGGTCAGCGACGATGTGTCGACGCTGTGTGCTTTTAAGGCTACAGTGAACATGGTGCAGGTGCTGGTTGTGAACGTGGGTACAGAAAAGGTTTCCGCTAGGGAATGGACCACGGGAGCGCAGCAGGCATCTAAGGAAACGCAGCCTGTTAATCGTCCCACCCTTGCACGCAGCGCAGAGAAAATATTGGGGGTGCCGTAATGAGCTATTATGAAATACCATTAACAACGGCTGCCTTTAGTCAGACAACCTTTAAGCTGACCTTGTCTGGTGACCGCAATATTAACATCCTGCTGAAGCTGCGCTATTACGATTTGTACAGCCTGTGGGTGGCGGATATCGTGGATAATTCTACGGGCGAGGAGCTGATCACGGCGCTGCCGTTAGTGCCTGGTATAAACCTGCTGGGGCAGTACAGCTACCTAAATATTGGCAGTGCTTATGTTGTGGCGGTGGAGCCGACGACGCTGCAGCAGCCTGACAATGAAACACTGGGGGCCACCTGGCTGCTGCTTTGGGGGGAGGAGACATGAGCGGACACTTATGGATGCGCAAATGGAAAATCCTGGTAGTGGATGCGCAGGATAATGAAGCGTTAAATGTTTCTGACCTGCGCGTGGTGTTTAGCGTGAAGCGCTCACGTGAGGCTGCCAGCTTTGCTACCGTGGAGATTTATAACCTCACCTCTGAATCCGAGCAGCGCATTATCAAGGAAGGCGACAGGGTTATCATTGAGGCAGGCTACGAGGGATATTTGGAAACGTCAGCAGATGGCACTATCCAGGAAACGCAGGCTAAGCAGTACGGTAAAATCTTTGACGGGCAGGTGGTGTATCCACGCCGCCGCAAGGAAAACAACACCGATTATGTGCTGAGCCTGCTGTGCATTGACGGCAAGAACCCATTAAGGCTGAATTTTGTCGCTAAGACCTTGAACAAGGGCCTGAACCAACGGCAGGTGCTGCAGGCTGTGTGCGATAAGTCGCAGACGAAAATCCCCACCAACACCATAACCCAAGGCTTGTCCGGGCAGAAGCTGCCTAGAGGCAAGGTTATTTTTGGCGAACCCAAGGACTGTATTGGCGATATCGCCAGGGGTAATGGTGCCAGCTACTGGATAGAGGATGGAATGCTGAACATGACCAAGCTGACCGATGTGGCGCAGGATGAAGCTATCGTGGTTACACCCACAACAGGCCTTATCGGTACACCGTCGCAGACGCAGGATGGCGCCAGCTTCCGCGTGCTGTTGAACCCTGCTATAGGCATGAAGTCGTTGGTGCAGATTAAAAACAGCGAAATTACCGAGGCGCAGACGCAGCCTGGTACCAAGCAGTCAGCATTAGACCCTGACTGGATTTACCAGGTTATAGAGCTGACGCATCACGGCGATACTGCCGGGAATGACTGGTACACAGATTGTAACAGCGTGAGCCGTTACGGCGTGGGTGCGCTGCCTGCATTGCTGTCGAACGCGGCGCAGAATCCGAATGGGGTGTGATTGTATGATTAATTTGAATGAGCGTGCTCCTAGCGGTGAGAGGCAAAGCCGTCTTGATGAACGTGCCGCCAGCATTAAGACACGTGTTGCCATCCCTGGCATTATCCAGAGCTTTGACGCTGCGGCGCAGACGGTGACTGTCCGTCCTGCCCTGCGCGAGAAGCTTAACCTTGACGGCAGCGAGCAATGGGTAGAAATACCACTTTTGGTGGATGTGCCTGTTGCCCTGCCGCGTGCTGGCGGCTATGCGCTCACGCTGCCAATACAGGCAGGTGATGAGTGCCTTGTTGTTTTTGGCGATATGTGTATGGATGGCTGGTGGCAGTCTGGTGGCGTGCAGAACCAGGTGGAGTGCCGCAGGCACGATTTGTCCGACGGCTTTGCCATTGTCGGTATCTGGAGCCAGCCTAGGGTGCTGTCAAACTACAGCACAAGCTCTGCGCAGCTGCGAAACGAGGAGGGCAGTGCCTATGTTGAAATCTCTGGTAGCACCATTAATATTGTGGGTGGCGTTGTTAATATTAAGGCGGGGACGGTGAACATCAATGAGTAATGCGACCCGTCTGGGAGACCTGGACACTGGGCACGATGCCTGCCCTCCTACAGCGCTGGTTACTGCCAGCAGCAATGTGTTTATCAATGGCAGGGGCGCTGGCCGTGTGGGTGACAGCTATGCAGCGCATGGCTGCATAAACCACCCAAGTCACAGCGGCGTTATTGCCAGCGGCAGCAGCAGTGTGTTTATCAACGGCAAGGCTGCAGGCCGTATCGGTGACGCGGTCAGCTGTGGCGGCTCTGTAGCTGAAGGCAGCAGCAATGTATTTATCGGAGGTTAGTCATGAAATACAGACGATTGGACGATAATTGGGACTACTGCTTCGGCCGTGGCCAGCAAAACTATCTTACAGGCGTGGATGCGGTGGCGCAGGCTATCAAGTCGCGCCTGCTTTTGCTATACCACGAATGGTGGGAGGATTTAGAGGATGGACTGCCGCTTTGGGAGCGGATTTTAGGCACCAGCGGCAGCGAGGAGAACAGGCAGGCTGTTGACCTCATTATCCGTGACCGCATTAGCGGGACGGATGGCGTCAGCTCTGTGCTGCAGTTTGACTCTAGCTACGAACGCAGAATATATAAATTTAAGGCGACCGTAGAAACGCTCTACGGCACGCTTTATATCAGTAATGAAGGGGAGGTGTAGTTGTGGCTTATTTCAAGCCTTATGTAGACAGTACTGGCCTGCATATACCTACCTATAACGATATTTTAGAGGATATGATTGCCGCAATGAAGGAGATATACGGCACAGATATCTACCTGGGCAACGACAGCGCAGATTACCAGCTCTTGTCCATCTTTGCGCTGAAGCAAAGCGACACGCTGCAGGCGCTGGCCTATGCTTATAATGCACGTTCGCCAGAGACTGCCATTGGCACCAGCCTGGACAGCGTGGTCAAGCTCAACGGCCTAAAGCGCAAAGCAGCAGGGCATAGCACCTGCCAGGTGCTTGTTAAGGGCGAACCGTTCGCACAGATTACGAGCGGCGCAGTCAAGGACAAGGCAGGCTTGATATGGAATCTGCCTGCCACTGTCGTTATCGGCAGCTCTGGCAGCACCTATACCGTAGCTACATGCGCTACGGCAGGCGCGGTATCGGCACTGGCAGGCGATATTAATCAGATTGATACGCCTACCTACGGCTGGGTGTCGGTTATCAATGAAGTATCAGCGGTGCAGGGCAATGCGGAGGAAACAGACGCACAGCTGCGCCAGCGCCAGACCATCAGCACGTCCAACCCGTCGCAGACTATGCTTGCAGGCACCAAGGGCGCTATTGCGGCGCTGAGCGACGTGTCCCGCTATGCCGTGTACGAAAATGATACGAACGTCAGCGACGTATCAGACGATAATCCTTATGGGCTTCCTGCTCATTCTGTGACCTGCGTCGTAGAGGGCGGCACGGATGAAGATATTGCGGAAGCTATCTATGTGCATAAGGGCATTGGCTGCTACACCAACGGTGACGTTGAGGTGCAGTACACGGATCAGAACGATTATGTGAACACCATCCGTTTTTACCGTCCTGAATACAAGGATATTTACATTAAATGCGTGCTAAAAAAGTACACTGGCTATGTATCCAGCATTCAGGCGAGCGTAAAAACGGCCATATACAATTATCTGGCGGAGCTCACTATTGGCAGCGACGTTTCGACGTCCATCCTGGCTAACATTATCACGGACTGCAATCCATCGCTGACAAAGCCTATCTTTGGTATTAAATCCCTGCAGCTGGGACTGGCTGCTGACTCATTGAGTGCAGCGGATATTGATATAGGCTATAAGGAAATACCTAACCCAGTATTTGATGATATTGAGGTGACTGTCGATGCTTGACCTAGCATATTACAAGCGTCTGATAACTAGCGAGTACCGCAGGAGCCCAAAGTTTACGGCTATGGTGGCAAAGCTTGCAGGCTATGGCCTTGACCTGGATAGCAGTGCGGATAATATGGTTGCCGCTTTTGACATCGACCACGCTACTACGGCGCAGCTGGATATTTTAGGCACCATCGTTGGCGTGAGCAGGCAGCTGTCCTTTGAGCCGTCGGTAGAAGCTACCAGCGAGGTTATCTGTCCTACGCCTGCGTCGCTGGCGGCGGGTGCTGAATACCAGATTATCAACACACCTAAACCGCAAAGCATCAGCAGCGTGAATTTTCTTTCCGGCTTTGCTCCAGAGGATATGGGCGAGGACCAGCCGCTGATAGATGATGAACTGTTCCGCCTGCTCATTAAGGCACGTATCATCCAAAACGCATGGAAGGGTACAATTACCGAGCTGTACGAGTTGTGGGAGGCTGTTATGGGCGCTGACAAAAAGCTGGCGATACAGGATTTGCAGGATATGTCGTTTAACATCGTGCTGCAAGGAGAGTATACACAACTGGAGCGTGAGCTTATTATCCACGCTTATATTATTCCCAAGCCTGAGGGAGTGCGCATTAACGTGCTGACGTTTGTGAACACGGACGGGCTGCCGCTCTTTAGCTATGACTATAACACCATGACGTATAGCGGCTATAGCTCACATTGGGCAGAAAAGGAGACTACATAATGGCAAGCAGTAATTTTAAGGTATTTGCTGAATCTGTCAGCGATACTAACGTTGTGACAGATGCTGAATACGCCACCAATACACAGCGCATTAACGGTGTTGTCCCCGGCCTAGCATCTGCTGACCTGCACAACAAGCTGTACAAGCAGGCCACGATAATGGCTGCTGCTTTGGCACAGGTTATTGTGGAGCAGGGGCAGGACGCTTTGGACAGCGATTATGAGAAGCTGGTGGCATCCATCAAGAATTCTTTCGTCCTTAGCCTGAACGGTGAAAGACCTGACGCGGCGGGAAATATTCAAAAGAATTTTGTTTACAGCGTTGAAGGCAAGACGCCTGACAGCTCCGGCAATGTATCCTTGAATATTGATTATCTGAATGCTATGAGCTTTGTTGGCAGCGTAATCATAACCAAGGACAATATCAATCCTGGCTCCAAAATCGGCGGCACGTGGCAGCTGCTGGAGGCTGGCAGGTATATCCGTGCGGCTGGCGCAGGTTATCCTGGTGGCAGCACTGGTGGCAGTGACGGCTTTACGCTGAACGCTAATAATCTGCCTGCTCATACTCACAGTGCGACGGTATACAGCACTGACCTATCGGGTAATTTCCGCAGCCGCAGCAATACGTTTTATGGTAACAATTCAACCAGCAATACATTAGGCTGGGAGGCGGCTAATGGCAGCTTTTCCGTTGCAGAAAAGAATCTGCGGTCCGAAGGCAACGCAGATAATAATAACACAGAGTATATTTGCCATTTTAACGGCAATCATACGCACCAAATTACGATAGGCAGCACTGGTAATGGGGAGAAAATTACATTCGAACCATCGTATTTGCTGCTTTATTTTTGGGTGCGTACTGCGTGAGGTGAGATAAATGAGTAATGCGAGAATACAGTTTAGCACTGCCAGCGAGGAAAAATGGCAGCAGGTTAATCCTACCTTGCGTGAGGGCGAGCTGGTCATAGCGAAAAAAGCTAGCGGCAAGCGTAAGCTTGTGGTTGGTAATGCTGGCGGCTCTACGTATAGCGCTTCTGAGGTTGTCTGGGATGCTGAGGCAGCAGAAGGCTATGCTACCCAAGCAGCTACAGGAGCGGCTTCTGCTACAAGCAATGCTACAGCTGCGGCAGCTTCTGCCAGCAGCGCTGCTACTGCGAGCACCAATGCCGCAGGGAGTGCTTCTGCTGCAGCTGCTTCTGCCGCCAGCGCCAAGACCTACATGGAGCAGGCCAAGGCCATAGCAAATTTTAACCTTACAGTGACCGATGACGGCGACGGCAATGTATACATGAACTTCTAGGGGGTGGGTTATGTTTAGCGTAAACAATAATAACATCTCTCTGATCCGTGGCGACAGCGGCGTCTTTGAGCTGGCAGTGCAGGATACTGACGGCAATGCCGCCGAGCTGGATGCTGGTGATGTGCTCACTTTTACCGTGAGGCGTGTGGCGGCATCGCCTATTGTGGTTATCAAAAAGCAGATTGATATTGCCGATATGCAGGTAAATATAGAGCCAGCTGACACAGCAGACCTGCGCTTTGGCGCTTATGTCTATGATGTGGAGCTTAAGCGCAGCGACGGCTTTGTCGATACGATAATCCCACCGCATGAATTCCTGCTGCTGGAAGAGGTGACTTACTGATGAAGCTCATAGGCGTGCTGACTCCTGCAAAGGCTACGCTGCAGGGGACACTCAGCGCAAAACGAAACACTGGTGGCGGCACAAGCTACACTGGCAGCTACACAGCACGTTCGCAGGTAGACGAAGCCTACCAGCTGCCTACGGCTGACAGGTATCTGGCCCAAAATATTACGATCGAGAAAATCCCGTACTATGAAACCACCAATTTAGCAGACGGCTTAACGGTGTACATCGGAAAGGAGATTGAGGTAAATTATGGCTGATAAATATGTATCAAAGGTAGTATATGGCGGCAAAACGCTTATTGACCTGACCGCAGACACAGTAACGGCAGACAAGGTGCTGAGCGGCTACACCACCCACGGCAAGGATGGCGCCGCTATTACAGGTACTTGCACGTTTGATGCTGACACAGGGGACGCTACGGCGGCTGTTGCTGAGATTTTGACAGGCAAGACCGCTTATGTTAATGGCGTGAAGCTGACAGGCACCATGAAGAACAACGGCGCTGTAACAGGCACCATCAGCACCAAGACGGATGTGTACACTATCCCCATTGGTTATCATGACGGCGCAGGCAAGGTTAGTATCAGCAGTACCGAGCAGGCTAAAATCATTGCTGGCAACATCCGCAGCGGCGTTACCATTTTGGGCGTAACAGGCACCATGAGCGGCAGCGAGGACGTTAAAGCACAGTCTAAGAGCGCAACGCCTGCTACCACGGCGCAGACCGTGCTGCCCGATACAGGCTACAATTATTTGTCGCAGGTGACCGTTGCCGCAATACCATACGTCGAGAGTGATAACAGCGCTGGCGGCGTGACTGTAACCATAGCATAAGGAGCATATCATGGCAGTATCAAAAGTAGTATACGGCGGTGAAACGCTGGTAGATTTGACTAGCGACACCGTCACTGCCAATGATTTGGCAGAGGGCGTTACCGCTACGGCGGCAGACGGCACACAGATAACAGGGTTGCTACCCAAGGTGGAGATTGACAGTGCTTTGTCCAGCACATCTACAAACCCTGTGCAAAACAAGGTTATCAATGAGGCGCTGAGCGGCTACCTGCCGTTTGTAGACAGCTATATAAGCGACGCTAACGCATGGCTGACAAACGGCTACACTAAGACAAGTAGATTTTTAACTACCAATCTGCCGTCGGTATGTAAGGACGCTAGCAAATGGGGCATTCTGTTCTTCATCGCCGAGAATGCCAAAGACGGCACAGGAACGCAAATGTTTTTCCCTATCAACGGCACATATCAAGGACGTATATTTGTACGCTCTGTCGTTAGCAAGGTAGTAAGCACATGGACGCTTATACCGATAGGCAGTGACTTTGCAACAGTAGCAACTAGCGGCAGCTATAACGATTTAACCAATAAGCCTACCATACCTACAGTGCCTACCACGGTATCAAGCTTTACCAATGACGCAGGTTATCTCACCGCCCACCAATCGTTAACAGGGTATGCAAAGACTGATGCTGCTAATACGTGGAGTGCATGGCAGACGTTGCAGTATATCGACATTGGTGTAGAGCGGTATACTACAACGATATATAGCGGCACAAGTCATACGCCGACAACATCAGACTGTATATATACAGCAACAGGGGCATTTACACTAGATATGTCGACGCTTGCAGGACAGCTGGGCAACAGTACAAGCATGGTGTTTAGCGCTACATTTAGCGCAAGCAGTGCCTACGCCTTGACTATATCTAATGCTGGCACGCTTAAATATTTAGGCAGTGCGAGCGATTTAGCTATAACAAGTGCAGGCTTGCTGCTCAATATCAAGATGTGCAAGGACAGCAGCGGCAATCTGACCAGCTATGTGCAGGGCGTGAGTGTAGAGGGGTGATAACATGGGTTTACGTAATTTGATGCTTAAAAAAACCGAGATGGCAGACAACGGATTAGAGTTAACGGTGTTCTGCCAACAGGATAGCAGCGTGACTAAACCTAGTGCCGTCACCTGCAAAAACGTAACAAGGCTGTCGAGCTTTATGAATTATTGGGATACAGCGCAGGACATTTATTTTCCAAACGTGCAGTCTATAGACTATGAGGCATTCACTCATTCCTTTATATACAAAGGCACATTGCATTTTGATGTTAATTACAAGGCAGCTATCACTAAAACAAGTGGATACCCAAGCTTTGATTCTTGGACTGGTTCTCCAACCTACGCTTTTGACATTAACGGTGTTAAATTAACTCTCGATAAGCCAAGCGACGTAACTAATGTTTGGGTTAATGATTTTGCTGTTACTGATAGCTACGATTGGATACCCAAAAGCAAGGACGTGTCGATTGTAGCTTTAGCCGATAGTGCTATCTTGATTGACACGGTTAATACAGCAACGGATTTAACCTATACACTTACAATGCCAACTACTAATCCTGTCGGCATTAACGTAACCGATGCAGATGGTACAGCGTCCTCTACCATAAAATATGGGACAAGAACCCTGATGACTAAGACAGGGTTAAATCCATATCTATATGCACCTAGTGGGACAACGCTTAACTATGATATGTTGTTAACGACAAGCGATGGAGATTTTTATACATACGCTGGTGATTTATCCTCTTTGCTAAGTATTACAATGTCAGATATGGAGAAACGTAGCACTTTCTTTAAGTACGGTGGTTCGACGTACTATGTCACAGACACATTGACCACGTTTGACGAGCTGTATAGCTGGATACAAACTAACTACTCTTCTACATATGCTTCAAATATGACCGAGCTGTATGATTCCAGCATAGAAACCCTAAGTACAACCAAGTTGCAGAATAACAATTATTTGAGAGTAGTTTACCTATCAAAATGTACGAGCGTTGGGGATAGCGCGTTTTATAGCTGTTATAGACTAAAAACAGTAGATTTACCGAAATGTACAAGCGTTGGTGCTAGCGCGTTTTATGGTTGTTCATATTTGGCAACAGTTAACATGCCCGAATGCACAAGTATTGGTAACAGTGCGTTTAGTAGCTGTTATGAACTAAAAACAGTAGATTTGCCGAAATGCACAAGCGTTGGTGCTACTGCTTTTTATAACTCTCACTTGGTGACAGTTAGTCTCCCAGAATGTACAAGCGTAGGCAATAGTGCATTTTACCAATGCAACTTCCTAGAAACAGTAGATTTACCGAAATGTACAAGCATAGGCCCATATGCATTTCAGTATTGTAGCAACAACGCAATCGATTTCAATCTGCCTTTGTGTGAAAGTATCGGCGCAAAGGCATTTTATAGCTGTTACAGGCTTAAAACACTGAACTTGCCTGCTTGCACAAACATCGCCAGCGATGCATTTAATGGTTGCGATAGTTTGACAGTACATTTCGCAGCAGCCAACCAAGCGACGATAGAAGCACTAGCTGGCTACTCATCTAGGTTTGGAGCGCACGCTATCTATTTTGACTTATAAGAGGTGACAACATGAAACACTACACATATAAATCCATAACCTACTCCACGCTCTACGCTTTATCCGAAGCCATGGGCAAGGATGGTATTTTTATCCCCCTCTCAATCTCTGATGAGGACTTACAGACTCACGGCGTAACAATCACGTATGAAGAAGAAGCGCTTGACGTTATCCGCCAGCGCAAAATCTCCCTGCTTAAAATGCAGCGTGACAGCGCCGAGGTAACACCAATCGAGTACAACGGTAACAGCTTTGACTACGACGATAAGGCAAGAGACCGCATTAACGCTGCCATTATCGCTTTGGACGTGCAGGGCGAGGGCGCTAGCATTGATTGGACTACGGCAGATAATAAGGATGTCGTAGTCACAGCTGCTGACCTGCGCATGGTTATAGCTGCCGTGGCGGTGCGTAGTAACACCCTGCACACGGCGTACAGAGTAGCTAAAGAAAAGGTAGAAGCTGCTACGACTAAAGAGGAAATCGAAGCTGTAGAGA
>CAVDRP010000016.1:0-29370 GCA_963611535.1 Bacteroidaceae bacterium | reverse complement strand
TTCAGATGCGGTTTAGTTCTTTCATATTTAGCTTTTGCCATTGTGAATTTCCTCCTTAAGGTTGTGTTTGTTAAAACCAGGCTTAGTTGGTGCCTTTGTTTTTAGCAACGATTGCTTCAGCAATGTTTCTAGGTACGTCTTCGTAATGGTCTACTTCCATGGAGTAGTTGCCACGGCCCTGGGTCTTGCTGCGCAGGTCAGTTGCATAACCGAACATCTCAGCCAGGGGAACGAATGCATTGATAACCTGTGCACCGTTACGTGCTTCCATGCCTTCAATGCGGCCACGGCGAGAGTTAACGTCGCCGATTACGTCGCCCATGTATTCTTCAGGAACAGTGATTTCTACTTTCATGTAAGGCTCGAGGATAACCGGGTTAGCTTTCTCAGCACCAGCCTTGAAGCCCATAGAACCGGCAATCTTAAATGCCATTTCAGAAGAGTCGACTTCATGGTAAGAACCGTCGTAAACAGTTACTGCGATGTCAACCATCGGATAGCCAGCAACTACGCCGTTCTCCATAGCTTCCTTAACACCAGCTTCGATAGGAGCGATGTATTCCTTAGGAATAGCGCCACCAACGACCTTGTTTTCAAACAGGAAGCCTTCGCCAGGCTCACGCGGAGTGATTTCCAGCCAGCAATGACCATATTGGCCTTTACCGCCGGACTGACGAACAAATTTACCTTCAGACTTAACAGCCTTGCGGATGGTTTCGCGGTAAGCAACCTGCGGGTTACCAACAGTGCAGCCTACTTTGAATTCGCGCAGCAGACGGTCAACGATGATATCCAGGTGAAGCTCGCCCATACCAGAAATAATGGTTTGAGAGGTTTCAGGATCAGTGTGAACGCGGAAGGTAGGATCTTCTTCAGCCAGTTTTTGCAGGGCAATGCCCATCTTTTCCTGGTCTGCTTTAGTTTTAGGTTCAACTGCTACGGAAATTACCGGATCAGGGAATACCATGGATTCCAGGATAATTTCATTCTTCTCGTCGCAGAGGGTATCACCAGTGGTGGTATCCTTCAGACCTACAGCAGCTGCGATATCACCAGCGTAAACCATTTCGATTTCTTCACGGTGGTTAGCATGCATTTGCAGGATACGGCCGATGCGCTCGCGTTTGCCCTTAGTGGAGTTGTATACATAAGAGCCAGCGGTCAAGGTGCCGGAATATACGCGGAAGAATGCCAGCTTACCAACAAACGGGTCAGTAGCAATCTTGAATGCCAGTGCAGCAAACGGAGCCTCGTCGCTAGACGGACGCTCGTCGTCTTCACCAGTTTCAGGGTTAACGCCTTTAATAGGCGGAATATCAGTCGGAGCAGGCATGAAGTCTACAACTGCATCCAGCAAGGGCTGTACGCCTTTGTTCTTATAGGAAGAACCGCAGCACACCGGAGTCATTTTGCAAGCGATAGTTGCTTTACGAATGCCAGCTTTGATTTCTTCTACGGTCAGCTCTTCGCCTTCCAGGTATTTCATCATCAGCTCGTCATCAGCTTCAGCAACTGCTTCAACCAAAGCTGCGCGGTATTCTTCTGCTTTTTCCTTCATGTCTTCCGGAATTTCGATGAACTCTTCTTCTTTACCAAGAGCATCATCATAAACGATAGCCTGCATGTTGATCAAATCAACCATGCCAGTGAAGGTGTCTTCGAAGCCGATAGGCAGCATGATAGGCACTGCGTTAGCACCCAGACGGTCCTTCATCATTTGGACTACGTTATAGAAGTTAGCACCGGTAATATCCATCTTGTTTACATATGCCATACGCGGTACGCTGTATTTGTCAGCCTGACGCCATACGGTTTCGGACTGAGGCTCAACGCCACCCTTAGCACAGAAAACTGCAACGGAACCATCAAGTACGCGCAGGGAACGTTCAACCTCTACAGTGAAGTCAACGTGGCCCGGAGTATCGATGATGTTGATGCGGTGCGTATCATATTGGCCTTTGGAGCCCTTCCACATTGCAGTAGTTGCAGCGGAAGTAATGGTAATACCACGCTCCTGCTCCTGAACCATCCAGTCCATGGTAGCAGCGCCTTCGTGAACTTCACCGATTTTGTGAGTCTTACCGGTGTAGAACAGAATACGTTCGGTGGTAGTAGTTTTACCAGCATCGATGTGAGCCATGATGCCGATATTTCTTGTACGCTCAAGCGGAATTAATCTGCCCACTTCTTTAAATCCTCCTCAACAAAACTGAGTCAGGCCATTACCAGCGGTAATGAGCAAATGCTTTATTTGCCTCTGCCATTTTGTGGGTATCTTCACGTTTTTTAACAGCTGCGCCAGTGCCATTGGAAGCATCCATGATTTCACCAGCTACGCGCTCATACATGGTTCTTTCACCACGCAGGCGGGAGTAGTTTACCAGCCAGCGGATACCCAGAGTGGTTTTGCGGTCAGCACGTACTTCTACCGGAACCTGGTAGTTAGCACCACCAACGCGGCGAGCACGGACTTCCAGCAGCGGCATTACGTTTTGCATAGCGGCATCGAATACTTCCAAAGGATCCTTGCCGGTTTTTGCACGAACCAGGTCAAATGCATCATATACAATACGTTCTGCTACGCCTTTTTTGCCGTCGAGCATAATTTTATTGATAAATCTAGTTAAAAGCTTAGAACCGTACACCGGATCCGGCAGTACGTCTCTTTTAGTTACAGGGCCTTTTCTCGGCATGTGTTTCCCTCCTTAGGATTAAATCATTCTTAATGTTTTCTTGAAATTATTTCTTTGCTTTAGCACGTTTTGCACCGTACTTGGAGCGGGATTGGTTGCGGTTAGCAACGCCTGCAGTATCAAGAGCACCACGAATGATATGGTAACGCACACCAGGAAGGTCTTTAACCCTTCCGCCTCTGATTAGAACAACACTGTGTTCCTGAAGATTATGGCCGATACCCGGGATATAAGCAGTAACTTCGATGCCGTTAGTCAAACGAACACGAGCAACTTTACGAAGTGCAGAGTTAGGTTTCTTCGGGGTAGTGGTGTAAACACGAGTGCAGACGCCACGTTTTTGCGGGCATTCTTTCAATGCCGGAGCAGTAGATTTGCTTTTTAGAACCTCTCTGCCTTTGCGAACCAATTGGTTAATTGTAGGCATATCGGCACCTCCTTTCCAAACAATTAGATTTTAATGATTATAAAAACCTGACCATTGCCAGGCCCTTATCAAGCCTTAAGCACCGCAGCCGCCGCTGCCCTGACGTTGATGCTGCACGCTCTGCCAATTTCTAGCATCGTCTCTGTGCAGTCAACACTCACGGAGTTTTTCTCGCAAAGCTCTTTGAGCTTGCTGGTAACACGTTCATCGGCATCACTTGCGATGTAAACGATTGCGGCGGCTTGCCTTACGACAGCTTTTTCTGTCTGCTTCACACCCACAGTCCGCTCCGCAGCCTGCTTTAATGCTTCAAGCGCCATCCTGTTACCTCCTTCATCGAGCGCATAGCTCTCCTGCGATACTTGTATATTGTAACATCTCATACACATCATGTCAACACTTTTTGACACTTTTTTTGAAATTTTTAAGAGCTCTTTTTGCGCTATTAATGCGCATCTTTCTTCACACGTCACCAAGTGTTTCGTGAAATGCTTATTCATATGTAAAGTACACTCTACGAGTACTTTTGCGAAACGTTTTACCTGCCATGTCATAATAAAAAATCCCCATATAACCATATCAGCATTATACGGGGATTCATAGTGTTTACTCAAATTTCGCCATCCATAGGCCATGCAAATTGCAATACTCATATACTGCAATCGGTTTTTCACCATCAACAAGGGAGAATACCGCATATGGCTTATCTTCAGAAGTCAACACCCTTCTGTGCCCTCCAAGCGTAGTTTCCAGATAAATCCACTGGATATAATGAGCAGCAAGCATAGGATGAGCGACGCTGCCAACTGCCACCCTTACCTCTTTGCCATCAATTTCAGCAACCGGCACATGCTTTTCATAAGCAGCATCTACAGTATTAGGTACAAGCTGCTCCATAGGTTCGCCACAGCAGGCCATCAGTCCGTGTCCATCCTGCAACAGCCCGACAAGATTACCACAATGCTTACAGATAAAAAATTTGCGTTCTGTCATCATCCTCAACTCCTTTAACCTATGTAATTTTGCGTAGAAGCCTCTGCCTCTACACAACATTATATCTTATTACAGGCTACTAGTATATGGCTTCACAAAGACTTCTCAGTAACGCCTTGCTCCTGTCACAAAAAAGAGCCACCATACGGCAGCTCTTATGATTTATTCCGAGACCTATTTTACGTAAAAAACGCGGTTAGGCTTGCGCGGTGCGGCAGGCGGAACCTTGCCGTCAATGTAGCCTAAAATACAATGGCCGACGCCCTCATATTCACCCTCAATGCCCCAATCCTTGAGCATCTGCTTGCCCTCGTCGCTTTCAAATTCTTCCTTAGCGCGGTTAATCCAGCAGCTACCAAGTCCCAGTGCATGTGCTGCCTGCATCAGGTTGCCCATCACTAGGCTGCCGTCATAGGGGGTATGCTTGCTGTCTTTTGGTCCAAGTACAATCAAAACTACAGGCGCACCATAAAAGGTATCGCTTTTAGTACCCATAATCTCCCTATTCATCATCGACAGCTTGTCACGTACTTCCTTGTTGGTAACAGCAATAATGATGGTTTCCTGCTTGCCATGGCCCGTTGCGGCATACAGGCCTGCTTCAATAACCTGGTCAATAAGCTCCTGCGGCACCATGTCTGCCTTGTAACGGCGGATGCTTCTGCGCTCCTTAAGTGCTTCTAATTCTGCGTTCATTCTATCACTCCTTGTAAAATCTGCAGTCAAAAAAGTTGCACATTAAATCTTCTTGCCATAAGTAAAATTTCCTGCCTCTAAATGCAACAAAGATGTAAATTTTTAAAAAGCCAAAGCAGGTAGCAGCGCCCGCTTTGGCCTAAACAACAATATTTTATTTTACCAGCTCACGCATTTCCTCTGCTGTCAGCGTAAAAATCTCCTTTGCGGTGTACAACTCGCGGCGGCCACGGCAGTCAGCAAACAAAGCCACATCGACATCAGGAATATGGGTCATTGCCTCCTCTATGCTTTTGCCGTTTTTAGCATAGGCCTCAAAGCGCAGGACAAATTTTTTGCCCGTGCCGGCAGGCACCAAAAGCGCTTCAAAATAATCATCCTCACGCAACACGCCCTCAAGGTTTACCTTACCACGCAAAAGCACGTCGCCATATTGCTCCTGGGGCAGATAGATTCGCATATAAGCATCCAAAATCGTGCCCTCCTGCCTGCCCACGTTGTCAAAGGGCAGCTCCAAGGAAAAATCAATTCTGTCTGCATATACCTTATCCAACACGGCCTTGGTACGCTGCGGTGCCAGCAGGCGCATTTTGGCATCACCCTGAACAGAAATATACACACCAACAACCAACACACCCAAAACAAACAGCGTCAGCAAAATTCCTACAATAGTCAAAAGCATTTTGTTCCCCCCTTACGCCTTGCGATAATCCTTGATAATGCAGATAGGTGTTTTTTCACTGCCGTTGCCAAAGGGATTATCAATGAGGATGGCTGATACCTTATCAGGGTCAACGCCTTTGGACCAACCCAAAACCGCTGCACGCTTCAAATCATTAACGTCAGCAATAGCAGCGCCATAGCAGCCACAGGCCTTGGTAATGGCCTCGGCCACACGCTCTGGCTCAGCTGGGCCATAAACAATGTGCTTATCATAGGGAGGCATGGTGCCTGTAACATCATCAATCAAGCGTGCCTGCTTGCCTGCCATACGGTAAAACGTACCGCTCACGCCCACGCATTTAGCAGTAAAGCCGCAGATAACAGCCCACAGCACACGTGCGCCACCCTCGGCATCAATCAGCGCCTGCATGCTGTACCAGCTGCTAATGCTGCCCTTGGCCGGAAACAGATGCGACAGCACCTTGGCCAACGGTCCTGGATGAAACTCCTCGCAGCGCATAGCACGCCCCTGGGTTATCGCCACAACACTTTCGGCAGCACAGACAACATCATCCGGACCAATCTTATCCTTAGCATATTCCAAGATCGCATCGCAGATATCATCATGATGCGTCAATATCCTTGTCGGCACAGGAATAATCTTATATTTTTCCATACTTTCACTTCTCCTTTGCAGCCTTGTCTGCTGCATAAACCTTTTGTATCTTATCATACCATTTAGGGTCAAGGCGGACAATATGTCCTTCCTTATCGGTAAACACATTACGCGTATGACCCTCTACGGCCACTGCTCCGTCACGCAGGCGGATCACTGTGTAATCAAATTCCATCTTGGCCTTATTAAAGCCGCTCATTGTTACCTGCACCTCAAAATCATCGTCAAAGGTACAGGAATTTTTATATTTAGCCTGCACCTCGGTGATCGGGAAGATAATCCCCGCGTCCATCAGCTCGCCTAGTGTTATACCGCAGGCCCGCAAATAGGCCACGCGCCCCATTTCAAACCAGCGCAGATAGTTGGCGTGGTGCACCACCCCCATCATATCCGTTTCCACAAAACGCACCTTGTCACGTATTGTAATCATATATACTCCTTTTATCCCTAAGTCAGCCTGCCAACAGCGTGCAGAGCTGTGCAATCAATTTCTTATTATAACACTTTTACTCCAAAGTAACTAACAAATCTTAGCTGCCAGGCAAATTTTTCTGTTCCAGCCGCTGCTGCAAGCAGCAAAACATGACAAGTCTATTGTAACACACCTGCTTATACAAAACAAAAAACTGTGCTTTTCTTTGCATAAGTTTCACAGATGTGGTATAATTCCCTTGTTAGTTTTGCTTGCGCCTGTAGCTCAGTGGATAGAGCAATGGTCTCCGGAACCGTGTGCGGAGGTTCGATTCCTCTCAGGCGCACCACAACGCAAAAGTAAAACCCAGGCAGCCTTTTAGGCTTACCTGGGTTATTTTTATGTTTCGTAACCGCAAACCAATGTTGAATGCTTCATTATCATTCAGATATTCCTTTATCTACAAATTCATATTACGCATACCCGTGCGCTAAAAAGAGGTAGGCGATTGTCCTCGTTGGAGGACTTTGCGGCCCTCCAATTGAAAGAATCCACGCTTGCATGGAAATCTACAAGAAAGATAGTAGCGCCAAAGAATGCAAAAGCCCAAAGCATCGTATCATCAGTACGTGCTTTGGGCTTTACTTATTTAGAAATATCTACGCTTTAAATCTCTCTGAACTACCTTCAAGCTTTTTGGTAACCACATTTAGGACACACACCGTTTTCATCCAGCGCAATGCCGCAAAGCGGACATCTTTCCATCTGCAGGTGCGGCGGAAATTCTACAGTTGCAGCGTTCACACCGCTGGTGAAGGTTAATTTGACAATATTTAGCTTATCCTTAAGCAGAGCATAAACCATCTTTATCATACCTTCAACAGTCATGGTTTCTTTAGTCACCACCAGCCTGCATTCAGGATAGGCAACAGCCAATTCTGTCTCAAAGGCCGGACCTGTCATAGTATTTTGCGGCGATCCGTGCCTGATCCCCTGCTTTTCATAAACCTCTAAAACTGCAGGTAGCAATGGATCATCCTCACGCAGGATTAACGCATGGTCAAAATTTTGCAGCACTTCCCAGGCAGTTTTCTTGATCTCGTTACACGGGAACACCATATTCACGCCAGGATTAACAGATTCCTCAACCTCAATTGTCAGTACACCTGTGTGTCCATGCAGATATTGTGCTTCACCCTTAAAGCCATAAAACCGGTGGGCGTATTGAATATCAAGCGTAGTAATGCTTCTCATAATATATTCCTCCTCAAACTAACAATAAACAAAAGCATTTACATATAACGCCAAACGTACTGGCCAGTACAATCTCAGCTCATCGGATAGTTATTTATAATTATCCTCTATTGCAATTTTATCTTACTAGCTTCCAACTGTCAATCCATTTTTATACTTACAATAATTAGAAAAATAGCAGTGTGATACTGTTGAGTACAATAAAAAAGCGGAATATCCCTAAAGGATACTCCGCCTAAGCTCTCTATTAACCTCAGTCTGCCAGCATTGCCGCCTTTTTCTCTAAAATAGCCTTTACCGCAGCACAGGCCGGACAATCACAATACTCTGCACCGGCTGCCTTTATTTCTTTGGCGTGCGCCAGAATATTTTTTGCCAGCTCCTCGCCGAACACGCCCACGCCTGCTTCACTACCTGCAAAGCCAATCAGGCCGTCAATCGGCATAATATCTGCTTCTAATTCTGCAATGTAAGCAGCGGTGGCAGCCTTTTCAGTAGCAGTGCCGCAGGCAGCTAGCCAAGCTTCAGCAGCAGCCTTTGCCTCCGCACTGCAGCTGGGTGCTGCAATTAAAGCCGCCGTTTGTTCCTTTACGTAAGCTAAGGTTTCTTGTGTCATAGTGTATACCTCCAAAAATATATCGTTGATATTGCTATGATAAGCCCTGCAGCTGCTTTTGTAAAGTAAGCACTTTATTGTGCCGTGGTTACCGTGGTGATACTAATAGCCTGCCTGCTACTGACCGCCTGCCGCCTGCTGACGCTCTACGCACTTTATGCTGCGCACCAAGCGCAGTGCGCAGTAGGCAAAGGAAAGCAGCACTATCACACCACCGCCAAAGCCAATATAGGCCATAGACAGGTGTGTGCTGATCTGTCCGCCCAAATAGCTGCCGCTGCCAATGCCCAGGTTAAAAATGCCAGAGTAGATGCTCATAGCCACTGCCGACGTGCTCACAGAGGTTGTACGCAAGAGCTCGGCCTGCCCTGCCACGTTAAAAGCAGTAACAAAAACACCCCAAACAGCACACAACGCCAGCAGCACATAATGGTTAAAGCTTAAGGGATACAGCAAAAGCAGCACCACGGCCACCCCCAGCACCGTAGCACGAAAGAAGGTGAAGCGGTATTTATCATACCATTTAGAAAAGGCCATGCTGCCTAAAAGCCCTGCAGCGCCAAAAACGACTAGCGTAGCTGTAATCCAGGCCTCGTCCATTCCAGCCACAAGCTTGAGGAAGGGTTCGATGTAGCTGTAGGCCGTGTAATAGCCTGTCGGCAGCAAAAAACTCATCACATATAGGCCTATGAGCACAGGATTGCGCAGCAGCGCTGGCAGCTGCGCGAGCGTAAAGGGCTCGCTCTCCTTTAGCTTAGGAAAGACAAAAAACATATAGGCCAGTACAGCAAAGGCAACGACGGCAATGCACATAAAAGCCATACGCCAGCCTATATACAGGCCGATGATGCGTCCAAGCGGCAGGCCGACGATAATCGCAACCGCTGTACCCGTAACGATCATGCTCATAGCCAGCGCCTTAAACGGCCCACGCACCAAGCGCACCGCTATGGGCGATGCCACCGACCAAAAAATGGAGTGGGCAAAGGCCACACCTACACGCGAAAGCATAAGCGTCCAAAAGCCGCCAGCAAAGGCCGAGGCCACGTGCGACACAGCAAAAAGGCTGATGGTTGCCAAAAGCAGCTTGCGCAGGGGATAGCGTGAAGCCAGAATCATCAGCGGCAGGCTCATGAGCATCACAACGTAAGCATAAATTGTTATCAGCAGGCCCGCCTGTGCCTCAGTCATCGCAAAATCAGCCGCTATGTCCATCAACAGGCCGATTGGCATAAATTCCGAGGTATTAAACATAAAGGCCGCCACCGTCATGCCTATCAGTGGCAGCCATTCTTTGGTCGTAATCTTGTTTTCCATTTTACAAAGCTCCTCATTTGCATACAATATAAAATAGCGAAAATTATTATAGCACGCTAAAATAACTGCTGCAAGCAAATAAATTGTAAATTATACTGCCACACCAATAAGCAAAGGCCCCTGCCGCCAAGCAGGAGCCTTTTACTATTTTAAAAGCGCAAACGCATCTGGTGCCACACCACATCACCATGCGTAGAGGCAGAAACCCCCTCGTCCACAAAGCCAAATTTGGCATAATAATGCACCAGCTTATCCTTGCAGGTCAGCACTACGCCTGCACGCTCTGCCTGTTTGGCAGCAGCAATAACGCTTTCTATGAGCCTGGCGGCGTAACCATTACAGCGGTACTGCGGCAGCGTATTTAAGCCAAAAATCATCTGCCACCTGCCAGCAGGGTTATGCAGCGACGCATCTGCATACATTGCGTCTGTCAAATCAGCGTTATCGGTAACCATACCATCTACAAAGCCAACAAGCTCGCTGCCCTCAAAAAGCAGCCAAAAGCAATCGGCATAATGCTGCAGGCGGTCAGCAAATTCTGCCGCCGTCGCCGCCTCTGCCGCAGGGAAGCATTTTGCCTCTACCGCTGCTATGGCATCTAAATCCTGCATTGTCGCCTTACGAATTACCATTTGCAATCACTCCTTATTTTTCCCAGCTTTTTACCAGCCTGCGGTACATATAATAGCTTATGCCTCCTGCCGCCGTCTCGGAAAAGGGAAACGCCAGCCAAGTATAGTCCAGTCCCAGCTGCGCCAAGCACCAAAAGCTGGGCAGCAGGCAAAAAATCTGCCTGTTGAGCGATAGCAGCGTGCTGCTACGGCCTGCGCCAATCGCCAAAAACACCATAGGCAGCATAAGCGAAAGCACTGCCGAGAAAAAGCTAGTACCGATGATAGGAAAGGCAACGCGCCCAATTTCCAGCACCTTGGCATCGCTCGAAAATATTCCCAAGGACTGCTCTGGGAAGATTACAAAGCAAATAAAGCCCACTATCATGAAGGCTGCCGAAATATAGCACGAAAGCCTTACCGTTTCACAGCAGCGGTCAAACCGCCTGCACGTGTAGTTAAAGCTGATGACAGGCACAATGCAGGTCATCAGTCCCAGCAGCGGGATGAAGAAAAAGGTCTGCCATTTATAATACAGCCCTAGCACCGTCACCGCCGCATCCGAAAAGCCTGCCAGGATGATGTTCAAAATCACAATGTATACAGTACAGCTTGCCTGCATCAAGATAGAGGAATAGCCATAAGCATAAATGCGGCCTGCATAATGGCAAAATGCCGCCAAGCTTGCTGGCGGCCTACGCCAGCCCTTAAAAAACGTTATCGCCGCCGCTGCCAGCTGCCCCGCTACCGTCGCATAGGCGGCACCAGCTATGCCCATGGCAGGCACCGGCCCTGCGCCAAAAATCAAAAGCGGGTCGAGCACAATGTTGACCACAGCACCTGCAACCTGCGCCAGCATCGGCAGGCGCATACCACCGCTAGCCTGCTGCACCTTAGTCCAGTTGGCTTCCAGAAACAGGCCCAGGCTCCCTACGCACACAATATTGCCATAGGTGACCGCCGCCGCAACCGCTGCCTCCTCGCTGGCCGATGTAAGCACGTACGGCCGCATAAACGCGTAGCACACCGCAGCAAACAACGCCCAGGTCGCAAGCTCCAGCACCATGCCCGTGCCAGCAGCAGCATCTGCGTCCTGCGCCCTTCCCTGCGCGTATTTGCGTGCCATGTAGGTGTTTACACCCACACCCGTACCCACTGCCAATGCTATCGCCACAAACTGCACCGGAAAAATTACCGACAGTGCCGTCAGGCCTGCAACCGAATATTGACCGACAAAAAAGCTGTCTACTATATTATACAAGGCCTGGATAAGCAGCCCCAGCATCACCGGTGGTGCAATATCACGCAGTATTTTACTAATTTTTGCTGAGCCAAAATAGCTGTCGCTATCTAACTCCTTCTCCACAATATCACTCCCTAAATAACAGCTGCCCGCAAGAAAGAAAGCCTTGCTGCCAAAAAACTTAGCAGCAAGACCTCAAGCGTCTGTTATATCTTAGCATTTTTCTCTAAAAATGTATAGGGTAGCAAATTTATTTATAATCACAGCGCTGGCACTGCGTCATAATGTTGGCGCCCTCTTCCTTATAAAACATCCCAGACCATTGGCAGATGCTTTGCAAAATAGGGACAACAGAAGCGCCCTTGGCCGTCAGTGAATACTCCACGTGCGGCGGAATTTCGTTAAAGGCTCTGCGCTCAAGCATACCGTCTGCCATCAGCTCCTTGAGCGTGGTTGCCAGCACCGCGTCTGTAATATTGGCCAGCTCCTTGCGCAAAGCACCATAGCGCAGCGTCTTTTTTTGCGCCAGCACACAGATAATGCGCGACTTCCATTTGCCACCAAACACACCCAGGCCATATTCTAAGGGGCAGCGGATATCTGCCGCCAGCTTTTTTTGATACATTGCCTTCACCTGCCTTAACCATATTTTACCATAAATTGCCTAAAAGCACAGTAAAACGCAAAAAAGCTGCCACAGCTAACCCAAATTAGGAATAGCCGGGCAGCTTAGATAAGCTTAATAAAATTACAGCACCTTTTTATTATCGGCATCAGGGGTGGTGACAATAACCTGCTCTGGTGTAATAACCAAGGCGCCCTTAGCAGTTGCTGCGCCGTTGAACAGCTTAGCAGCCAAAGTCTTGTATTCTTCCACCACAGCACCCTCGGTTACATATACTGCGCTGCCCTTTACCTGGTAGCCCTCCAAAGTTTGCCCGTCAAAGGCAGAGATAGCAATGCGGCCGTTAGCAGCGATATTTTTCAGCGTAGTGGCCAAAAATACATCGCCCACGGTAAGCTTGCCGTCTGCAGTAACGTTTTTAAAGCCTACAGGCACAACGTTAGGCTCGTTATCAGCGCAGGTAGCAATGTCCCAGGTATTGTTTTGTAAAACAGCGATTACTTTTTCATTCAACATTTTTGTTGCCTCCTTAATAGCTTTGCTTTAACTATATTATAGACACACTGCTTTAGGCAGGCAAGATATTAGGCAAATTATAAGCTACTCATAAATTGCATAGTATATTGGTGGCAGAAAGTCAAAATTAAAAAGCTCTCCTGTACCCTTATGATACAGGAGAGCCTTACGCTTGAGTTTATAAGATTTTTGACAAAAAGTTCCTTGTGCGTTCTTCCTTAGGGTGGTTAAAGAGCTCCTCAGGCGTGCCCTGCTCCAGGATAACGCCGCCATCTACAAAGCACACACGGTCACCAACCTCGCGGGCAAAGCCCATCTCGTGGGTAACTACAGCCATAGTCATACCCTCGTTGGCCAGCTCCTTCATAACGTCCAGCACCTCGTTAACCATTTCGGGGTCCAACGCGCTGGTAGGCTCGTCAAACAGCAACGCCTTAGGCTTCATGCACAGAGCGCGAGCAATGGCCACACGCTGCTGCTGGCCGCCGCTAAGCTGGTCGGGGTAGGACTTAGCCTTGTCCTCCAAGCCAACCTTCTTCAGATACAAATGCGCCGTTTTTTCGGCCTCCTCCTTTTTGATGCCACGCACCTTCATTGGCGCCAGCATCAAATTTTGCAGCACTGTCATATGCGGAAAGAGGTTAAAGCGCTGGAACACCATGCCAACCTCCTTGCGGATTTCGTTGATATTAGCCTCACCAGTCAGGGGAATGCCATCAATCACAATGCTGCCGCCTGTTGGTTCCTCTAGGAAGTTGATGCAACGCAACAATGTGCTTTTGCCGCTGCCGCTGGGGCCGATAATAACGACAACCTCTTTTTCGGCAATGCTCAGATTAACACCCTTAAGAACCTGCAGGTCACCAAAGCTTTTTTTCAAATTGGTGATTTTTATCATTTCTTTGCTCATTTTGTGTCAAACCTCCGCTCCAAGTACCCTGTAAACCTTGCTACAGCAAAGGTCATAATCAAGTAGATAATTGCTACAGCCATCCAGATTTCAAAGGAAGCGTAGGTGCGGGCAATGATCAGCTGTCCGCGACGGGTGAGCTCTTCAAAGCCGATGACGGAAACCAGCGAGGAATCCTTCAGCATAGCGATAAATTCGTTACCAAGAGGCGGAATGATGCGTTTAAAGGCCTGCGGCATGATGATGTAGCGCATGGTCTGCGCCCAGGTCATACCAAGGCTGCGTCCTGCCTCCATTTGTCCCTTGTCGATAGACTGGATGCCTGCGCGGAAGATTTCGGCAATATAGGCGCCGCTGTTAATGGAGCAGGCCGAAATAGCTGCTACATATGGGTCCACACGGCTGCCTGTAAGGCCAGGCAGGGCAAAATATACTAAAAAGATTTGCACAAGAAGCGGTGTGCCGCGGATAAAATCTACATAAATGTTAGCAAAATATCGCAGGGGCTTAATACTGCACAGGCGTGCGATTCCCACCATGCAGCCGATAAACAGGCCTAGCGCCACGCTCACAGCCGTAATTTCTACCGTAATAGCAGCACCTGCCAAAAGCAGCGGCACGGACCTTGTTATCAAATCAAAATTCATACTCCCCAATCCCTTCTATAGAAATTTCTCCTTAATAGCTAAGGAGATGGAGGAGTATTTTTATACTCCTCTGTAACGACCACCTGCTACAGAGGCCGTCAGCTTGTTATTTTTTAGCACCAAACCATTTGGTATACAGCTTGTCGTATTCACCATTTTTCTTCAGCTCGGCCAATGCCTTGTTCAAATCAGCAGTCAGCTTGCTATCCTTTTTGAGGGCGATACCATAAGGCTCTGCTTCCATCTTTTCACCCACAGTTTTGGCAAAGGAGGAGCCAGTTTGTGCCAGGTAATACTCAATTACAGGTGCGTCACCGATAACAGCGTCAGCACCACCGTTCTTCAGCTCTAAGGATGCTTCATCCTGAGTATTGAAGGCCTTTACCTTGGCGCCTTCAACCGTTCTGGATTTGTTCTCGCCTGTGGTGCCAATCTGGCAGGCAATAGTCTTACCCTTTAAATCATCAATAGATTTAACGTCGCTGTCCTTGCGCACCATAATCATCAGACCAGAGGTGTAGTAGGAATCAGTAAAATCTACCACCTTTTTGCGCTCGTCGGTAATGGTCATGCCAGCAATAGCTACATCAATGTTGCCTGCGTTCAGTGCAGGAATCAAAGCATCAAAGCCCATGCTTGCCATTTCCACCTTATAGCCAAGCTGCTTGCCCAAGGCCTGAATCAGCTCAATGTCAAAGCCGGTCAGCTCCTTGCTTCCCTCCTTAGGGAACTCAAAGGGTGCAAAAACAGGCTCGGTTCCGGCGCGCAGAATCTTTTCACCGCTATCGGCCTTCTTCTCATCACCACCACAGCCAGCAACCAGCATGCTGCAAGCCATAATAGCCATCAGTAAAAACGTCAAAATCTTTTTCATTTTAAAGTCCCCCTCACAAATTAAATATACAGGCCAAGAGCCTAAAAATAAACAGAGCACGACTGGTTCTGTTACACCCCATCGTGCTCTGCTGTGAACCAAATATTATTTCTTTACTTCGCCAAACCAGGTTTGGTAAATCTTGTCATAAGCACCATTCTTCTTCAGGTCCAGCAAAGCCTTGTTGATGCTTTGAGCCATTTTATCATTGCCCTTTTTAACTGCCAGGCCGTATTGCTCAGCTTCCATAACGTCGCCCACGGTCATCATGGTCTTGTTGCCGCCCTGTGCCAAATAATAGCCAACAACCGGGCTGTCGTTGATGATAGCATCAACGCCCTTGTTCTTCAGCTCCATAACTGCCTCATCATTGGTGTTGAAGGCCGTTACCTTAGCGTTTGCAACGCTTCTAGCCATCTTTTCACCAGTAGTGCCGATCTGGCAGGCAATGCGTTTGCCCTCTAGGTCTTTAATACTCTTGACCTCAGTATTATCCTTATTGACCATAACGATCAGTCCAGAGGTGTAATACGGGTCAGAGAAGGTTACTGCCTGTCTGCGCTCGTCGTTGATGCTCATGCCAGCGGCAATAACGTCAATATTGCCTGCATTCAGTGCAGGAATCAAGGCATCAAAGCCCATGCTGACGATTTCGACCTCGTAACCCATCTGCTTACCAATAGCACGTGCCAGGTCCATATCAAAGCCGTCATAGGTCTTACTGCCTTCCTTTTGGAACTCAAAGGGAGCAAAGGTCGGCTCCGTGCCAACGCGTAGCACCTTTTGCGGCTCCGCGGCCTTTTTGTCTCCACCACCGCCGCAGCCGGCAACAAGCATGGCCGCTGCTGCCAGCACAGCCATAACCAATAGCAGAATTTTTTTCATTATAAACTACTCCTTTCAACAATGTATCGCTTTATCAAGTTACAATCATTATATACCGAATTGACTGCAAGGTAAAGAATTTTTATAAAAAATTACAGCATAAAAATAACAGCCTGCGCAGCAATCACTACAACTAGCACGCAGACTGTAAAATAACAAAAAAACAACCCAGCTGACCTGGTTTTCGCCCCCACACCCGCCTGCTGGAGGGTTCGCTCCTAAGCCTTGCGCTCCCCACTACTACCCCTCTCGCCATAATTTTTTTGCGGCAGGACTTACTTCTAAGCTGCACCGTGCTCACAGCAAATTTTCGCTGCTTACGTGGATCGTTTTGCCTGCAACTGGCATCGACTTGCAACCACAGACCTGAGTTGTCACAGTTAATTATAAGCTCCATGATATTTTTTTGCAAGCCGCTAGCAGGCCATACTTTAATATTTTGTCAAAAGGTGTTATACTGTTAGTACTCACTATTGTACGGAAACAAAGGGAAAGACTGTTATGATTGCCATACCACAATGCCTGGACTTTGCAGATGCGCGCCAGATGCGGGAAATCTGCGAGTTCTATTTAAGGATGCTTGAAATTAAAAACAGAGAAATTTATTTGCACAGCCAACAGGTAGCAAACTACGCCGCCAGCACCGCGGCCAAGCTGGGCCTGCCTGCCTCCGAGGTTTCACAGATTAAGACAGCAGCGCTTTTGCACGATATAGGGCAGCTTTCGGTTCCCAATATTATTTTGGCCAAGCTGCCGTTTTTATCTACTAGAGAGCAGTCTATTTACAAGCGTCACTGCATCGCCGGTGCCAGCATGCTCGAAAACATTCCTGGCTTTGCCATTATCTGTGACATTATCCGCAGCCACCACGAAAAATGGAACGGTACAGGCTATCCTAAGCGCCTCAAGGGGCAGAACATCCCCATCGGCGCACGCATCGTGGCTGTTGCCAACTACTACGACCGCAACCTTAACCCCTGCACACAGCACTGGCAGAAAACGCACGCCGATGCCATCGTCGAGCTGCAAAACAAGTCAGGGCTCGATTTTGATCCGGCCATCGTCAAAGCCTTTATCGAATCGGTTATTCCACAGCCGCAAGGCCTTGTAGGTAAAAGATAGCATCAGCAGCCACCTGGGCTTTACTGATGCTATTTTCTTTACTTAACTTATGCAGAGCCCTTGACTTCCTAACACTGTTAGTTTATGATGTTTCTATCCATACAAGCTTATACTATAAAGAAGGTTAATAATTATGATTTTTATTGCTATGATTTTTTTAGGCGCACTGCTAGGCTTTGCAGGAGCAGGCGGTGCCGGTCTCACCATTACTATGCTCACCGTAGGCTTTGGCGTTTCTATCCACACAGCCTTGGGCGTAGCGCTGGCGGCCATGTCCTTCACTATGCTGTCGGGAACCATCAGCCACTTTCGCGAGGGTGATGTGCTTTTGCGCCTGGGCATGCCTACTGGTCTTGCCGGCATGGTGGGCGCCTTTATCGGCGCACGCGTTTCGGACGCCCTGCCAGGCGATATTTTGAGTAAAATGACGGCTGTGCTCATGCTGGCATCCAGCATATTGCTGTATTTTGTTCTGTTCCGCAAGGACTTGCTAGATACCTTTGTCGCTAAGCACGCATCCCGTGCAGAGGGAGCAAGCTTTTATGCTCACGCTGCCTGCATCGGCCTGCTTACTGGCTTTTTGAGCGGTGCCTTTGGAATCGGCGCCACCGCCTTCATCCAAATCAGCCTCATGCTCTTTTTTGGCATTTCGCTATACCACGCCATCGGCACCACTATGCTCATCATACTGCCCATTTCTATTTCGGGCGGCCTGGGCTATTTGCTCAACGGCCATCTGGATTTGGTCATCTTTTTGCAGACGCTGGGCGGCCTGACCATCGGCGCCTATTTTGGCGCCAAGCTGACGCGCCTGGCGCCGCGCAACGTGCTGCGCTATATTGTTTTATGCATGCCAAGCATTGGCGGTCTTTTACTGCTGTGCAAGTAAAGCTTGCGCCTTGGGGCAGGTGATGATTCACCTGCCTTTTTTGCTGCTATGCTCTAATTTAACAGAAACAAAGAGGGCTCATTGTACAATGAACCCCCTTTTATTTTATCCATGTATAATTTGTTTAAATAACCAATCCCTCGCCATCATCCCACAGCACCACAGCATCCTGCGCCAGCGACTGCTGTACGCAGATAACACGCTGGTTGGCACTGCCACGAAAGCGCAGGTTAGGATTTTTTAGATCCAGCACAAACTCGCCATCCACCAAAACATCGATATACGAAAGCATTTCTTCCGTAATTTCCCATGGTCCCAAGTTACCTGTCAGCATATCCTTTTCATAATTGTAGCCACTGTAGCACCAAATATCCTTGGCAGGATATTCCTTTTTCACGCGGCGCAAAAACGGCAGTAGCGCCGCCTGATTGGCAGGCTCAAAGGGCTCGCCGCCAAGGAGTGACAGTCCGCGGATGTGCTCGCCGCCGAGCAGTGCGAGCAGCTTTTCCTGCGTTGCCTGCGTAAACGGCTGACCGTAATTAAAATCCCACGATTCCGGGTTAAAGCAACCCCTGCAGCGATGCGTACAGCCGCTTACGAACAGCGACACACGCAGCCCCGGGCCATTGGCAATATCCAAATTCTTTATTTTTGCGTAATGCACACGCCTTCACCTCTTATCTATCAAAGATGCATAACTCTGGCCTTGATTTCCTTTGTCTTGCCCACGTTCCAGAAGTTTTCGCCCAGATAACCGCAGGTGCGGCGGATAACCGTCATCTTGCCATGGTCCTTATTGTGGCAGACAGGACATTCCCATTCGTTGTCATCGTTGATGGTGATTTCGCCATCAAAGCCGCAAACATGGCAGTAGTCAGATTTAGTGTTAAACTCGGCGTACTGGATGTTGTCATAGATAAACTTAACAACCTCCTCCAAGGCCTCCAGATTGTGGCGCATATTAGGAATTTCAACATAGGAAATGGCACCACCAGAGGAAATGCTTTGGAACTGACTTTCAAATTTAAACTTGCTAAAAGCGTCAATCTCCTCGCGCACGTCTACATGGTAGGAATTGGTATAATATCCCTTGTCGGTAACGTCCTCGATCGTGCCGAAGCGCTCCTTGTCGATGCGGGCGAAGCGGTAGCACAGGCTTTCGGCAGGCGTGCCATACAGGCCAAAGCCCAAGCCGGTCTGCGCCTTCCATTTGTCGCAGGCTCCACGCAGGCGGCGCATTACGCGCAGGGCAAAATCCTTGCCCTCATCCGTGGTGTGGCTGGTGCCCTTCATCAGCTTGGTCAGCTCGTACAGCCCGATATAACCCAAGGAGATGGTAGAATAACCATTAAGCAGATACTTGTCGATGGTCTCTCCCTTTTGCAGGCGGGCAATGGCACCATACTGCCAATGCACGGGGCTCACGTCACTCTTGATGCCCATCAGCGCGTTGTGGCGGCACATCAAGGCCTCGTAGCACAGCTCCAGGCGCTCATCCAAAAGCTGCCAGAACTTTGCCTCGTCCCCCTTAGCTATAATGCCGATCTGCGGCAGGTTCAAGGAAACTACGCCCTGGTTAAAGCGGCCCTCAAACTTGTAATTGCCGTTTTCATCCTTCCACGGTGACAAAAAGCTACGGCAGCCCATGGGTGAAAAAACGTTGCCCTCATAGTTTTCGCGCATCTTCTTGGCGCTGATGTAATCAGGATACATACGCTTGGCGCTACATTTTACCGCCAAGCGCGTGATGTAGTCATACTTGCCGCCCTTGAGGCAGTTGTGCTCATCTAAAACATAGATCAGCTTGGGGAAGGCCGGTGTTACATACACACCCTTATCGTTTTTGATACCCTGCAGGCGCTGACGCAGGATCTCTTCTACGATCATAGCGTTTTCCTTCAGGTAAGGGTCATCCTCCTGCAGGTTCAAGAACAATGTAACAAACGGCGATTGGCCATTGGTGGTCATCAAGGTGTTAATCTGGTATTGGATGGTCTGCACGCCGCCCTTCAGCTCGTAGCGCAGGCGTTCGTCTGTCAAACGCTCCAAGGTGTCGGCATCCATGTTGCCGCCTGCGGCCGCCAAAATCCCCTTTTTAAACTTTTCGTAGCTTTTGCGCAGATACTTGCCCAAATGGCGGATATCTACCGACTGGCCGCCGTACTGGCTGGAGGCCACGGAGGCTATAATCTGCGTCATAACGGTGCAGGCAACCTGAAAGCTTTTGGGACTTTCAATCATCTTACCATTCATAACCGTACCGTTGTCCAGCATATCACCAATATTAATCAGGCAGCAGTTAAAAATCGGCTGGATAAAATAATCAGCGTCATGAAAGTGCAAAATACCTTCTTCATGTGCCTTAGAAATTTTTTCGGGCAGCATAATGCGCTTGGTCAGATCCTTAGATACCTCGCCTGCGATCAAGTCGCGCTGGGTAGCGGCCATGACAGCGTTTTTATTGGAATTTTCCTCCATAACGTCCTTATTGCTGTTGCGAATCAAGGACAAAATCGAATCATCGGTAGTGTTGGCCTTGCGCACCATAGCGCGCTGATAGCGATAAATAATATACTGCTTGGCTAGCTCAAACTTGCCGGCCTCCATCAGGCTGTGCTCCACCATATCCTGTATGTCTTCAACCAGCAGACGCTTACGGTTGCGGCTTTGCACGGCGACAGCGATATCGTGAATCTTTCCCTCCTCAATCTGAAATTCCGGCTCTACTGCCGCATTGGCCTTTTGAATAGCAACAACGATTTTGTTGCCATCAAAGTCCACGGTAGTGCCATCGCGCTTAATAACCTTCATGGTCCCCAACATCCTTTCCTAAATCCTTCATTCTGCCTTTTATCACAGCAGTAGCTTTTTAGCTATTCTTAAAAGCTGCATATACGTGACACAAGGCTCTGACTATGCTAGTCAAAGCCTTGTACCTATTAATTAACGGACGCATTTACCGTCTTCGTTGTCTGTGTTACTATTCTACCACAATATGTCGTAGCTGTCAAAGGTGAATTTCACAATATATAGTTTTTGTTCTTTGTAGACGAATTTTGCGGCAATATTGCATTTAACATTATTTTTACTTTTTTGAGCTATCTGCTTTACATAAAAGTCTTGCGAGAGGAAATGTTACGCAAAATATCCAGCAAAAAAATTGCCTTTCCGCCTATTTTTCATGCTGTCACCTTTGTACGCGCGCAAAAAAAATGGTACAATTATAACTATCTTATTGTTTGTATGGGAGTGTGTATTTCTATGAATAATTCATCTACAGGCAGCGGCATTTTTATGCTCACTCTGTGCGCCTTTATCTGGGGTACAGCCTTTATAGCGCAAAGTGTTGGCGCCGATTACGCCGAACCCCTCACCTTTAACTGCTCCCGCAGTATTTTAGCAGTCGCCTTTCTTGGCTGTGGCTGTCTATTGTTCGACAAATTCAACGGCAGGCCCTTTAGCCTTTTGGGCAGCAGTGACCCCGTCTACTGCGACCGCCTGCTCAAGGGCGGCGTTACCTGCGGCATCTTTTTATCAGCAGCTATGCTGCTGCAGCAGGTTGGCATTATGTACACCACGGTTGGCAAAAGCGGCTTTATAACTGCCCTATATATTGTGCTGGTACCGCTTTTAAGCTACGTTGTTTACCGTCGCTCCGTCACTCCGCTGCAAGCTCTCAGCGTCGGCATCGCCGCCATCGGCATGTACTTTATTTGCATCAATGAGGCCTTCAGCATCAACAAGGGCGATATGTACACGCTTGCCTGTGCCCTTTGCTTTGCCGCACAAATCATCTGCGTGGAAAACATCATCAAAAATCTGGACGGTGTGCGCCTTTCGCTCATCCAGTTTGCCACCTGCGCCGTAATCAACGGTATATTTATGTTCATCTTCGAAGCTCCGTCCATGACGAACCTCATCGCCGGCTGGGCACCCATTGCCTACGCGGGCATTATGTCTAGCGGCGTAGCCTATACGCTACAGATTATCGGCCAAAAGCACGTCAGCTCGGTGCTGGCCTGCATGCTGATGAGCCTGGAATCGGCCTTCGCCCTGCTCAGCGGCTGGCTTATTTTAGGACAGGCCATGTCAATACGCGAAATCCTAGGCTGCTGCCTGGTATTTGCCGCCATTATGCTGGCACAGCTACCACCTGAAATGCTGGGACTAAAAAGCAAAGAATGATAGTACGCCTCACTCCTGCACCCATTGAGCCAAAAGCGGTGCGGCCAGACGACCTATGGACTCATAGGTTGCGGCCTTGGGATGCAAACCATCTACATAAGCCTGCCGGCGCGTAGACGCATCCAAGCCGATGGCAGGCTGTAAATCGAGCAGCATGGCCTTGTCTGCGCACACATGCTCAATTTCCTGCCGCAGATTGAGTAGCTGCCTGTTCAGCGCCTGCTCCGTGCTGATAAATGGCAGCACAATGCACAGCTGATACTGCTTTTCAGCGCACCACGCCAAAAGACGCAGGTAATCGCTGCTAATGGCCTCCAGCCTGCGTCCCTGTAATACGTCGTTAGCACCGCCCAAAAAGAGCACGTGACGCACATAGTCTGGCAGAGCATATTGGCGCAGGCGATAAATGATATCATCACAGCAGTCGCCGCATTCGCCAAAGTTCAGCATTTTGATCTGCGTCAGGCTTTCCACCTGCGCCGTCCAGGAATACTTAGGTCCGAAAGGAAATCCCTGCACCAGAGAATCGCCATAGCAGGCTATGTATCGCATATAACCAACTCCCTTGTTAAAGATTGACAAACAACAAATTGTTTTTTATAATGATAAAAAAGAGATTCCTGATAGTCGCATGTCAGTTCTCTCCACATGTTATGTTCTTTGAGGAAGGCTGCTTACGACATTAGGTGGCCTTTTTTGTTGCCATATTACTTACGTAATTTAATAACGGCAACGATAACAGAGAGCGTAAGCACAGCAAGGTTGCCAAACTGAAGCATTAAAGACAACGACTCATATACAGTTACGCTATTTTCCCTTGACGGGGAAGACTGTCCTAATAGGAATCTCTACAGTTTTATTATAATATATTGTTCAAAAATGACAAGATGTTTACATCAAGGAGATGATTTCATGGATCATTTTGCAGTTCACGCCCCCACACAGGTAATTTTTGGTAAAGAAACCGAAGAGCAGGCAGGCAAATGGTGCAAATATTACGGTGCGCACAAGGTGCTGGTGCATTTTGGCGGCCAAAGCGCTAAAAAGAGCGGTCTTTTGGACCGTGTGTGCGCAAGCCTAAAGCAGGCAGGCCTGGAATACGTCCTGCTTGGCGGTGTCGTTCCCAATCCGCGCCTTGCAATGGTACGCCAGGGCATAGAGCTTTGCCGTGAGCAGGGTGTAGATTTTATCCTGGCAGTTGGCGGCGGCAGCGTTATCGACAGCGCCAAGGGTATTGGCTACGGCCTGGCTAACCCTGGTGATGTGTGGGACTATTATGCCAAAAAGCGCGAGGTCACAGCCTGCGCTCCCCTAGGCGCGGTGCTGACAATTGCCGCCGCAGGCAGCGAAATGAGCAACTGCAGCGTCATCACCAACGAGGACGGCATGCTCAAGCGCGGCCTTTCGACCGATTACGGCTATTGCAAATTCGCCATTATGAATCCCGAGCTAACCTATTCGCTGCCGGCCTACCAGACGGCCTGCGGCTGCACCGATATCATCCTACATACCCTGGAGCGCTATTTTACCTCGCCCGAGGTGCAGCAGCTGCAGCTTATCGACGGCATCGCCGAAACACTGCTGCGCACCGTTATGCGCAACGCCTCCATCGCTCTGGCTAACCCCGAAAATTACGATGCCCGCGCCGAAATCATGTGGTGTGGCACACTGTCGCACAACGAAACCACCGGCGACCGCAGCTTTGGCGACTGGTCCTGCCACCAGCTGGAGCACGAGCTCAGCAGCATGTTTGGCGTTGCCCATGGCGCAGGCCTGGCAGCAGTTTGGGGCACCTGGGCGCGTTATGTGTACGAAACCTATCCGCACCGCTTCGCACAGCTGGCAACCAACGTCTTTAACATTCCCTACAATTATAACAACGTTGCCGCCACCGCCCGTGCAGGCATCGCCGCTATGGAAAGCTTCTTTCATCACATCGGCATGCCCACCAGCGTGCACGAGCTCATTGGCAGGGATCTGACCGACGAGGAGGTTAAGGAGCTGGCTTATAAATGCAGCTTTATGAACACCCGCACCATTGGCCAATTCAAGGTGCTCACAATAAGCGATATGGAAAACATCTACAGAGCTGCCAACTAAGTAGCACAAAAATATAAGCTGCCGCATTTGTATCAGTATGCTTTTTAGCAGGCTGACATACGAATGCGGCAGCTTTTTTCGCACAAAAAAACCCTGCAGCCTTACGGTCACAGGGTTACTTTGTCTTGAAAAGTGCAATATTACATTGCTGCTTCTTCAACAGGGTATACACTGATTTGGCGTTTGTCGCGGCCCTTGCGCTCAAATTTTACGCGGCCTTCAACCTTAGCATAAATAGTGTAATCCTTGCCCATGCCAACATTGTTGCCCGGGTGGAATTTGGTACCACGTTGACGGACGATGATGCTGCCAGCGGTTACCAGCTGGGTATCATGAGCCTTGGTGCCCAAACGTTGTGCGTTAGAGTCACGGCCGTTGTGGGAGCTACCAGTACCTTTTTTATGTGCATGTAATTGCAGAATAATTTCAAACATTACTTTCACCTCCTATGTTCCTTAATGCGAACATATTGCGGACACTGACGCGCTATAGAATCCACACCATAAAGCATGGTCTGCATTATAGCCTCGGTCAGGTCGTTGGGAGCACTGTTCAATGCTACCTCTAAAATCCCGTCCTCCTGATTTACGACATAGGACGGCTTGAGCTTCAAATGTCTCTCCAAGCCAAGCAAGGGCGCCTGCGTTAAGGCAGAAACAGCGCTACAGATAATATCCTCGCCTGCTTTTGCATAACCAGCATGACCACTGACCCTATAGCCAGTAATCATACCCTGCTTATCCCTGAACAAATCAACTGATATCATTGCTATTAAGCTTCGATAGCGGTGATTTCAACAGTGGTGAACGGCTGACGATGACCTTGACGCTTGCGGTAGTTGGATTTTGCTTTGTATTTGAAAACGAAGATCTTGTCTGCTTTGCCGTGTTCTACAACCTTAGCAGTAACCTTTGCGCCTTCAACAACAGGCTTGCCAATCTTAACGTCAGCATCGTTTACAACGGTCAGAACTTCTTCAAAAACAACCTCAGCGCCAACCTCTGCGTTCAGCTTTTCAACTTGCAGGGTTTCGCCTTCGCTTACGCGGTATTGCTTGCCGCCAGTTTTGATAATTGCGTACATGTATTGCACCTCCCTTAATGATAGACTCGCCAAATACGGTACCCCAAAGCCTTGGGGATTTTCAGAACCTCTCTGCGCGGTTGGGGCGGACTAAATCAGTCCATACTGGAATATTTTACCTTACTCACATCTATTTGTCAACACCGCTGTTATCCAAAATCATAAAACTTTCGCTATGCAGCGCAGCATCCGCCTCAATTTTCAGCGTGCAGGCCAGCTCGCGCTCCCAAGCACGCAAATCCTTAGCTGCCAGCCAATCGGCTAGCCAAGGATTTGCCACCACCAGCAGGCTTTTGGAGCTGCCGCGCCGCCTTAACAGCGTGCGCAGGCGGCGCTTAATCTCCAATGCCAGCGTTTCCCTGCTCTGCACCCTGCCACTACCGCTGCAGACCGGGCAGGGTGCATAAAGCACGCCCGTCAGGTTCTGCCTGGACTTTTTACGCGTAATCTCCACCAGATTCAGTACCGTGATATCCTGCACCTTGGGGTGCATCTTATCGCCTGCCAAGGCCTGCTGCAGCGTGCGCAGGATTTCTTTTTTGTGGTTATCCGTATGCATATCAATAAAATCCACCACAATGATGCCGCCGATATCGCGCAGGCGCAGCTGCCGTGCGATTTCCACCGCAGCCTCGCGGTTAATCTGCATGATGGTTTCCTCCAGGCTTTCACGGCCGCTGAATTTGCCGCTGTTGACATCAATCACCGTCATCGCCTCGGTATAGTCAATCACAAGATAGCCGCCGCTTGGCAGTGGCACCTGCCTGTCGCTGATGCCAGAAACAGCCTCCGCCTGCTGGTTGTAGGCAAAAATATCCTCCAATCCCTGGTACAGAGTCAGCTTAATGTGACTGCCCTGCGGGATTTGCGCCAGCAGCTCCTCCACACGCTTATACACTGCTAGGTTATCAATCACGATTTCCGTCAGCTGCGGCCGCAGATAGTCGCGCACAATACGGATAGGCAGGTCAAGCTCACGCCGCAGCAGGCAGGGAGCCTTAGCCACACGCTGCCTTGCCGCCAGCACGCGCCAGTCCGCCGCCAGCTCCTGCACATCACGCTGCAAAAGCTCGTCCGTCACACCCACCGCCGCCGTGCGCACCACAAGACCCATGCCCTCGCACCGCACTGCACCGCACACCCGTCCCAGGCGCTCACGCTCCGCCTTGTCGGTTATCTTGCGCGATATGCCCACGTAGTCTGCGTTGGGCAGCAGCACCACATAGCGTCCGGGCAGGGTGATCTCGCGGGTAGCAGTAGGGCCCTTCGTTCCCCGTGCATCCTTAGAAATCTGCACAATGATGCTCTGTCCCTCGGTAACATCCGCATTTTCTCCTAAATATAAAAAAGCGTTCTGCTCCATGCCTATATCAACAAAGGCCGCCTGAATGCCACGCACCACATTGCACACACGTCCCTTAAAAATGCTGCCCACAAGGTGCTGCTCCTCCTTGCGCTCCACCAGGTATTCCACCAGGCGTCCATCCTCCACAAGGCCCATGCGTGTTTCATCCTCGTTGGCCCCGATAATTATTTTGGCTATCATTATCCTTGCGCTCCCCAGTAATTATGATTATCTATTTTAGCATAAATCACAGCTACTGGCAAAAGCAATAATCTAAATGCCTATGCCAGCAAGGCCTTGATCTCGTTCAAATTTTTAGCAAAATATATTCCCTGCTGCTTATCCTCGCTAGAAAGGCCCAATTTTATCATATGCGCCAGCTGCGCCTTGAGCGCGTCATAATAACCATCCAGGTTGTACAAAATGCAGGGAGCAGCCAGCTGCCCCAGCGACACCCTTGACATCACCTCGGCAATCTCCTCCAGTGTGCCTGTTCCGCCTGGGAAGGCAATAAAGGCCTCGCCCAGCTCAATCATCTTTGCCTTGCGCTCGCCCATCGTCTGCGTGACGATCAATTGCGTAATATCGTCGTACACATAGCCTGCATCCACAAAAAACTGCGGCTCCACACCCGTAACGGTACCGCCTGCCGCCAGCACGCTGCTGGCCAGGTCGCCCATCAGGCCCGACTTGCTGCCACCGTAAACAAGAGCATGGCCGCTTGCGCCAATCCACTGCCCCAGCTCCTGCACCGCCCTTTTAAGTGTGGGAGAGTTGCCATCGCTCGCTCCCAAATATACTGTTATCTTCATTATTTATCCCTCCACCACGCTGCCAGCAAACGCCAGCTGATATACGCACACAGGCAGCCAAGCGCTGCCCCTGCCAAAATATCCGTAGGAAAATGTACATATAAATATATTCTTGAAGCACACACCAGCACCCCCACAAACAGCGCCGGCCAAAACAAAGCGCGCAGCTGCGCCAAATGCAGCGTGGCAATGGTGCAAAAGGCCAGACACGCATGCCCCGAGGGAAACGAATAGCTGTGCGGCCGCGCCAATAAAAGCTCGGCCGCCAAATTTACATTGCAGGGACGCACGCGCGCAAATATGTGCTTGGCTACGCCGTTACCCAGCACATGCCCCAATATCAGTGCCAGCAGCAAGGCTGCCGCCACCCTGCGTGTACGCCTTGCCGCTAAAAGGACCGCTGCCAGCGCCAGCCACAGTAATCCCTTGTCCACCAGCTGCGAAACAAAAAGCATGCACGCATCCAAGGCGCCAAAGCGCAGCGTCTGTATGTAGTTGAGAATAGCAAATTCAAAATCCATATTCACAACAGTCCTTCCCTGCTTGCCAATACACATTGGATAAACTCCTTGGCAGCAAGTGCTATGGAATGCCTATCCTTGGTAGCAATACCTATAGTACGTATAACAGGTGGCTCAAGAGGAAGTTATCTATTTCTATTCCTCAAGCTCCAATATCACACCAACTTCATATACAAAAGCGGGTATGGATTACCTTCCTCATCACAATCCGTTCTTTTATACGTCTCAAACCCCAAATGTTTATAAAAGCCTACAGCCTGTGGATTATGTTCATTGACAGTAACTTCTAGGATTCCATAATTCTGAATACCATATTGTATAAGGCACTTTCCAATGCCTTTTCTCCTTTCTTCCGAAGAAACAAATAACATTTCCAAACGACTATTTTCAGTTCCCATAAAAGCAACAGCCTTATTCGACTCATTTTCAGCAATCATCAGATCTTCTACTCCGCTCAAAGCCTGCGGAACATACTTTCTAATTTTCTTTACCTCTGCATCCGAAAGAAAATGATGTGTTGCTCGAACAGAATCTTCCCAGATATCCAATAAGTTTGTCAATAACTGCGGTGTCCTCGCTTGGACCTCGTATATTTTCATATCATTCAACCTCACAAATTCCGACTTATCTCTTTCTTATCAATTATACATCAGCAAATATTATTGTAAAGCAGAGAGTAGGCCCTTTATTATCATTACCTAGAGTTTAGTATTACACAAAGCAGCTTTGTGGTGTAACCAACAGAACGTCGTTTCAACCGTTTTTAGTGTGAGAAAATTAAATTGCATTAAAACCGAATAAATCTTTCCAAATGGTATAATAACAGTGATAATATATATATAGCACTACATTTTTTCTGCTATTTATATATTGTATTTAATATCTTGATCTAAGAATAATTTGAAGTTATAATAAAAATCACAAAACACAATAAACAGCCCCTAGCCATGAGTTGATATGTACCCATAGCCAGAGGCTATTTTTATTCTTTACTTTTTATTCAAACTCGGCAATCACTAATCAATTTTGTTTAGAGATTATTTGTTGCCGTGTTTGTTTTTCTTTCAATTACTTGATTTATCCATATTATCCTGCCTATATGGGCTAATGTTATCAGTTTGTTATCGGTGTTGATAACACTCGCTCCGTAACTGTGGATAATAGCAATATATTCCGATTCAAATTATAAGCGAGTTTGCTAAGGAAGCAGTCCTTCTTTGTCATAATACCGCAAAGTTGAGGCAGGAACTCCTAA
>CAVDRP010000015.1:7442-33027 GCA_963611535.1 Bacteroidaceae bacterium | reverse complement strand
CGTAGCGACGCATAGGCACGATAGCGGCGAGGCGTGTCGACGTGAGGTGATTGCTGAAGGAGGAAGATGAGACTTATGAGTCGACTGAGGATAGATTGTATAATCATTTAGCAAGCTTGCGGATAAGGATGATATAATAAATATAAAACCCAAGGAGGCCATTTCCCATGGATACACGTGATCTCTGCTATTTTCGCCTTGTATACGAGGAGCGCAGCATTAATAAGGCAGCAGGCCAGCTTTTTATTACTCCCCAGGGCCTCAGCCGCATTATCGGCAAGCTGGAGGGTGAGCTGCAAAGTAAGCTGTTTGTGCGGACTGCAAACGGTACGCAGCCAACGCAGGCAGGAGATTACCTTTATACGCAAAGTCAGGAGCTGCTTTACCAAATGGAAAGCCTGAAGCAGAAGATGCAGCAATTAAACAATAAACAGGTTTGCCTGCGTATTGGCTTTGCCTGCGGCAGCTTGAATGTATTGCATTTAGAAAAGCTGCTGCAAATTGCAGCCTTGTATCCCCAATTGCAATTACAATGGCAGGAGATGGAAAACCAGGAGGTAATAGAAAAGCTGCGCAACGGTGCCTTGGAGGCTGGTTTTATTATCGGCTCGAATGCGTGCACAGAGCTGGCGGCAGAGACTGTATATACTGGTGCGATGACGGCGCTTGTGTATGAGGGACATCCTTATTATGAGCGTAAAATGCTTTATATTAAGGATTTGCAGGATGAACCACTGATAACGCTCAACCAAAAATATGCCTGCTATCACAATTTGCTGCAGCGCTGCAATGATTTTGGCTTTGTTCCTAACATTGCTATTAGTACTATGGAAAGCTCGTTGATATACGATTTTTGCGAAAAGCAAATAGGTATTGGTATTGATGCAGATATTCATCCAACAGGCAAGCTCCCTAGTGGCTTGCACAAAATTCCTATTTTGGATGCTATTGCCTGGAGAATATCCTTGGTATACCGTAAAAATGATAATAATCACGAAATCCTGGCAAGGCTGCAGGATATGTGTGCAGAAAAATAGTAAGGGTATAAACATTTTGCTACAGGGGCATTGCTGTCTGGTTGATAGATGGCAATGCCCTTTTGTGTTACGATAATAGCAACAAAAGATATACTAGCAATGGAGGAATAGTAATGGCTAAGCATTTTAAGGATTTAGAGGATTTTATCGGCACACATTTTATTTATACCTATGATAATGGCTGGGAATATGAATGGTACGCCAAAAACGCAAACACTGTAGATTACCGTATCCATGGTGGTATGGTTGCAGGCCGCTGGGTTACTGACCAAAAGGCGGAGATCGTAAAGCTGACTGACGGAGTATTTAAAATCACCTGGACCGAGCCTACAGGTACGGATGTTGCCCTTGACTTTATGCCTAACGAGGGTAAGCTGCATGGCTGCATCTTCTTCCCCAAGTGGGTGCACGAGCATCCGGAAATCACCGTCTGCTACCAAAACGAGCATATCGATAAGATGGAAGCAGCACGCAGCAAATACGACAGCTATCCCAAGTACGTTGTACCAGAATTTGCCACTATCACCTATATTGGCGAGGCTGGTGTGAACAACGAGGATGTTATTTCGGAAGCTCCGTACGCAGGTATGACTGATGAAATCCGCGCAGGCAAGTATTTTGATGCTAATTATAAAAAAATAAAACGTTACTAAGCTTTTGACGGCTACCAAGCTTGTAGTTTGGCAGCCGGTTTTTATTTGTTCTTAGTACAAGCATAATTTGTCTTAATATTCTTGCGTCCAATAGTTTTGTTAGTTTACAAAAAGTGTAAACACAATATATTTTTCTTGACTAATTCAATTCTTAATGGTAACATATGATTTGTCTGTTCCGTAAAATGAAGGATAGAAGTATAGAAGAAAAGGAATAGAAGCACTTATATTTTTTATATTTAGAAGGGAAAGAATAATAATGAAAATGACAAACTTCCGTTGGAAGGTTGCGTGGCTGATTTTTGCTATCAGCTTTGTTTCTTATATGGACCGCGTAAACCTTTCTGTTGCAACCCCCGTTATCATGAAGGAATTTGGCTTTACCAAAATTGATATGGGCCTTATCCAATCCTTCTTCTTTGCTGGTTATGCGCTGATGCAGGTTCCTGGCGGCATGTTCGCCGAAAAGTTTGGCCACCGCTTTACTGGCTCCATTGCCTGTGCTTGGTGGTCGGTGTTCACTGCTTTGACTGCTGTTGCCAGCGGCAAGTACACCTTTGCCATTGTCCGTTTGATGTTTGGTCTGGGCGAAGCGCCGATTTATCCTGCGTTCGCTATGGCAGAGCATAAATGGTTTAACAAGGACGAAAAGGGCAAGGCTAGCTCCTTTATCCTCAACGGCTGCTTCTTTGGCCCTGTTGTCGGCCCTGCTATCGTAGTTTGGCTGATGACCACCTTTGGCTGGCACCATGTTTTCCTGAGCTTTGGTGTTGTCGGCCTGCTGCTTGCCTGGGCTTGGCACAAATTTGTGGCCGATGATCCTAAGGATAGTCCCTATGTTAACGAGGCAGAGCTTGCCTTCATCAACGAAGATCGCGTAGAAGCAACTGGTGAAAAGCAGATTGCTCCCTGGGGCCGCCTGCTGCGTTCCTCCCAATTTTGGGCCTTGGGCATTCAGTTTTTGATTACTGACTACATCATGTACGTTTTCCTGGCTTGGCTGCCTATGTACCTGATGGAGGTACACAAATTCTCCCTGGCTAAGATGGGTATTTGGGCTGCGGCTCCCTGGATTTCGCTGATGGCAGTTGTAACGCTGTGCGGTCATTTCTCCGATAAGCTGCTGCGTAGCGGTATGTCGCAAAACACTGTAAAGACTGTTACTGGTGCTGCAGGCATCATTTTGTGTGCTGCTGCCCTGTATGTTTCTACCCGCACTGCTGACGCCATGATGAACGTATTCTGGCTGTCTGTATCCTTGGGCGCTTTGGGTCTGACCATGAGCGCATCCTGGTCTAGCGTTATCACCATGGGCGGCAAATTCGCTGGCTCTGTATCCGGCTGGATGAACTTCTGGGGTAACATTGGCGGCGTGCTTGCTCCTACCGTTACTGCTTGGTTTGCCACCAACTACGGCTGGCAGGCAGCGCTGGCAGCAACTGCTGTAACCGGCGTTTGCGGCGCTATTGCCTGGCTCTTTGTAAAGCCTGATAAGCCCATCGTTTAATATTGCTTGCTACAAGAGAGGTGCTTTGGCGCCTCTCTTTTTATATACTGGACAAAAAGGATATTTTGCTGTATAATATTGCAGTAACCTAATAACAGACAGTTCGTAACCATCCTGTCTCTAAACAAAACTACGGGCGAGGTACCGGCGCCAGCTGGTATTTTTATTTGAATGTGAGGATTTCGTCTGTAGCGGGCGAAGTCCTTTTTTCGTATAACGCCCCTATTTGGGAGGTATTATGAAGGCATTAGTATTATTAAGCGGTGGTGTGGATAGCAGCACCTGTCTGGCCTTGGCCAAGGAAAAATTTGGCGACAACGTAGTAGCGCTTTCGCTGGCCTATGGCCAAAAGCATGAGCGCGAGCTGCAGGCGGCGCAGGCCGTGGCAGCCTTTTACAACGTGCCGCTTTTGCGTATGGATTTGGCACCCATCTTCGCGCACAGCAACTGCTCGCTTTTGCAGCAATCTACTGAGGCTGTTCCGCACGAGGCCTATGCAGAGCAGCTAAAAAAACGCGGCGGCGAGCCTGTGACAACCTACGTACCCTTTCGCAACGGACTGTTTTTGTCGGCGGCAGCCAGCATTGCCCTGCAATATGACTGCGACGTGATTTATTACGGCCCGCACGCTGACGACGCTGCAGGCAACGCTTATCCTGACTGCAGCCATGAATTTAACGAAGCCATGAATTTGGCTGTTTATCTGGGCAGCGGCAAAAAGCTGCGCTTGGTTGCTCCCTTTGTGGATAAGACAAAAAAGGATATTGTGGCCGAGGGACTGCGCTTGGGCGTGCCCTACGAGCTTACCTGGAGCTGCTACGACGGCGGCAAGCAGCCCTGCCACCAATGTGGTACCTGCATTGACAGAGAGGCAGCCTTTGCTGCCAATGGCGTAACCGACCCGCTTATGAAGGAGGAATAAATAATGGATACACATACAACTAACAAAAAACTGGTATTCTCTGCCTTGTGTATAGCTTTATATATTGTGGTGATGGTGGCAACGCAAAGCTTTGCCTTTGGCCAGTACCAGATCCGCATTGCTACTGCGCTTTATGGCCTGAGCGCGTTGTTTCCGTTTTTGGTTGTACCCTTTGGCCTGGCCAATGTCATCAGCAACACAGTGATGGGCGGCTTGGGCCTTCCGGATATCATCGGCGGCTTTATTGTGGGCGTTGTGACAACAAGCGTTATTGTTTTTGGTAAAAAGCATGGCTGCGGCAACTGGATTATCTGGGCGGCGGTAACCTTTGTACCTGGCCTGGGCGTGCCTGTGTGGCTGAGCGCGCTTTTGGATATACCCTACCTGCTTTTAGCAAGCAGCCTGCTGGTGGGTCAGTGTATTTGCGGCATTGCCAGTGTGATGCTGGTTACAGCCTTGGAAAAGGTGGGAGCTGATAAGATGGCGTTTGCAGGAGGTAAGGACAAATGACAAGCGGCAGAAGCAAGGAAGAGCTGCTGGGAGTAAGCCTTTTAGGCAGCAAAACAGCCTATAAAAGTGATTATGCACCTGAGGTGCTGGAAGCGTTCCCCAATAAGCACCCCGAAAATGATTATTGGGTAAAGTTCAACTGTCCGGAATTTACCAGCCTGTGTCCTATGACGGGACAGCCGGATTTTGCGACGATTTATATTTCCTACGTGCCGGATGCACGTCTGGTGGAAAGCAAATCGCTGAAGCTGTATTTGTTCAGCTTTCGCAATCATGGCGATTTTCATGAGGATTGCGTGAATATTATCATGAAGGACTTGGTTAAGCTGCTGCAGCCCAAGTATATAGAGGTGTGGGGCAAATTCCTGCCCCGCGGCGGCCTGTCTATCGACCCATTTGCCAATTATGGCAAGCCAGGGACGGAATGGGAGCAGGCAGCAAAAAAACGCCTTTTTATGCACGATATGTATCCAGAAATGGTCAATAACAGGTAAAACGCAGGCCTGTCTGCTGATGACGTTGTCAGCAGGCAGGCCTTTTGTGTGTGGGGGATAGGCTTTTTAGTGTGATAAATAAAACCTGCTGCAACTCCAAAAACCTCGGTAAAAACAACATCGCGATGCTATTTTCACCGAGGTTTTATTAATAGCATTAGCTTGTTTTTCTCCACTAGGCAAGGTTTTGTAGATAATATCCTGTTGAAGCTGCTAACAATATCAGTAACTAGAAATCAGATTAGCGCAAGCTAACCACATCTACCTCGTTGAAAAATTTTTCTTAAATTTTCCAATGTTGCACTTTATTTCTGTATTAGAGTATGCTACAATAGGGACAAGCAAGTGAGTCTGAACCCATTTGCATTTAGTCCGTGGGACACAAAAAGTACCACGAGGGACAAATTGTGTCGAGGAAGCAGAATGGATAGTATTATTAATTTACAAAAGAAAATTGTCCCCGAGCTGACAGACCTTTTGGTACAGCGTTATCAGATTTTGCGTCAGGTGAGCCACGAACACCCCATTGGCAGGCGTGCGCTGGCAGCAAGGCTGGGGCTGAGCGAACGGGTGCTGCGTGCCCAGGTAGATTTTCTCAAAAAGAGCGGCCTGCTGGATTTTTCCTCCAGCGGCATGAGCGTCACTGACGAGGGAGCCGACATTTTGAAGGAGCTTGCCGATTATGTGCGCAAGCTGCAGGATATTTCCTTTTTGGAAAAGGCCCTCAGCGATACGCTGAAGATTGGCAAGGTTGTCATCCTGCCCGGGGATTCGGATCAGGAGGACGTTGTCAAGCGCGAAATTGGCCGCACGGCGGCACACATCCTCAGCAAGCTTTTGAGCGATGGCAGGCGGCACATTGTGGCGGTCAGCGGTGGTACTACCATGGCGGCTATGGCGGCCAACATCACAGGCTCGCAGCCCAATACGGTGGTTGTGCCTGCGCGCGGCGGCCTGGGTGACAACGTGGAGCTGCAGGCGAACACTATCGCTACGGTGCTGGCGCAAAAGCTGGGTGCGTCCTACCGCCAGCTGTATGTTCCCGACAGCGTCAGCGAGGATATTCTCAACAGCATTCTTAAAGAGGATATCGGCGTGCGTGCCGTTGTTGATATCATCAAGCAGGCAGATATTTTGGTGCACGGCGTGGGTCGTGCCAGCGTTATGGCGCGACACAGGCGGCTTAGCGGCAGCATTATTGAAAGGCTGGAGCAGGACGGTGCTGTGGGCGAGGCCTTTGGCCAATATTGTGCCTTAGATGGCAGGCAGGTTTATATGACCAACAACGCCGGCCTGATGCTGCAGGATTTGCAGCATATCGGCACCATCATCGGCATTGCCGGCGGCAAGTCCAAGGCGGCAGCAATTTTATCTGTCATCCGCGCGTCACGTCAGGATATTTTGGTGACGGACGAGGCGGCAGCGCACGAAATATTGCGTATGGCAGAGCAATAAGCAGTTATTTAGCACAAAAGTGCATTTTTAGATTCTCTTATGATTATTAAGGAGGCAGTTATTATGACAAAAGTAGGTATTAATGGTTTTGGCCGCATTGGCCGCGAGGTTTTCCGTGTTGCTTTTACCAATCCCGAGGTTGAAGTTGTTGCAGTTAACGACCTGGGAGATATCCAGACTCTGGCTCATCTTTTGAAATATGATTCTGTTCATGGCACCTTTAACCATGACATCAAAGTTGAAGGCAATTATATTATTGTAGATGGCAAAAAGGTACAGGTTTTTGCTAACCCCGATCCTGCACAAATTCCTTGGGGCGAAGCAGGTGCCGAAATTGTTGTAGAATCCACTGGCCGCTTCACCGAAGGCGCTAAGGCTGCTGCCCATCTGCAGGGTGGTGCTAAAAAGGTTATCATCTCTGCTCCGGCGAAGGGCGAGGATATCACCATCGTTATGGGCGTTAACGAAGAAAAATATGATCCTGCTAAGCACAACATCATTTCTAACGCTTCCTGCACCACTAACTGCCTGGCACCCTTTACTAAGGTATTGCTGAACAAGTTTGGTATTGAAAGCGGTTTGATGACCACTGTACATTCCTATACCAACGACCAACGTATTTTGGACCTGCCGCATAAGGACCTGCGCCGTGCGCGTGCTGCAGCCTGCTCTATCATCCCCACCACCACTGGTGCTGCTAAGGCTGTTGCCCTGGTACTGCCCGAGCTGAAGGGCAAGCTGAACGGTTTTGCTATGCGTGTTCCTACTCCTAACGTATCTATCACCGACTTGACTGTTCTCTTAAAAACCGATACCACTGCAGAAGAAATCAACGCAGTATTGAAGGAAGCTGCCGAAGGTGAATTGAAGGGTATTATGGGCTACAGCGACGAACCGCTGGTATCCCGTGATTATAACGGCTGCCCGCTGAGCTCCATCATCGACGGCCTGTCCACCATGATGGTTGGCCCGCGTATGGCTAAGGTTGTCAGCTGGTATGACAATGAATGGGGTTATTCTAACCGCGTAGTTGACCTTGCTGCCTATATTGGCAAAAAAGGCCTGTAATTAAAGGAGATAAGTATTCGTGGATAAAAAGACTGTACGTGATTTAGACGTTGCTGGCAAAAAGGTGCTGGTGCGTGTAGATTTTAATGTTCCGCTAAATGATAAGGGCGAAATCACCGACGACACCCGCATCGTTGCTTCCCTGCCTACTATCCAATATCTTGTGGAGCACAAGGCCGCCGTTATTTTGATGGCGCATCTGGGCCGCCCCAAGGGAGAGGTAAAGCCGGCGCTGTCGCTGGCACCTGTGGCCAAGCATTTGGGCAAGCTGCTGGGTAAAAAGATTCTTTTTGCTACTGACTGCGTGGGCGATGCTGCCCAGGCTGCTGCCGCTAAGCTCAAAAGCGGCCATATCCTGGTTTTGGAAAATCTGCGCTTTCATAAGGAAGAAGAAAAGAATGACATGGATTTTGCCGAAAAGCTGGCGTCCTTGGCAGATCTGTACGTAAACGACGGCTTTGGCGTTTCGCACCGCGCGCACGCCTCTGTAGAGGGTGTAACGCATTTTCTGCCTGCTGCAGCAGGCTTCCTTTTGGAAAAGGAAATTGAATACGTGGGCCGTGCTGTGAATAATCCGCTGCACCCCTTTGCTGCCATCATCGGCGGTGCCAAGGTCAGCGATAAGATTGGCGTTATCAATAATCTGCTTGACAAGGTTGATACCCTGCTTATTGGCGGCGGTATGGCTAACACCTTTTTAGCTGCCCAGGGCTGCGCTATGGGCAAATCCCTGGTAGAGGAAGATAAGCTGGAGCTGGCACGTGAGCTTTTGGCTAAGGCAAAAAAGAACAAGGTAAAGCTGCTTTTGCCAACTGATTTGGTGATGGCAGACAGCTTTGCTGCTGACGCTGCCTATGTAACCGAGGATGTAAAGCACCTGAACCAGGAATACATGGCGCTGGATATCGGCGAAGCCACCAGCAAGGCCTATGCTGAGGCCTTGGCAGATGCCAAGATGATTGTGTGGAACGGGCCCATGGGCGTGTTCGAGATGGATGCTTTTTGTAAGGGTACGGAGGCTGTGGCAAAGGCTGTAGCAAAGAGCCGCGCTATCAGCATTGTTGGCGGCGGTGACAGCGTTGCTGCTATCGAAAAGCTTGGCCTGGCCAAACGCATCAGCCACATTTCCACTGGCGGCGGTGCTTCGCTGGAATACCTGGAGGGCAAGGTGCTGCCTGGCGTTGCAGCGCTAGACGATTTGCGCCGCAAGATGATTGCTGGCAACTGGAAGATGCACAAAACCGTGAGCGAGGCTGTAGAACTGGCCGAGGACATCGTTATGGAAACCAATGGCACGCTTAACGAGGTTGTTATCTTCCCGCCGTTCACTGCTTTGGAAACTGTTGCTGATGCTATCGACGGCAAGCACGTTGGCTATGGCGCGCAGGATTTGCACTGGGAGGACAAGGGTGCCTTTACCGGTGCTATCAGCGGTGCTATGATTGCTGATATTTGTGCAGAGTATGTACTCGTTGGCCACAGCGAGCGCCGCACCATCTTTGGCGAGAACGAGAAAATTGTCGCCAGCAAGATTGTTGCTGCTTACCGCAACGGCCTCAAGCCTCTGCTGTGCGTAGGCGAGGATCTCGCAGAGCGTGAATCGGGCAAGACAGCGCGCAAAATCAATATGCAGCTTAAGAGTGCGCTGCGCGTTATCACAGCCGAGCAGGCCGAAAACCTAGTTGTTGCCTACGAGCCGATTTGGGCTATTGGCAGCGGCAAGGCAGCCACTGCAGCTGACGCGCTGGAGGTTTGCAGCCTTATCCGCAGCAAGATCGGCAAAATCTTTACCCCGGAAATCGCCCGTAAGGTGCGTATTTTGTACGGTGGCAGTGTAAATGAAAAGAATGCTGCTGATTTTAATATCAGCGGTATTGATGGTGTTTTGGTTGGCGGCGCTTCTCTGAAGGCTGATAGTTTTGCTAAGATTGTTCGCACCTTCTAATTAAGACATCGGATAAAGCACCATCTGCGTTGTTGCACCTCCTACACGTACTAAAAGTACGCGGTCGTCGGTGCGCCTAGCATCTGGCACTTTCTCCTTCGTCTTTGTAAGGTAAGAAAAAATATCGGATAAAGCACCATCTGCGTTGTTGCACCTCCTACATGTACTAAAAGTACGCGGTCGTCGGTGCGCCTAGCATCTGGCACTTTCTCCTTCGTCTTTGTAAGGTAAGAAAAAATATCGGATAAAGTACCATCCGCGTTACATACGTTGTAGATATTAATTACATAAAATAATGAAAAAACCAGTTTTATTGATGATTTTAGACGGTTGGGGCCTTGCGCCTGCAGCAAGCACTAATGCTGCTGCTATGGCCCGTACCCCCAATCTTGACGAATTTTTTGCCACCTATCCCCATACCACCCTGCAGGCCAGCGGCAGAGCCGTCGGTCTGCCAGCAGGGCAGATTGGTAATTCGGAGGTCGGGCATTTGAATATTGGCGCCGGCCGCATTATCTACCAAAGTCTGACTCGTATTGATAAGGCGGTGGAGGATGGCGAGCTGCAGCAAAACCCCGTGCTGGTGCAGGTTATGGACCAAACCCTGGCGGCAGGCAGGGCGCTGCATCTTTTGGGACTTTTGTCTGACGGCGGCGTGCACAGCCACATTGAGCATCTGATCGCGCTTTTGCGCATGGCCAAGGCCAAGGGACTGCAGCGCGTTTATGTGCATGCCTTCTTAGATGGCCGTGATGTTGGTCCTAAGACAGCGCTAAATTATATTGCACAGCTGGAGGCTGCAATGCAAGAAATTGGCGTGGGGCAGCTTGCTACCGTCAGCGGCCGCTATTACGCTATGGACCGTGATAAGCGGTGGGAGCGTGTGGAGCGTGCTTATAACGCCATTGTTGGCAAAGCAGAAAGGACAGCTGCAAGCGCCACTGCCGGGGTAGAGGCGGCATACGCAGCAGGCGTAACGGATGAGTTTGTAGAACCATTTGCTGTGGCAGGCGTACCTAGCGCTGTCAAGGCAGGCGACGGCGTTATCTTCTTCAACTTCCGTCCGGACAGGGCGCGCGAGCTTACGCGGGCGCTGCACGATGAGGATTTTGCTTATTTTGCCCGTCCAGAGGCTGTGCGTCCTGTCAATTACGTGTGCATGACGCAGTACGATGCTACGATTACGGCTCCTGTTGCCTTTCCGCCGGAGCAAATTGCTGATACCTTGGGCGAGGTGCTGGCAAAGCACGGACTGGCGCAGCTGCGCATTGCGGAAACAGAAAAATATGCACACGTAACCTTCTTCTTTAACGGCGGCGTGGAAGCGCCAAACGCAGGCGAGGAGCGCATATTGATTCCTTCGCCGAAGGTAGCGACGTACGACCTGCAGCCGCAGATGAGCGCCGAAGAGGTTACGCAGGAACTTTTATCCGAGCTAGATAAGGATAAATTTGCTGCTATCATATTGAATTTCGCTAACCCAGATATGGTGGGGCACACAGGCGTGCTGTCTGCTGCCATTGCCGCTATGGAAAAGGTTGATGACTGCGCTGGCCGCATTGTGCGCAGGGTGCTGGAGCTGGATGGCAGCGTGTGCATTACTGCTGACCATGGCAACCTGGAGAAGATGGCCGAAGCTGATGGCTCGCCCAATACGGCGCATACCACGAATCCTGTGCCGTTCATCCTGGTAAGTAAGCAAAAGCACAGCCTGCACAGCGGTATTTTGGCAGATATCGCGCCGACGCTGCTGCAGCTTTTGCAGCTGGAGCAGCCAAAGGCCATGACAGGCAAAAGCCTGATAGATTAAAAATTAAGCTTTGTATGAGGTGATATAACATGTCGATGATTACTGAAGTTTATGCACGTGAGATTTTGGATTCCCGCGGCAATCCTACTGTAGAGGTAGAGGTGTGCCTGGAGGATGGCTCTATGGGACGCGCTGCTGTTCCCTCCGGCGCTTCTACAGGCGTACACGAAGCTGTAGAGCTGCGCGACGGTGATAAGGAGCGTTACCTGGGCAAGGGCGTGACCAAGGCAGTGGATAACGTTAACGATATTATCGCAGAGGCCATTATCGGTTTGGATGCAACCCGTCAGACTGAAATTGACGAGCTTTTGGTGCGCTTAGATGGCACGCCGAACAAGGGCCGCCTGGGTGCTAACGCTATTTTGGGCGTGTCTATGGCCGTAGCCAAGGCTGCTGCTGTTTCGGTAGGCCTGCCGCTGTACCTGTATTTGGGCGGCGTGGCTGCCAAGGAGCTGCCTGTGCCGATGATGAATATCTTGAACGGTGGCCAGCACGCAGACAATAATGTAGATATCCAGGAGTTTATGATTATGCCCGTTGGCGCCAGGTCCTTTAGCGAGGCACTGCGCATGAACGCCGAAATTTATCATAACCTCAAGGCACTGCTGAAGGAGAAGGGCCTGAGCACTGCCTTGGGCGACGAGGGTGGCTTTGCTCCTAACCTTGCCTGCAACGCTGATGCTATCGAGGTTATCCTTGAAGCTGTAACTAAGGCAGGCTATAAGCCCGGCAAGGATATTGTTTTGGCGATGGACGTTGCTTCCAGCGAATTTTATGAGGACGGCCTGTATAAGATGACAGGCGAGGGCGTAGAAAAGACTAGTGACGAAATGGTGGAATATCTGGCGGATTTGTGCGCTAAGTATCCTATCATCTCTATCGAGGACGGCATGGCCGAAGACGACTGGGAGGGCTGGAAGAAGCTCACCAAAAAGCTGGGCAAGAAGGTGCAGCTTGTGGGTGATGACCTGTTTGTAACTAACGAGGAGCGCTTGGTGCAGGGCATTGAAAAGGGAGTAGCTAATGCTATTTTGATTAAGGTTAACCAAATCGGCACGCTCACCGAAACCCTTAACGCTATTGAAACTGCCAAACGTGCAGGCTATACCTGCATTATTTCGCACCGCAGCGGCGAAACTGAGGACACCACCTTGGCCGATATCGCTGTGGCAGTAAATGCAGGCCAGATTAAAACTGGTGCACCGGCACGTACTGACCGTGTTGCCAAGTACAACCAGCTGCTGCGCATTGAGGAGGATTTGGGCAAGGCTGCTAAGTATAACGGCAAAAAGGTATTTTATAACATTAAATAAGCTTGCATTATAGAACAAAACCTCGGGCTTGTCCTGAGGTTTTTGTTTTATAAATATAATACATTAGCTAGCAAATGCTTGCAGATGTACATACGTTATGCTATAATAAAATCGGTAAAGGGGGTGCTAGTATGGCACAGGCAGTAATCAGCTTCCGTGTTGATGAATCCTTAAAAAAACGCATGGAGGATACATGTAAAAATATGGGCTTGAGTATGACGGCGGCCTTCACGTTATTTGCGACCAAGGTGACACGTGAACAGCGTATACCATTTGAAATCACTGCTGATCAATTTTACAGTGATGAGCACGTGGATATGTTAGCTAAGCGTGCTGCTGACATGGAGCACAAACGCAATGTATCCAAACACGAATTGATTGAGGTGGAGTAAATTGCCCAAAACATGGCACGATGCTGCGTGGGAAGAATATCTTGCGTGGCAGGAGCGGGATAAAAAGGTATTCAAGAAAATCAATACTTTGCTAAAGGATATAGCGCGTAATGGATATAAGTGCGCTTCTCAGCTGGAACCGCTAAAGGGAAATCTGTCCGGGTTTTATAGTGTGCACATAGACAAGAAAAACAGGCTCGTTTTCAGAATAGTAAATGACGATATTGAAATTCTTGAATGCGGTGGCCATTATGGGGATAAATAAGCATATATAGTGAAAAAACACTAGCTTTATGCTACATTTTATGGTAGAATACTATGGTACAAAAATGTGAGGAGGTAAGCTTTGTGATTGAAACTGTCTTGATGGTTCTAGAAGTTATCGTTTGCATAGCTCTCATTGGCGCAGTTCTGCTGCAGTCCGGCAAGGGCGGCGGTATGGGCAGTACTTTCGGCGGCAGTGACGGCGCTTTTTTTGGCAAGGGCAATGATTTGGACACAGTAATGGCTAAGGCAACCGTCTGGTTGGGTGCAGCTTTTGCAGTGATTACGCTAGCTTTGGCCAAAATCAATGCTTAGTTCATCATGTTACAAAGAGTGTAACGGCACTCTTTAAATTTTAAATTTTTTATAAAAAGAAAGGGGTTAGGGTCTTGAGTTATTTAATGATCTCTATCGTTGTTGGTATCATCGCTCTCGCAGTCGCTTTGATGCTCAGCAGCGCAATCGGCAAGGCTCCTGCTGGCAATGCACGCATGCAGGAAATCGCCGGTTACATCCATGAGGGCGCTATGGCGTTCCTGTTCCGCGAATACAAAGCTCTGGCAGCATTTGTAATCGTAGTCGCAATTGTAATTTCTATGTTCTTGTCTCCGCTTACTGCTGTATGCTTTGTTTGCGGTGCTATCTTCTCTGTATTGGCAGGCTACATCGGTATGACCGTTGCTACCAAGGCTAACGTTCGTACTGCTGCTGCTGCTCAGCATGGCGGTATGCCGGAAGCTTTGAAAATTGCTTTCTCCGGCGGTGCTGTAATGGGCCTGGGCGTAGTTGGCCTGGGCATTGTTGGCGTTTCTGCTGCCTACATGATTTTTGAAAACATTGATATTGTTACCGGCTTTGGCCTGGGCGCAAGCTCCATCGCTTTGTTTGCCCGTGTTGGCGGCGGTATCTATACCAAGGCTGCTGACGTTGGCGCTGACCTCGTTGGTAAGGTTGAAGAAGGCCTGCCTGAGGATGACCCGCGTAACCCTGCTACCATCGCTGATAACGTAGGCGATAACGTAGGCGACGTTGCAGGCATGGGCGCTGACCTGTTTGAATCCTATGTTGGTGCAATCATCTCTGCTATCACCCTGGGTGCAGTTGCATATCCTGGCGGCGAAGGCGTTATGTTCGTATTCGAGCTGGCTTTTGCAGGCATCATTGCTTCCTTGATTGGTGTTGTTTATGCACGTAGCAGCAAATCCACCAACCCGCAGGCTGCTTTGAACCATGGTACCTATGTTGGCGGTGTTATCGTAATTGCTGCTGCATACTACCTGTCCACCTCTATTTTTGGCAACACTGCTGCTTTTGTAGCTATTGCTTCTGGCCTGATCGTTGGCCTGTTGATTGGCAAGATCACCGAGATCTACACCTCTGCTGACTATGCTTCTGTAAAGAAGATTGCAGCTCAATCCGAAACTGGCCCGGCAACCACCATCATTTCCGGCCTGGCTGTTGGTATGTATTCCACCTTCCTGCCGATGATCTTCATCTGCATTGGTGTAATCCTGGCATTCTTCACCATGGGCGGCGCTAAGGACGCTGGCATGGGTCTGTTTGGTATTTCCCTGGCTGCTGTAGGCATGCTGTCCACCACCGGTCTGACCGTTGCAGTTGATGCTTATGGTCCTATCGCTGATAACGCCGGCGGTATCGCAGAAATGTCCGAGCTTCCTCCTGAAGTACGTGAAATCACTGATACTCTGGACTCCGTTGGTAACACCACTGCTGCTATCGGCAAGGGCTTCGCTATCGGTTCTGCTGCACTCACTGCTTTGGCACTGTTCTCTGCTTATGCACACACTGTTGGCCTGAAGGCAATTGACCTGCTGAACCCTGTAACCTTGATTGGTCTGTTTGTTGGTGCAACCTTGCCGTTCGTATTCGGTGCTATGACCATGGAATCTGTTGGTAAGGCTGCTTACGAGATGATCGAAGAAGTACGCCGTCAATTCCACGAAATTCCTGGCCTGCTCGAAGGCAAGGCTAAGGCTGACTACCAAAAATGCGTAGACATCTCCACTGCAGCTGCTCTGCACGAGATGATTATGCCTGGTGTTATCGCTATCGTTGCTCCGCTTTTGGTTGGCTTCCTGTTTGGTACCGAAGCTTTGGGCGGCTTGATTGGCGGCTCCCTGGCATCTGGCGTACTGGTTGCTATTTTGATGGCAAACGCTGGCGGCGCTTGGGATAACGCTAAAAAGTTCGTAGAAGCTAGCGGCCGCAAGCACACCCCTGTGCATGATGCAACCGTTGTAGGCGATACCGTAGGCGATCCGTTCAAGGATACCTCCGGACCTGCTATGAACATCCTGATTAAGCTGATGACCATCGTATCCTTGGTATTTGCACCCGTACTGGCTGCAAACGGTGGCGTTCTGCTGAGCCTGTTCAAATAATTACAAAGCATATACCTGCTTATGAGAGCTGCTGCACGCATTGTGTGGCAGCTCTTTTTCTTGGCTAAAAATAGTAATTACAAGGGTTTTAAGTTATTTTTGTTAATGTATACTAAAAACAAAGCAAAAAATACTTGTACTACGCCTAGGAATATGGTATACTTACACCATTGCTAGTGGTAATGAGGAATACTTCTAGTAATGATAACCCGCTTTATAAATCATCGCAAAAGATGTGGTAGCAAAGGATGACAGAGGAAACAAGGCAACTCTTGAGCGGAATTTGCAGCTGCTCCTTTCAGGTGATTTGTAAAAATAAATTGCGGTAGTTTATAAGACTACCATTTCCTGAGGAGGAAAACGAAATGAAAAAATCTTTAGTACTCGCTATGGCTATGGCTTTGGGCGTAACTGCTTCTGCCTATGCTGCAAACCCGTTCTCTGATGTACCTGCTGGCCACTGGGCTTATGACAGCATCAACAAGCTGGCTGCTGCTGGCGTAATCGAAGGCTATGGCGACACCACCTTTGGTGGCGACAAGCTGATGACCCGTTATGAAATGGCTCAAATCGTAGCAAAGGCTATGGCTAAGGGCGCAAACGTTGACAAGCTGGCTGCAGAATTTGCAGAAGAGCTGGACAACCTGGGTGTTCGCGTTGCTAACCTGGAGAAAAAGGCTGACAATGTAAAGATCACCGGTACCATCAAAGCTTCCTATGCTTCCTATCACGGAGACGTGTTGGGTGAGGGCAATACTACCAACCATCAGAGCCGTCTGCGTTCCGATATTTGGGTAAATGGCCAGATCAATGATGACTGGACCTATACCGCTATGTTCCGTAACCAACAATACTTCTCTAACGATAAAGCTAACAGCGGTGAAGAAAAAGTTGATTTCCAACGCGCTTATGTAAATGGTAAGCTGGGCGGCCTGGCTGTTCAAGCTGGTCGTTACAACAAGACCGATATTACCGGTGGTAACATCCATGATACCCGTATGGATGGCGTTGAGCTTTCCTATGGCAAGGACGTTAAGCTGACTGGCGGCTTCGGCAAAGCAACCGATGCAAACACCGATAAAGATAACGATGTTTACTATGCAGAGCTGGGTGCTAAGCTGGGCGCTGTAGATGCATATGCTGGTTACTACAAATTCAAAAACCTGGCAAAAGTTGCAGACGACGATGCTGTATGGGCAGTTGGCGTAGGCTTTGACCTGCTGAAGGACTTGAAACTGACTGGTACCTACCTGCGCAGCGATGTTGATAAAATCGCTGATTACAATGATGTAGATAAAGACGGCTATGTAGCTGGCTTGGCTTACAAGGGTGCTAAGGCTTCTCAAGCTGGTAGCTGGGGCCTGAATGCAACCTATTACAACCAAGGTGCTGGCACTGTAGTTGCTCATACCATGGATGGTATCTACTTCGATGAAGGCTTCAAAGGCTACAGCGTAGGTGCAAACTATGCTTTGGCTAAGAACATCGTAGCAGGCGTAACCTACTATGATCTGGAATCCAAAGAGACTGATCAAGATGCTCAAACTCTGTGGAGCCAAGTAGTATTCACTTTCTAATTTAATTCCAACTTAAAACGCGCGTAAGTTAAAGGAGACGGCGAAAGCCGTCTCCTTTTTGTGTTGTGCTTAAAGCTTTGTTCAATTTGGAATAAAAGACTAATGAGAAAATAATGATACTAAAATAACTAACTAAATGTTTTGCGAAATTATTTTTTAAAAAATAGGGTGAATAGGTAAAAATACGCTAAAACTTTATAAAAATGCATACGTATACAAATAGAAACTTGTTTCATAGAGAATAGTTACTTAAACTGTCTTGCTTGACTATAGATGTTTTTTTATGTTACAATCTGTATATAAGTGATACATAAATCTAATAAGACAAAATTAAAAATAACAATTTATTGAGTTGTGTAATTCAGTGTTATTTAATTTAGTTTTTCTTAAGCAGTCGAATAATTGCGTCAATCAAATGGGGAAACTAGTGAGAATCTAGTGCTGTACCGCAATTGTATTAGGGAGCTTGTTCTGTCGCGCAGCCTGCATAAAGCAGTTTGTACCTCTCGCAAAGGGACGGAGTGGTGATGATCTTAAGTCAAAGCGCCGTTTGATGGATAAATCCATGCAACCTGCGAATTCAGGTGGATTTAAATTGGTGGAGTGTACCATTTTGGAGGTTGATGGGTTGTGCTTAAGTATAAAGAATTGAAACAGGTAATGCAGCATTTTAGGGAGAAAGAGGACTCTTACGTCACCTTACCAAAGGATTTTGCGATAGAAATTTTGAGCGAAATTATTAAGGTGCGCAGACGTGATATTGCACAGTCGCGCCAAAGTCACCAGCGCAATTGTGATTATCGCAAGGATCTCATTAAAAATAATATTTAGAATATAGACATTTTATAGTGTTAGTATCCCAGTATGCAAAATAGCTTTAGCTTACCTGAACAGGAGCCCGTGAAGTCGGAGTACAGCTGGGATCGTGTAAAATTATTCTGTTGACTTAATTTTATCATAGGTTATCTATGCCTATTTTAAAGTTAAGTCTTTTTTTATGTATAAGCTAATTTGATATAAAATCACCAGCTTAAGGAGGAGAGATTAGTGAAAAATATTAATGGCCATAATATTTTAGCTACTACTATTGCACTGTCATTGGGCTGCTGCATTGGCAATTACCTGCCAACTGTGTATGCGGAAGACGGAGCGTCAACAACAGGGAATGCTGCAGTGGAAGCGCCTATGGAGTTTGATTTGGAAGCAATGACGGTAGAAGCCAAGCGTCCTGATTGGGAAAGCAAGCTGTCACCGGGCACGGTGAATGTTGTGCGTCCTGATGATTTTAAGGGTGAGCAAAAGACTCTGCCGGATTTGCTTTTGACTGTGCCTGGTGTGCATGTACGTGAGGTTAACGGTAAGGGACAGTACACAACCGTAACTATGCGTGGTTCTACAGCAGCGCAGGTCGGTGTGTTTATTGATGGCGTGTTGGCAAACCTTGGCGGTGATACGGCAGTCGATCTTTCGACGATTCCTGTTAAGAACGTGGAGCGTATAGAGGTTTACCGTGGTTACATCCCTAGCCGTTTTGGCGGTACCTTTATGGGTGGTGTTATTAACATTGTCACCAAAAAGCCCGAAACTACTAATGTTTCGCTAGAGCTTGGTAAAAGCTCCTATGGCGGCAAAAAGGGCTCTATGGAAATCACCGCACCCCTGGGTGATGGCTCCTTAATGATTGGTGCTAACTATGAATCTAGTGATGGTGATTTTAAATATCAAAATTATGCTGCGGAAAGATACATTCCTTATGGCAAGAGACAAATTGAAGAAGGACAGAAGGTTATTGACAACTTCAATAATGATACTATAGATAGCTTGACTAAAAGCTCCTTGATTAGTTTGGATCAGACGCAGATAGATTATTTTAAGGCTAATAATAACGCTTGGGTTGATTATGTAAAGAGTGATGATGCTAGTAACAGCCTATCTAATGCTATTTATGAAAACCGCTATGATTATGCTAAGCAGGATGTTGGCAGCACTAATCTATACAAGGTAGAACAACAGTTAGTGGACATGGGAATTAAGCAGCAGTATCTTGAGCGCGGCTATGACGAGAGCGATTGGAAGAGCGCTGCAGTTGCCGATTGGAATAACGGCGTACTTGCTGAGGGCATCATTACTCCCGAAATCAAAGAGGAAGTATTAAAAAACTATGGTGATAGCATAGTACAGAATAATATCGCAGAGTGGAAGGACAAGGCTGACCCTGATAAAAACGAAAGCCTGGCAGCGCAGAAGGAAAGCCTGGAAAAGCTGAAGCAAAAGCAAAAGGAAGCCGAAAACGCTACCCGCTATAGAAAATATAATGATTATGAAAAATCCAGCACTATTGTAAAATGGCAGAACAAAAACTGGGTTATCAAGGGCACCTATGACAAGCTAGACAGACATCTTCCTGACAGCGTGTGGGGCGGTGATGTTAATCTGGCTGTGTATAATAACGGTATCGACCTTATGGACAAATACTATTATGACAGCCGCAGACAGAAGCAGGAGGGTGCTACCCTAATGCTGCAGAACCGTCAGAATGTTGGCAAGCTGGAATGGGGCTGGATGCTTGATTATGCTCATCAGGATAAAAAGTACAAAGCAGAGCATATTAATACTGCGTATCCCAATAGCGAATGGGATATGCAAAACGAGCCCCTGCGTGAGTGGAGCCGCTATAAATCCAATAAGTATACGGCACAGATTGATGGTGGCTATAAGCTGAACGATAATAATATGCTTGATTTCTTGATAAACTTTTCTAAAGAGCGTCTAGATATCGATGGCTCCAACATGGGTAAGATTTTGTCCGGCGAAGCTAGTCAAAACTTCTTGTCGGCTCAGATCCGCAACCGTTACGAGCAGGAGCTATTTAACGTTCAGCTGCAGGATTCCATTACCCTGGACAGGGCAGGCAGCTGGATCTTTACGCCGAGCGTGCGCTATAACCAGTCTAAGATCACAGGCTATAGCGATGGCAAGCGTTTTACTGACGGTCAGGCCAGCTGGATTCATCCCAAGGATTCACAGACCAAGGGCAAGGCAACCTGGCAGTTGGCTTTGAAGAAGGAATTTGATGAACATTTTACTTTGCGCATGACCGGAGGCACCTATTACCGCCTGTTGAACATGGCAGAAATTGCCGGTGATGGCGCTGGCATACTGCCTGCACCCAGAAACCACAATGGCGAGGGTGCAGTCTTCCCAGTACCAGAGGAAGGTAAGCAATTTGATATCAGCGCCGTTATGCACAACAAGCTGCTTGGCGCCGACAATTCCACTACATTGACCTATTACTGGCGTGATTCCTTTAATATGCTGCAGCTGGAACGTGCAGGCAAGGACTATTGGTCCTATTTTAATGATAACAAGGGCAAGGCACATGGCATCGAGCTGCAAAGTAGCTTTAAGTGGGACAAGTTTGACCTGGATTTGCAGGTAACATATTTAAACAGCAGTGCCTATAGCAGCCATACGGCCACTAAGTTTAACGAATACGCTTCGATATGGCCCACATATCAGCCTGAATGGGAGGGCAATATCCGTCTTACCTACAGGCCTTCCGAAAAGTTCTCTGTTTTTGCAGAGGGGCATTATACCGACGAATACTTTACCTATTACAACAAATCGACGAGTGGCACGCTTTCGCCATATTTGTCCGGTAAGCCTGTAAGCTCGATTTTTGTTATGAATACTGGTCTGAAATGGATGCCGCAGAAAAATTGGCAGCTGACTGTTGGCTGTAATGACATCATGAATGAAGGACCTAAATCAAAGATTCGCAGTGATGCAGCCTTTACGGTTCCTGGTTATATCAACCCTGAGTTCCCAATTCAGGGAAGAACCTATTATGTGACTGCGCGTTATCAGTTCTAAAGGAGGAATTTTGAAATGCGTAAATTTAGTAACAGTAAAAAAGCTGCCATATTGGCTTCTATATTGGGTGGCTGGATGTTTGGCGGCAGTGCGCTGGCAGCCAATTTGTTAGTTACAGTACCATCTAATTATGGCACCAGCAATATGTCGGTTATTACTGGTTCGCGTGTAACGACACGCATAGATGGACCGAAGACGGCTGTTATCAACAGCTTAAATAAGGATCCTGGTACTTATAGTTTCGTGCTTGATGGCAAGAGTATGTTTTTGCTGCGTCAGTACACCTATAGCACGTCGGATTTGATCCCTGCTAGGGTAATCGGTGCGGATACAACCTGGAGCAGTGATGAAACCTATCCGTCGGGAACTATCACCAAGGGCGCTAATCCGCATAGTGCAGCTGGCTATAATGGTTATATTTATACAGGTGACTATGATCTTGGTACGATTGGCGTAGTTAAATACAGTGATTCGGTTTTGACCGAAGAGGTATCAAAGTCCAGAAACCTTATGGATGACCTTAATACCTATGTAGGTACCAGCTATGCTTCCCCGGCCTGGGTGCATGGCGAGGGCATGGTAATAAAGGATGGGCAGCTGTATGTTGTAGTTAGTGTCAATCCAGAGGGTGGTTATAACCCTTACGACGACAGCTTTATCATGCAATACCAAATTGAAGCAGATGGAAGCTTGACATATGTCGGCTATACTACTAGTGCCCGTAATCCAGATTCTGTTAAGCTGAATAATTATAATAACCTGCTCATGCATACTGGTATTGGCGGCTATCAATATACAGGACATGGTAATCCTGATAGCAAGATTAGTATAGGCAATATTGAGGGCGGTGTGCTGCAAAAAACGTCTCAGGATGTTGTGATTCCTGATAATGTTAAGGGCGATGGTTTGGACTTCCGTGATATGACAGTATGGCCCAATGGCACTGCTTATATTTTAGCCTACAATTTGTCTACTAGCGGCGGCGGCAGCAATCTTAAGATCTACAAGACGACAGTTGCCAACTTATGCTCTTCCAATCCTGCAGATTGGGAGACTGTCATTGAAGGTGAAACCGAGGGTGGTGGCGACACTGGTGTTGGTACAGGCTGGTTTAACAAGATGTTTGCCGAATATCAGACGAAGCGTATCTGGGCTGAATTGGGAGATAACATCGTTGTTTATACCGATGGTGATACGAAGCCGACCTATACCTGGAGTGCGTATACCTTGGCCGGCAATACCACATACCATACCTTTAACTCTGTTTCCCTGCTGAGCGGTGATACCGTTGTCGGGGAGAAGGCTCTGCTCACTTCTTCGCGCGAGGAGGGGCTGACTGCGCCTTCTGTAACTACGAGTAAGGTAGTTAATGTTAACGCTAACAGCAAAAAAGGTGATTACTTTAAGCACATTACCGGTACTAGTGACGACAGTGCTACCTACAGCGGTGTCAGCAGCGATAATAGCACATATACCTTTGATGCTGATAAAACTATCAACCTTAATGCCGCAAGCTGGAAGACACAGGCAGATTTGACAAATAATATTCTTGCAGCTATTTACGCACATGATGGCAATGATATTACTGTCAATGCAGGTAGCAATACGCTACAGCTGCAGACTCAGAGTCTTATTGCCACGCCTGTGGGCGTTTATGCCGGCAATGGCAAGAACGTGACTATTAATGCTGGTACGTTGAATATTATTACTGCGAGCGCTACTGGTGGTAATTCCCTAAACAACGCCATTATGAACGATGCTGGCAAGGAAAGTGCCAGCAAGATTACGGTCAATGGTGATGTCAACATTAGTATGGTGGGTGCTTACGGTGGCAATGGCGTGGCTGTACAGAAGACTGACCGTTGGGGTGAAGCAAGCTATGCCTCCAACGTAGAAAACAGCATTGCAATTAACGGTAATCTGACTATCAAGGGTGCAGACAGCGAGACTTGGGGCATCCCTCTGAATCAAGATAATGTATTGTCGCGTTTTAATAACGCCGGTATTTTGACGCAGGTAGAAAATAGCCGCGTGGACGTCAGCGGTACTGCGGATATGGACGTATACGGCAATGGTATCACAACTAATGCTGCAGGCAGTACTGTATCCATTGGCGGTGGTGAAATTAACGTACCTAAGGGTATGAGCTATGGTTATTATACCTTGGGTGCGTATCAGGGAACGATTAACGTCAATACTGGGAAGAATGGCGATGTTGTAGGCAGCAATACTGTTAAGCTTGGTGGCGATATCTTTGCTTTGAGCACCGGTACTGTTAATGTTGCCTTGACCAATGAGGATTCGTACCTGCGTGGTATTGTGGATAATGGCGGTACTGTAAATATGTGGCTGCAAAATGACGCCACCTGGATTAATCAGGCCAATAACAGCCGCTACAGCCAGGATAATGAAGATGTCGGCAGTAATGGTGCCAGCCACATTACCAGACTGATGGGCGGCAGCAGCGGTAACGAGGGTGTCATTTTCCAAAAGAGCGACAGTAAGGATATAACTGTTGACAGCTATAGCGGTAGCACAATGGTTATATATGAGCATGACAGCAGCAATCCGACTAGTATTTTAGGCGGCAACTTTACTGTAAAGGCTGCAGATAGCGATTCTGCGATTACCATGCGTACAGATAGCGATGGAATTGATACTACGTCTGAAGAAACCGTGAGCAAGGTGCTGGATGCTTTGGCCAACAAGCTGTACTACACAGCTTATATCAACGGCGAAGCTAACCTCGAAGGTACTGTACAGATTGCAGAGGGGTTGACAGCTGCTTCCGTAACAAGAAGTGCAGGAACAGTTGAGTATGACAGCAGTACTGGTCAGGGAAAATTAGGCGAAATTGTTCCCGATAAGACAGAAACCCCGGATGGAGATAATGCATATAACAATAAGCAGTTTTTGGTAGATAATGGTGTCTGGAAAGGCAATAACAGCGGTAATCAGGTTAATCTAACCCTTAAAAAGCAAGCTGTCTGGGAGGGCAATAATACTGGCAGTCAAATGACTGTTAAGGCTACAGATTCCACCTGGAAGGGGGATAATAAAGGCACTGATATTCGCGTAACCTTGGATGATTCTACTTGGGAAGGGAATAATGAAGGTACAGATGCAGCTGTTACGCTCCAAAACTCCTCTACCTGGAGAGGTGACAGCAGTGGTAGCGGTCTGCAGCTGACGCTGAAGGATTCCGATTATGAAGGCAATATTAGTGGCAGTAATTCTAGTGTTACATTAAATGATAATTCCAGCTGGAGTGGTAGCAACAGCGGCAATAACTTTACCTTGAACCTGCAGGGAGACAGCATTTGGCAGCTTAAGGGCGATAGCGTTATTACTAACTTTGATGCGTCCGCAGGTACTGTGGCCTTGCTTTCGTTGACAGCCGCAGCAGGTGGTGGACCGACCATTGATATGACTGACAGCACAGCCGGGAATTTGAATATCCAAAATTATAACGGTAATGCAACGGTGGTCATGGCTCATGCTGCTGATGACGTAACCAAGGTTAATGGCGGGAATATTACGATTGGTACTGCAACCAGCGGGTCTGGCATCACGCTTTTGACTGATAGTAGCGGTATGGATCTCACCAATAAGTATGTTATTAATGACGCACTGAATGCACTGGCTAATAAGCTGTACTATACAGGCTATAAGAACGGTGAAAAAAATCTTTCCGGCTACGCTAAAATTGCTGAAGGACTGACGTCGGCTTCTATTAGCAAGTTTGTTGGCGATATTCAATATGACAGCGCGACGGGTCAAGGCTCTTTGGATAAGAGCAGTGTTGATTACGGTAAGGATTGGCCGTCGGCTCAAAGCAAAACGGCTTTCACTACGAAGCTTTCCGGCGATTATACGACGGATAAGGAATATAGAGATGCAGGCGTATTGCCTGATACCAACAACATCTACAAGTTCACGAAGGAAGCTACAACGATTACGACAGCAGGTAGCTCCGTAACTACGGCTAAGGATACAACGCTGGAGCTGAACAAGCATAATATGACGATCACCTCCACTGGTGGAGACGCGATAGCCACCACAGGCGGCACGCTGACAGTGAAGGATGCAGGCAGCCTGACGCTGAAGGGAGCGAATGCCATCGCGGCAGCGAACAGCAAGGTAGTAGTGAACGCTGCAGGTGCAGAGCTTAACGGCAACGTCAAGGCTGAGGGTGCAGACAGCGCAGTAACTGTAACGACTACAGGCGCGACAAGCATTGACGGCAATCTGACGGCTAACGGCGAAAAAGCCAGCGCTACGATTAATGCCCAGAGCAGCAATATCACAGGCAACGTAAGTGCAAGCGGTAATAACAGTTCTGTAAGCGTAACAACCAGCGGTA
>CAVDRP010000015.1:0-6537 GCA_963611535.1 Bacteroidaceae bacterium | reverse complement strand
AACTTCACCGTAGGCAAGGCAGAAGCAGGCAGCAGGATCACCCTGCTGACGGACAGAAGCGGTGTTGACCTTACAGACGAAGACAGTATTGCTGGTGCTTTGAACGCTTTGGCCAACAAGCTGTACTATACTGGCTATACTGCTGGCGAGCGCAGCCTTGCAGGTTACGTAAAACTGGCTGAAGGCCTGACTGCAAGCTCTGTTATTAAACAAACTGGTGATATTACCTATGATAGCAGTACAGGACAAGGCAGCCTGAAGGATGGCAGCGTAACGCCTAATGTTGAATATCCTGATAAGCAGACTGCGGAAAGCTTTACTACCCAGATTACTGGCGTATGGAAGCAGGATAAGGAATACAAGCTGGCAGGCGTATTACATGTAGATAATGCAACCTACGACTTCACTAAGGGAACTACAACAATTAGTACTGACGATACTAGCATTGGCGCAGGTAAGGATTTACTGCTACAGATGAATGACAATAGCATGAAGCTGAAATCTGCTGTGGATGCGGTTGTTGCAGATAAGATTACGATAGAATTCAATGACCTTAACAAGCTGGATATTGATGCCGCAGGCAAGGCTCTGCTGGCGCAAAACGGCGGTAGGATAATCCTGCATAATAATGGAGTAGTATCTACTAACAGCGCAGTTGTAGCAAACGGCGCAGGCAGCAGCATCAAGACCGATGGGCTGACGAATATCACTGTTGGCAGCGGTGATGCTGTTAGTGCCGATGCAGGCAGTATTGACCTGGCAGGTGGAACTATTACTGGCGATGTCCATGCTGCTAATAAGGGTACGGTTAACATCAACAGCGCTAATGCTGCGGCAGGTGATAAGCTTGCAGTCATCACAGGCGATATTAATGCAGCCGGTGGCAGCACGATTAACATTGGTCTTGGTACGGCTGACAGCAAGCTGACAGGTGATGTAAGCACTAGCGATACGTCAGAGATTAATATCTATGCTGCTAATGGCACTTGGACTGGTAATGCTGCAGGTGATGGTGTAAGCTTGAAACTTGGCTCGAAGGCAAGCTGGAACAATAGTGGCAACAGCAAGCTGAAGAGCTTGCAGGGTAGCGGACTCATCAATCAGACTGCTGATGATGCAGGCAATATCAATGTGGGTAGCTATAATGGCGATATTACCGTTAACTATAAGCATACTGCTGATAAGGATGCAGCTACTGGTGCTTTGAGTAACATCAAATTCAGCGGTGGCGATTTGAGCATCGACAAGGCGGAAAAGGGCAGCAAGATTACTCTGAGGACTGATAACAGCGACGAGCTTGGCTACAGTGAAACAGAAAAGATTGAGCAGCTTTTCAGGGAGCTTTCTAAGAAGCTGTATTACGCTGACGCAGGCATTAATCCTGACAATTTGAGCGGCCGTGTAGAAATTGCCGAAGGACTGACTAAGGTTAAGGTTTATGGCGATATTAGTTATGACGCACAGGGACAAGGCGCTTATACTGATGGCAGCATCAAGCGTACTGATCCGGAAATTGTTTATGGCAGCAGTGAAACTGCTATGATGCGCGGTGCTAAATCGGCAATGGCCTCCACTGCACTGCTGTGGCGTAGTGAAGCTAGTGATATGCTGCAGCGTATGGGCGATGTCCGCCTGGCACGTGAGGAAAGCGGTCTGTGGGCACATTACTACGGTGGCAAGAGCAGCTTTGACGCTAAGAACACCAAGTACAGCACCAGCTATAATGCTTATCAGCTTGGCTACGACAAGCAGTTAGATAACGGCCTGCTCTTTGGTGCGGCAGTAAGCTACGATAAGGGAAAGAACACCTACGAGATGGGTGGTCATGGCGACGGTAAATCCGTAAGCTTGGCTGTATACGGCAGCTGGAATGGTGCAAAGGGTCATTATGCTGACGTAATCGTTAAGGGTGGTCAGCTCGACAACGATTACACCGTCTACAACGATATGGGACATAAGCTAGAGGGCGACTATGATACCTGGGGCATGAGCCTGAGTGCTGAATATGGCCGTAGGATGCAGTTGCAAAATGGATTCTACTTTGATCCTAGCGTGCAGTTTACTGTGGGCCGCATTGCAGGTACTGACTATAATGCAGCGAGCGATTTCCTTGATTCTAAGGGCCTGAACAAGTACATGCACGTTAGTCAGGATGCCTTTACTACTGCAATCGGACGCATCGGCCTGGGAATTGGTAAAACAACTGAAAAATCTATGTTCTATACCAAGCTGGCATGGGCACATGAATTCAGCGGTGACTTTACAACTACATTCTCGGCCGAAAACGAGCCTACCAGCGGTACGCAGGTTGATTTTGGCGGCAGCTGGTTTGAATGGCAGTTGGGCGGCAGCGTGAAGATGAACGATAATTCTTATGTATATGCAACCTTCGAGAAGAAGTTTGGCGGCGATACAGGCAGTAATGACTGGCGCCTGGATGCAGGCCTGCGTTGGAGCTTTTAAGCAGTAGCAGCCTGATAATAAGATCAATATGATATAAGGGGGCGCTGGCGCAGCGCCGGCGTCTCCTTAAATAAAAAATCTAAAGGAGATTTTGTAAATGAGTGAAGAAATCAAAGAAACTAAACAGGATGAAGCTAAGGTAGAAACTAAGGTGCTGTCTTTTGACCAAAAACGCGAGGATAAAATTGACAAAATGCAGCAATTTCTGGCTGATAACAAGATTGACTGCTTTGATGTACAAGAATTTGATGATAAGCTCCATACAACTATCTTCCGCAGCCGTATGGAGGTAAAGGGACAAATCCTGCCTATGGCTGTACTGATGGATGACAGCGTATATATTATTCTGCAGGTGCAAATTGCTCCGCAGGTTATTCCAGAGGAAAAGCTGCCGGAGATGGCTGTTGCTATCAACAATATGAATAACAATGTTCGACCTTTCAAATTTACTGTTTCGGAAAAGGGTGACTTCATGCTGAATGCCTGCATTACAGCAGAAAACAACACCTTTAATCCTGCTTTGTTGAACGCTATTATCGGTGAAGCACTAAAATTCCTGGAAGCACAGTATGGTAATATCATGGAAGCTGTTTGGAAAAAATAAATATGCTGCTTGCTGTGGCAGATGGTGTGGACAGCCATTTGCCAGGTAAAAATGCAAGAATATTGCAAAGAGATTTATGTAGCTATAGGTTATATTAAAATCTAAATTTGTGATCGTTCAAAGGAGTGTATTGAAGGGTCAGAAAGTGGGGAGGCTTAAAATGAGTAAGAAGAAAATCGTTGGTAGCCGTAAGCTGGCGTTAGCTGTTGCCCTTGTTATGGGCTGTGGCTTCGCAAGTGTAGCCTGCGCTAAGACTGTGGACATGACGAGTGCTGAAAATCTTGGCGGTATTACTTGGAGCTCTGCAGAGTATGGCAGCCAAATTGGTGAAAGCTATCAAAATCCCGACCATTATCAATTTGGCTATGACAAGGCTACAGAAACAGCAATTGGCGGTGATATCACCCTGGCTGCAGATTTGACAACGGAGAAAAAAAGCGACTGGGGATGGGGAACGACCAAAAGTTCTACATATCTGTGGGTGACCTTGGATGTTAAGGCTAGTGATTTACCTGATTTTAGTGTGGATACTGTCAACAAGGTTGCAGCAGCTGTTGCAGACAAGCTTAAACCAGCAGAAGGCCTGGTATACAACTATCCGTTTGATTATATGGTGGTACGCGTAGTGGATGATGATGGTACTGTGCTGCGTGTAAATAAAATTAAATATAACAGTGAGTGGAATACGACGCTTACTCCTGCTGGCGGCACATATAAGAGTGTACTTTGCAATGACAGTAATAATATAGAATATGATATTAAACAGGTAGATACTGCAAGTACCTCTGGTACTGCTGGCACTATTGCTGCTAACACATGGTTTGTTGGCAACGCAGATAGCCGCTACAGTTATGTGATTGCGCCTGATATGAGCAAGGAAAGCATCAAGGCCGCAGTGCGTGGTGCTGAAAAGGACTTGTATGTTACTAATGTAATTGGTGCTTCTACCACCAACACCACCTTGGATGTGCAGGCCAATGGAACTGCTGCTGACAAAGTATATGGTGTATATAACGATCAAAAGGGATTGGTAAGGCTGACGAATGCAACTCTGAACATTACGGCCACCGGCAATGGACAGAGCAACGTGGCCTATGCTGGTAACAACGCTGATTATACCAGCCAGATTGATCTTGTTTCTAACTCTGATTATAGAAATCCCTGCCTGACACTGAAGGCAGATGGATCTGCTGTTGAGGCAGGCAAAAATGGTGTGATTAACCTTACAACCTCTAACGCTAATCTGGAAAGCACTAGTGGTAATCTGTTGTATGCGCATGATGGTGGTACCATTAGCGTCGGTAATGCAAAGTCTGGTTATTCAGGTATTACTAGCACTGTCAGCGATGGCAAATATCTAGCTCTTGCCGAAAATGGCGGTCAGATTGACGTGGGTGTAATTATAGAGCAGCTTGATGAAGTAGATTATGACAAGGTGCAGGTGTTGAAGGGGCTGAGAAACTTTGCCGGCAGCCTTAAGGCTGATGCTGACAGCAGTGTAAACCTGGGACTCAGCGGTACATATACCTATACTGGTGATGCTGAAGGCAATGTTGGCCTGTACATGGATAATGGCGCAACCTGGAGTGGCAATGCACTAGGCGACGGTGTAAGCGTTTCCTTAGGTGACAACGCAATCTGGAGCATTACTGGCTCTGGCAGTCAGCACGTAAAATCGTTGAAGGGCGCGGAAACTAGCTCTAAGAGAAGCTTTGTCAACGTTGGCTCGGATAATATCACTATCGATAAATATTCCGGCAACACTACATTCACTTATCAGCACGACACCGATGATGCAAGCAAGCTTTTGGGCGGCGATGTGATTATCACTAGTGCTGAGCCTGTTAAGCTGTTGAGTGAGGGGGTTGGTGATGCAAAGTATCAGATAAGCGAATCTCCATCCACGGTTTACCTACGCACGGATACCAATGGTATAGATACAACTGACGATGATGCAGTAAATTCCGTTTTAGACAGCTTGGCTAAAAAGCTGTACTACACAGCCTATACTACTGGTGAGCGCAACCTCAGCGGCCATGTAGAGCTGGCAGAGGGACTTACCAGTGCTTCTGTAGGCAAATATTACAGCAATATTACCTTTGATGAAAAGACCGGCCAGGGACAAAAGGAACAGGAGCTCTTTAAGCCCTACACCAGTGTTCTGTTTGGCCATGTGGCTACAGATACCCAAAATGGCTATGGTGATATAATCAGTGGTACACCTGAGGACGGCAATCTTAGGTACACCTTTGATAGAGATGCCCTGATTGAGGTAAAGCTGAACAAGGATCCGCGCAGTATGGCGTGGGGCGGCTTGTATTGCGCAGCCATCAATAACTATGGCGATAAGCAGTATAATAGCACAGCAAATGCAACCAAGGGCGGGCCTTCCTACACTCTTGATATGCAGGGGCATGACCTCACTGTTGACTTTAGTGCTTTCCCAACAGCAGCCAGCACCGGCAGCCAGCCGATGTGGACTGCGGCAGCCATAGGTGCCTTCCGTGATGGTACTATCACTATCGATAATCCTGGTGCTATCAGCCTGAAGTCTACTAATAACTACTACTATGGTAGTGTAATCCGTGCATCTACTGCTGCCGCAGGCACGACTGGTGCACATGTTGTTATCAACAATGATAATAGCAAGGAGCATGCTGTTAAGATCCGCGGCGGCATTGATACCCCGGGCTATACTATTAACTGGCGTGCTATCGAGGTAACAACTCAGAGCAACACCACCAAGGATAATGGCAACTCTGTAACCATAAAGGGACTTGTTGATATTGATGTAAGTAATTGCGCTTCTCTGTTTGCTCGTGGTAATTATGCAACCATCGAACTTGGTGGCGGCAAGATTACATCTAATAACTACACTGCTATCTGGACTAGCGGCAAAGAAGCCTTAATCAATATCAATATGCTGAAGGATGAGGAAGGCAGCGTAACTGGCGCAGGGAAAAATTATGTACAAATTACTGGCGATGTCGCTTCTGCTACACCGTGGTATGGGTCCTATGGCACTATTAACCTAGGCTTGACTACGGCTGATTCCTTTGTTAAGGGCCGTATTTATGGCATTGGCAACAATAACCTCTATCTGCAAAATGGTGCTGTGTGGAACAACGACCCACAATCCAGCTATAACTGGTCGGATGGCAGCAGCAGCCTAACTAACATTGCCAGCCGTGTTACCAATCTGTATGGTAGTGCAACTGTAGATGCAGCAGGCAACATCTATCAAAAAGAGGCCAAGGATATTAATATTGGCAACATGACAGGCTATGTTAACGCATATCTGGGACACGACATTGCCGATGATGGCAGCGTAAGCTTTGATTCCCTGGGCAACATCGTTGTCGAAAAGGCTACCAAGACAGACGGACAGAACGCAAGTATGACCCTGTACACCAATCGTGACGGTATTGACACCGGTGATAAGGATAAAGTTGTGAATACCCTGAGTGCTT
>CAVDRP010000014.1:0-35466 GCA_963611535.1 Bacteroidaceae bacterium | reverse complement strand
TATTGAAGAACCGATTTGGCTCTTAGTTATTAAAAGAAGTTATTTGACTTGGTCTTGCGCCCTACGGCGCTCGACCCGCACATTCGCTTTTTTCTAGGTTATATGTTCAGTTTTCAAGGTTCATTTTCTGGCTTCGATAAATTGTTTATCTTCTTCGTCACGCTTCGTCAAGCTCATTCGATGTACCGTAAGTACTATCTCATTTGCTTTCCTCGCGTTCCTTGAATCTAAAGTAATTTCTCTTTGCCAGACCTTTTGTCTGTCTAGCGATTTTAGCTTTTGTTTTGTTGCCGTATCGCGTCGACTTGTATATAATACCACGCAGGCAAGGTAATGTCAACACCTTTTTCGTAACTTTTTTAACAAATTTCAGTGAAACACTAGGGTCAGTTGGCAAAAGAAGCATCTTGCTTACACGCTTTGCGGTGTCTAAAATTCTGCAAAAAAACTTGTAAAAATAGCCGTTTTTTTCGTCAAAATGCCCTGTTTTTGGCAAAAATCTGCGAGATTTTTTTGATTCGGCTTGATATTTTTTCAATAAAAAGCTCCCCACGCAAGCAGGGAGCAAAAACACTATTTTTCTGTCAGCGGCAGCTCAACAAGCTTTGGCTCACCGCCACTAGTATCAAGCATGATATACCGCCTGCACTCTGCACCTGTCTGCCAATCTGCCAGGAACAATTCTATGGGATAGGCCTTGTGTATTTGGCGCCAGCTGCTGAATTTATAGTCTGGGATATAGCACTGCACCTGCTTTTCATCGCGCCAAAAGGCAGACACCACATCAAAAATCTCCTCAGTATTCCAGCGCAGCCACTCTGGCCGCCACTGCGGCAGGATGTAAAACACGTCAAAGCGCAGTATTTCTATAAGCATATCCGACATAGCTGCGTAATTTTCTTCTATAAATTGCAGCAAAATAGCCGCCACGCCCTTAGCGTTGTGCGTTTGCGGATAATGCCCTGCCGCCACCCACCAGCTGACCAGCTGCTTGTAAAAGCCAAAGGCATCCTTGCCCGAAGCTCTTAGCAAAGCGCGCAGCGTGTACTTAAAATTGCCGCTATTGGCCGTCTGGTCAAGGATATTGTCCAAGTGCTTCAGGTATTGCATATCCTCATAGGGCATATACTTAGTCGCCAAAATCTCATACGGCGGCTCGTCCATGTACAGCAGGCCGTGCTGCGCCGCCTCCCTGCGCATTTGCGTGCCTGGCAGCACCTTCAAAAATCCCATCTGCAGCATATCTGCCTCTAAGCCGTAAACGTCGTTAAAGGACTTGGCAAATGTCGCCAGGTCCTCATATGGCAGACCGGCAATCAAATCTACATGGATATGCATATTACCACAGGCCAGCAAGCGGCGTACGTTCGCCGCCAGTCGTTGCCAGTTATCCTGCCTGTTGATGGCCGCAAGCGTTGGCTGGTGCGTGCTTTGGATGCCGATTTCCAGCTGAAAGCGTCCCTTGGGTACAGTTTCCAAGAACGCCAGCAGCCGCTCGCTCAGCATATCTGCCTTAATTTCAAAATGAAAGGTGGCGTTGGTCTTGGCAGCGGCCAAATGCTGCATCATTGGCAAAAAATAGCTTTCGTCCAGGTTATAAGTGCGGTCGACAAACTTCACCAACGGCACACCGCTGGCAATAAAGCGGTCCAAATCGCGCAGCACCAAAGCCAGCGGCCGCTTGCGCACAGAATGCGAAATTCCCGACAGGCAATAAGCGCAGCGGAAGGGACAGCCACGCGTACATTCGTAGTAAACTATTTTGTGCTCTGCCAGCACCTTCTCTAAATCTGGATACGGAAACGGCAGCAGCGACATATCCTCTATCACTGTTGTGCCGCCATTGGTGAAAACCTCGCTCTCCTTATGCCAGGCAATGTGCCTGGGTACTGCGCTGCCAGTCTCCAGGGACATGAGCAGCTCGCTAAAGACAAGCTCGCCTTCTCCCTGCACAATATAATCTGCCTCAGGCAGCTCGGCAAAAATGCGCTCTGCATCAAAGGCCACCTCGGGACCGCCAATAGCGATAACGGCCTGCGGCCGCAGCTTGCGCAGCATACGCACCAGGCGGAATACAAAAGGCTTGTTCCAGATATGCACCGAAAAGCCATAGACCTGCGCCTGCTGTGCCATTATTTTTTCCAGCACTGCCAAAAGCGGCGTATTTATTGTTTCTTCTATCAAGCACACGTCGTGTCCCTGCGCCTTGGCGTATTCGCCCACATAACGCAGTCCCAAGCCCGTGTGGATATATTTGCTGTTGATTGCACTCAATACTACCTGCATAATTTACTCCTAAGTCTGTCAAATACAACAAAAAAGCTCTACAACCGAAGCTGTAGAGCTTAATTTACTGGTGCCGAAGGCCGGACTCGAACCGGCACGGTTGTTGGACCGCTTGATTTTGAGTCAAGTGCGTCTGCCAATTCCGCCACTTCGGCGATTAGGTTCCGAACGCTCGGAACAATGATTATTATACAGGGTCAGCAAGTGTTTGTCAAGCAATTATCCAAAAAAATTTAGATTTTAATACAAAGCACTTATTTGCCCAGTAAAGCCTTTAATTCTGCTAGCTTGGCAGCAAACCTTTGCAGCGTCACCGTCACAGGCTGCGGCGTGTTCAAATCAACGCCGGCGTTCTTGAGGATGTTGAGCGAATAATCGCTGCCGCCTGCGTGCAAGAAGCCCAAATACTTTTGCACCGCGTCCTTGCTGCCGCTCAAAATAGCACTGGCAAAGGCTGTGGCAGCGCTGTAGCCTGTCGCATACTTATACACATAAAAAGGCGTATAAAAATGCGGTATGCGCGACCATTCACTGGCCAGCTCTTCGTCCACCGTCAGCGCAGGGCCATAGTAATCCTTGTTGCTTTGCAGCCACCATGCTTCCAGCTTTTCGGCCTGCAGGGAGCGGCCTGCGGTGATTTCGCTATGAATATATTTTTCAAATTCGGCAAACTGCACCTGGCGGTACACCGTGGTACGCACTGCCTCTAAAAATTGGTTGAGCAGGTAAATTTTCTGTTCGTCCGTCGCGTGCTGCAGGGTGTATTCCAAAAGCAGGCTTTCGTTGGTGGTGGATGCCACCTCGGCGCAGAAAATAGTATACTCAGAGTTTATATAGGTTTGCGCCTTGCTGCTAAAATAGCTGTGCATCGCGTGGCCCATTTCGTGCGCAATGGTAGAAATGCTGTTATAGCGCTGCTGGTAGTTGAGCAAAACAAAGGGATGCACGCCATATACGCCCCAGGAATACGCTCCAGAGCGCTTGCCCTTGTTTTCATAAACGTCAATCCAGCCTTCGGTCAGGCCCTTGTGCAGGGTGCTGACATACTCCTCGCCCAAGGGTGCAAGTGCCTCCTCTACCTTGGCGCAGGCCTCGGGGAAGGTGCAGGCAAAGCTGTCGCCTGCCTGCGACAACGGCATATACAAGTCATAAGGATGAAACTCATCTACGCCCAAAACATCCTTTTTCAGCTGGATGTATTCGTGTAGCGGTGCAAAATTGTCATGCACAGTCTGGATGAGGCCGTCATACAGGCTGGTGGGGATATTATCCTCCGCCAGGGCTGCCTCAAGCGTATCCTTATAATTATGCACGTTAGCAAAGAAATATGCAGTGCGCGCGCTGCCCGTAAGCGTAGTGGCCAGGGTGTTGCGGTATTTATGATATGTCCCCATGAGGGTGCGGAAGGAGTTTTTGCGCAGCTCACGGTCAGGCGAGGTCATATTCAGGATATAGTTGCCCTCGCTGACGCTGGCCTTGTTGCCTTGGCCGTCCACAATTTCCGGGAACTGCATATCAGCACTCACGAGCGCACGGAAGGCTGCAGCCGCTGTCCCCGTTGCCAGGTGGCTTTGGGCAAAGACCGCTTCCTTTTCGGCCGACAGGATATGCGCTGACTGGCGCAGCAGGTTTTGGATATAAAAACGGTACTCGTCAAGTCCTGCTTCCTCCTGCAGCATTGTCTCCAGCGCCTCGCGTCCCAGACCCAGCATTTCGGGTTCAATAAAGGAGTTAGCATTGCTAAAGGAGGCAGCCAGTCCTTCGGCCTCGCCAGAAAGCGCCTGCAGGTGCTGGTCGGTGTTATCTGCATCCTGCTGCAGGCGGGCGTAAGCGTAAATTTTATCCAAAAGCTGCGCCAGCTCGTCCTGCAGGCGCAGGGCAGCCAAAACCGCGCTGCCTGTAACCAGCGTGCCCTGCATTGCCTTTAGCTGCGGCAGCTTGGCCTTATATTCGTCGCAGGCTGCGCGCCAGGCTGCTTCATCGGCATAGATATCCTGCACGTGCCATTTACAGCCTGCGTCAATCGCGGCACGCTCCACGCTGCTGCCATGCTTAGGGATTTGTTGTGCTTTGGTCATCTTGCTCTTACCTCACTGCTTATCTGGCCCACAGGCTGGGGTTACCATACTTGGCATCCAGCTTGCCGCTGAACCAACGGCCGTTGAGCACGTTATGGATAATGTAATCCTTGCTTTCGGCGCTGATGCTGTTGTCGTTTTCCATCTCAGCCAAAATGCCTGCATAGCTTACGCGGCTATTGATGCTGCTGATGCGCGCATGCTGTCTGTTAGCGTCAAAATCAAGCTCTGGACGGTAATCAGGTGTCCAGGCCTGCCAGGTGGTGCCCAAAAGCGGTGTATTGGGGTTGCCAGTGCGCATGAAGGCAGCAATAGAAGCGATAAAGGCCTTGCTCAGCTCCTTAGCGCCAGGCTGGTCAAAGGCATCGGTATTTTTGGTATAAGCATAACCCTGGTCGGTCAAAAACGGTTGGAAAATGCCATGCAGCGCACCGTTGCGCACATTATATGCTTCGCCTACTACGTCAGGAGTGTGGGCAAAGGTGAACTGGCATACATACATATCACCCTTGTAGTTGGGGTAAATGGCTTCGGCAGATTCCTGGCCGTTGAAGAAGCCATAGAGGGCGCTGCCGTACTTATTAGCAAATTTGAACTCGCTGGTTGTCTTGTAATTCTTGTTGATTTCGTCCAAGCGGTTTTTGAAGAAGGGATCGCGCGCAGCAAAGGAGCTGAACTCGTCAGCGCTGGCCAGCATCATTAGCGGCACATTGTAGAACTTTTTGGTAGCAAAGCCTTCCTTGGGCAGCACCTCGCCATCGCCAAACAGATGCGGGAAGGCGCTCATGCGGATAACGGCACCTGCCATAATAGGAGCAATGCGCTCTGCCTCTACGCTTTGCAGATAGCTGCGTACTTCCTTTTTATCCTTGCTGTTGTTGCTCAAAAGCCAGCTTTCGGCACTAGCAAAATCGGCTCTTTTACCGTCTGCCACTGCCAGCGGCGCCAGCTTTTGGGCAATGGTCTTTTGGCTGGCGGCAGCATCAGCAACGGTCAAGCCGCCGCTAAAGGAAATAGCCTTGTCAAATTTATTTTTGAACACCGGCGAAATCAGCATGGCCATAACATCGCGGCCGCCTGCCGAAAAGCCCGAAACAGTGATATTTTTGGCATCACCGCCAAAGCTTTTGATGTTGTCATGTACCCAGTCCAAGGCTGCAGCCTGGTCAATAAAGCCAAAGTTGCCGCTCTTTTCCTTGCTGTTGCCATCTGCCAGGGCAGGCAGGTTGTTGAAGCCCAAAAGGCCCAGGCGGTACTGCACCGATACATAAACGATGTTACCCTCCTGCGCCAGCTTGTTGCCTTCCATTAGGTGGCTGTTGCTGGCCTGGTTGTTGCCGCCGTGGATATAAACCATAACCGGCAGATTCTTTTCATCAGTGTCGGGACGCACGATATCCAGCGTCAGCACGCCTTCCTCGCCCAAAACCTTTTTGCCGTTATATTGGATGTTGGCAGGTGCAGCCTTGCTGCAATCTAACACACCCTTAAATTTTTTCGGCTTTTGGGCCTCACGCCAACGATTTTCACCAGTTGCAGGCTGTGCATAGGGAACTCCCTGCCATTCTACTACCTGATGCTTTTCGTCATAGCTGCCGGCAACAACGCCCTGCTGCGTTTTTACCTCGTTATTAAAGGTAGCTGCTTCTGCTGCAGCGCAAACGCTGGCAGCTACAAGCGAAGCAGTTAAAAGATATTGGAATTTCTTCATTTGTTTTGTCTACTCCCATGTATAAATTTAGTTGACTTACCAACTACTATTATAGTAAGCGGCTGCTTGCTTGACAAGTTTTTCTAAGAAAAACGTACTATATTCAATCATATAGTACGCCAATCGCCAAAGCTGTTTTTATTTGTAATATTAAAGTATACCTGCAGCGTACAGGGCGCACAGTGTTTTGGCATCATATAGCTCGCCTGCTGCCACCATGGTGCGTAGCTGCTGCGGCGTAAAGGCCTGCACGCCGATAAATTCGTCCTCATCCGTATGCTGGGCAAATTTTTGCAAATCCCAGGCCTTATACAAATGAATAATCTCATCCGAAAAGCCAGGGGTTGTGGCAATGCTAATAAGATGCTGCCAATTTTGGGCCTCGTAGCCTGTTTCCTCGCTCAGCTCGCGGCGTGCGCAGTCCATGGGGTCTTCGCTATCGCCATGGTCCAGCTTGCCTGCAGGAATTTCCCACAGCAGCGTGCGCAGGGGATAACGGCACTGCTTCACCAGCACCACCCTGCCGTCAGCTAACAGCGGCACAATAGCCACCGCTCCGGGATGATGGATATATTCACGCGTGGTATCGTTGCCATCAGGCAAGGTTACATGGTCAAGCTGCACCTTGAGCAGGCGGCCGCTAAAGACCTCCTTGTTGCTGCCATCAACATACACCTCATCTAGCTGTGGCTCGTGAAATTTTTTTAGCATCTTCCTACCTCACTTTCCCTGCTGCTTGAGGCTGCTTTTTACCTGCTGCGCCCCCGCCAGCAGCTCCATCGCACTTTCAAAGGCGGCCCGGCTGGCAGTTGCACCTGCCGTCATACGCACCAGCTCCTGCAGGCGGCCGTTGTAATCTAGCGTCGTCAGCTGCGTTACTGTGCGCCCGTCGCTGCTTTGCTTTTCAATGTGGATGTGATTATCCGCAAAGGCGGCAATCTGCGGCAGATGCGTAATGCACAGCACCTGGCCTGCCGTAGAAATAGCAGCGATCTTTTCGGCCATTTTTTGTGCCGTAACGCCGCCCACGCCAGTATCAATTTCGTCAAACACCATCGTGCCCACGCCCACGCAGTCCATAAGCACGGTTTTTACAGCCAGGGCGATGCGGCTCAGCTCGCCGCCGCTGGCAACCTTTTCCAAATCGTTCAGCGGCTCGCCCATGTTGGCGCTAAACATAAAGCGCAGTGCATCCCTGCCCTGCGGCGCAAACTTTTCCAATGCCTCTATTGCAATCTGCAGCTCACCGTTAGGCATGGCCAGGTCGCGTATATGCGTAGTGATGCGCTTAGCCAGCTCCTTGGCGCTCTTTTCGCGCTGACGCGTCAGTTCTGCCGCCGCCCGTCCCAGGCGCACCACTGCCTCTGCCAGCGTCTTTTGCGCCTGCTCCATGGTCTGCGCGATGTTTTGCAGCTCCTCTAAATGCACCTGCGTATCTGCCAAATAGGCCAGCACCGACTGCGTGCTGCCGCCATATTTTTTCTGCAGGCGGTAAATGGTATCCAGGCGCTCCTGCACCTCGGCTGCCCGTTCACCGTTAAAATCGCTGCCTGCCATATATTCGCTCAGCTCCGTGCGACAGTCGTCCAGGCTGATCCAGGCACTGTCCGCACATTCGGCCAGCGGCCGCAGCTTTTCATCATAACGCGCTGCATATTGCAAAAGCTCGCGCACACGTGCCAGGCGCGACAGCACTGCATCCTCTGCATCTAGCAGGTTGTAGGCTCCGTCCGCAGACTTCATGATACGCTCGCTGTTTTGCAAAAGGCGTGCCTCTGCCTCCAGCTCCTCTTCCTCGCCCTCACGCAGCCTGGCCTCGGTGATTTCCTTAATCTCCCAGGCATAGCGGTCCATGAGCAGGTCCTGCTGTGCGTTTTGTGCCTGCAGCTGCGCCAGGCGTTTTTGTGCCGCCACATATTCTGCATACAGCGCTTTATATGCTTCCAAGGCCTTCGCCAGTGGCGCACCGCCAAAGCTATCTGTGAGCAGCATGGCAGCATCAGGATGCAGCAGTGCCTGGTTTTCGTGCTGGCCGTGGATATCCACCAAACGCGCGCCCACTTCCTTGAGCACAGCTAGCGGCACCTGCACGCCGTTGATAAAAGCACGGCTTTTGCCGGCAGCGCTCACCTGTCGCTTCAAAAACAGGTCAGCCTCTGCCTCCAGTCCGTGCTCTGCCAAAAGCGCAGCAATATCCTCCGCACCACTCACGTCAAACACAGCCTGCACCCACAGGCCATCTGTACCGCTACGCACGTAGTCACTGCTTGCGCGTCCGCCCAGCACCATGCCAAAGGCATCTATGAGAATAGATTTGCCTGCGCCTGTTTCACCTGTGAACACATTAAAGCCATGAGTGAAATCGGCGTGCGCATCCTCTAAAAGGGCAAAATTATGAACATGCAATGATTGCAGCATATTGCACCCCGCTTACCTATATTCCTTAAAACGTCTGAGCAGTGTTGCTACACCCTCTTTGTCGGCCAAGGCTATAAAAACAGTGTCATCACCGGCAATGGTACCCAAAATCTCCGGCCATTTCATGTAATCCACCGCAAAGGCCACGGCTTGCGCCGTACCTGGCAGCGTGCGCACAACAACCAAGCTGTCCGAAGAACGCACGCTAACGATGGAATCATGAAAGGTGCGCTCCAGGCGCTCTATGGTCAGCATCATGCCATGGTCCTTGGGATAAGCATAATAATAATGTCCGTTAGCATCCGGTACCTTTACCAGCATCAGCTCCTTGATGTCGCGCGATACGGTGGCCTGGGTAACGTCAATCCCCTCGCGGCGCAGGGCGTTGGCCAAATCCTCCTGCGTTTCGATCTTATTATTGTCTATAATATCCTTGATTTTGGCATGTCGGGTCATTTTCATAGTCAATCACCTCATTTGTAGTGAATATAATTTATAAATAGCAACGTAATCCTAGAGGTTGCGCATCAGCTTCTGCTGCCAGGTTTGGTAATAATCTCTGCTGGTTAAGCGGATAAACTTCATATCGTAGGGACATTTTTCGATATGCACACTGGTGTTGTTGGGCACCTCGATAACATTTTCGCCGTCTGCCGAAAGCAGCATTTCCTCGCTGCCCGGAATCGGCCGCAGCTCAATCTTTTCCGACATGGGGATAACCAACGCCCTGTTGGTGAGCGAATGTGCGCACACTGGCGTAATCACGCTCACGTCCAGCTCCGGCATAACCAGCGGCCCGCCTGCCGACAGCGAATAGGCTGTAGAGCCTGTAGCTGTGGCGATGATGAGACCGTCTGCCGCATATTTGCCTGAAAGGCGGCCGTTGATAAAAAGCATCATGTGCGCCAGCTTGCTAAACATGCCCTTGGCCAGAACGAGATCGTTGAGTGCGTGCGCCGATGCTATCACCTTGCCCTCGCGCTTGACATCTGCCCACAGCAGGCTGCGGCTTTCCAGCGAATAGTTTCCCTGCGCCAGGCGGCTGATAGCCTTGTACATTCCCTGCAGGTCAATTTCGGCCAAAAAGCCCAGCTTGCCAAAGTTGATGCCAAAGGCAGGCACGCCCAGCGGCGCCAAATAGCGCGCCATCTGCAGCAGCGTGCCGTCGCCGCCCAGGCTGACAGCAGCGTCCAGCGTTTTCAGCGTCAGCGTCCTGGCCTCATCATAGCCTGCACATTCGTACTGCTGCGCCACCGCGCCAGGCAGCACAGGCTCCAGGCCCCAGTCGCGGCACATCTGTACAAATTCTGGCAGCGCTATGCACACGTTTTCTTTGCTTAGGTTGGGAAATATCCCCAGGCGTTTTCTTTTCATGATCAAGCCTCTGTCTTTGCCGACTTTTTATTCAAATCACCATGGCTGCGCCCTACAAGCTGCGCTACCATCTCGGCGCTCACAGCGTCATCTGCGCCCAGCGTCAGGTGCAGCAGATATTCTATATTACCCTCAGGCCCTTTTATCGGCGAAAAATCTAGTCCAGCGATACCAAAGCCTTCGCCCTTGGCAAAGCTGATTACGTTGTTGATTACTGCTTCATGCACTGCAGCGTCACGCACAACGCCCTTTTTGCCCACATTTTCCTTGCCAGCCTCAAACTGCGGCTTGATGAGTGCCACAACAAAGCCTTCGGGCTTCAAGATTTTGTGCACCGCAGGCAAAATTTTATCCAGTGAGATAAAGGCCACGTCAATCGTAGCGGCATCCACCTGCTCAGGCAGGCTGTCGGCCTCCAGGTAGCGCACGTTGGTGCGTTCCATGTTCACCACACGTTCATCGTTGCGCAGCTTCCACGCCAGCTGGCCATAGCCCACATCAATTGCGTACACCCTTGCTGCACCGTTTTGCAGGGCGCAGTCGGTAAAGCCGCCGGTGGAAGCGCCAATATCGGCAACCACCTTATCCTGCACGCTGATGGGAAATATTTGCAGCGCCTTTTCCAGCTTCAGGCCGCCACGGCTGACGTAAGGCAGCTTGCTGCCCAAAAGGCGGATAGTCACCTCTGCCGCCACAGGCGTGCCCGGCTTATCTATTTTTTGTTCATTGACCAATACCTGGCCTGCCATCACTGCTGCCTGCGCCTTGGCACGGCTTTCAAACAGTCCGCGGTTGACCAAAAGTACGTCAAGTCGTTCCTTTTTCAATGCTCCTCATCCTTTACAAATGCTGCTATTTTTTGCACCACGGCAGGCGTATCCAGCCCCAGGTCGCGCAAAAGCAGCTTTTTGTCGCCATGCATTACAAATTCATCACCAATGCCCAGGGTGAGCACGGCGCAGCTATCCAGCATTTGGGCAGCGTTTAGCGTCTCTAAAACAGCACTGCCTACGCCGCCTGCCAAAACGCCTTCTTCCAGCGTAACAATTTTTTTATAGCTTTGGGCGTGCTGCAAAAGCAGCTGCTCATCTAAAGGCTTAGCAAAGCGCATATTCACAACGCCTGCGCTGATGCCCTGCTGCGCAAGTGCGTCAGCTGCCGCCATTGCTGCCTGCACCATGCTGCCAATCGCCCACAGGCAGACATCACTGCCCTCACGCAGCACCTCGGCCTTACCAATAGGCAATGTGTGCAAGGGCTCGCCCATAGCGACGCCCACGCCGCTGCCACGCGGATAGCGGATAGCAACAGGAGCATTGTACAGCAGCGCCGTCTTCAGCATGTGGCGCAGCTCGTTTTCATCCTTAGGCGCCATCAGCGTCATATTGGGGATGCTACGCAAATAGGCGTAGTCAAAAACGCCGTGATGCGTATAGCCGTCGTCGCCAACAAGGCCTGCTCTGTCCAGGCACATGGTCACGTGCAGATTTTGCATACAAATATCATGCAGCACAGAATCGTAGGCACGCTGCATAAAGGTGGAATAAATTGCCGTCACAGGCTTCATGCCTGCTGCCGCCATACCTGCTGCCGCCGTAACCGCGTGCTGCTCGGCAATACCCACGTCAAAAAAGCGGTCCTTGTGCGCCTGGGCAAAAATGTTCAGACCCGTGCCGTCAGGCATTGCGGCCGTTATGCCCACAATCTTTTCATCCTCGTCCGCCAGTGCGGTGAGCGTGTTGCCAAACACCTCGGTATAGGTGGGGGGAGCGCCTGGCTTGGTGATTTTTTTGCCTGTGGCAATATCAAAGGGACCAGTGCCGTGGAATTTGTTGGGACTTTCCTCCGCAGGCTTGTATCCCTTGCCCTTTTTCGTCAGCACATGCACCATAACAGGCCCGTCTATCCTTTTAGCTGCCTGCAAAACCTCCAGCAGGCCAGGCAGGTCATGTCCGTCCACAGGTCCCAGGTATGTAAAGCCCAGCTCTTCAAAAATCGATGTCGGCACCATCAAATACTTCACGCTGCCCTTGAGACGGCGGATAGCCTTGAGCACATCGGTGCCAAACTCCATGTTTTTGAGCCAGCCCTCAATATCATTTTTAATCTTATTATAGGTTTCGCCCGTGCGCAGCTGGTAAAGATATTCGCTCATCGCACCCACGTTTTTCGAGATGGACATTTCGTTATCATTGAGCACGACCACCATCTTTTTGTGCAGCATACCTGCATTATTCAATGCTTCAAAGGCCATGCCGCCTGTCATCGACCCGTCGCCGATGATGGCAACAACGTTGTAATCCTCTCCCTGCAAATCGCGGGCGCAGGCCATCCCCAAGGCTGCCGAAATCGACGTGCTGGAGTGGCCTGTGCCAAAGGCATCATGTGCGCTTTCACTGCGCTTAGGAAAGCCCGAAAGGCCGCCATATTGCCGCAGCGTCGGAAACTGCTCCCTGCGTCCTGTAATAATCTTGTGGATGTAGGATTGGTGGCCCACGTCAAACACCAGCTTATCCTGCGGTGTGGTAAACACCCTGTGCAGTGCCAGCGTCAGCTCCACCACGCCCAGGTTGGGGGCAAGATGGCCGCCGGTATGCGAGATAACCTCTATCAAAAACTGCCGCAGTTCCCCTGCCAGCTGCTCCAGCTGCTTGAGCGAAAGCTTTTTAACATCCGCCGGGGAATTTATCGTATCCAAAAGCTTTTTCTCTGCCATATATCTATCCTTATTTCTTTCTGTTAGTCATAAGACGGGTGATTTCGCGCAAAGGCTCGGCGTTTTCGCCAAACATCTCCAGGCACTGCAGCGCCTCATCCACAGTTTTTTCGGCCAGCTCGTGCGCAGCCTCAAGGCCGTACAGGCTGACGTAGGTGGACTTGTGGTTCTTTTCGTCGCTGCCCACAGGCTTGCCCAGCTCCTCGGTCGTGCCCTCCACGTCCAGGATATCATCCGTAATCTGAAAGGCCAGGCCCAAAAGATCAGCAAACTTAGTCAATGCCAAAAGCTGCTCGTCATTGGCACCTGCAAGGTGTGCGCCGCCGCGGATGGCAGCAATAAAGAGCGCGCCTGTTTTACCGGCGTGCAGCTTGCGCAGCTGCTCGGGGGTAATCTGCTTGCCTTCAAACTCCAGATCCAGGCCTTGGCCGCCTACCATGCCAAAGTTACCGGCACACATAGCCATTTCGCGCACAGTTTCAATGAGGGCGGCAGGCTCAACGTTCTTTTGCTCCAGCATCACCTCAAAGGCCAGCGTCAACAGACCGTCACCAGCCAGCACCGCCATCGCCTCGCCAAACACCTTGTGGTTAGTCAGGCGGCCGCGGCGGTAGTCATCGTCATCCATGCAGGGCAGGTCATCATGAATCAAGGAATAGGTGTGAATCATTTCCAAGCCGCAGGCCACAGGCAGATAATTATAACCCTTGCTGCCAAGCGCTTCGGCCGTTGCCATCAGCAGGATGGGACGGATGCGCTTGCCGCCTGCCATCAGGCTGTATTCCATTGCCTCATCCACCTTAGAGATGCCCTTTTTGGCAATTCTATTTTGCAAAAAGTTTTCTACCAGCTTTTGCTGGTTAGCATAATAAGCCTTAAAATCCATTATTTTACCTCCAAATCCTGGAATGCTTCTAGTCTATAATCAGCGCCGTCATCTGTAACGACGATTTTTTCTACCTCCTGCTTCACTGTTTCCAGCTTGCTTGTGCAAACCCGGCTCAGCTCCACGCCATATTTAAACACATCCAAGGCCTGCTCTAACGGCAGCTCGCCGCTTTCGAGCAGCTGCACCTGTGCTTCCAGCTCGGATAGTGCGTCTTCAAACTTAATATTTTTGGGAATCTTCTTTACTGCCATTTTTCTCGTCCCTCCACCTGCTGTACAACCGATCTCACCGTACCGTCAGCCAATGTCGTAATCAGCTCGTCGCCCCATTTGACCTGCTGCGTGCTTTGCAGCAGAGTGTAGTCATCCCTTTGCGTCACCGTGTAGCCACGGGCCAGCACGGCCAGCGGGCTGAGGCTGTCAAGACGCGCCGCCGCCAGGGCAAAAGCGTGCTGCCTTTGCTGCTGCATATGGTCAATCGCCTCACGCAGGCGCTGCACTGCTGCATCCGTGCGCTGCAGCTGCCTGGCAAAAAGCCGCTCTGCATCGCGCAAGGCCCACGAAGCGCGCGCAGCCTGCAAGCGATGCTCCTGCTGCGCCAGGCGTTGCTGCATAATGGTTTGCGAACGCTTTAGCAAATACTCCACGCGCCGCCTGTAGCCTTCTACATCGGCCACGGCTAGCTCTGCCGCCTGCGACGGTGTTGCCGCACGCACATCAGCCGCAAAATCGCACAGCGTGTAGTCAGTTTCGTGTCCTACCGCACTCACAACGGGTATTTTGGATGCCGCCACCGCGCGCACCGTGCGTTCCTCGTTAAACGCCCACAAATCCTCTATCGAGCCGCCACCACGGCCAACGAGCAAAACATCTGCCAGCTTGTGGCGGTTAAAAAAATCTATCGCCTGAGCAATTTCATCTGCAGCACCTGCTCCCTGCACCTTGACCGGGTACAGCAAAAGCTTAATGCCGCTGTTGCGCCTGCGTGCGACCGTAATAATATCACGCACAGCAGCGCCTGCAGGCGAGGTGATAATCCCCACCGTGCGCGGGTTCACAGGCAGTGCCTGCTTACGCTCGGCGGCAAACAGGCCTGCACGCTCCAGCTTCTGCTTCAGCTTGTTATAGGCCTGCATCAAATCGCCCAGGCCCTGCTGCTTGAGAATATCGGTATACAGCTGGTATACACCGTCACGCTCGTATACCGCTATGCGCCCTATGGCCACCACCGTCTCACCGTTTTCGGGCTCAAAGCGCAGCCCCTGCGCCTTGCTGCGGAACATAACGCATTTGAGCAGTGAGCCTGCGTCCTTGAGCGTAAAATAGCAATGCCCCGACGGATAGCGCTTAAAATTGGACACCTCGCCCATAACCTGCACGTTGCGCAGCTCGGGCTCGTCCTCTAAGATATTTTTTATGAAATTATTTATCTCTCCTACGGAATAAATATTTTCAGTCATCATCCTTATGCAATCTCCAGGCCAGGGCAGCACAGCCGCTGGCATTATCACAGCTAAAGCGCGCTTCGGGCACCCACAGGCGCACGTGCCGCTTTGCCAGCTTGGCCTCTACATGCTGGCGTATGTATTGGTTGGCCCCTACGCCGCCCACTAAAATAACATCGTGCACGCCAAAGGCTGCGCTGCCGTTGCGCAGCATACGGGCAAAGGTTTCTGCCAGGGCGTGCTCCACACCCAGTGCCAGAGCAGCAGCATCCGCCCCCGCCTCCAGCTTGCGCATAGCCGCGGTTGCAGGTCCCGACAGGCTGACCTCCAGCTTGCGTACCGCCACAGGCAGGTCCACAGGCTGCGCTGCCGTCTGCGCCAAACGCTCCAGCGCCGGCCCCGTGGGGAACGCCAGTCCCAAGGCCACGCCGATGCGGTCCACAAACTGTCCTGCGTGCAGGTCAATGCTGCCTCCCACCTGCGTCAGCGCGTAGCGGCCGTTTTCCTTACGCTCGCACAAAAGCAAATCCGTAGTGCCGCCGCTAGCATGCAGCAGCAAAAAACGCTCCGCCCCTGGTCCCTGCGCCGACCACAGGCCTGCCTCCAGATGGTTTTCCTGGTGGCTGATCACCTCAAGCGGCGCACCCGTGAGTGCTGCCAGGCTGCGTGCCACGCTAAGGCCTGCCAAAAATGCCGGCATATAGGAATTTTCTATAGGACGCGGAAAACCGCTCACGCCAATGGCCGCCAGTTGGTAGGCCTTGCCCTTTAGCACAGCCTCTACCAGACGCGGCAGGTTGCGCGTATGCTGAAACACCATCTCGGACTGCTGCAGGCCGCAGCGTCCCTGCTTCACGCTCAAAATCTGCCTGGCCTCGCCCACAAGGCTGCCATCTGCAGCCAGCACAGCCACCGACGTGGTGTAGCAGCTGGTGTCTATGCCTAGGTAAACACGCTGGCTCATTTTTTTGCCAGCTTGCCCAAAACGCCGTTAATAAAGCGCGGTGATTCATCCGTGCCATAGGACTTGGCGATTTCCACAGCCTCATTGATGGCTACGCCTGCAGGCAGTGCAGGCTGCTCGTGCAGCATTTCAAACACTGCTACGCGCAAAATATTTCTGTCGGTAGCAGGCATGCGCTCCACGGACCAGTCTGTAGCAAACTCGCCCATTTTGCTGTCAATTTCAGCCAGGTGCTCCATCACACCGTTCACCAAAAGCAGGGAATAGTTCTTTACACGCTCGCGCGCACTCTGCGCCCCCAGCTCCTTGTGCTGGTCTAACACCTTGTCAACCTCGTGCTCGGTATCAACAGCGGCCGGCACTGCCAGCTCCTCGTGCTCGTCCAGGGCAGCCTCTACAGCAGCCTCGGCCTCTGCGTGCTCATCGGCAATCGCCTCTGCGTCAGCTTCGGCCAGCGCCAGCTCAACCTCATGCTTAAAATCTATTTGGAATAATGCCTGTAAGGCAACCTCTCTTGCAAGTCTGCGAATCATTTTTACACTCTCCTTATGTTTTGTTGTAATTATTACTTTATGTTATTTGCTCATAGCAGATGCTGCCCTATATTGTGCCGTTTATCTGTGGTAGCCTGGCGGCAAAAGCCTATCCAGCCACTCCAGCAAATCCTCCTTCTTATCCAGCTTATTGCCGATAAAAAAGCCTGCTCCTATGCAAAGCATTAAAAACAGCGCCTGGAAAAAGCCCAAAAGCAGCACCATTGCACCAATAAACAAGCCAAAAGCCGAGCACAGCAGACGGCCACGGTAATTATTCCAGATATCGTTGATAATATCGTTAAACATAGCCCTTGCCCCCTATTCTTCCTTTGCCTTGATCTGTTTGAAGAACAGCTCTATTTCCTTAACCTCTATGCCTGTCACCTTTTTGATGCTGTCATGCACGTTCGTTTTAATTTCTCCCGAGGTTTCGGGGATATTGATGCCAGGCTCGATGGACGCGTTAATGCGCACGTTGATGCCGTCATCATCCAGCTTAACGATAACCTTGACGTTGTGGATGCCATAAATCTCCTGCGACAGCACCGCGATGTAGTCCTCCAGAGCACCTTTGCCAACAAGCACCTTGCCCCTTTCGCTTTCGCTGAGCTTGAGCGTGCTCACGCCCGTAAGTCCCAGGCCTGTGACCAAAAGGCGCAGGCTGACAAGCAGCATAACCACGCTGCCGACGGCATAAAGCCAGTCGCCAGGGATGTGGCTGATAAATTGCAGCATACCGCTTTCTGTAAAGACTCCCAGGCTGCACAAAAGCGTCAGCAGCGATACCAGCGCCATCAAAATCGTATACAGCGTCAAAATAACTCTATCGGCAATACCCATAGCTTAATCCTCCTCCAAAAATTTTTTGTGGCGTTCGTCCATTTCCTCCTCAGGTGGCAGGGCAAAGCCGTGGTCGTCACGCAAATTAGCCAGCTGCTGCTCGAAGGAATTGGCCTCCGTTGCCTCCGCACGCTGTGCCTGCGCCCGCAGGATATCTGCCATATCCATGTCAGAGGTTGCTCCCTTTTCCAGCTCGCTTTCGCGGCGTTTGGCAACCCCCTCCACGTTTACATCCACAAATTGCACCTCATAGCCAGTCATGGCCTCGATAGCTTCCTTCACCTTTTCCTGCACCTCCAGAGCAACCTCAGGGATGCAGCAGCCATATTCCACGTTAACATATACGCCAGCGTTGACCGTTTTGCCCTCAAAGCGCAGGCGCACGCCCTTAGAAGCGTTTTCCTTACCCAAAAAGCGGTTGATGCCGTCAGTAAGGCCGCCGCTCATGCTAACAACACCGGGAACCTCCTGGGCCGCCAGGCTGGCAACAATGCAGATAACCTCGTCTGCTACCCGGATGTCGCCATATTCCTCCAGATCCTGCTCCTCTAGCTCGTCCTCTGTTGCTGGGGTAACATTTTTATGCGTTTTTATATTTTTTTCTTCCATGTCAGACACCTTAATACCTTCTCCTGCCAGTAGTAAAGCAGCAGGCAGCCTTTCTTAGAAAACAGCTATGCTTTTTATCCCTTTATTATAACACATTTTATGCAAGTGTATGCATAAAATGCATAAAAAAACAGTAGCGGGAATGGAGTGCTGCAAGCAGAGCTGTCAGTAGTTAGGATAAATGGCGGATAGCAAAAAAGCATCTACTACGCTAATTCATATGTCTGCTTTTATGGTTGCATTATGGCGGTTAGCGCTACGTACTACTTCTACCGTACTTAACTACTAACCTTTAGGTAGTACTATTATAGAACAAGGTAACTACTAACTACGTTAGTAGTATTGATTTTGGCAGAAGAAAAAACAGAGAGAGAAAATTTAATAAAAGAGAGAGAGAAAAAAGAAGATCTCACTTATATACTCGGTTTTTTTTAGTCATTTTTAAACGTCTCACAAAAATATTTTTTTACACACGTTTAAAAACCGAGGCAAAAAGCAGAGTATATAAGTGAGAGGCAAAATCTCTCCCTCCTACACGCAGCAAAGGGCCGCCGCGCCTGCACGCATGGTGCAGCCTTGGCAGCCCTTGGGCCTGCGCTGTTTAGTTATCGCTAAAGCTGTATCAGTTTTTCCCTGTGCTGCCAAAGCCGCCGCTGCGCACTGCCTTAGCTGCAGCCTCGTCGTCATCTGTAGTCAGGTAATTATAAAATATTCCCTGGGCAATACGCTCGCCACGTGGCAGACAAACAGCCTCGCCGCCCATGTTCAGCAGCGCCACCATAATATGCCCCTCGTTATCGGCGTTGTTGTAATAATCGGCATCAATAACGCCCACGTTGTTCACCAGCAGCAGGTGCTTTTTCACGGCGATGCTGCTGCGGATATGCAATCCCAAAAATTCGCCCGGGCGCATATAAGCCTTTACGCCCGTGGGCACCAGCACCAGCTTGCCTGGCTCAAGGGTAACGTCCTCGGCCGCGCAGATGTCATAGCCTGCGCTCAGCTCCGTCTTGCGCTCTGGCATAGGGAAGTCTATAGCAGCATATTTGCTGACCTTTTCAAAGCCTCTGTTTTTCATGTTGCACACTCTCCTTTTCTAAAAAAAGAGCTGCCACAATACGGGCAGCTCTCCTATAAGCTTAGATTATTTTTGCACGTTCTTCATCAGCACTGCCTTGCGGGACAGGTTGATGCGGCCCTTGCTGTCGATTTCGGTAACCTTGACCACGATTTCGTCGCCAACGCTGACAACGTCCTCTACCTTGTCTACATGCTCGGTGGACAGCTGGGAAATATGTACCAGGCCTTCCTTGCCGGGCAGAATTTCTACAAAGGCACCAAAGTTCATCAGACGGGTAACCTTACCAGTATAAATCTTGCCGGGTTCTGCCTCTGCGGTAATGCCCTCGATCATTTCGATAGCCTTGTTGGCAGCTTCGGTGTTCACAGCAGCGATGAATACGCGGCCGCTGTCATCAATATCAATCTTAGCGCCGGTTTCGTCAACAATCTTTTTGATCATCTTGCCGCCGGGGCCGATAACCTTAGCAATCTTGTCAGGATCTACATGGATAGTAGTAATCTTGGGTGCGTACTTGGAAAGCTCCTTACGCGGTTCGCTGATGCAGGAAAGCATCTTGCCCATGATAAACTCGCGGCCACGCTTTGCCTGTGCCAACGCCTGGGTAAAGATATCCTTGTTGATGCCGTCGATCTTGATATCCATCTGGATAGCGGTGATGCCCTTGGCGGTACCTGCTACCTTAAAGTCCATATCGCCCAAAGCATCCTCCAGGCCTTGGATATCGGTGAGAATGGTGAAGTAATCGCCGTCCTTAACAAGACCCATAGCAACGCCTGCTACAGGAGCCTTAATAGGCACGCCTGCGTCCATCAGGGACAGAGTGCTGGCGCAAACAGAGCCCATGGAGGAAGAGCCGTTGGATTCCAAAACCTCGGATACCAGGCGGATAGCGTACGGGAATTCCTCTTCAGAAGGAATAACAGGACGCAGAGCGCGTTCTGCCAAAGCGCCATGGCCAATCTCGCGGCGGCCGGGGCTGCGCAGCGGCTTGGTTTCGCCAACGCTGTACGGCGGGAAATTGTAATGGTGGATATAACGCTTGGTTTCCTCAGCGCCCAGGCCATCAAGGATTTGGGCCTCACGCAGCGGAGCCAAAGCCAGCACGTTCAAAATCTGAGTCTGGCCACGGGTGAAGAGCGAGCTGCCATGCGGACGGGCCAAAAGACCAACCTCGCAGCTTACAGGACGCACCTCGTCCAGCTGACGGCCGTCAGGACGGATTTTATCTACAGAAATAGTGCGGCGGACAATCTTCTTTACCAGCTTTTGGGTGATATAAGCAACGTCTGCAGCATTATCAGGATACTTCTCCAGGAACACCTCGGCGATTTCGGCCTTAACCTTGGCAACGTTTTCCTCACGCTCCAGCTTGTTGGCATCCATCAGGGCGTCCTTCAGCTTTTGCGCGCCGTATGCTTCGATTTCGGCAGCAATGTCGGCAGGAGGAGCATAGAAGGGAACCTCCATCTTAGGCTTGCCGATTTCGGCAACAATCTTTTCTTGGAATTCTACCAGCTGTTTGATAACGCCATGGCCAAACCAGATAGCGTCCAGCATGGTTTCCTCGGATACCTCGCTTGCACCTGCTTCTACCATCAAAATTGCGTCCTTAGTGCCTGCAACTGCCAAATTCAGCTGGCTCACCTTAAACTGCTCTACAGTCGGGTTGATGATAAATTCGCCGTCAATCAGGCCAACGCGTACACCAGCGATAGGGCCTTCAAACGGAATGTCAGAAATAGACAGTGCGCAGGAAGCGCCAATCATTGCAGGCATATCCGGTGCATTGTCGGGGTCTACAGAAACAGCGGTGGCAACAATCTGCACATCGTTGTGGTAGCCCTCCGGGAACATTGGGCGGATGGGGCGGTCAATCAGGCGGCTGGTCAAAATAGCCTGCTCGCTCGGACGGCCCTCGCGTTTAATAAAGCCGCCGGGGATTTTACCTACGGCGTACATTTTTTCTTCAAAATCAACAGTCAAAGGGAAGAAGTCTACACCCTCACGCGGGGTTTTGGTGCCGGTAACGGCAACTACTACGGCAGTGTCGCCGTAACGTACTAAAACAGCGCCATTAGCCTGCTTTGCAATCTTGCCGGCTTCAATGGTTAAGGTTCTGCCGCCAAGATCCATGCTGTAACTATGCATATCTTTATGCCTCCTATTCTTTTCACACATTGTGTACCTGCATACTATTCGCCGCCAAAAGCAAAAATCCTCTAAAATTTTGGCGGATTTGAAAAATTTTTCTTAGATTTTATCTGCAACAGCAAAAGCGGTGCCCGTAGCGCCACAAGCGCCCCAAGCACCGCCACAATGCTATATAAACAAACGCATGATAAAAACCACCACCGCGCCAATTGCCGCAAAAACGATAAAGGTGGGCAGCAAAAAGAAGATTACTGCCACTATACCGCAAAGTATTAAAAACGTCATCAAAATGCCGCTGCCACAGCCAAAGGTGTGCACCTTAATATTGGGCGCACCCTGCTGCCCCTGGCCATAGCCGCCGCCATAGCCGCTGCCGTTATCTGCAACTGCTCCCTGCGCATGGCCCTCATCGGCACTGCCGCTGCCCTCGTCTATCGTCACGCCGTCAAAGATATCGCGTTCTTCAGGAGTAAGCACCTGGGCATCAATCTTAAAACGGTAGTGGCAGTAAGGACATTCTACAGTACCTGCAGCCACCTCATGTCCACAAAAATCACATTTCACCTTCTGCCCGCCTCCTTTATTGCAGCAGCATCAGCAGCATGCCCTCTTCGTTGACATAACGCGGATCATGCTCCTCCAGCTTCAATGTATCGCTAATTTTATCCATCAAGGTTTTTACAGCGCCCTCGCGTGCGTTGCCGCACATGCCTATCAGCTGCTTGGGCTTATAGTTATAAACAGCGTTTAAGGCAACAAAGCTGCACATAACGGCAGCAACCCATTCCTCCGCCCTGTAGCCACGCTTGTCAAAGCTGCCTGCCGCACCCAGGTAGTCGCACAACAGGGCAAGCGCCAGGTTAATATCGTAAGAAGAAAAGCTATTGGCATACATTATCTGCGGCAGCATTTGAAAAACCTTCTCCGCTGCCTCTGGATAATACTGCTCCGGCTTATAGGCGGTAACATGGGTTTCGTAATTAAAGCCGCCCAGATGCGCAAAGGCAGAATATAAGAGCGATGCATTGCGGACAAAGATGGGGTTACGGCTGATAAATTCATCCCAGCTCATTTTGCCGCCAGTGCGCACGGCAAACCAGTCCCTGGCCTTGCCCATCACCTCTAAAAAGCGTATGCGTCCTGCCTTGTTCATCAGCATACCGCGGATAAAGTTCATCACCATGGTATTACCATAAAAGATATGGCCCATAAAGATGTAGCCCTTGGTATCCATATCGTCATCAATCGGCAAAACCAGCCTATAGGTTTCGCCGTCTAAGACATTCGCGCAGGTATACAGGCCCTCCTCCGTCTTATCCACAACCTCAAACAGGACAAGCCTGGCCTGCATCAGCTCCTCTAGCACCTCCACATCCACCGCTTCAGCATCGCTAGAGGTGCTTACATCGTAGTAATGCTGCAGGGGAGTTTTATCGTCAGCCAGCATATGGTAATCAAAAAGAAAGTAATCCCAAAAGGTCTGCGAATATTCCTCTTCGCTGGCATGAGCACCAGGTATATTGCCTGTCAAAACGCCGCTGTGCAAAAACGAGGCACGCTCTATATCGCGCTTATACTCCTTGCGCGCAAAAAGCTTCTGCACCGACTCCAGCAAATCCTGCAGGCGCTCGCCAATGTTCAAAAAGATCTTCGTAGGCAAATCCGGCGTGGCATACAAATTGTAGCGCTCGTACTCAGGCAGAAAGCTGCCGTCTGCAGCGATAATCTGCAGGCTGCCATCTACAAGCAGCTTGGCCTTGGCCTCGGCAGGAGCCTTGGCGCTGGTAATCAGGCGGCTCTTTTTTAAATAGGCAAACAGCTCAATGACAACATCCAAAAAGCTGCCCACGTTTTGAGCCGTCGCCCTAAAGCCCGATACATTGCGGCAGCACCAGCCAGCGCAGTCAATAAAATCCTCGCGCGTCATATCGCCCAAGTAGCTGTCAGAATTGCCAACGTAAACGCACAAAATCGTGATATAGTCCCAGGCCTTGATAAGCTCCTGGTCAGTAGCACCCTGCCACATTTTGATGCGCAAAAAATTTTCTGCGTATTTTTGCTCCAGAACAGTGTTCCATTCCTCGTCCTGTGTATAAAAATCATCAACCAAATCAAATATGTTATTCATGTTATCTCCATTCATCTTGGGGTTTGATGATATTATAGCACATTTTTATGGTTAATTTATGTTTTTTTGTGCAAGCCTCACTGCCATATACACGTCCGAGAGCGGCACTCCCTGCTCACGGGCAATTTTAGCAGCGCTGTCGTATTCCACATAGCAGCGCTCCGCACCGCCCACCTGGCACAGCTTCACCTCTACCTCGCCCCACTCGGTGCGCACCACGCCCTTACGCCGCGGCAAAATATCACGCTGCATACGCGCGCACCTAATGCCAATCGTCGTAGTTTCAGCAAAGATGACAGCCTCCAGCCTTTGCCTGTCCTGCTCGCGGCAAAGCACCGTCAGCTCCCAGGCAGGACGGTTCTTCTTCATAAACACCGGGGCGTAATGCGCATCCAGCGCCCCAGCCTCCAGCAGGCGCTGCAGCGTATAACCCAAAAGCTCGCCGCTGGCGTCGTCAATATCCGTTTCCAGCTTGCAAATGCTGTCTTGGATAAACCCAGCGCTATTTACAGAGTTTTTTTTTGCGCACCGCTCTCAATTAAAAGCGCACGCAAAATGCTAGGACGCTCGTAGCTGCGCTTGCCTGCACCCAGGCCGATGGCTAAAATCTTAAACTGCTCAGGCAGCTCGTCACTGGTTTTGAGAGCGGCAGCAGCAGCAGCGCCCGTAGGCGTCACAAATTCGCCCTGCACTGGTAAAAGGCGCACGTTAAAGCCAAATTTTTGCATAATATTCGCAGTTGCTGGCACAGGCACAGGCAGCACGCCATGCTGGCAGCGCACAGTGCCGCGCCCCTCGCACAGCTCGGGCACGATGACGCTCTTTACGCCCAGGTTATCGGCACAGACGGCAATCGCCACAATATCCACTATGGAATCAATAGCGCCCACCTCGTGAAAATGCACGTCCTCCTTGGCTACAGCATGGGCCTTGCCCTCGGCCTCAGCAATGATGTCAAAGATTTTGAGCGCCAGCGCACGCGCTGCGTCCGTCATCTCCGTAGCATTGATGATGGCAATAACCTTCTTCAGCCCACGGTGCTCATGCGCATGGTGGTGCTCGTGTGGCGTATGCTCATGCTCATGACAATGTTCATGATGATGCTCATGCTCGTGGCAATGTTCATGATGCTCATGCGCTGCTTCAGCGCCATGCAAAAACGCCATATCGTGATCATGGTTTTCGTGCTCTGCATCCAAAACAACGTCAAAATCGCAGCAGTCCACGCCTGCCTTGCTCACGCGGCTGATGTTGTAGCTAAAGCCCTTGGCAGGAATACTATCCAAGGCCTTGGCCAAAACGGCTTTATCCGCCCCCAAATCCAGCAGCGCTGCCACCAGCATATCACCGCTGATGCCTGCATTGCACTCTAAATATAAGCTTTTCATAATCCTTCTCCTTTAATTATCCGTAAATTATTTTTCCACAGCCAGCGTTTCGTTCATGCTGCCCGTGCGGTAGCCCTTTAGGTCCAAGGCAACATAGGCAAAGCCAAACTCCTTTAGCCTGCTGTAAATAACAGCACGCATCCTTTCCTCTACCGCAAGCATCAGCTGCTCAGGCAGCAGCTCTATGCGCGCCAAATCGCCATGCACACGCACACGGAACTGCTTAAAGCCCAGCTCCCACAAAAGCTGCTCTGCCTTATCCACAGCGGCAAGCTTGGCCGCCGTAATGCGCTCGCCATACACAAAGCGCGAGGCCAGGCAGGCAAACGAAGGCTTGTCCCACGTAGGCAGTCCCAGCTTGTGCGACAAAAGGCGGATTTCGACCTTAGAAAGCTGCGCCACACGCAGGGGACTGTGCACATCAAGCTCGGCCAGCGCCTTCAGGCCCGGGCGGTAATCGCCCAAATCGTCCATATTGGAGCCCTCGCACAGCTGCGCGCCACTTTCAGCAGCAAGACGCAAAAAATTGCTAAACAAGGTCTTTTTGCAAATATAGCAGCGGTCTGGCGGATTTTCGGCAAAGCCTGGCACCTCCAGCTCATCAAAATCAAAATAAAGATGGCGGATGCCCTGCTTTTGGCAAAACTCCTCTGCCTCGGCCACATCACGCTTGGGGACCACACCCGAACGCGCCGTAATTGCCATTGCCGCATCGCCCAAGGTCATGTGTGCCACCTGCAGCAAGAAGGTGGAATCTACGCCGCCGCTAAAGGCTATCATGACGCGCCCCAGACGGCGCAGCTCATTTTGCAAGGTCTCCAGCTTGCGCAGGGCCTGATGTTCTTTTTTCTCATCGGTGTTATACATATTTTTCCTCCCTGCACGCCAGGCGGTTTATTTGTGTCGCAATGTAGCCTGCGCTGTAGCCATTGTCGATATTAACTACAGAAATGCAATTAGCGCACGAGTTAATCATCGTAAGCAGCGCGCTGAGCCCACCAAAGCTGGCCCCATAGCCCACAGACGTAGGCACCGCAATCACGGGGTTGCGCACCAGGCCGCCAATAACGCTCGCCAGCGCTCCCTCCATGCCAGCCACAGCCACCACGCAGTTAGCCTGCTGCAAAAGCTCCACCTTATCCAGCAGGCGGTGAATGCCGCTCACGCCCACGTCATACAAACGCTCCACATGCGCGCCAAAAAACTCCGCCGTCTGCGCCGCCTCCTCAGCCACAGGGATATCCGCCGTGCCTGCCGTGCATACGGCAATGCAGCCGCTGTGCTTTTTATCCGCACGCTCCTGCTTCAGCGTCCGTGCCACAGCATCATACACCACATCAGGCAGCACCTGCCGCACCAGCTCATACTGCGCGCGCGTCGCCCGCGTGCCAAACACCTCTCCCTGCTCATCAAACAGGCGCTTATATATCTGCACCAAAAACTCATCCGGCTTATTAGCGCAATACACCACCTCGGCAAAGCCGCTGCGCAGCTCACGCGATGTATCCAGCTTGGCATAGCCCAAATCCTCGTAGGCCTTGTGGTTAAAAAAGCGCAGCGCCTCCTCCACAGGCAGCTCACCGCTGCGCACCTGTTCGAGCACACTCCTAGAGTCCACTATATTCCTCCTTTTACAACAAAGACTTAGTCCACCAGACAGCAGACTAAGTCCCTCGGATATATTATTAAATTATGCTAATAGTATACACAAAAACCAGTGCAGACGCAAGCAAAGCCTGCGCAGTTCACGCTTTTTTCACGCTACGTGCTTACACCAGGTTTTTGACAACTGCCAGCTCCATCTTATCAGCAGCAATAACCTCACTATGCAGCACAGGCAGCTCCTCTAGCGCCAGCATCCGCGGCGGAATATCTACGCCCGTAGCACTGTTTAGCTTGCGCAAAAGCTCAAACGGATCGCCACTTTGCGTCTCGCCCTCCTCCAAGGCCGACAGCACGCTGTCAGCAAACTTGTAGGGACTAGCTGTAGACAGAACAATAGTATAGGTGTCGTCGCTAGTGAGGAAGCGGTATTTTTCCAGGGCACGCCAGGCAACAGCCGTATGCGTATCCATCAAATAATGGTAATCATTATAAATGCGGCCGATAGCCTCCTTGGTTTCCAGCTCATCCACCCAGGCACCAAAGAATTCACTTTGGATCTTCTTCAAATCATCGCTGTCAATCTGGTAAAAGCCCTCTGTATTCAGGCGCTGCATATAATCTGCCACGCGTGCAGCATCCTGCTCCGTCACATTGTACAGCAAGCGCTCCAGGTTACTAGATACCAAAATATCCATAGACGGTGAAACAGTCTTATAAAACTCACGTCGTCTGTCATAAACACCCGTGTTGATAAAGTCCGTCAGCACATTGTTGCTGTTAGACGCGCACAGCAGGCGGTCAACAGGCAGTCCCATCAGCTTAGCATAATAGCCTGCCAGGATATCGCCAAAGTTGCCCGTGGGCACAACAAAGTTCACAGGCGCACCTGCGGTGATTTTGCCTGCCTTGACGGCATCCACATAGGCGCTAAAGTAGTAAACAATCTGCGGCACCAGGCGGCCCCAGTTAATAGAATTAGCCGAAGAGAAGGAATACCCCTTCTTGGCCAGCTCGTCACTAAGTGCCTTATTGCCAAAAATCTCCTTCACACCACGCTGTGCATCATCAAAATTACCCTCAATGCCAAAAACCTTCACGTTTTTGCCCATCTGTGTAATCATCTGACGCTTTTGGATATCGCTAACGCCCTCGCTGGGGTAAAAAACTATAATCTGTGTCCCCTCAACATCGGCAAAGCCTTCCAAGGCAGCCTTGCCCGTGTCGCCCGATGTCGCCACCAGGATAACAACCTTATTGGTTTCGCCGGTCTTTTTAATAGAACGCGTCAATAAATGCGGCAAAAGCTGCAGGGCCATATCCTTAAAGGCAGACGTGGGACCATGCCACAGCTCCAGCACAGCCGTGTTGTCATTCACCTGCACCAGCGGTACAGGATTATCGCCAAACTTTTCGCTGGCGTAGGCTGCGTTTACACACTCACGCAGCTCGTCCTCGCTAAAATCGGTAAGATATTGCAAAAGCACATCCACAGCACGCTCGGTATAAGGCTTATTTTGCATCGCCTTGATATCCACCATGCGCATTGCAGGCAGACGCTGCGGCACAAACAGGCCGCCATCCGCCGCCAGGCCGCGGGTAATCGCATGTGCTGCCGACACTAAATCTGTTTTCCCTCTTGTACTTACATATAACATAAGGTCAACCTACTTTCTTTTCTATGCTTTGGACAACGCCAATGTTATGGCGCGTCCCATCTCTAAACACTATTGTGCAAATAGGCTATCAAGATTATAATAACAGATTTTGCCCGCGATAACAAGCAAAATCAGGCAAATATCAGCGCTGCCACCGTCGCATTGGTAGCTTTTTGCAGATCCTGCGGCGCTGCCACTATCTGCATACCGCGCTGGCCGGCGCTGATAGCAATCTCGGGCCAGCTGTTGCTTGTCTCATCCATGTATACAGGATAGTTCTTTTTTGCTCCCAAGGGCGAGCAGCCACCACGGATATACCCCGTAAGCGGCAGCACCTCCTTTAGGTGCACCAGCTCCGCCCGCTTGTTACCGCTGGCCTTGGCAAGCGCCTTTAGGTCCAGCTCGCCGTCGCCGGGGATGACAGCAAACATAATGCCGTTTTTATCACCACGCACCACCAGCGTCTTAAACACCTGCGCCGCAGGCATCCCCACCTCTGCCGCCACATGTACAGCGTCCAGGTGCTCCTCATCTACAGGATATTCCATAATGCGGTAGTTTATCTTCAAATCGTCCAGCCTGCGTGCTGCGTTAGTTTTTTTATTGTGTTTCATTTCAAAAGCCCCCTCTATGCTAGAGAAATTGTGTTATCTCTGTTATAATAGCACTATGGTAAAGTAAAATGCAAATAAAATTGTGAGGACAATAAATTGAAAATAAAAATTATCTGCAGACAGCTGGAGGTTATCCCCGGCCGTCCCGATTTAAACTTTGACAAAATATTAGCAGCAATGGACGAAGCACGCCGCCGCGATGCCGATATCCTGCTGCTGCCCGAGATGGCGCTGCCAGGCTACCTCATTGGCGACCTGTGGGAGCAGCAAAGCTTTATTGATGACTGCGAATACTACGCACAGCAAATAGTTAAGGCCTCCAGCGGCCTCTGCGTAATGTTTGGCAGCGTTGCCTCCGAAGGCGGCAAGCTTAACGAGGACGGCCGCGTGCGCAAATACAACGCCGCCTTTGCCTGCTGTGACGGCCAGCTTGTCGGCGGCTACCAGGGACGCAGCTTCATCATCAAAAACTCGCTGCCCAACTACCGCGAGTTTGACGACTGCCGCCATTTTTACAGCCTGCAAAAGCTGTGCGCCGAAGAAAACACCAGCGTCAGCCAGGCTCTTGTGCCGCTCACGCTTTGCATCCGCGGCGAAAAGGTGCGCATCGGCCTTATGCTGTGCGAGGACGGCTGGACCGAAAACTACCACCTCAACGTACCGCAAACCCTGGCGCAAAACGGTGCACAGCTTTTGTGCAACCTGTCCTGCTCCCCCTACACCTTGGGCAAAAACCGCAAGCGCAACCGTCTTTTCAGCGCCCAGGCCAAGGCAGCAGGCATTCCGCTCATCTATTGCAACAACGTTGGCATCCAAAACAACGGCAAGAACATTTTTACCTATGACGGCTGCAGCTCCGCCTACAACGGCGACGGCACTTTGGTCACCTCTGCCGAAATGTACGCTGACACCAGCCTGGAATTTACGTGGGATACGGCCGCCGGCTGCATTATCCCCACCTGTGCCCCAGCCAAGCTGCCGCAGGAGCCGGAATCGGTATACAAGGCGCTACGCTACGGCACAAGCAAGTTTTTGCAGCAATGCGGCATCAAGCGCATGACCATCGGCCTTTCAGGCGGCATCGACAGCGCCGTCACCGCTGCCATGTATGTGGATATCCTAGGACCCGAAAATGTTTTGCTGCTCAACCTGCCCTCGCGCTACAACAGCGCCACCACGCAAGGCATCGCCCTGCACATTGCGCAGGCTCTGGGCACAAATTATGCCGTCATCCCCATCAGCGAAAGCTTTGAGCACACAGTTACGCAGCTTGAAGACACTCCCATCACCAATTTTGCTAATGGCACAAGCTTTGGCCTGCAGCTTGGCGGCCTGGTACGCGAAAACATCCAGGCACGCGACCGTGGCGCCCGCGTTATCGCTGCAGCTGCTGCCGCCTTTGGCGGCGCCTTCAGCTGCAACTCCAACAAGGCCGAGCTTTCCGTCGGCTACGCCACCTTCTACGGCGACATCTGCGGTGCGCTGGCCATGATCGGCGATATCTGGAAGCACCAGGTTTACGCACTCGGCCGCTATCTCAACGACGTTGTCTTTAGCCGCAGCGTCATCCCCGAAGAAATCTTTCACATCCGCCCCAGTGCCGAGCTATCGGACGCACAGACCGTCGGCAAGGGCGGCGACCCCTTGGTTTATGCTTATCACGACTATCTTTTGCGTGCCTTTATCGAAAATTGGCACAAAACCACGCCGGCAGATATTTTGCGCTGGTACAAGGCTGGCACGCTGGCCGCAGAGCTTGGCTGCACGCAGGCCGCCATTGATGAGGCCTGTCCCACAGCGGCAGCTCTTATAAACGATTTGGAGCGCTGGTGGAAGCTGTTTGCAGGCTTTGCCGTTGCCAAGCGCATCCAGGCACCGCCAATTTTGTCACTCACCAAACGCGCCTTTGGCTACGACCACCGCGAGGCGCAGCTTGCGCCCTATTTTTCACGTGAATATTACCAGCTGAAGAAAGAGCTTTTACAATGAAAACACAACGCTTTATCGAGCAGTCTAAAGCAACAGCGACCAGACTATTATATGCTTACTTCATAGAAAACAATATGGAAAGGGTACAGGCCTGCTTTTCGCGGCAAAATCCCAGCTTTATCGGCTGGGGCAGGCAGGAGGTATTTTGCGGCTACGACAATATCTTCCACACTCTGACCATACGCATGCACGAGATCCAGCGAAGCCGCATCCAAAAAATGCAGGTCTATGTCCCCTACGCTACCGCCAGCCGTTGCATCGTGCTTGTGAACTGTCATATTTCTACAGAGCTGCACACTGGCTACAGCCTTGATATTGATTGCCGCATGAGCTTCGTTTTGGTAAACGAAAATGATACTGCCAAAATTTTGCAGCTTACAGTATCTGTTCCCCCTACTACAGCAGATATTGCTTTAACAGCTACCAAACAACGCCATATCACCGCCAAGCTAGCAGCAGATGCCGCAGAATATTCACCCAACGGTCTAAAATGCTGCCTGACGGACGCAGAGTATACTGCAACCTACGTTAACCGCTCACTCGCCGTGCTCGCAGGCTACCAGGCGCCACAGGAGCTGCTGGCAGCAACACAGGGACAGCTGCAAAACCTGGTGGACGCACGCGATCTACCCAAGGTTCAGCAGGCTATGCAGTCACTGGCGGAAGAGGGCAGCACCTATACCATCAACTACCGTCTGCGCACCAAACAGGCTGGCTTTGTCTGGATTTTGGAGCGTGGGCGCCGCACCCTTGGCATGGACGGCGAGCCCTGCATCATCTGCGCCGCCTCGCCTTTGCTACAGCCAGAGGATAACAGCAGCTATGATTTGCCGCAGCTGCCTGCACCCAGCTACGAAATTCCCACCGAAGCCTTTTTAAATATTTCCCTGGATATTGTCTCCAGCAATACCCGTGCTGTAGCCATGCAGCAGCTATTGCAGCTTGCAAGTGATTTGCTGCAGCTTGCAGGCATCTGGGTGACAGATATCCGCCAAACCTCGCAGCCTATGAAGCTCGCAGCCTATTACGACGCCAGTGGCATGCAGCCTTCTGAGCTTTTTTTAGAGCGGACAGGTGATGAAATCTTGAGCTTTTTTAACACCAATGGATTTGCACAATGCAGCGACACACGCCTGCTGCCTGCAAAACACCGTCCGAACTTCACCCTGCAGGGTATTCGTTCCTTTTGTCAAAGGCTAATCAAAATTGAAGGACAAAATGCCTATATCGCCACCTTTTATCAAAGGGACAGCCAACACAGCTTCACAGCGCATGAGCTGGAAATAATCTGTATGACATCCCAGGTTATCAGCGTATTGCTAAACCAAGATTTTTTCAGTGAGGAGCATATATGATTTCTATCTTAGTATATTGTCCGTCAGTCCCCCATATAGAGCAGCTACTTTCCCACAGCAGTCTTTTCGAGCTACAGTTCCACATCAGTAAAAGCCAGTCGCAGGCACTAAGCAGCTTTACACGCTATAAGCCGCAATACTTTGTTGTAGAATGTAACAACATCACTGCGCAGGAGCTGCACTTTGTCAGGAGCCTGTCACCCGATATTCCTACACTGGTGCTGACGCGGCAAGACAACGAGCCTGCCGCCGTAAAGGCCCTGCAGGATGGTGCCGACTATCTGCTGCATTACCCCTGCGGCAGCATCGAATTTTATCACCAGCTCAATAATTTCATCCGTCTCACCACAAAGAGGACAGTGCCAGAAAGCAGTTTGCTCCATATTGGCGATCTGAAGATTTTCCTCAATAATAATCAGGTCATGCTGCATGATGAATTTCTTCCCCTCACGACCACTGAATACAAGCTGCTCATCATATTGGCCAACAACCTCAACCAAATCGTCAGTACCGAAAAGCTGTACAACGAGCTTTATTCCAACAGTGAATTAAAATATACCAGCCGTGCGCTCAATATGCACGTCAGCAACCTGCGTCACAAGCTGCACATAGAGGAATTCGCGCTTCTGCGTCTGGAAACCGTGCGTGGCAAGGGATATGCACTGTATTATAACAATGAGGATAGCGACGGAGGTAATAAAAATGGATAAAGCAAGGCTTGCCGCCAATGCAATGCAGCTTGCGCAGCAAATGCTGCAGGAGATGCTGGTTACGCAGGATGTAGACAAGATACGTGCTTATCTTGCTCCCCAAGGCGCCAGCTGGATCGGGCAGAACAAAAACGCCTTTGTCCCAGACAGCAATGCCTTTGCCAATGGCTATCAGCATAAATACCCCCAGCCACTGCCTGCAACCGTCTTAAAGCAGGCACAGTGGCAACAGCTTTATGTTGACGAACAGCTATGCATCATCTACTGCCAGCTTGACGTGCCTGCTGCTGATAACAGCACCGATCCCGACTGCTCGCGCTTTACCTTTACGTTTGCGGCCGATGGCGAGGCAATACACGTCCTTAACCTGCACAGCTCACGCTCATGGAAATTTATGCAGGACGAAGAGGTCTATCCACATCAATATGCAACGTTATTCTTTAAGCAGCTGGAAGCCCAGCAGGAGGCAAGCAGTCTGCCGGCCTTTGTCGCTGCCAATTCTCCCAATGGTATGAAGCTGTGTAAAATAGAACAACGTTTTCCCACAGTTTACGCAAACAAAACCCTTTGCAGCATAGCAGGCTATAGCAGTATGACCGAAATGCTGCAGGCAACACATGGTCAGCTGGATAAAATGGTTTATAGCCAGGATATCGCTAAGGTAACACAGGCCATGCTCAGCCACCAAAACGGCACTCCATACAGCATCAATTATCGCCTGCTGCATAAGCGTGGCACCATCGTCTGGGTATTGGAGCGTGGGCAATATATAGTAGATGAACTGACGGGCAACGAATTTTACATCTGTGCAATTGTTCCGTTGGTGTTAGAGCAGCATGATTTCAGCTATGGCACCTTGGTTGATAGTGAAGCCATCAGCAAGCATAAAATACCCATAGAGCTGTTCATGAAGATGGCACTTGACATTGTCAGCAGCAATCATCCCCAAATCAGCATAGATAAATTGCTGCAGCTCGCCCGTGATGTCCTGCAGGCTGACGGTATGATTATATATGACTTGCACAGCAGAAAGGATAAGCTGCTTGTAGTTAACCAATGTGTTTCGTCTAACCATAAGCCTATTGCGGACATACAGTACTTCACACGTACGGAAATATTGGAGCTGTTTGATGCCGCAGGCTGCAGCAAATGTAGCGATACTAGTTATCTTCCGGTGCGTTATAAGCATGCTACGGAGGCTACAGGTATAACCGCTATGCTGTCTCATCTAATCTACATCAAAAACGCTCCTGCCTACATAGTATCTGCCTATCACTCTGACAAACATTATTCCTGGTCAGACAATGAACAGGAAATTTTACAGCAGCTGGCAAAAATCTTTAGCTTCCTTTTCAGAAACTGTTAATAAACAAGCGTGCAACCACATATCTTATTTCTATACTTTCGCTTGACTTTTCTTCTAGAAAAGAGTATAATGGATTTTGTATTCGGGGTGTAGCGCAGTTTGGTAGCGCACCTGCCTTGGGAGCAGGGTGTCGCAGGTTCGAATCCTGCCACTCCGACCACTTTTTGCGGGTGTAGTTTAGTGGTAAAACCTCAGCCTTCCAAGCTGATGTTGTGGGTTCGATTCCCATCGCCCGCTCCAATTTTATATGGTTCAGTAGCTCAGTTGGATAGAGCAACGGCCTTCTAAGCCGTGGGTCGGGGGTTCGAATCCCTCCTGGATCACCATGAAAGAAACCCCGTAACCGTGCAGGTTGCGGGGTATTTTTGTGTGTACAAAAGGCGTTTTTAGGTTGTTGATTTTTGCTGTTTTTTTACCCTGTTTTTCGCTATTTTTTAGGCGCGTTGGCCCCAAATATAACCTATTCTTTATTTGTAGCTAAAGCCTTGATACAGAGTGTGCGCTGCATTTACAGCAGCATAACGTAAAGCCAAAAAGTCCAATTTTATACCTCCTAAATTTGAGCACGAAAAAACCGCCTGCAATGCAAGCGGTTTCAATGGTTTAATTATTATTATTATTTTTGTTCTTGTTTTGCTTTCCACGCAACACGTGCTTGGTTAAGAGAAATGCCCAATTCCCCACCATCAAAGTCAGGCTTTACTTCTAAAAGGCTATCATCTACCCAACCGCATACTTTGCATGGTAAAAAACAACAATCATGAAATGCTGCGCTATGCCTTGTAAATTCATATTGGCCACACACAGGACAAAGGTGTTTCATTTTTTATTTCCCTCCTCTTGTCGACGTTCTTCGTAGTAAGCTTTTCCTCTTGACGGTTTAAACATAGTAACTACGCCAGATCTAATATCAGCCTTTACGTAATCATTATTATATGGATCGTACCGAACAACAATATGCTTCCCCACTTCATAGCCACGTATACCGCCAGATTTGGGTGCTTGCTCAGCGAGCCAAACTGCGTGCTGCTCATATTGCTCTTTAGTCCATCCAGGGTACTGAGAGCCATGCTTTTCCCAATGTTCATCAAGTTCAGCCTGAAAACCAAAGGCAGGCGTTGCTAAAGTACATTCCCCACCCTTTACAAGTTTACCGCTGCTTCTATCTTTTTGCAAGGGTTTTCTTGGTTCCTGCCTTGTTTTTGATAACCCACTGCCAACGCCATCCGCTTCGCAGAATTGCCCGTTTTCAGGACTATGATGCGGATTAAAATCAGCAGCTTTGCTATAAACAGGCAACGGCTCAAGCAAAATCACGCTTGCACGCAGCAACGGACTGATATATCTAGGCTTGCGTGAAGCGCTGCCAGAGTCCAAAGCTCTGGCAGCCAGCAATAAATACTTTACAGACATCCTACATCTCTACAGCTTCGATTTCCTCTTTAGTCGTAGCAGCTTCTACCTTTTCTTTAGCAGTACGATATGCAGTGTGCAAAAGGTTTGCTTCCCTCAGCTGCAGCAGCACGCCACGTCTTATGCCCGTCTCTGAATAAGTG
>CAVDRP010000013.1:0-59102 GCA_963611535.1 Bacteroidaceae bacterium | reverse complement strand
GCAAAGGCGCCTGCACCTCCCCACAGTACTGTACCTGTGATCAAGGCCGTCATCAAAATGCCCTTTGTTGCATTTTTCATATTTACTCACACTCCTCAAAAAATTTATCAATATACCTTTCATCTGCCTATTCTTGCATAGCCGCAGCCTACTCGGTCTATCAATCATACCCCTATATTTAGTTTTACTACAATATGTATTTGGTCTATATCTTAAACCCTATTGTGTCTGCAAAGATGTGCTCAACCTTAGCACTGTCTGCCAGCAGCTGCTCCATATTGCTGCCCTTGAGCTACACCTGCACAGGTGAGCGCACCAGCACGCCTCCCACGCCAATGACACAAATTACCAGCAGACTAAGTAGCTTGTGTGTTAATATGAAGTTTCTTATTGCAGCAAAATTAAACCATTTTATTATTTTTGTGCGGCAGCATCATTATTCACTGCCTGCTGGCAGATTTCTAGCATGGCCTCAGCAAAGCTGCCCTGCGGGATAGGGACAAACTTCAAAGGCTTTGCCTGATGCTCCAGCACAGTTTTTTTATTGCTGAATACATCCATTCCCTGTACTGCATAGGTTTTTTCTGCCAGATTAAAGGTCATATAGATTTCGCAATACTGCACCTTTTCTTTCTTGGGCAGTGCTTCCTTGTATTTAGCGTTAAGCTTTTTCAAAATTTCTTTATCAGTAAAGACAGTTTTAGTCAACACACTGACGATATTTTTATCAGCAATACCATTAATCACTTGGCTATAGGCTAGGGAATCCATATCATACGCATAAATTCCCACGTTATTTTCGACAACGACAGACCAACGTGCTGCCTCCTGCTCCTCCTCAGACGGTTTGGGCATCATGCTTATTTCCCAATCCATACCCTTTTGCTGGGCAGGCTGATTTTCAGCATTAGCAGTAACGGCAAATAAACAGGTCAACACCATAATCATAAGCATCAGTATTTTTTTCATAAAAGTATCGCTCCTTTATATCTATTTATATCAATCAGTATACTATACTTTTACTGCTAATTCAAATTTCTCACAATCCGAATAATATTTTCTTTCGACAGCTTCTGCAGCGTATAATAATTGGCGCCCATGGCGACAGCTATCTTTTTGGCAATGCCCAGCTTAATAAAATCCGCCTCAGTATCAATTACCACACTAGTGATTTTAGCCTTGGCAATTTTTTCTGCAATGGCCACTGCTGCAGCCACAGGATCCTTCTCCTCTGCAGCCACCTTATTGGCACGCCCATCCGTCACCACAATCAAAATCGGCTTCAGCTCGCTGTCACGCTTATTGAGCATTGCCAGAGTCTGCAAGGACAGCGCCAAGCCGTCTGCCAACGGGGTCTTGCCTCCTGTCGGCAGCTGTGCCAGGCGTTTTTGCGCCATATCCACGCTGCGAGTGATGGGCAAAAGCACCTCTGCCCTGTCACGTCGGAAGGCAATCATGCCCACGCGGTCACGCTTTTGATAAGCCTCCTGCAGCATATAAAAGATTGCACCCTTAACAGCGCGCATACGCTCACGCGCACCCATAGAACCGCTGGCATCCACCGCAAAAAGAAAGGTGTTGCCAATGCGTTTTTCACGCACCTTCTGCCGCAGGTCCTCCTCCTTGATATTCAACGCGCAGCCGTTGGCTTCACGCAAGCGTTGATAAGGAGCGGCCGCACGGATAGTTGCATCAAATGCCAAATCCTCAACCTTGGCCTTGGGCAGCTCGGCTCGCACGTACCGACCCTGTTTCAAGTCCGTCCTAGTAATGCTGCGCTTGCCGCTACCGCGGCGCACGCTTTGGTCCTTGCCCATGTCCAGCAGCATCTTCGGCAGCCTGAAGCTCTTGTCAACATCGGCAAGCTGCTCTTCAGGTGCAAGCTTATTTTCCGGCTGATTTTGCTGCTCATCCTGGTAGTCCTGCTCTTGTCCGTCATTAGCAGCATCTTCAGAAGCATCACCATTATCTAATGACGGCGGTGGCAGCTGGCTATCCTGCTGCTCATTCTCGTTATCGTCGTTGTCATCGGCACAATCCTCACTATCCTGCTCATCCTGCTGCCCGCTTTGCTCCGGTTGCTGTTCAGGTGGCTTACGCATACGGTGCGGCAGTACAAACTGTGCTGCTTCATCCACATCCTGCGGTAGTACATAAGAGCGGTCAGCCAAAGCGGCGATAGCACGTGCAGCCTCCAGCAGATAAATCTCCGCACGATGGCCTGCACAGAAGGCCTGCGAGCACATCTGCGCCGCCAGCATAAGCATTGCCTCCGAAATCTCTACCTGTGGCAGCAGCTTACGCGCTGCCTTCATCTTCGCTGCCATGGCAGCGTTTGCTTCCGCATACTGCTCACAAAATGCAAGGGTATTCTTACTATATGCCAAGTCACGTTGGATAACCTTCACGCGCTGGCCGATATCCTGCAACGCCTGCATATCCGCATACATACCGAAACGGTCCAGAATATGTCCAGGCAGTGTCCCCTCCTCCGGATTCATCGTGGCAATGATGGTCGTGCGCACCTCATGGCTGCAGCTGATGCCGTCACGCTCTACATTGTTGATGCCTGCGCTGTTGGCATCCAGTGCCGCAGTCAGCAGCTCCTGACGCAGCAGGTTAGCTTCATCAATATAAAGAATATTATCGGTCGCACGCGCCAGAATGCCGGGTGAAAAACGTTTTTCGCCCAGGCTTACGGCAGCCTCTAGGTCAATGCTGCCAAAAAGCATATCCTCTGTTACGTTAAGCGGTAGCGTCAGCATCTTTTGCGAACCAATCAAGCTTTGCACACTGCGCACCAGTACAGATTTCGCCGTACCCTTGGCACCGCCTATGAGCAGACCGCCTGCTCTGCGATTGACCAGAGCAATAAGCAAGGCCTTTTTAGCCTCCTCCTGCCCCACAACCGCAGTAAAGGGATAGAGATTATTTTTCAGCATGGTCAACGCTCCTTAGGCTTCGGCAGCCAAAAAGCTCTCTACCTTATTCCAATCAAGATCGCCCTCTTCAAACGGACGACGGCGCATACGGTGCGGCAGCACCAGCTTGGCTGCTTCCTTAAGATCATCAATGTTAGCCTGCTTGCGGCCGTTGAAGGCAGCCAGTGTCAGCGCTGTCTTAATAACAGTAATATCTGCACGGTGTCCATCAACTCCCAGCTCTACAGAAAGCTTAGCCACGGTTTCCAGCAGCTTGTCATCAATTGTTACCTCCGGCAGCAGCCTGCCTGCAGCAATAATTTTTTCTGCCAGCTCCTCCTGTGCCTCTTTATAACCTGCGATAAAGCTTTCCGCATCGTTTTCGTATGCCAGACGGCGCTTGATTACCTCTACGCGCTGCAGCGGATCATGCTCGCCGGTTACAACAACGCTCAAACCGAAGCGGTCCAAAAGCTGCGGACGGATATCACCTTCTTCAGGGTTCATAGTGCCAACCAGCACAAAGCGTGCGGGGTGGGAGTAAGAAACGCCCTCGCGTTCAACGGTGTTCACGCCCATAGCAGCGGCATCAAGCAGCACGTCTACAACATGATCATCCAACAGATTGATTTCATCTACATATAAAATATTACGGTTAGCCTGCGCCAAAATACCGGGTTCAAACTTTTTCTCACCATGCTTAATGGCGTGCTCAATATCCAAGGTGCCAACAACGCGATCCTCGGTAGCACTCACAGGCAGCTCTACCACACGCATTTTAGCTGTTTCTTCTGGCAGTGCGCCTTGCTTATGCAGCAGCGTCGTACAGTCGTCACACAGCAGGCTGCTGTTATGCGGGTCACAATGAAAACGGCAGCCATGTACAGCTGCCATCGGCGGCAGCAGCTCGGCCAAAGCGCGGACAGCAGTAGACTTTGCCGTACCCTTTTCACCCTTAATCAATACACCACCCAAAGCAGGATTAATAACATTTAAAATCAAGGACAGCTTCATTTCCTCCTGTCCTACAATCGCAGTAAAGGGATAGACAGCAGTACGTTTCATTTATATTCCTCCGATTATTAAAACAAGCTATCAATAAAATTCTTTTATAATTATAAAGTGTCTACTAGGTATACACGCAAGTGATTTTAAAAAAATATTCTGCACTATGCAGCTTCACGCTGCTAAGCAGCAATCGTTGCTATAAAAAAAGGACCATCACACCCCCAAAAAACTACGCTTGCGGTCATAGGGTTGCGATGGTCCTATTTTTATGTCTGCACAAGGCTTACTGCACCTGCAAATGCTGCGCTCCCTGCATAGCAAAGGCCTCACCATAGGCAGCATGGGCAATTTCCTGCACGCCAAAAACGACATCCTGTGAGCAGTTGTAAAGATAGCCCTCATTGGGATAAAACAGCTGCTTATTTTTTATCGCCTGTAAGGTCTGCAGGGACGGATCTTCTAAAAATTCCTTATTGAATTTATCAATATTAAAATTGCCGTGATCATTGTATACGGGCATAATCAAAAGCTCGGGGTTAATTTTCACTAGCATTTCCTTAGTTACCTGCTGACCGTTTTTGATACCTGCAGCCGATACACCGTTGATGACGCCTGCCTCCTTACACATATCATCAAAAATGCAGCCTTCGCCGCCGTACGAGGTCATCAGCGAGATCAACACCAGCTTTTTTGGCTGCTTTAAATGCAGGTCTGCAACCTGCTGCTTCACCTGTGCCAGCCTAGCATCCATCTGCTGCACCAGCTCCTCCCCCTGCTTGGGCGTATGCAGCGCACTAGCAATAGTACGCACATTCTGCTTAATATCAGCAATCGTTGCCGGTGCTTTGAGCACAACGACGTTAATGCCCAGGTTGCGCAAATTGCTGACGCGTTCCATATCACTCCATTCATAAGCAAAAACTACATCTGGCTTTAGTGCCAATATCTGCTCTGCCGACGGATCTTTAATCTTCTCCTTAATCTTTTTTGCCTGCTCTACAATGTTGCTGCTTACAGGGTCATCTGCCAAATAGCTCACCGCCACCAGCTTATCAGCCTGCCCCAGCCCCATAACAATACTGTCGCTGCTGATCGCCAGGGTCAGTACACGCTGCGGAGCCTGCTTAAAGTTGCTTGCAGTCCCCTGCTCATCCGTAACGGTATAGCTACCGTTTGCGCCTACATCCTTAACTGTATTATCCTGTCCACAGCCGCTGACTAATAGCAGCAGCATTATTACTAAGCAAAATATTTTCTTCATTCTGCTACCTCGCTTTTTAAACTATCTTGTCCAAGCATAACCAATTCGCTAATCCTTATTATAAGGCATATACCGCTACTACAGTCAACACTTTTCACCAAGGTCAGAGCAAAAGGCGGCGCCTGGCGCCGCCTCGCAAAAATTAGCTAATTTTAAGATTGGGATTAGAAGGTATATTCTGCGCCGATGATAAAGCGTCTGCCCTGGGCAGGATATTTATAGCTGCCGCCATAAATACCAGAGGTTTCTGCATAGGCCTTATTCAGCAAATTGTAGCCTTTGGCGTAGAAAGACAAGGCCTTGGTCGCTTTATAGCTTGCAGACATATCCAGCGTTACATAACTGCTATCTACATAAGAGGAGGCATCTGCACCACTGCCGCCGCGCAGGAAAGCATCCACATTCCACAAGTCATTGTGGTAGCGCACACCAAAACGGTACATATTAGGAATATAGCCGCTATCGCGAACGTAGCCCAGGCCATCATTATTGTTATTTCTTACACGCACATAGCTGTAGGAAGCTTCCACGTTCCAATTTTCATTAAGCTCGTGATTGATGCTTAATTCCATACCACGCTTCTTTTGCTTGAAAACATTGGAAGCGTAATGATCTTTGCCATATAATTTCCAGGCAATGGCATCATCTAAATCACTTTGGAAATAGCTTACATTAATTTCAGTCTTGTCTGCTATCTTAGTACCATAGCCAATAGTCCACGTATCGCCCTTTTCCGGCTTCAGATCAGGGTTACCATAGTAACCGCCCCATTCACCATAATCTACATAATAGTATAGATCGTCAATTGTTGGAGCCTTGAATACCTGCCCCCAGTTGAAGTATGCATGGCTGTTTTCATCAAATTTCTTATTCAAGCCTGCGCTCCAGGTGGTTTTGCTACCGGCAGTGCTATGCTTGTCATAGCGCACGCCTGCGTCCAATGTCCAGGTAGGGGCAAATTCCCAGTGGTCATTCAAAAATACTGCTTTGTTGTTAATGCTCTGCTCGTGAGCATAGGACGTAGCATTGAACGCCTTGCCCTTGCGATAGGAAGCCCCCACAACTAATTTGTTGTTTTCAGCTGTAGTAACAGCCTGCTGCACCTCAAAGCCCGTATCTGTTTCTTCCATATCGCCACTGTTGTAGTAATCCAGTGTATTGCGGTACAAATGCAGATAACCCTGATCCTTGCCGTTTAAGAGCCAATCATACTTTGCATAAAACACGTTAGTCTTTTTATTGCTAAAGGATGCACTAGGAGCGTAATTAGAAGCAGCAGAGGTAGAACGAATGCCCTCATACTTGCTAAAATCATAACCAATCTCTAAATTTGTGCTATCCGACAATTCCTGGGACAGCTTTACGGAAACCTTTTCGTTTTCAAACGTAGAGCTTATAGGCCATCTTTTAGTGCTGTCAGTCGCTGCGTCCTTATATTTGTAATAACCCTGTTTATATTTGGAGGCTGCCACAATTACACCAGTCTTGCCTTCTTTAAAGGTATACATAGCCTTGGCATCGCGTGCCTGGTTAGAGCCAAAGCCCATAGATACCTTACCATAGCTGTGATCCATCCTTTTCGTGATAATATTTACCACACCGCCAACAGCATCACTGCCGTATAATGCACCACCATGGCCTTTAACTACCTCTATGCGTTCAATGGTGCTGACATCAGGCAATTGGTTCAAATCATAGCTACCTCTGCCACTGCCTACGCCCATATCAAAATTAACACGTCTGCCGTCTACTAATACCAGCACACGTGCATCACCATTCAAAATAATCTTCTTTTCAGAAGCACCCGTACCAGTATCCATCACGCTTGCACCAGGTACGTCCCTTAACACCTCTGCAACATCCTGATAATGTCTCGCTTCAATCTTAGCAGCAGGAATAACAGTTGTGTTTACAGGAATATCCACAACCTTGCTTTCGGTTCTGGTGGCCGTAACCACCATTTCATCCAGCGCGAACTCCTGCAATGGTTCGGCAGCCAGTGCCGTCCCCCCCCACAATACAGCAACACCTGTTAGCACGGACATTGCTACAGCTTTTTTTAATTCCTTGACCTTTCTCATACTCAAAACCTACCTCCATAAAAATTTATAGCACGCTATCCGCCTCCTATCCTTACAAGGCCAGGTGCACAGCATAACTATCGTTCACTCTCATCTCCCAATATTCTGTCTTTTATGTTATCAGTTTAACTGCTTTCCAAAACCTCGTCAAGCGGTGCAGTAAACAATACTTCTAAATAAAAATATTATTTTTCTTGTTTAAGTAAGCCTTATTGCCCCGTCTCGTAAACATCATATTTTACAGACTGCACTTGTTTGTTTTCTGTATCGTAATCAAAAAGCAGTACAGCCGGCTTGCCGCTATATGCCAGCTTAAGCTCGCCCTTGTCTATAACCACGCTCTGACCTACCGTCATATCCATCCACTTGGCCTTGCCTGTCTGATTGCACAACACCACTGTCAGCCCTGTTTCCCTTGAAGCATGCTGCCAGGAGCCTAGCGGGTTACCACATTCCGGTGTCGGCGGCCAGGCAGCCAGATCAACGATAATTTCGGCGCCGGCATTTTTAGTACCCGTATAATTTTCTTCAAACCACAAATCCGCACATACCAAAACACCTGTCTGCAAACCATTACAAGGTAAAACAGTAAAGCCGCTGCCCTTACGGGCCCAAGCCTCTGCTCCCAGACATTCGCCAAAAATTTTGCGGTGCTTGCCAACAAGACTGCCGTCAGGGCCAAATACCAGGCAGCTATTAAAGCTCTTACCACTGGCAGCGTCATATTCACCACAGCCCAAAAATAGCGTAAGCTCATATTCGCGGCACAAGTCGGCTAACGGCAAAAGCTCTGGCGCTGGCTGCGGTTTTACCTTGGCTGTTTTATCCAGATTATAAAAATAATACCCCTGCACCGCCATTTCCGGTGTAAGCACCCACTGCGCACCCTGCTTTGCTGCTATAAGCATGGCCTGCTGCAGCAGCCGCAAATTCTGTTCCTGCGGTCCATAGCTCAAGTTTAAGTGACATAAAGCGATTTTCATTAATCGGCCTCCCTTGTAGCTTACGTGTATATTCTAAACTATATTCCTACAATACGTTCAAGCAAAAACTGTTGCCGCAGGCTGTATAAAGGCAAAAAGGAAGCAAAGCACACTTTTCCTGCCTCGTTTCCTCTTTTGGTATTGTATTTATTTTTGCAGCTGTGCGATGCTTATGCGCTTCATGCTGCATTCTGCACCATAAGCAGCCTTATCTTCAAATCCGTACCAGCGTGCAAAGCAGCCACCGCCACACTTAGCAAAATCGGCACAATCACGGCAAAAGCTCATGGAATCAGCGATAACACCTTTGGTTTTGTCAACTAAAGGCAGCTCTATACCCGTAAAAACGTTGCCGATATAAAAATCACTATTGCCCACCAGCGAAGAGCAGGCATAGATATCGCCCTTGGCATCAACAAAGGCCGCTTCACCGTTCATCGCATAGCAATGCCCGAAGGACAGGCCGCAGCCGTTACGCAAAAGCTGCGCCCGCTCCTGCTGAGCAATTGCAATACGCAGCCCCGTAAGCTTAGTGAGCTCGTCCCTGCGTGCGTACACCCTTTGCATCGCCCCTTGCATCTGTTCGGGCGTAGGCGGCTGCAAATCCCTGCCACGTCCCTGCGCGCGCAGGATATCAAAGCCGATTTTGCGGATATTGCCCAAAAAGTAGGCAAAATCTACTACGCCCTCCAGCACATCCACGTTATCGGCCGTAACCACGCAGGTGACGCCACAGGCAATGTTATTGCGGCGCAACACCTCAACTCCTTTCAGAATGTCGCTTGTCGCACCATAACCGTTTTTCTTCAAGCGCAGCTTGTCGTTCACAGCAGGGCGTCCGTCCAGGCTCACGCCGATGGCCACCTTATTGCGATACAGATAGCGCGCCATGTCATCTGTCAACAGCGAAGCATTGGTCTGCAGTTGCAGCACAGCCGGCAGTTTTTTCTTCTCGGTGTATTCCACCACCGCCTGCAATGTAGCAAAATTTAGCAGCGGCTCACCACCGCTAAACTGCACTACAAAACGCTCATTATCGGCCGCCGCCAGCTTGACCGCGGCCAGAGCAATCTCCTTTGACATCATACTGGTATCGTGGTTTGCAGCATAACAATAGCGGCAGGCAAAATTGCACCGTCCCGTAAGACTCAGCACCAGCATTTTAATGCTCATCTGCTCTGTCCTCCAATTCACCCTCCATATCCAGGTACAGCCTTTGCAGCTCTGCCTTAGTTTCAGGCTTAGCCTGCCACATACCACGCTGCTCGGCCTCCAGCAGAACCTCGGTCATACGCTGCAGGGCCCAAGGGTTTACATCTCGCAGCCATTTTTGCACTTCAGGATCAAAGGTATATTTTTCGGCGTACTTTTCGTACATCCAATCCTCCATCACACTGCTTGTAGCATCCCACTGGAAGCTGTGAGCAATCATATTAGCCATATCCGCCGCTCCCTTATAACCATGCTTCATCATGCCCTGAATATACTTGGGGTTGATGGATTCACTGCGGAAAATGCGCTTTGCCTCCTCCTGGACGCTGTGCATCCTTATGCGTGTGCGATCGGTGCTATCACCACAGTACGAGCGCGGCGCGCTGCCCTTGATAGCACGCACAGCAGCGATCATGCCACCATGATAGGCGTTATAGTCATCGCTGCTCAGCATATTGGTCTCATGGTTATCCTCATTCTTGATGGTGATATCCAAGCTGCCCATACGCTTTTTAAACAGCTTTGGCATATAAGCTCCCTTAGTCTTGCCGCCATAGGCATGACCACCCCAGCGCACATAAACATCAGCAATATCCTGTAGCGTTTCCCAATTTTTACTTTCTAAAAGTGCGGCTACGCCTGCGCCATAGGTTCCCTGCGCATCGCCAAAAATACGAAAAGCCGCCTGACGCCAGGCTTCATCCTGCTTTAAGCCTTCGTTTTGCTCCAGCTCCTTGGCGTCTGTCTGCACATGCTTGCGTACAAAGTTCAAATCCTCGGGCTCATCCTGCGCTGCCGCCAGCAGCACCGCCTTATCCATCACGTTAATAACCGCAGGCATAGTATCGCGGAAAAGACCGCTGATACGCGCTGTCACATCAATACGCGGACGCTTCAGCTCAGTAAGTGGAATCAGCTCCAGTCCGCTAATGCGCTGGCTGCCGCTCTGGTATTTGAGCCTTATGCCCATCAGGTACAAAAATTCGGCAATGCACTGGCCATGGCTGCGCATATTGGCGCCAGACCAAAATACCATGCCAATATTCTCAGGATAACAGCCCACTTCGGCAATAAATCGTTCCACAGCCTGGTTAGCTAGTGTTTTACCGATTTCCCAGGCTGCAGGAGTTGGCAATGTACGCGGATCGACGCCACAAAAGTTGCGTCCTGTCGGCAGCAGATCGGCCCCACCGCTAGAGGGTGCGCCGCTTGGCCCAGGCTCAATATATTCTCCCTCAAAGGCTCGCAGCATATTGGTAATTTCCTGCTGTGTCTGCAGCAAATTAGGATAGACCTTTTCTACAATGTATCGGCACACCTGCTCCAGCTTAGCTTTATTAACCGATTCTGCCTGCACTACCCAAGGCAGCTGCATAGCCTCCGTCACTGCCTTTGCTGTAAAAGCTCCAGCTCGCAGGCAGCAGATAAGCTCACGGCACTGCTCTCCGATGCGGTCTATTAAAAGGCCGTAGGTAATGCCCAATGGCTCGTAGATCAGGCTACTGTTTTCCAAAAGATAATAATAGTCCATGCCATACAGAGCCGCAACGGTCTGCGTCAGGCTGGGTATATCGCCGTTATCAAGGCGCAGCAGCAGCCACAAATAATCTATCAGCTGCTCGTCCAGCGGTGGCTGTCCCAAAATATGCAGTCCTGTATGCACCTCCATATTTTTTAAATCCGTTATATAGTTATGCAGGCTCATTACGTAATCGCCAAAGGGCTTATCTGCGTCATAAGGCACCTCATCCTGCAAATTAGCCTCTGCCACCTTGGCCAGCACCAGCCTTTCCAGCTCAGGTAAATTTTCGGGCTGGGTAGTGCTAAAGTGCACATATTCATCCATAATTTTTTCCAGCTCCGCCAGCTCGTCGTACACCCCGGCCTGCGTCTGCGGTGCAGGCAGATGCTCTATAAGGCAGGCACTGCCACGTCGCTTAGCCTGAATGCCTTCGCCTGTGATGGTAATATTATATGGATAGATGTTAGGCAGCTCACCCAGTGCCAGGTCGGGATAGCAGGTACAGTCCAGACCAGCGTTTTTTCCTGGCAGCCATTCCAGATTACCATGTGTGCCGATGTGTGCCACAGCATCCGCCTGCCACACGTCGCGCAGCCATTTATAAAATGCCAGATATTGATGCGTCGGGGCAACATAAGGATCGTGATAAATTTTTTCCGGGTCTTCACCAAAGCCACGCGGCGGCTGTACAGTAATAAAAATATTGCCGTTGAGTGTGCCAGGTACCAGCAGACTGCCATCATATTCCATAACCTGTCCAGGAGCCTCACCCCAGTCATGCACAAGCTGCTCACGCACCTTTTGCTCCATAGCAGCAAAAAATTTCTTGTACTGCGCGCAGCTCAGCTTGTTAGACTCGCTAATCTGCTTTTCTGTAAGCAGGCTGCGGTCATTAGTGGCGTTAGCAGTAAGCAGCTTGATAAATTCCTTGGTATCCTGGGGAATCCATGCCACATTGTAACCACGCTCCTGCATAGCAGCAAGCACGCGGCGGATGCTTTCAATCGTATCCAAGCCCAAGGCACTGCCAATGTTAGAATTACGCGGGGGATAGTTGTGAAAGATAATAGCAATCTTCTTCTGCCTGTTGGTCTTGTGGCGCAGCATAGCCCACTTTTTAGCCTTTGCTGCCATACGCTGCACCCTTTCAGCGTTAGGCAGGTAGCGTACATCGCCGTTTTCCAGTATTTTTTTGTGAGCAATGGGGACACCGTGAATAATACCATCAAATTCTGGCAGCGATACGCTGATAGAAACCTCCATCGCGTTCATGCCTTCAAAGCTGTTTTTCCATTCCTCATACGGTGCGATTGTCGTGTAAGCCGCCAAAATCGGTACATTGAGCCGTTTAAAATAATCCACGGTAATAGAACCGCTGCTTGTAGCAGAAAACTTCATCACATTCAGCAGCACGTCGATAGCAGGCAGACCAGGCTGCGAGCAAAAGAACTGGTTAAATACCTGCGTCAGGCTAGGCATACCCATTTCCTCTACAGGCATCCCATTACTAAAAACGCAAATAGCGTTCATGCCCTGCGCTTCCAATGCCTCCACCATGGCCGCCTGATAGGTTAAATCACCCCACACCCATTCATCACGATAAAATAATATACCAGCTGTAGGCTTTTGCGCATTGCAAAAATACTTTTGGTATTCGGCAAGACTGGTATATACCTTTTGCGCCCGCGGATGATAAATACCGCACCAATAAATGGGGTTGGGCTCTGGAGCGGTAATTGCCGTTTTTTGTACCAGCTGCGCCAAATACTGCCACAGGTTATAATAATTAATTTCACCACCAAAGAGAGAATATTTTTTGATTATCTCCAGCTGCTCCGTAGTCAGCCCCTGTGATAATTCTCCCTCCTTGCTGCCGGCAGCGTCGATATAAAATGGCAAACGCAGCTCCCGTAAGAGACGCACACAACGCTGCAAAAAAGGAGTATCCAAACCTGTACCCATCCACTTCATAATCAACAGCTGCGAGCCTTTTAGCTCCTGCTGCCATTTTACATCCCACTCTGTTGCCTCCGTAATCCAGCGGCAGGCGCAGGAAGCATCCAGCTTTTGTTCGCTTTGCAGCCTTTCCATAGTCTGCTGCATCATCCCCATACGGCGGATTACATTAGTCAAAAAAATAATCTTCATGATAATAACCTCATAAATATAATGTTATATAAATACTTGTGTTTATATAGTAGCGGCACCACTGCTACAAAAGCAACAGACAGGCACCGCTAGTAACAAAACGATTTTTATTTTAGAAGAATTGCTTCTGCATCCGCCGCAGCAGATATAAAAAGTACGGCGTTCCCAAAAGAGCCGTCATAATACCTACGCGTACCTCTGCTGGGGGCATAACGATGCGTCCCAAGGAATCGCAAAATACCAAAAAGGCTGCACCGCCCAAGGCACTGGCAGGCAATAAGATTCTGTGGTCAGGTCCCAAAAGCATGCGCATCATATGTGGTATAACTAGACCAACGAAGCCGATGTTGCCGCTTACGCAGACCGACGTCGCAGTAGTCATGGCTGCCACAAAGAGCAGCCCCATACGAAAGGCTGTAACAGGCATGCCCACAGCCTTGGCTTCTGTTTCGCCCAGCACCAGTATATTCAAATGACGTGCCATAAGCACCATAACTACAATACCGCACAGCACAGGCCCGACGGCCAGATAAACATGCTCCCAGCGACGGTAATCCAGACCGCCAACCATCCAAAAGAGATATTGCTGCAGCTTCTGCTCATTCATAAAGGTGAGGATACCCGATGTTATAGCACCTAAAAGCATGCCAACAGCAACGCCTGCCAAAAGCAGTGTCATTACTGGGATTTTGCCATTGCGCATAGCCAAAAAAACCGTCAGGCACACAGCACACAGGCTTCCACAAAAGGCAAAGGCTGGCATAGCAAGCATACCTGTTGCAGCGGCCCCTGTCGCAATGGCAAGCACAGCGCCTGTTGCAGCACCAGCCGAAATTCCAATCAGTCCTGGGTCTGCCAATGGATTACTAAAGATACCCTGCATCACAGCACCCGAAATTCCCAACGCCGCACCCACAAGCACACCAACCAGCATTCTGGGCAGACGTATGTACCAAATAACAGCAAGCTGCTCCTTGCTAAAATCAGCCTGCGTAAAGCCTGGTAGCTGCAGCTGCGCCCCCACAACGGCCAGTGCCTTGCCCACTGGTACGTCAATCTGCCCAAAGGTAAGCGACACGCAGGCTATAACAAGTAATAATATCAGCAAAAACAGCAAAGCTAAGGGACTTCGCTCGCGTTTAATAAGCATTTATAGCTACACTTCCTTAAAAAATTTCCGGATAAACAGCCCTGGCAATATTTTCAATAGCATCCACAATATGTTGGCTTGCAACGTATCTGTACTTATCCGAAACAAATTTAATCTGTTTATTACGCACTGCCTTCACGTTGCGGTAAGCAGGGTCATTCATTACGGCATAGGCATAGCCCTGAACATCCTGCTTATTATTATAATTCCAGGTAGGCAGCATAAAAATGTCCGGGTCGATACGTACCACCTGTTCCTTACTGATAGCAGGCGTCCCATGCTCATTTTTAGTATTCTCGCTGATTACAGCAGCACCATTAATAACATGCGCCATCGTCAGCATGCTGTCAAGCAGGTCACCCCTACGCCCCATGGCCGAGGTAAAATTAAACGCCACCGCGACGCGCCTCTGTGAAGGTGGAATCTGCTGCAAACGCCTTTCCAGGCGCTGCAGGCGCACGTCCATATCACGCACCATCTCCTCGCCCTTTTCCTGTTCGCCAACAGCGGCAGCAATACCCTTGATTTTAGTACACATTTCCTGGTAACTATGAGGAGTGCGTGCTACATATACAGGTATCCCAAGTCCCTGCAGGCTGCTCACCAAATCACTGGCTGTAGCCGTAGAGGCCAGCACCAAATCCGGCTGCAATGCTACAATAGCTTCTGTGTTATCGTGTACCTTGCAGCCCACGGTATAAGCCTGGTCCTTGGTTATAAAGCTGATCTCGCTATCACCTGCCCAACGGCTGTAAGCCTGTATACGCTTGATATCAACTAGTCCCGTAACAATCTCGTCCGTACCATAGGTCAGCGAAACTATTCGCTGCGGACGTTGTGTAAACTGCAGCATACGTCCTGCGTCATCAACCACCGTATATGCCGTATTGTTTTGCGGTGGCATCTCTGTAAGCGCTCTTTCCTTATCGCTGCAGCCACCTGTTAACAGCGCCAGCAGCAGTAGCATAATCGCAAAAATTTTTTTCATCGTTCACCTTAGCTTTTCTCTCTGCTGCTGTATAAAGCAGTTCCACAACCGTTGCAGCATATAGGCGCTGCCCTTTATTCCCACCATAGGCTGCTGCACGATAAACACCTCATCGTTGGCAGGATAGGCAATATTACAGCTGGTAAAGCTGCACTGCTGTCGCCTGTACAGCACCGAGCTCTCACTGCTGCTGGCTAAAAGCAGGACATTGCTGCAGTTCCTCAGGCACTCGCTAATGGCCGCGTCATCCTCCCCCACTGTATAAATAGCGTCAGCTGTATCGCACGCAAGGGACTGCCCGGCCGCCTGCTGGCAGATAACGCTCAGCCTGCCTATATCCGTCCATTCTGTACGCAAGGCCTGCGCCAAGCAAAGAGCCTGCGTAGCAGGCGCACTGACGATCACCTCATCAAACCACAGGCTTCCCCAAAGCGCTACTGCCTCATTGTTGCGGCTCAGCAGATAGCTGCTTTGTGTTGCCGCCTCCGCCTCTACTGCCTGCAAGGTGCTTGCCGGCAGCGCTTCGTTAATTTTCTTCAGCCAGGCCAGCGTCCCCTGTACGCCATAGGGCAGTCCTGCCACAATATAGGGTGTACCATAACGCTTGTGCAGATATTTTGCCAGCTCCAGGCCCAGCTCCTCGTTAGTGACTATATTAAGTGCTGCAGCTCCCAGCTGCTGCACTTGCTCTAAGCTACATTCACTGCCAGGAGTGCAAAGTACCTTATAGCCTGCAAGCTGTAATAATCTTTTTAATTCCCTGGTGTCTGCCGCCCCCTGCAGATAAAACTCTGTCTGTCCCAAAACATTCACTGTCATTGGCTGCACATCTATAGCTTGCGGCAAAAGCAGCTCCATAGTCTTAAGTGCTGCCTTAACGTAGCCGGCTGCGAAGCCTCCCACCATGCCGCCGCAGTCAAGCGTAACCACAGGAAACGGCAAAGCCAGCTTACGCGCCATGCCTGCCAGGTCATCACCTATCAGGCTAAGCGAGCAGCTGCTTTCTATTAGCAGTACAGATGGCTTGCAACCATCATCTAGCATCCGCTGCAGCTCATTTGTAACATATTCCTCGGAGCCGTAGATAACGGCATTATTATCAGGCTGTGAACCATGAAAGCGCAGGTACATGTCGCTGCGGGCCTTTTCTAAATGCCTCAGGGCATAAAAATAGCACCACAACGGCCCGTTTACTAAAACCTCGCTGCCGGCAATAGCAGCCATAAAGGCTCCTGCACCAGTCAGCGCACAGGTATCCACCCGCTCGCAGATATTGCTAAAGCTTTGCTGTTTAGACATAACGTACGCCTCCCTTAAGCCTGCTGCAAAGACATTGGTAAATTCCCTGCATCATTTTCAGCTCCCCTGCAACTCCCACCAGCGGCAGCATTGGCAAAAAAATCTGCTTGCTCTGTGTGCTCTGTAGCTCGTGCGTTGTCAAAACTATATCAGCCTGCGCTAAAAGTGCGTCACCCTCAGCTGTGCTGTAAACAGGCACATCACTTGCCTGGCGGACAGCCTCAAGCATTTGCTCCCGTTCTTCTCCATCATAGGTATCAAGCATAATAATACCTGTTAAATCCAGCTGCAACAGCTTTATCGTCTGCAAGATATTACCAGGATGAAAATATTTCAAAATGCGGCCGATGCAAAGCACTGTTTTCTTGCCGGCGGTTACAGGCAAAAAGCGCTCCAATCCTGCCTCTAGCTTGGCTGTTTCCGTTGCCAGCACCGCCCTCGCCAGCTCCCTGCGCTCTAGCAGATCTCCCACACGTTCAATCCAGTCCATGGTTTCCTGCCAGCCTACAGGGTAGATATCAGCCAGATATTTCGTACCATACAGCTCATGCAGCTGCTTGGCTGCCTTAGTAAGCCCTACGTGCGTCTGACCACGTCCGCCCAAGACGATAGCATATTCCGCAGCGGCCACCCTGGGCAGGTCATCAAAGGCCACATAGCCAGGGAACTGTCCTAAAACATGTACACCAAATTGCTCTAGCATACGTGTAACCTCGCTGGCGTATAGGCCCCAGGGGCCACCATTATCGCCCAAGAGCAATACGCTGCCAGCGTCCTTGGCACAAGGCTTAACAAAACGGTCTAGCAGCTTTTGTGTCACCTCAAAATAGCCATCATAATATTCTGCTCCTAAAAAGCCACAGCATTCTACTGTTACAATTGGTATAGCAGCTTCCTCCTCCATGGTACGTGCTACAGACTCAACATCATCACCAATAACACCTGCCACACAGGAATTTGCGATAACCACACACTTAGGCTTATAGGTATTAATAGCAAAGCGCAAGCATTTTTCCAAGCGCTGCACGCCGCCAAAGATAGCATCCTTTTCCTGCATCTGGCTGCTTAAGAGCGGCACAGACCCCCACTGCTCACGGGCGTTTTCACTCAGCGAGCGATATTGGGCGTTGATATCCATAGTGCGCGCTACATGAGCGCAGGCACGCGGGCTGTGAAACACTACGACAACGCCTGCCATATAAGCCACAGCGCGCCATACTCCCGGCATACTGCAGCTGCAGCTCTTGCGGGCACTGTAAAAGCGTCTGGTTTTAATTGCCATATTCAGCCACCAGCTTTTCCAATTCTTCAAAACTCATCGGCGTAGGTATAGCCATATTTTCATTATGCAAAATATCACGTGCCAGCTTGCGGTAAACCTCCGCCTGCGCGCTTTCGGGGGCAAACTGCAACACCGTCTGACGGTTATTTTCAGCTCTATTAACAATTACATCACGCGGAATGAAGGCTATAAGCTGTGTGTGCAGGCGTTTAGCAAATTCCTCAAGCAGCTGCCGCTCGTTAGGTGTATTGCGTCCGTTGCCTATGATACCTCCCAAGCGCACACCACCACGCAGGGCAAAACGCTTCACACCCTTGGCAATATTATTGGCAGCGTACAGGCTCATCAGCTCTCCTGATGATACGATATAAATATCCGTAGCATAGCCTTCGCGGATAGGTACGGCGAAGCCGCCGCAAACAACATCACCTAAAACGTCATATAAAACCAGGTCTTCATCCGTCAAAACGTCCAGCGACTTAAGCTTTTCGAGAGCCACAATAATGCCACGGCCGGCACAGCCAACACCGGGCTCTGGTCCGCCTGCCTCCACGCATTTGATGCCGTTATAGCCTTCGTGAACAATATCCTCTGCTGTTACCTCGTCGTTATCACGCACCATGTCCAGCACCGTCTGGCTGCAGATACGCCCCAAAAGCAGACGGGTAGAATCGTTTTTAGGATCACAGCCTATCTGACAAACCTTAAGCCCTTCCTCGCTAAAGGCTGCCGAAAGATTGGACGCCGTGGTAGATTTACCAATCCCACCCTTACCATAAATTGCTATTTTCTTCATATGCCCAAACCTCCATCCAACAGAAAAACATATATCCTAACCAGCAAAATTTGTGGTATAATTTACTAGATGAAAAACATCATGTAATACTACTAATATTAAACTATATAGTAGCAGTATAGTCAAGCTTATGAGGAACTATTATGATTAAAGATGATAAGCGAAAATTTTTTACAGCAGGAGAGCTCGCTAATATTTTTAATGTTTCCAAGCAGTCCCTGCTTTATTATGATAAGGTACACCTGCTTTCGCCAGATTTTGTCAGTGAAAATGGTTATCGCAACTATTCCATTAAGCAATTTTTAGATTTAGAAATAATTGTTAACCTAAGAGCACTTGATATCAGCATAGCCAATATCAAGAAGTACCTTGCTGACCGCAGCAAGGACAACTTTGTACGCCTGCTGCAGGAAAAAACTGCAGAATGTGAAGCTATTATCAAAAATAACCAGGTAATCTGCGATACTATCAGCCGTATTACAGAGGATCTGCATAAGAAAGAACTCATACCAACCCATCATATAACACTTTGCTGGCACAACGACCGTCTCATGCGCCTGACGGCCCTGAATGAGGACGATGACGGCAAGAGCCGCATCAGTAAATTTGCCCGTCACAGCCAAAGACGCGCGCACCATAAGGGAGCCTTGCCAAACCATGCAGGCTGGGTACTGGATCAGGAAGCATTTTTTAGAAATCGTGATTTTACCCGCTCTATAGCATTTTTTTCCTGTGCAACTAATGCAGCCAAGCACAAGCAGGCAATTAAGGTTACTCTGCCGGCAGGATTGTATTTGGAAATAATTTTTTCGGGTACGTTTTACGAAAATGGTAACAGCCTTGTAAAACGCATAACAGATTTTTTAGAAGCCAACAAAATGACTGCTGTAGGTGATATTTATGTATTGCCACTAGAAAACCACTGGTTTTCCTGCAGCTGTTCGCAATATGTCAACAAAATCTTTTTACGCGTCGTAGACCAAACGCCGCAGGAAATATACTAAAGCGCACATAAAAAAGTCGGACCCTACCTTTAGAGTAGAGTCCGACTTTTTTATAGTCATATATATTGATTTATTTTGCTGCTTACAGTGCTTCTTTAACCTTAGCTACCAGGTTTTCTACTGTAAAGCCATATTTTTCCATCATCACGTCACCAGGTGCCGATGCGCCAAAGGTTGTGATACCAAGCACGTTCTTTTCGCTGCCAGTGTAACGGCTCCAGCCATAAGGCACGCCTGCTTCCACAGCAAACTTAGTAACACCTGCAGGCAGCACGCTTTCCTTATACTCATCGCTTTGTGCGTCAAACGCATCCCAGCTGGGCATAGATACTACGCTTACGTCAATGCCTGCTTCTGCCAGCTTAGCCTGCGCAGCCAATGCCAGATGCACCTCACTGCCTGTACCGATAATGACAGCTTTAGCTGCTTGCTTAGCAGGGCTCAGTACATACGCACCTTTGTGGGCGTTAGCGTGAATGGTTGCCGCATAGTCATGCAGCACGGTCAGCTTTTGACGGCTGAGCAGCAGGCAGGTAGGCTTGTTCTTATTCAGGCAGGCCTGCTGCCAAGCGGTAGCAGTCTCCAGCGCGTCTGCAGGACGGATAACGCTGACGTTGGGAATCATGCGCAAGGCCATGGTTGTTTCAATAGGCTGATGGGTCGGTCCGTCCTCACCCAAGGCAATGCTGTCATGCGTCAGCACGAATATAGCCTGAATGCCCATGAGAGCTGCCATACGGATAGCAGGACGCATAAAATCAGCAAATACCAGGAAGGTACCGCCAAAGGGAATAAAGCCACCGTGCAGCGAAATGCCATTTAGCACAGTACCCATAGCATGCTCGCGCACGCCAAAGTGGATATTGCGGCCTTTTCTATCCAGCTTGGAAAAATAACCGCCAGCCTTCATCACAGTCTTATTAGACGGGCCCAGGTCGGCACTGCCACCAACCAATGCAGGCAGCTGCTCTGCCAGCTTTTGGATAACGTCGCCGCTGGCCTCACGGGTAGCATTCTTGGCAGTATTGGCAAAAATTGCTTCCAAGGCAGCCAAATCAACCTCTGCTACACCTGCAATGCGCTCTTGCAGCTCCTTAGCCAGCTCCGGATATACCATTTTGTAATCTTCCATAAGTGCGTCCCAGGAAGCTTCGCTAGCAGCGCAGTCTGCACGCTTGGCAGCAAAATGCTCTTTAACCTCGGCAGGAACGTAGAACATTTCCTGCGGCCAGCCTGCCTTTTCCTTAGTAGCTGTCAAGGCTTCGCCACCCAAGGGCTCACCATGGCAGGACGGGCTGTCCTGCTTGGGGCTGCCAAAGCCGATATGAGTACGCACAATAATCAAGGACGGATGCATGGTATCTGCCTGTGCCTCGCGAATTGCAGCTTCCATAGCGTCAACATCCTCGCTGCTTTCTACGCGCAGCACCTGCCAGCCATAAGCCTTAAAGCGTGCTTCTACATCCTCGGTAAAGGCAATATCCGTACTGCCTTCAATAGTAATCTTATTGTCATCATACAAATAAATCAGCTTACCCAAGCCCAAGGTTCCAGCCAAGGATGCTGCTTCGGAGGAAACACCCTCCATTAAATCGCCGTCGGAGGTCAGGCCATAGGTATAATGGTTTACAACAGCAAAATCGGGTTTGTTGTACCTTGCGCCCAGCATGGCCTCGGCAATAGCAAAGCCCACACCCATGGCAAAGCCATGTCCCAAAGGACCAGTAGATACATCTACGCCAGGAGTCAGGCCGTACTCCGGATGGCCAGGGGTTTTGCTGCCCCACTGGCGGAAGCTTTTGAGCTCATCCAACGAAAGATCATAGCCAGCCAAATGTAGCATTGCATACAGCAACGCACTGCCGTGACCAGGGGAAAGGATAAAGCGGTCACGGTTAAACCAATTAGGATCCTGCGGATTATAGCTCATAAAGCGGTCCCAAATAGTGTACATCAAAGGAGCAGTGCCTAAGGGGAAGCCAGGATGGCCAGATTTAGCCTTTTCTACCTGGTCTGCTGCCAAAAAGCGAAGGGTATTTACACATGCCTGATCAATTTTCTGCATCGAGAAAACCTCCATTTTCCAATTTATCTACAACTAATTATATCATGTTTCAGTGTATTGTCTACACTTTTTATTTTTAATTGTACACTATTTAACAAAAGCAATGCATAAATCACTTCTCACTTCGCCAATAATCCTCCCCTGCTACGCCTGCACGCTGGTGCGCAGCTGGATGGCCTCTGCTAGATGCACAGCTTCTATACGCTCACTGCCTGCTAAATCTGCAATAGTACGTGCCACCTTCAAAATACGGTCATGACTGCGTGCGCTCAAGTTCAGCGCGTTAAAATAACGCTCCATCACATTTTGTGCCGCCTCGTCCAGCTGGCAATACTTTACCACCTCGCCACGTCCCATTTGTGCGTTGCAATGCATCCCCCACTGCTCCAGCCTCTGCTGCTGGATAAGCCTGGCCTTGACCACGCGCTCGCGAATAACGGACGAGGCTTCGCCCCTTTCCTTGCTTTTAAGCTCGCTAAACTCCACCCTGCTTAAATTTATCTGCATATCTATTCTGTCCATCAAAGGACCTGATATTTTGCGCTTGTAGCTGTCTATATCCTTTTGCTTACAGCTGCAGCGATGCACGCTGTCCCCCAAGTAACCACAAGGACAAGGGTTTTGCGCCGCACACAAAATAAATTTGCTGGGAAAGGTCAGCGCTGCACGCACACGCGAAATACTCACCTCACCATCCTCTAGCGGCTGACGCAGCATTTCCAGCGTAGCACGTTCAAATTCTGGCAGCTCGTCCAAAAACAACACCCCATTATGCGACAGCGTCACCTCACCAGGACGAGGCGTGCTGCCACCACCTAAAAGCGCGCTGCCGCTAATGCTGTGGTGCGGACTGCGAAAGGGACGCTCTAGCATTACACTATCGGATTGTGGCAAAAGTCCCACAATGCTATAAATTTTGGTGACCTCCAGTGCTTCTGCTTCCGTCATAGGCGGCAAAATTGTCACCAGACGCCGTGCCAGCATAGTTTTGCCGCAGCCAGGTGAGCCCACCATCAAAATACTGTGACCGCCAGCCGCTGCAATCTCCAGCGCCCGCCGTGCCACCAGCTGACCTTTAACATCAGCAAAATCAACGTGATAAATTTTATTTTTGTTTTGTAAAATGTTTTCCTTTGGCAGCAGCGGCAAACGCTTTTTGCCCTGCAAATGCTGCACCAGCTCTGCCAGCGTTGCCGCCGTATATACATCAATGCCATGCACCAGCTTGCCCTCGGCCGCATTTGCCTCTGGAATATATATTTCCCTGGCGCCTACCCTCTTAGCATCCATGATCATAGAAAGCACGCCCGATACCTTGCGGATACGTCCATCAAGCGACAGCTCGCCCACAAATACCTTATCTGTGAGCTTGTCAGCCTCTAGCAGTTGGCTGCAGGCCAAAACACCCACAGCAATCGGCAGGTCCAGGCCGCTTCCCTCCTTGCGCAAATCTGCTGGCGCCAGGTTCACAGTGATGCGCGTCATCGGAAAGGGATAGTGTGAATTGCGCAGCGCCGCCTTAACCCGCTCCTTAGATTCACGCACAGCCATCGCCGGCAGTCCCACCAGGTCAAAGCTTGGCATGCCGTTGCTCACGTCTACCTCTACCAAAATCTGTACACCATCGATACCACAGGTTGTTTCGCCAAGAATTTGAGCAAACATTTTCAACACTCCGTTTCTGTTAAAAGCAGTGCGGACAATGTCTGACCGTTATTCCCGCAGTGCCTTCTATGATAATTTCTACTACATCAAAGGAAAGCACCGGCATCTGCGTCAGCAGTCCCCTGCATTGCAGGTAGTACTCGGCGCAGCGGTAAATTTTTCTTTGCTTAGCCAACGTCACGGCCTCAATCGGTCTGCCATACCTGGTATTAGCACGTGTCTTGACCTCTATAAAGCTTATACAGCCACTTTTTTGAGCAATAATATCTATTTCACCATAGCGGTGACAGCGAAAGTTGCGGGTCAAAATTGTATAACCCTTATTTTGCAGATAGCGGCAGGCAAAATCCTCCCCATATTTACCAAGACTAATCCTCGATCTGGTATTCATAATTATCACGCTGCGGTGCAAAAAGAATATTTTCTTCTGCTGCCACTGGTGCAAGCTGCATGCTCTTCACTGGCTCGTAGCTGCGCCTGTGCCAGCGTGTAGCACCATTATCAGCAATCGCCTGCATATGAGTACTGCTGCCATAGCCCTTGTTATGAGCAAAATCATAAGCAGGATACAGCACAGCCAAACGCTCCATGATGCGGTCACGCGTCACCTTGGCGATGATGGAGGCAGCTGCAATTGAAGCGCTAAGCGCATCTCCATGCACAATAGCTTCGGTCCTGATATCAGGCAGTGACACAGGCATAGCGTCAATAAGAGCAACCTGTGGTTTTATATGCAGGCTTTCCAAAACCTGTGCCATTCCCTGCTGTGTGGCTGCGTAAATATTCAGTTCATCAATATTACTTACGCTCACAATATTCACTTCAATATCCACAGCCTTGGTCATAATTTCATCATACAGCAAATCACGCTTAGCCGCCGAAAGCTGCTTAGAATCGTTCAAGCCGCTGATAAAAACATCTGGCGGCAAAATGACAGCGGCGATTACCAAAGGTCCTGCCAAGGGCCCACGTCCTGCCTCATCTACACCAGCAATAGCAGTGTAGCCTGCAGCCTGCAGCTTGTTTTCAAATTGCAGCATCTTAGCAAAGCGTTCACGCTCTGCCTGCGCCTTCTGCTGGCGTTTATTGTAGGCTGCCAAAAGCTTTTGCACGCCCTTGCGCCCATCTGTTGCCAGCTCTGCCAGCTGCTCTGCTGTTGGTGTTCCTGCTAAAAGTTTTTTTACATCAGTAACATGCATAAATATTTCCCCCTTACGCTATCCCCATCAAGATAGAGCCTTTAATAATATAGTATTTACATAGCTTTTTTAAGCAAAGCCGATATAAAAATAAAACCGCCTTACGGCGGTTTTTGTAGTGCATCACAAATCAAGGTTCGTCAATAGTGAACCGCCCTAAACGTCCTGCACGGAAGTCACGCAGCACCAATTGGATAACCTTATCAATGTCCAAAAGGCCGCCAGACTTCAGACAACCACGGGCAACGGCAATCTTTGCCATAACAGCGTTAACATCATCATCCTGCCCAAGGCTTACTGCATATTTAGTTTGTAGCTCCTGTGGATATTTGCGCAACAAAAACTCTAGCAATAGCTCTGTTGCCTGCTCCCTGTCAAAAACGTCCTCCTTGATTGCTCCCGTAACCGCCAGGCCAAAGCCTACAGCAGGGTCATCAAACTTGGGCCACAGCACACCAGGTGTATCCAAAAGCTCCAGGCCCTTAGCAATCGTCACCCACTGCTGTCCTCTGGTAACACCTGGCCTGTCAGCTGCAACGACCTTATTTCTGCCGACTAAACGATTGATTAGCGTTGACTTGCCAACATTGGGAATACCAACAATCATCACGCGTACAGGGCGGTTACGCACACCCTTTTTCAGCCATTTATCCAGCACCGGCTTAGCTGCCATCTGCACCGCACTGATAAGCTGCTTTACACCCTTACCTGTAGCGCAGTCAACCTGACACACAGGCAGGCCGCTGTGCTTGAGCTTTTCCAGCCATTTTTCTGTCTGCAGCTTATCAGCCATATCCACCTTATTTAAAGCAATAACCTTAGGCTTATTGCCCAAAATATCCTGCAGCATGGGGTTGGTGCTGGAACGAGGTATGCGTGCATCTAGCATCTCAACGACCACGTCAACCAGCTTAATCTGGCTTTCCATCATGCGCTTAGCTTTGGTCATATGACCAGGGAACCATTGAATTTTAAAATCAGCCAGCATCATTCGCCCATACCCGTATCAGCCTTTAAAATGCGCAGCTTATCCAACGGCCAGAAGGCAACCACGGCGCGCCCCTTAACCAGTTTAAGCGGTACAAAGCCCACATCAGCAAAACGGCTGTCCTCAGAATTATTGCGGTTATCACCTAACACAAAAATAGTGTCCTTGGGAACAACCACCTTGCGATAATCCGAAATGTTTTCACCCTTAGGATCGTTGTGATAAATATAAGCCTCGTTTAACTGCGTACCATTGACAAAAACCTTGCCCTGCTTCATTTCTACCGTGTCGCCGCCAACTGCGATAACACGCTTGATAAAGTCGCGGCTTTCATCCTTAGGAAAGCGAAAAACCACAATTTCTCCCCTCTTGGGGTCAGTAATAAAATAGCTCAGCTTGTCTACTACCAAACGCTCATGGTTCACCAAAGTAGGATACATGGACGAGCCCTCTACCATATACGGCTCTACCAAAAAAGTGCGGATGCAAAATGCCAATGCTACCGCTACGATAATCGAAACTAACCAATCACTGGCGGAATCCTGCCAGGACATTTCCTTTTTACTGCTCAATTAAGAGCCTCCTCTCGCAGGGCTGCGCTCAAAACAGCTGCCCTTTTACTTTTTACAACAATTCATGTATTATTTTAGCATAATTTTGCTTTAAATTCATGGCATATTTGTAAATTAGTATCGTTCTAATAACAATAAAAGGGACCGTACTACTACAGTCCCTTTTACTATAAACAAAGATTGATTAGCGTTTTTCTCTGATACGAGCAGCTTTACCAGTCAGTTTGCGCAGATAGTACAGCTTAGCACGACGTACAATACCAACACGTGCTACAACAATCTTATCAATACGCGGGCTGTGAACCGGGAAGGTTCTTTCTACGCCGATGCCGTAAGAAATACGACGAACGGTGAAGTTCTCACGTACGCCAGAGCCGCTGCGGGAAATTACCACGCCTTCAAACAGCTGGATACGCTCACGGGAGCCCTCGACGATTTTGCAATAAACTTTAACGGTGTCGCCTGCTTTAAATTCAGGGATGTCGGAACGAAGTTGTTCTTGTTCCAATACTTCAATAATGTTCATAGTTTCCTCCTAAATCATAGACGTTCATGTGCGAACCCCACAGCGGACCGTCCGTATTACACAACGTAAATTTTACCATAGACAAACAATTAATGCAAGGAAAAACTGCAATATTTTTTACGTTTTGTCTTAATTTTTCTGCCACCAAGCCTCGCCTGCCAGGCGGTCAAGGATTATGGCGGCAGCACTGCGCACGCACAAATGGTTGTAATCACACGGGCCGTAAACAGGCTCCAGGATATAATCAAACTTGGCCATGGTTTCGGCCTCAATGCCAAAGCCTGTGCCAAACAGCAGCAGTACGGGCCTGTCGCCCTCTGCCAGCTGCTTGCGCATAAAGCTATAGCTAACTGTATTGGGATAAACACGCGCATCCGTTGTTACAATATAAGGCTTTTTGCCGGTTCGCTCCTCTACTGCCTGCGCCGCAGCAGCAATATCGCTTTTCCAAGCTACGCGCGCCAAAGCGTTAGCACGGTCAGGATTATATTCCTTGCCATAGCCTTCCTGCCAATAGTGCAAAATTTTGTGGATGATGCTCTTTTGCACCTCCAGCGGATGAATAATAAAATATCCCTTAACATCGTAGGTGCGGCAAGTGCGGGCAATATCGTGGATATCAAAGTTAGTTACAGCGCTGGCAATTACCTGCATGCGCTTGTTATAAATAGGGTAATGCACCAGGCCTACAAACAAATCAGCCATTTTCTTCATCTCCCTTAGCCGCTTCGACAGCAAGCTCTGCGCGCAGCTCCTCGTAGAATTTTCGTTCTGCCTTTTTCATCTTATAAGGCAATCGTCCTGTCAGCAGCTCCTTCTGCTCTGCGCTCAGCAAATCCGGTCGGATGAAGTAGGTAGCTTTGAGCGACTGCTTTAGGCGCCAGGCCTTAATCAGTGCATGGTTGCCGCTACGCAGAATCTCTGGCACCTGGTACCCTTCAAAGTCAACAGGACGTGTATACTGCGGATATTCCAAAAGACCCGTGCTGAACGAATCCTCCTCGGCACTTTCCAGTTTGCCCAAAACCCCTGGAATGAAACGCGATATGGCGTCCATAACAATAAGCGCAGGCATTTCGCCACCAGTAAGGACGTAATCACCAATAGAAAGCTTTTCGTCTACCCAATTAAAGATACGCTCATCAAAGCCCTCATAATGACCACAGACAAAAATAAAATCCTGCCCACAGTGTGCGTACTCCTCCACCACGCTTTGCTTCAAGGTGCGTCCTCCTGGACACATAGCAATAACGCGGGCGTTGGGCAGCTGCTCCTTGGCCTTGCGGATAGCAGCCACCATCGGCTCAGGCTTGAGCACCATGCCTGCACCGCCGCCGAAGGGAGCATCATCCACTGTGCGGTGTACGTCATGCGTAAAATCGCGCGGATTGATGCAGCTCACCTCAATGAGCCCCTTAGATGCTGCACGCTGCAAAATACTGTGGCTGGCAGCCTGCTCTATCTGCTCTGGGAAAAGAGTTACAAATAAAAATTTCATTCTTCATCAACCCATTCAGGCAGATTCACCACAATGCGTTTTTCTGCCAGATTGATTTCCTTAACGTAAATCTTTAGTGCCGGGACGAGAATATCCTTACCTCCAGGAACAGCAATAACATAAACATCGTTGCTGCCTGTAGCCAGCGAATCCTTAAAGGTGCCAAGCTGCGTGCCCTGCTCGTCATAAACAGGCAGGCCAACTAGGTCGGCAACGTAAAATTCGCCTTCCTCAAGGTCAGGCAGGTCCTTAGCGTCAATCTTAACCTCCTGCCCGCGCAGCAGCTCGGCCTCGTTCATATTAGTAATTTCGGCACAGCTCACCAGCACCATACGCTTATGAAAGCGAGCAGCCTTCACCGTCAGCCTACGTCCATCTGCCAAAAGCAGATACTTTAAATCTAAAAATTGTTCCGGCTTATCAGTCAGCGGCAATATACGAATATCGCCCCGCACACCGTGCGGAGCGACAATCTTGCCAATAACTATTTGGTTTTCCATGGATTATTCGCGAAAAGCGATAACCTTACCGTCTTCGGTAAGAATTTCTGCGCCCATCAGGGTATCAATGTTGGTGCCTACAGTAATTTCTACAGTACGCTCCAGGGTACCATGACCGATTTCAGCGCCCAGCTCCAGAGCCTCTGCTCTTTTCAGCTTGGCCTCTGCATCCTCTTTGGCAGCAGTACGCTTATTTCTTTCGATGTCAATTTGTTCGCGCAAAGCCGGAAGCACGCTCAAATCGCTGGCAGCCTGATGAAGGGCTTTTTTAGCCTGGAACTCAAATTGCTCCAGATCAAGCTCCATATTTTTTATAGTATTTTGGAGATCTCCAACAATTTTCAACTTTAAGTCTTCAGTAACTTTTGCCTTAACAGCAACGGGAACCCTAACTATCATTTTATCCATAGTGATATACCATCCTCAATCAAATAATCTCGACAATAACCTTGACGTTCTCACGGGTTGCTACTGCTTTCATAACAGTTCTGATAGCTTTGGCGATACGGCCCTGTTTTCCGATAACCTTACCCATATCTTCAGAAGCAACATGGAGGCGGAGCACCGTTGTTGTACCGGTAGTCTCCTCCTCCACTACTACTGCAGAGGGATTATTTACAAGAGACTTGGCCATTACTTCTACCAATTCTTTCATGTAGATCACACCCCTCTAATTATTTTGCTGCTTTAGCCTCAGCAAATTTTTTCATGATACCATCCTTGCTGAACAGGTTTTTAACGGTATCAGTAGGTTGTGCGCCTTTGTTCATCCAGTCGATAGCCTTATCAGCGTCGATTTTTACGTTAGCCGGTTGAACGGTGGAATCGTAGTAACCGATGGATTCGATGAAACGGCCGTCACGCGGGGAACGTGCGTCTGCAACAACAATACGATAGAACGGAGCCTTTTTAGCGCCCATACGTTTTAAACGAATTTTAACTGCCATGTTGATTTTCACCTCCTTAAATTAATATCTCACAACATGGAACTTATTAACAATTTATTATCTACCAAACGGCAGCTTGAAGCCACCCTTGGAAGCAAACTTAGCCATACCCTGCATACGCTTCATCATCTTCTTGCTTTCGTCAAAATTCTTCAAAAGCTTGTTGACATCCTGCACACGCATGCCGCAGCCTGCAGCTATACGCTTGCGGCGGCTGCCGTTAATGAGATCAGGGTTACGTCTTTCCTTAGGAGTCATAGAGCGGATAATAGCTTCAATGCGGTCAAATTCCTTTTCATCCACATTCGCTTCCTTCAGCTTTTGGCTGATACCGCCCATACCAGGGATAAGACCTAAAATAGTATCTAAGGAGCCCAGCTTTTTCACCTGCTGCATCTGGTCCAGGAACTGCTCCAAGGTAAACTCATCCTTGCGCAGCTTCTTTTCCATCTCCAACGCCTTAGCAAGATCTGTTGTTGACTGGATTTTTTCCACCAGCGTCAGGATATCGCCCATGCCCAGGATACGCGAAGCCATACGGTCAGGATGGAACGGCTCCAAGGCATCCAGCTTTTCACCCAAGCCAATCAGCTTTACAGGCTTACCGGTTACAGCCTTCACAGACAGCACCGCACCACCGCGGGCATCGCCATCAAGCTTGGTAACGATCAGGCCGTCAATTCCCAGCTCCTTATCAAAGCTTTCGGCAACAGTGACTGCGTCCTGGCCAGTCATAGCATCTACAACCAGCAGAATTTCCTGCGGATGAACAGCGCCCTTAATATTGCGCAGCTCCTCCATCAGCTCTTCGTTAATATGTAAACGGCCGGCGGTATCGATAATTACAGTATCGCAGGCCAGGCTATGCGCCTTTTCTAAAGCCTTTTGGGCAATTTCTACCGGCGAAACCTGATCACCCAAGGTGAAAACAGGCACGCTCAGCTGCTCGCCCAAAACCTGCAGCTGGGTGATAGCAGCAGGACGGTAAACGTCGCCTGCAACCAGCAAAGGCTTTTTATGCTTGCGCTTGAGGTAATTTGCCAGCTTGCCAGCAGTAGTAGTTTTACCTGCGCCCTGCAGGCCAACCAGCATGATTACTGTAGGCGGCTTGGGAGCAACTGTAAGCTTGCTTTGGGTACCACCCAAAAGCGCTATCAGCTCTTCATTAACAATTTTGATGATTTGCTGGTGCGGGTTCAGGCCCTCGCCGATAACCTCGCCTACAGCACGTTCCTTAACCTTAGCTACAAAGTCCTTGACAACCTTAAAGTTAACGTCGGCCTCCAAAAGTGCCATACGCACTTCACGCATTGGCGCCTTTAAATCCTCCTCCGTCAGCTTGCCGCTGCCACGGAACATCTTTATTGCATTTTGTAATCTTTCAGATAAACTTTCAAATGCCATTTATTTTACCTACCTTCGCCGCTAAGCTCCTTCAAAATGCTCACGGCCTCGTCTCTTTTAGCATCATCGCCAGTATCCAGCAGCTCTATCGCTGATTGCAGCCTTTGCTGCAGCAGCTCCTGCTTTGCCAATACCTTTAGCGATGCCTCATAACGCTCCAATAGCTGCTCGACACGCTTGAGCAGATCGTGGACTGCCTGACGCGAAACGCCCAGCTCCTCCGAAATCTCGCTCAGGGATAGATCATCATAGAAATAAAGTCCCAGGCACTGCCTTTGCTTGTCTGTCAAAAGGCTGCCGTAGATATCAAAGAGTCTGCCCAAACGCATCCTCTGCTCAAAGATTTCTTCTGCTGACATGCTTATCCCTCGCGCAATTTAGTCGACTATGTAAGTATAATGCATAGCCACTTTCTTGTCAAGTATTTTTACTTGTCAGCGTTACAATTTTTCTATCAACACACAAAAACCCCAAACCTCATCAAGTAATGAGATCCAGGGCTCTGTATTATCAGTCAAAGCTTTGGTAAATTCCCTGCTCACGGCGCTTGCTTGCCGTTTTGGAAATATACGTACCATTGACAATGTTTGTAAACTTCTTCTTAGCTAAAATCCGTTTGATATAATCCAGATGCGGACACGGCGGCTTGTGCGAATTATCGGATACCATACAGGTAGAAAAATGCACAATAACCTCCTGTCCCTCCTCCTTAAAGCGGCGCAAACGCTTAACCAGGTTTTCGAGCTTAATGGTGAGCGCACCGCCACAGCAGCCGCCACAGCTAAAGCTCATGTAATGTGTATCGTCATCATAGCCTGCAAATTTGCCTTCACGGCTGTAAAATGCATGCGTGCAGTTATAACCGCTGCAACGCTGCTGCACAGTTTCGCATTGGATAATGACAACCAGCTTGCTCATTTTACAAGACCTGCCTCTTTGAGCACTGCATCCAGCTTAGCCTCGCCTGCTGCAGTAAGTGGAGTCAGCGGCAGACGCGGTGCCCCTGCGTTAATGCCTGTAACCTTAGTAACTGCTGCCTTAATGGGAATAGGGTTACTTTCGATGAACATCACCTTTGCCTGCGGTACCATAATTTTGTTAAGGTCAGCAGCATCCTTTACACGGCCTTCGCTATAAGCCTGCATCAAATCCTGCAAAATTTTGCCGTTAACGTTGCCTAATACAGAAATCAGACCGCTGGCACCAACTGCCATAAACGGCAGAATAAGACCGTCGTCACCGCTGTAAATAGTAAAATCATCGGGCAGCAGACGATAAAGCTCTGCAGTTTGTGCTACGTTGCCTGCAGCCTCTTTAATGGCAACGATATTGCTAAAATCCTTTGCCAAGCGTGCCACGGTTTCGGGAGCAATATTGCCGCCGGTACGGCCAGGCACGTTATACACGATAATAGGCAGCTTGGTAGCCTTAGCCACTGCTGCAAAATGCTGGTAATAGCCTTCCTGTGTGGGTTTATTGTAGTACGGGCCAACAACCAGCACGCCGTCCACGCCAATAGCTTCCATCTTTTGCACCAGCTCAATAGTGCTAGCAGTGCAGTTGGTACCTGCACCAGCAACGATAGGTGCCTTGCCGCCGACGCGTTTAACGATCGTTTCCATAAATTTAAATTTTTCCTCAGCAGTCATGGTAGCAGCTTCACCGGTAGAGCCTTCTACCACCAGGCCGTCACTGCCATTTGCCAGCAGCCATTCAGCAAAATCTGCACCTGCTGTATAATCTACGCCGCCATCAGCCGTAAACGGAGTGACCATGGCGGTCAACAATCTGCCAAAATAGGGTTTCTTCATTGTAAACTACACCTCTTGTATATTATAAAAATTAGCTATCAGTCATCTAAGTGATTACTTTACTTATTTCTAGGCTAACGGGAACGTGCCAAGCCTTATCAGAGCTTGAAGGCCTCATGCAAAGCCTGCACAGCCTCCACCAAATGCTCTTCCTTGATGATAGCAGAAATGGTAGTATCGCTGTCCACAGTTTGCAATATAGCAATATTGTGGCTAGCAAGCGCTGCAACAAAGGTTGCCATAACCCCAGGCACACCGCGCATAGCACTGCCAACAACCGAAACCTTGCCACAGCCTTCATTCAGCACGTATTTAAAGCCAGTTTCCTCCAGCACCTTACAGGTGTGCTGTACATCAGGTGAGAAAACCGCGAACATTGCTTCCCTTTCAGAAAGATTGAGACAGCCGACGCTGATGCCTGCATCCGCCAAGTCCTCAAACAGATTGCGGCCTGCTGCAATATCCAGCGGGTTAAGCTCAATGCGGAACTGTGCCAGGTCACCAAGGTTGGCAACACCGCTGGCGCAGGATTCATTGATGGCAATTTCACTGCCGTCAGTCCTGCCACCGCGCTCGTTGGTGATGAGTGTACCGGGCGCATCACTGAAGGTTGATTTTACATACATAGGAATGTTGCTGCCCATGGCAATTTCTACAGCACGCGGATGAATTACCTTAGCACCATTATGCGCCATCTGGCAAACCTCAGCATAAGAAATCTGATCCAAAATATTGGCATCCTTAACAATGCGCGGATCAGCAGTCATGATGCCCTCTACATCCGTATATATTTCTACAAAATCGGCCTTTAGGGCAGCACCAAGAGCTGCAGCAGAGGTATCACTGCCGCCACGTCCAAGCGTAGTAAACTTGTAGTTGTTTTCGGTCATACCCTGGAAGCCGCAAACCACAGGAATGATGCCCGATTCCAAAAGACGGATGAGGTTGGAAATATTAATATTCTTAATGCGGGCAGCGCCAAACTGAGAATCTGTAATGATGCCTGCCTGACCGCCAGTAAGTGCCATAGCGTTGGTACCAAACTTTTGCAGGGTGGCTGCCATCACGCAGGAAGAAATAATTTCGCCGCAGCACATCATCATATCCATCTCACGCACGTTCACCGACAGGTTTACGTCCTTCAAGGTACCGATAAGCGTATCAGTAGCATAGGGTGCGCCCTTACGGCCCATAGCCGAAACTACGACAACAGGAGAATAGCCATTGCGGATAGCCTGCTGCACCTTATTTTTTACGGCAACACGTGCCTCCTCCGTTGCAACAGAGGTACCGCCAAATTTTTGTACAATAATCTTCATGAATAATTCTCCTTATTTGCTCAACCAGCCGTTTTTGATCATAACCTCGGCAATCTGCAGCGTGTTGAGTGCTGCACCCTTGCGGATCTGGTCACCTACAACCCACAGGTTAAAGGTGTTGGCGTTAGACTCATCGCGGCGCAGACGGCCAACATAGCAGTCATATTTTTCAGAGGTAAACAAAGGCATAGGATAAACCTGGTTTGTCGGGTCGTCCATCATCTGCACTCCGGGGAAGGCATCAATGGCAGCAGCCATATCAGCAAGCTCCAGGTCATGCTCAAATTCGATGTTCACAGATTCGCTGTGGCTGCGGTATACAGGCACACGCACGGTGGTGGCAGTAATGCGCAGGTCGTCATCATGCAGAATCTTTTTAGTTTCGTTAACCATCTTCATTTCCTCTTTGGTATAGAGGTTGTCTAAGAAAACATCAATCTGCGGAATCAGGTTAAAGGCAATGGGGTAATGCTTGGGCAGGCTGGCAGACGGTAAAATGTGCGCTTCCATCTCCTTGCCCTCGCTGTAGGCCTTGGTTTGGTTAGTCAGCTCGTCAATGCCTTCCTTACCTGCGCCAGAAACAGCTTGGTAGGTGGATACAACGATGCGTTTGATGCGTGCCAGATCATACAACGGCTTTAAAGCCATCACCATAATGATAGTGGAGCAGTTGGGGTTTGCGATAATACCCTTGTGCTTTAAGATATCCTCAGGGTTAACCTCGGGTACAACCAAGGGTACCTCGGGATCCATGCGGAAGGTGCTGGAATTATCGATAACAACAGCGCCTGCTTTGACAGCATAGGGTGCAAACTCCTTAGAAATGCTGCCGCCAGCAAACAATGCAATATCAATACCCTCAAAGGAATCCTTAGTTGCTTCCTCTACGGTATAGGTTTTACCCATAAACTCTATCTGCTTGCCTGCGCTGCGCTTGGAAGCCAGCAGACGTAGCTCTGCAAACGGAAAGCTTCTTTCTTCAATAAGCTTTAAAAATTCAGTACCAACAGCGCCAGTAGCGCCCAAAATTGCTACATTATATTTTTTCATCAACATCTCCCCCTAAATTTATCAAAGTAATTTATCCAGGCCATAAACCAAGCCGACCCTTTCCACAATTCTGCGGCAGCCCAAGGCTACGCCAGGCATATAGCATTCACGGCTTACAGGGTCGGTGCTGATTTTAAGCGTTTCGCCCTGTCCGCCAAAAATAACCTCCTGCGAAGCAACATAACCAGGTAGACGCACGCTGTGAATCTTCATGCCTTCATAATCAGCACCACGCGCACCAGCCATAGTCTCCTTCTCGTTGGGATTGCCCTGCTGCATAGCCTTGCGCACCTCGGCAATCTTTTGCGCTGTAATGATAGCAGTACCGCTAGGAGCATCCAGCTTATTATCATGGTGCTTTTCGATAATTTCTACATGCGGGAAGTATTTTGCGGCCTCACACGCCAGCTTCATCATCACCACCGCACCCAAAGCAAAGTTAGGTGCAATCAAAAGGCTGGTGTTGTTAGCACGTGCCAGCTCGTCCACCTCTTTCAGGTCAGCATCGCTAAAGCCTGTAGTGCCAACAACAGCATGCACGCCAAGCGGCAAAATTTTGCGCAATGTGCCCATAACAACGTCAGGACGGGTAAAATCTACAACAACGTCAGGCTTGGCCAAGCGCACTGCCTCAACAATATCGGTAGTAACCTTGACGCCGTCACCTAAGTGAACAATTCCCTCTTTAATATCAACAGCGGCAACCAGCTCCAGATCCTGCTCACTGTATACCTTTTTACAAACCTCGCTGCCCATGCGGCCCAAGGCTCCATTAACCAAAACACGAACCATGTAATTCACTCCTTATACACAAAAACCGTTGAGATACTATGGAACATATCTCAACGGTCAGCATGCAAAATATTCACACCATAGCTGAGATAGCCCTCCGCTGCCAATACAGCGACAGTCCGGCAGCTTTCACTGACGGCCCAGCACAACGACACGGCTGCCATTGCACTTCGGCGTTAGCCCTTTCGCACTGCTTCAATGCTCCCGCTCCACAGCCTACTCATGCTTTCCGCGCCTCTATCTTAATGGTTTGCTATTAAATAAGATTATATTACCCTCACCAGCGTTTGTCAACGAGGAAATTTATATATATTTCTGCCTCAGCAATGGTGTAAAAAATGCTACGCTTTTTATGAAAACCTACGCTTGTAGGAAGCAATCCTTACATTTATAATATGGATTAGAATTCACTTCAAATTTTCCGAGGTAAAGAGCATGAACGAAAAATTTTCTCACATAGCCTGCATCATTCTAGCCTCCGGCCTTGGCCGCCGCTACGGCAGCAACAAGCTGTTAGCCAACATTGGCAACGCACCCATGGTGCAGCACGTTTTAGATATTACAAGCAATCTATTTGATATGCGTGCTATTATCACCCGCCATCAACAAATTGCCACCTTAGCAAACGCGCAGCACATAGAGTGCGTGCTGCATGATTTGCCGCTTTTGAGCGACACTGTGCGCCTAGGGACAGCCTATGCGCTACAAAAGCTACCACAGGTTAAGGGACTGCTTTTTGTAGTCAGCGACCAGCCCATGCTGACGCAGGCCAGCCTTATGCGCCTGTGCCAAAGCTTTGAACGCGCACCGCAGCGCATCCACCGACTTGCCTTTGGCAGCACGCCGGGCAACCCTATTATCTTTCCTGCTGCCCTGGCAAGTGAGCTACAAAGGCTGCCAGCAGATAAAGGCGGTTCATATCTAGCAAAAAAATATCCCGAACTGGTAACGCTAGTCCCAGTCCAGGATAAAAAAGAGCTTTTTGATATTGATACCAAGGACGACCTAATTAATAGCGGGCTTCCTTGTTTTCTAAAATAACATTGAGAATAATCGCCACAAAGGCAGCAGGCACAATACCAGATTCACCAAACATCATGCGCATAGCCTCAGGACAGTGCGCCAAAATGCCAGGAGTTGCGCCCATGCCATAGCCAACGCCCAAAGCGACCGAAATAACAGTCAGGCTGCGTGCATTGAGCGGCTCCTTGGTCACCAGCTGGATACCGCTGACAACGATAGAAGAAAACATCATAACGGCTGCGCCGCCCAAAACGGACTGCGGCATGATGGAAACCAGCGCACCCAGCTTGGGGATAAGACCGCAAAGGATGAGGAAGACCGCACCCGTTGCCAGCGCGAAGCGGTTAACAATTTTAGTCATTGCCACAAGGCCAACGTTTTGTGAAAACGAGGTGTTAGGCAGAACGCCAAATACTGCAGCAAAGCTAGAGCCCAGGCCGTCACAAATAACACCGCCGGCAAGCTCTTTATCGGTAGCTTCACGGTTCAGACCACTTTCAACAACAGCCGAGATATCACCAACGGTTTCAACTGCAGTGACGATGAACATAATCAGCACAGGCAAAATCGCACGCAAATCAAAAACAATATCCACAGGCATAAATTGCGGCACTGCAAACCAAGGTGCAGCAGCCACCTTCTCCCAGTGAATCACCCAGGACTTGGTGAATTCCACGCCCTCAGGTGTTACGCCGGTAGTTGGCAGCACAAAGCTCATAACAAAAGCAGCAATATAGCCTGCTATAATTCCCAGCAAAATAGACGAGGAGCTGAAAAATCCCTTGGTGCCATGCTTAAAGAACAAAATTACACAAAGGACAAAAAGACCTAGGCCCAAGTTTTCTAATGAGCCGAAATCCTTGGTTTTAAAGCCGCCGCCAAAGGAATTTACGCCTACGGAAATCAGCGACAGACCGATAGACAAAACAACCGTCCCGCACACCACAGGCGGAAAGAAGCGACGGATGTATTTGAGCACAAAGCCCAAAAGTGCTTCGCAGACACCACCAATAATAGACGCACCCATGATAGCACCATAGGCCACAACACCACTGCCAAGCGTTGCTACAATACCGGCAAACACACCGATAAAGCCAGAGCTTGTACCCATGATGATAGGAACCTTACCACCGCAGGGACCAACAGCATAAAGCTGCAGCAGCGTTACCAAGCCTGCTACAATCATAGCGTTTTGTATGAGGCTCACCTGCAGCTGCTCAAAGCCGGCGCCGCCCATAATACCACAGGCACCGCCGATAATCAGCATAGGTGTCAAATTGCCCACGAACATTGCTAATACATGCTGCAAGCCCAGCGGAATCGCCGTAGCCAAGGGCAGCTTGCCATAAAACTTGTAGGCCTCTTCGGAAATTAAATACGATTTTGCCATAAAAGCACCCCTTCATTTTTTACATGGGTATATTTTATCGCATTTTACAGCTAATTGTAAAGAAGCTTACACTAAAATTCCGTATAAAATTAATATATTTTTAATTATTGTTCGTAATGGTTCCTTATGGTGCCTTATGCTCGTCCTGAACGAACTTGGATTAACTGCGCTGCAATACTCACCGCAATCTCCGCTGGTGTTTCGCTGCCAATATCAATGCCGATAGGTGTCGTCACCCGTGCCAGCTGCTGCTCGCTGTAGCCTTCGGCTAGCAGGGCCGCACGTGCCAGCGCCGCCTTTTTTTTGCTGCCCATAATACCAATGTAGCCCACAGGTGTGGTTAGCAAAAAGCGTTCACAGTTGGCGTCATGCACATGGCCGCGCGTCATCACAACAGCGTAGTCACGTGCGCTAGGCTCGCACACGCCCGCAAGCTGGGCAAAATCCACCTGCTGCACACTCTCCGCCTGCGGAAAAGCCGCTGCATCCGCAAATTCGGCTCTGTCATCTAGCACCACGCAGCCAAACCCCAGGTGGCACAAAAGCGGCACCAGCTCGCGCGCTACGTGGCCTGCGCCAAACACGTACACCCAACCGTCATAACCGTATTGCTCAGCATAATAGCCTACGCCGTCTATGCTTACGCTGCCTCTGCGTCCTGCTAGCGACAGGTCTTTTTTTATCTGCGGCAGACTGCTGCCTGCACCTAGCGGCAGCAAAAACCACCAGGGTTTGTGCTCTTTGATGGCTGCTAGTCCCTGCTCCGCTAAAGACAGTACCTCCATCCCTGCAGGCAGATAGCAAAACTGCACCTGACAGCTGCCGCCACAGGCCATGCCTGCACGCGGTGACAGGTCGTAAGCCTTGACAAAGCTGCCACCGCCAGCCATCAGCTGCTTTTGTGCCAGCTGCTGCGCCGCATATTCCATGCCGCCGCCGCCAATGGTGCCATAAACCAAACCGCGTTGGTTTACCAGCATATAAGCTCCACTGGTACGCGGAGTAGAGCCTTCGGTTTCTATTAAAGCAATAAGGTAACAAGCACAGTCATTTTGCTGCTGCTCTTTAATCTTAGCAAATAAAGCTTTCATTTGTTTTTCTCCTGTGCATAACGGCAGACAAGCTCTAGCACGCTGCCAGCAATGCAGCGTGCCTTGTCCGAAATTGTAAAGCAGTTGGCCAGCTCTTCCTGACGCGGGTCGATATCAGCAATTTTAAAGCCTCGGGTTACTGGGAAGCCGTCACGGATCATGCCGCGGATGATGCCTGTGAGCGTAGCAGGAATATCTACGCGCTCCTTGCCATTGTTAATGTAAGCAATGGTTTCACCATTTTGCACCAGGCTGCCGATATCGCGCACAATGTGCAGCACCCCAGCGCAGGGAGCATGCAGGACACGTTCGGCGCTATAGCCAGCGATATTGCCAGGCACACCACTGTTAGGAGCTGCACTGCCGCTTTTTATAATACGGCCAAGGTTGTGGCCGCGCTTGGTTTCAATGATGGCGTGTGCATCACTGCCTGCTATAAAGCCTGGTCCCAATGCTATTACCAAGGGTGCCATGCTGCTTGTAGTACCCAAATTACGCTTGGCGATGATGGCATCAATCACGATATCAGGTGCAAAGGCCCGCACACACTCTGCCTTCTCATCCACCAGCACTGGCACCTCTCCAGCGCTCCACACCTCCTGCGCCTGGCCTATATCACTAATAAGCCTTCCCGTCATGCCCTCGACAGTAGCCTTGTCTGCATACACAGCCTCACACAAGGCCACCTGTCTGCGGATGGCTGCAGGGTGCGCACATTCCAGCACCAATGGTGCAAAGCCCGCTCCCCACAAACGGTGAATAACGCCTGTCGCCAGGTCACCCCCACCGCGAACTATAATCCTTAGCATTACTTTTTCTCTCCCCTCAACCAAATTTGCTCTGCTTTCATTCCTGCTGCCAGCAAAAGCTGACGCAGGCTGTTAACCTTGGCCGCAGCTGCCACATCGCATTTATTGAGCACTATATAAAAAGCACGTGCACCCACGTCCTTGCGCGCCCCCTGCGGCGCAAGCAATAGCTGCGCCAAAAGCTGCTCATCAATTACATCATCTGCCTGCTTAGCAAAAAGCTGCTGCGCCAGCTGCGGCCGAAAGCACGCCTCCGCTACCGTGCACCCCAAGGCATCCATGCCTGCCACAGCCAGCACGATGTCACATTCTGCTAAAAGCACAGGCTCATGCGCTGCAGGCAGCTTGCAGGGCAGGCGCTTTGCCCCATCCGCCTCGCACAGAACGATATCGCTTGCTTGTGCAAGGTCTGCATATAATGCTTGCAGTGGCGCAGTAAGCTTTCCTGTTTCTGGTTCAGCCTCGCCAATAACGGCATAGCTGCCCCTTTGCCACAGGCTGCGCACCTCCTGCGCGCTTTTGGCCCACACCGCTGCTTGCGGCTGCTGGATATGCGTGCTTGTACACACCAGTACCCTGCGCCCCTGTAGCGCCAAGGCCGCCGCCAGCTCGTACATCACCGTAGTTTTACCACCGCCGCCCACTAAGCAAATAACGTGCCGTTGCCTGTCATTTACGAAGGCGAAAGGACACTGTGCCATAAATACACCTCGATTAACCACAAAAAAGCTGCCGCTCCCTGCCACCCTTCCAGCTACGCCATAATGGCCGCTGGAGGAGGCAGCAGGACTGCGACAGCCAACCTTTTAACTAATTATTTTGCCTGAGCAACAGCAGCAATAACCTCTTCAGTTAAATCCTTGCCACCAAATACCATAGAGTTTGCATCAACAACATTGGTAATACCATGGGACTTCGCTACCTGACCAATGGTCTTACGAATTTTCTCACGAATCGGATTCAGCAGGGAAGCCTCTTTCTTTTCAACTTGACTAGAAAGCTTTTCTCCCAGCTCACGCTTACCCTTGTCATCCAGATTAGGAGCCTTTTGATTAAACTCATTTTCTGCCTTTTGGCGTTCCAGGTTAATAACGCTCATAGTAGCCTGGATATCAGGATAGCTGCGGAATACACGCTCTACGTTAACATAGCCCAAATCCTCAGCAAAAGCACTTACAGCAAAGGCCATAGACATAACTAATGCCATAACCAAGGTAATAAGATTCTTTTTCATTAAAATAGTAACCTCTCTTCATTAGAATTAGATTGTGCAACTGTTAATATCTTACTCTATTTTGAGAGAAAAAGCAACAAATTTATAGCTGTCCGCCGCTCCAGGTGCGTGGACGCACAGGTGGTGCGGGGTAGGACCTACGGCTGGTAAAAAGTCCCTGGCGCACAACGGCCTCTGCCATAGCCACTGCCGCAGCCGCTGGGTCAATAACAGGCACACCCAGGCGCGCTGCTAGTGGCTTTGCCAGCCCCAAAAAGCACAGGCAGCCCAAAATTAGCGTCTGCACCCTGTTTTCAGCAACCATCTTAGCGCCTGCCTGCGTCAAAAGCTCCAACACCTGGTCTCGCTCCTGCCACAGGTCCAGCCCCCGGCCTTCTATACCGCCAATCGCAGTAATGCGCCGCGCATCCACGCCGCACTGCTCCACGAACAGCTGCTTTTCGCTGCAGCGGCTGGTATCTGCCAAAAGCAGGCCTGCCTGCCTTGCTGCCACCGGAGCCATAAGGCAGGCCGCCTGCCCTGCTCCGATAACAGGTATACTAAGCAGCTCACGGCAGGCATCCAGTGCTGGGTCGCTAAAGCAGTACAGCACAACGGCATCGTAGTCATCGCGCTCGGCACGCAGGGCCAGCTGCAAAATTTCCGGTGCAGCCAGTGCCGCATCCACCGCAGAATCAATCTCTATATGATTATTCACCAGGCACTCCATGTGCAGCTCTACATCTGGTCCCACATATGCACAAAGCAGACGGCAGCGTGCTGCCATCTGCTCAGGAGTAACCCCAAAGTCAGGATTAATAATGAATATTTTCATGTATGCTTCCTTACACAAGAATCGAAGCCAAAAACTTTTTGGCACGTTCTGTCTTGGGATGATTAAAGACCTCGTCCGGCGTACCGCTTTCAATCAGATAACCGCCGTCCATAAAATAAACTGTATCCGAAACGTCCTTAGCAAAGCCCATCTCGTGCGTAACCAGCACCATGGTGATGCCTGTGTTAGCCAGCTGCTTGATAACGTCCAAAACCTCCTTGACCATTTCGGGGTCAAGTGCAGACGTAGGCTCATCCAAAAGCAGCACCTTAGGCTCCATAGCCAAGGCACGCGCAATAGCTACGCGCTGCTTTTGGCCGCCGCTCAAACGGCTGGGATATTCGTTGGCCTTTTCCGAAAGATTAACCTTCGCCAAAAGCTTCATAGCCTTTTCGTTGGCCTCCTGCTTGGACAGACCGTTTACCACGCGCGGAGCATAGGTCATATTTTCGAGTACAGTCATATTGGCAAACAAATTAAAATGCTGAAACACCATACAGGCATTCTTGCGGATATCTTCAATTTTTATCTTACCATTGACAATATCCGTGCCTTCAAAGATGATAGCTCCGCCTGTTGGCTGCTCTAGCAGGTTGATGCAGCGCAGCAGCGTAGATTTGCCGGAGCCGGAGGAACCAATGATGGTTACAACCTCACCCTTTTTGATTGTCAGGGAAACATCCTTCAGCACCTGCAGGTCACCAAAGCTTTTAGACAAGTGTTGTATCTCAATCACTGACGCGCACCTTCTTTTCTAACAAAGAGCCCAAAAAGTTGAGGGCCATAACCAATACATAGTAAACAGCAGCAGCCACAATAAAGGCTTCAAAAGCGCGGAAGGTTTTTGCCTGGATCAAATCGGCCCAGCGCAGAGTATCTGCTACACCAATGACAGAAACAAGGCTCGAATCCTTCAGCAGCATAATGCTTTCGTTTACCAAGGACGGCAAAGCATTTTTGATAGCCTGCGGCAGAATTATATCCAGCAAAAAGCGGTGCTTGGGAATACCCAGCGACATAGCGCCTTCCCACTGCCCCTTGTCAACGGCAAGAATACCACCACGCAACGCCTCCGAAATATAGGCGGCACTGTTAAGGCCAAACGACAGAACGCCTGCCTCCAAAGCCGAAATCGTGTAATTCGTCAGCTGCGGCGTAGCAAAGTAAATCAACATCAGCTGCACCAAAAGCGGCGTGCCGCGAAACAGCGAAATATAAACCTTGGCCAAAAAGGACAGCACCCTGTTTTTAGACAGCGTAATCAAAGCCAGGATGAAGCCGCCCAAAAAGCCCATAATGGTGGAAAAGAAGGTGAACTTTAAGGTAATCCAGACAGCAGCTGCCAAAAGCGGCAGGTACGGCTCCAGAACAGAAAAATCTAACATCTGCTACCTTCACCTCTTACAGCTTTGCAATATCCAGCTTTTCAATAGCAGCTTCGTATTCCTTAGTGCCTTCTTCGCCCAGATGTGCTACCAGGATTTTGTGCAGCTCGCCATTAGTACGCATTTCCTTCAGGATTTCGTTAATCTTTTCTACGTCCTTGGAATCCTTAGGCAGAGCAATAGCAAAGGTATCGTCCTTCAGCACAGGTCCTTGCAGAACGTGGATTTCCAGATCAGGATTTTGCTTTACAAATACAGCAGCTTGGGAAGAATCAAACAGGCCTGCAGCCAAGCGGCCATTTTTGATATCCTGGATAACCAGCGGAGTGGTGTCCATCTCTACAACGTCAATACCGCCAACAGCCTTCAGCTCCTTAACAAAGGTGGTGCCCATAGAAGCGCCTGCCTTTTGGCCCTTCAGCTTATCCAATGCATCATAGCCTGCACCCTTTTTGCAGATGAGAGCCTTCATCGGGAAGTAGTAAGGCTTGGAGAAGGAAACAACCTTTTCGCGCTCAGCAGTGGGAGAAATAGCAGAGATGATGATATCCGCACGGCCGCTTTGCAGCGTAGGTACCAAAGAAGCAAATTTCATATCGCTAAATTCAATCTGCTTATTCATTTTCTTGGCAATATAGTTAGCAATGTCAATATCAACGCCTTGGTATTCCTTCGTGCCTTCCTTTACAGATTCAAACGGCGGGAAGGTGGAGTTGATAGCTACAACCCATTTGCCACCCTTAGCAGCGTCAGCAGGAGCGGCCTCCTTTTTCTCGCCACCGCAGCCAACTAACATCATAGCCAGCATAGCAGTTGCCAAAAATGCAAAAATGCTTTTCATGGTAAAGTTCTTCATGAGTATATCCCCTCTTCTTTATAAGATTTTGCGAGTGACGCGCACTCTTGTATACATTCTAATATTATAGCATAGCTTTATCTATATCGCTAGAGCAACATAAAGTTATTTGTTTGCTCAATGAGTAAATTTGTTGTTTACTTAATATTGCACGTCTATATGATAGCCCTTTTGCGCCAGCACATGCTTGGCACAAGCTTCGTCCGTGGTAATCCAGGCGCCGTTTTCCTTAGCATAATGGATGAAGGAGCGCAGGGCGCGCACATAACCAGGACGGCCGATAAACTGCGGATGCATAACAAAGTTTATAATACGTCCCTCATCTGCCAAGCCGTCAAACTCATCCTGCCAAATCTGCACCATCTCGCGTCCGCTGCGCAAATAATAATGTTCAGGATGCTGCAGCGTATACATATCGTAAGAGGTATCGTCCACAATGCCATCCTTAGGCAGCTCCACGATGGGAATCTCCTTGCCATCGATCTCCAGCAAAAACGGCCCGTCGTTATTTCGCCAGTTAGAGGAATAAATACAGCCGCGGTCCAGCCACAGCTGCTTGTGGAACGGGTGAATGATACCGTCAGGCATGCGCACTCCCACAGGACGCTTGCCGGTGAGCTTGCGGAAGATAGCGTCAACCTTGTCCATCAGTGCGCTTTCCTCCTCGTAGGTATCCTTTACCTCGTGCATATAGCCATGGTAGGCAATTTCGTGACCCTGCGCCGCAATGTATTGGATAATTTCCGGATGAATTTCGGCAGTGTAGGCTGTAGTGAAAAAGGTTGCCTGCAAATTTTCCTCTGCCAGCATTTTCAGGATGCGTGGCAAGCCCTGCTTGGTAGCATATAAGCCACGCGACATATGCACCAAATGGCGCTCGTTAATATCGTTACGCGTCAGCCACAGTGTTTCTGCGTCAATGTCAAACGAAAGCAGCAGTGCGATGCGCTTGTTATCAGGCCAGTTCCAGTTCATCATGCTTCACCTCCCTGCGCACGCTTAGCGTAAAACACTTTCACATAATTGGCAACCTCTTCGCAGGAGGCAAGCCAGGCACCATTAGCCTTCATATAAGCGATAAAGCGTTCCAGCATACGTACACGGCTGCTGCGGCCAATTAGCTGGGGATGCAGCTTGAGCACCATAACCTTGTCGCCTTCGTTCGCCAGCTCATCAAAATTGTCCTTCCACACGTCGTAAACATATTCAACAGGATAGCTGCAGGTAATTGTCGCTTCATCGGCATAAGAAAAATAAAACCAGGAAAAATCGTCCAGCGTCGGCTCTGTCGGCAGCTCTACTATAGGATATTCCTCATGGATATAGGCCCAGTCGCAGTCCTTGAGCGTAGAACAGTACAAATAACCACGCTTTTGCATCAGCTGCAGCGCGCAGTTTGGCAAAAGGTCCAGCGGCCCGCGATAGCCAACAGGCTTTTTTCCGCTAAATTGAGACAAAAGCTCCTCGCTTTTCGCCATGTTCGTTTCTTCTTCCGCAGCAGGCATATCCACCGTAGCCTCGTGCATATAACCATGATAGGCCAGCTCGTGTCCGTCAGCAGCAATTTGCTGCACCTTTTCAGGATACAGCTCGGCAATGCGCCCAGGAACAAAAAACGTGGTGCGCAAATCCTGCCGCTTGAGCATTGCCAGGCAACGCGCCAATCCCTCGTCCGGGCCATACTGCCCCCTGCTGGTATCGCTAAAGCCAATTTCGCGCTTACCGATAACGGATTTACGCAAAAGCTCCGCATCAAAATCAAAGGTCACCATCACAGCAATACGCTTGCCCTCAGGCCAGCGCATACCGTCACCATTTTTTAATGTATACATATATACCTCCTTGCTTTTACAACAATACTATATTTAGCATTACGGTTTTTTACTTTTAAACAAATTTCCCAAGTAGTCAACTACATATGTTCCTTTGTCGCATCGGCGCGTTCAACGATCAGCTCTGCGTCCATTGTCCAACCTTGGATGGTGTGGACCTTCACAATCTGCCTGCCTATTTGCGAAACGGCACCGCTCTTGGATTGTTCACCTTGAAGCCAACGGCAATAACTACCTGCAAAAATCAAAACAAATCAGTCTAAATTATAGCACTTTTCGGCATGGCGATAAAGGTGCTGAGCTTGCAAAGAGAAGTCTACTTGATATTTAGCTATTATCCTACCGCTGCTTTATCTTTCATCCATGCAGGAACAAAAAAAGACAGCGACGCTAATTATAACGTCACTGTCCTGTTGAACCACACTAGCACTGCTGCCTGCAACAATGCCCTTTCATGCTACTAGAACAATGTTGGTAAACAAGCTGGAATGGTGGGCCCAGTAGGGTTCGAACCTACGACCAGCCGGTTATGAGCCGGCGGCTCTACCACTGAGCTATAGGCCCATGCATGCTACCCAACAGCACTATTTTATAATAAGCATGGCTATTTGTCAACTATTATTCCAAAAAGTCCTTCAGCTTCTTGCTACGGCTAGGATGACGCAGCTTGCGCAACGCCTTAGCTTCAATCTGGCGGATACGCTCACGCGTTACGCCAAAATGCTGGCCAACCTCCTCCAGCGTCCTGCTACGCCCGTCCTCCAAGCCAAAGCGAAGCTCCAGCACACGCTTCTCACGAATGGTAAGCGTCTCCAAAACCTCCTCCAGCTGCTCACGCAAAAGCGTGAACGAAGCGGCATCTGCAGGGGCAGGCGCATCGTGATCTTCAATAAAGTCACCCAAATGCGAATCCTCTTCCTCACCAATAGGTGTTTCCAAGGAAACAGGCTCCTGTGCAATCTTCATAATTTCACGCACACGGTCAACGGATGTATCCATTTCCTTGGCGATTTCTTCAGGCAACGGCTCACGTCCCAGCTCCTGCAGCAGCTGGCGCGAAACACGTATCAGCTTGTTGATGGTTTCTACCATATGCACAGGAATACGGATAGTACGTGCCTGGTCAGCAATCGCGCGTGTGATAGCTTGGCGGATCCACCAGGTAGCATAGGTACTAAACTTAAAGCCCTTGTTATAGTCAAACTTTTCTACAGCCTTAATCAAGCCAAGATTGCCCTCCTGGATAAGGTCCAAAAAGAGCATGCCACGGCCAACATAGCGCTTGGCAATGCTGACAACAAGGCGCAGGTTAGCCTCCGACAGGCATTTTTTTGCATCCTCGCCCTGAGTGCGCACTGCCTTCAGAAGCTTGCTGTAATCCTCATCAAAATTGCAATATGCTTCAACAATGGCAGCATCCTTTTCGCGGCCGTCACCCAAACGAGCCTTGATTTCATCTAGTAATGCTTTTAGCTGGTAAAGATTGTGCTTATCCTCATCCTCAGTTTTACGCTCAAGCGTTGCGGCTTCACAACCAGGAATCAGGCATCTTTGCTCTACCATAAGGCGTTGCAAATGCAGGCGCTCATCCTTGGTAAATTCAAAAACCAAATCCTCATAATCCTCTACCTTATAAGGATTGCCTTCCTCCTGACGCTGCTTAATCATAAACAGCACCTTAAAAACAGAACGCATCGTGGTTATCTGCCATTCCTCGCTCATATAGGTCTTTATTTTCTCTATCAGCTTTGCGGATGCTTCCCCTTCTTCGAAAGCAGGCTCCTTAAGCTCTATCATCTTTCCGCGCAGTAAGCGTTCGGCCTGACGGCCCTTGTCCATGCGCTTGGCCAGCTTCACCTCATCCTCACCCACAAGCAGCGGTACCCTGCCTATTTCCTTAAGATACATACGCACAGGATCATCTATGCTAATACCTTCAGGAACAGTCAGATTGGCCAACTCAGCCTCATTGATTTCAGAATCCCCATTGTCATCACTATCAACCATGGGCAATACACCGTCATCGGACGTGCTGTCGTCAACCAACTCCAGGCCTTTGCGTGCAATAACCTCATAAATATGCTCTACATCCTCAGGAGATACCTCTTCTAAGGAATTGGTGAGATTCATTACGTCGCTATAGGTGAGAACACCCTTATTAGCTTTACCCTTCTGGATAAGCTCATCTATTTGTTCCTGCGTTAATCTACTATTGGTAGCCACGGTGTCCCCTCCTTCCATAATTTGTTTAGTTTCCATAGAGTTTTTTGATTTCATTCTTTATCCTTTGACTCTCCATTAATTCCTTAATAAACCGCTCGTCAGCAGACCGTTCAAACTCATCTGCCAGCAAACGATGCTTTTCATATTCATTCTCTAAATAAGTACGCTGCAAGCGCCGCAAACAGTCCTGCATAAGCTTTTCTATATCACCGTCAGGCAATTGGTATGTCAAAATGCGCGCTAATGCGGTCTGCGCCTCATCATCTAAGCTATTGCTAAGCTCCTCTACTGCACAAGTGCCACCAAGAGCGCAAAAAGCATTATATATCTGCAACAGCTCAGCATTTTGAAACCAAGCGCAATCCACGGCCTCACTATATTCCGCATACAACTGCGGCTGTGTTAAAAGTAGCAGCAAAAGCAGCTCCTCCGCCTGCTGACCGACGCCTGCATTTTTTTCCACCGGTGCTTGCATCAGCTTCACGCCTGCACTACTATTTCCCTTACGTGCGGCCTTGCGGTATTCCCCGGCAATTAGCCCTTCATCAATAGTCAGCCGCTGCGCCAGCTTGCGGATATGCTCTGCTACTTCTATTTCACTTTTACATTCTAAGAGGAATGGTAGTATATTCGACACTGCTTCAACTTTTCCTGCTAAATTAGTAACATTATTTTGCAGAATAGTTTCATCTATCTGGAACTCTATGCCCTCCTGCGCTGCAGACAGCACCTCGCCAAAGGCAGCCTTACCGTAATGGCGCACGTACTCATCGGGATCCTTGCCATCAGGCACTCCCGCAACACGCACCCTTAAGCCTGCTGCACGGGCAATGCTCACCGCACGCACAGATGCGTTACGTCCTGCGTTATCGCTGTCATAGCAAAAAATCACCTCGTCTGCCAGCCGTGCCAAAAGCCGCGCTTGCTCCTGTGAAAACGCTGTGCCCATAGAAGCAACTACATTAGCAAAGCCAGCTGCGTGCAGGCTTATGGCATCCATGTAGCCTTCCACCACCACAGCCTGCCTGGAAGAGCGTATAGCCTTTGCGGCAATATCTAAGCCAAAAAGCAGCCTGCGCTTGTTAAACCATTGCGTTTCACCGGTATTTAAATATTTAGGCTTGCTATCATCAAGCACCCTGCCGCCAAAGCCTACAATGCGCCCTCGCGGATCACGTATAGGGATAATTACACGGTTACGGAACTTGTCATAATAGCCGCTACGTCCGCGTGCTGCCAGGCCTGCCTGCTCCAAAAGCTGCGGTGTGCAGCCACGCTTACCCAACGACACCACGAGCGCTGTAAAATTATTGAGTGCGTAGCCTATGCCAAAGCGGGCAATGACATCGTCACCAATGCCGCGACCTGCCAAATAGGCAAGCGCCTCCCTGCCATAAGCAGTCTTAGTAAGACAGGCCTGAAAGAATTTTGACGCCAGATCGTTAGCATTATAGATGCTATCCCTTTGCTTTTCGCGTACAACCTCAGCCGCTGTCTTCTGCTTTTCAGGTATGGGAATGCCATAGCGTGCCGCCAGCAGCTTCATGGCATCCATAAAGCCACAGTTTTCGATTTTCATGACGAATTTAAAAATATCCCCACCCTCGTGGCAGCCAAAGCAATAGAACATGCTCTTGCCTGGGTTCACCGCAAAGGATGGTGTTTTTTCTCCATGAAAAGGGCAGCAGCCCCAGTAGTTTTGTCCTTTTTTCTTCAGCGGTACATAACTGGAGATAATCTGCACCATGTCAGCAGCGCTGCGCACCTGCTCTTTAAAGCTTTCAAATTCTCCGTCCACGTCCGCACTACCTCCATTAACATTCACACATCTTTATATTCAATATTTAACGTTAAAATCCTCTTTTTTCACCAAAAATTCTTTTTCTGTACTTGCAGGCACATAAAAAAGATACTATAATGAGTAGTACGCTTAATTTCTGTCTCTGCTTATACGAGGTGAATACTTATGAAAAAATTTTTCTTTACTCTGATAATGCTTTTAGTAATGCTGCCGGCAATGTGCTTTGCAGACCCTGTAATCACCAGCGACAGCCGCACCTTTAACCCCATGACCGGTGTATATGACCTGGAGGGTCATGTCTTTGTCCAGTTCCCGGCTCATGACACAACGCTGACCATCACCGGGGATTCTACAAAGGTTTATATGTACTCTATGGAGGTGCATGGCCAGGGAAACATCAGCCTAAGCTTTGGAGATTTAAAATTCACTTGTGACAAGGTAGATGTTTACCACTCCAACCGCACGGCTTACGTAAACGGCAACCTGCACTTTAATGATTCCGCTACCAATATTTCTGCTGATAGTGGCAGCTACAACTGGCAGACAAAGGTTGCTGCCTTTCATGGCAATGTAAACGTCAACGGTCAGCCACATGATGGAGATGTTGCATATAACGTTATGCAAAAGCAAATAATACAGCAATAAAGGCTTAAATTGAACCCCCATAAACATCTATATAGCACAAAACCGCCTGCGCTAAGCAAGCGGTTTTTGTTTTGCTTTAAGCATTATTTGAGCTTCGTAAATTGCATGTTGAATATATCCCACAAAAATCTTATCACAGTTCCTCATTGTGTAAACTTTGTAACTATGAAGTGCAGCAGGAAGAAAATCTTACAGCAGATAGTAGTTTTTTATCCATAAAATTTGACAGTCAGGCGTAAAAATTGTAAAATTTTAGGAGTACCTAAAATAGCAGGTCTCACTAAAAAGACCCACGTGGTACGTGTGCGACAGGGCAGCTATTGCCTTGTCGGCCAAACGATTTTGTAATATTTATTAAGGGAAAGAGGTCAAGACAAACTATGCGCAGTACACAAGTAAAAAAGGGTTCTACCCGCGCAGCTCATCGCTCTCTGTTTTATGCGATGGGTTATACCGAAGAAGAATTAAAGAAACCGTTAATCGGCATCTGCTGTGCCGCTAACGAAATCATCCCCGGCCACATGCACCTGGACACCATCGCCCAGGCTGCCAAATACGGTGTTTTAGAAGCAGGCGGCACTCCTATCGAGTTCCCCGCTATCGGCATCTGCGACGGCATCGCTATGGGCCACGATGGCATGAAATATCCGCTGGCAAGCCGCGAGCTGGTTGCCGACAGCATTGAAGCTGTTGCCAACGGCCACGCCTTTGACGGCCTGATTTTGATTCCTAACTGTGATAAAATTGTTCCTGGTATGCTGATGGCAGCTGCCCGTCTGAACATCCCCACCGTTGTTGTCAGCGGCGGCCCGATGCTCCCCGGCCGTTACCATGGCAAGGATATCAGCGTATCCACTGTATTTGAAGCTGCTGGCCGCTTTGAATCCGGCCAGATTGACAAGGAAGAGCTGAGCGAGATCGAGCATTGCGCCTGCCCTGGCTGCGGCAGCTGCTCCGGCCTGTTCACTGCCAACACCATGAACTGCCTCACCGAGGTTTTGGGCATGGGTCTGCCCGGCAACGGCACCATTCCTGCTGCCTACAACGGCAAACGTATTGCCCTGGCTAAGCATGCAGGCATGGCTGTTATGCGCCTCATTGAAGAAAACGTCCTGCCGCGCGACATCATGACGCTCAACGCCTTCAAGAACGCCATCACTGTCGACATGGCAATCGGCGGCAGCTCTAACACCGCACTGCATCTGCCTGCTATCGCCCACGAGGCTGGCATTGACCTGCCCTTGGAGCTGTTTGACAAGATCTCCAAAAAGACCCCGTACCTCACTAAGATGAGCCCGGGCGGCAGCCACCACATCATTGATTTGAACGAGGCAGGCGGCATCCCTGCAGTTATGCACGAGCTGGACCGCTTAAAGCTCATCAAAAAGAGCTGCGCTACCGTCAGCGGCAAAACTGTTGGCCAAATTATCAAAAACGCCGAGATCCTGCGTCCTGAGGTTATTCACAGCGTAGAAAACCCGTACAACAAGACCGGCGGTATCGCTGTACTCAAGGGCAACATCGCTCCCGAATGCAGCGTTGTCAAGGAAAGTGCTGTTGATCCTTCCATGAAGGTATTCAGTGGCCCGGCTAAGGTTTACAACTCCGAGGACGAAGCTATTGCAGCTATCTGTGCTAAGCAGGTTGTCAGCGGTGACGTTGTTGTTATCCGCTACGAAGGCCCCAAGGGCGGCCCTGGCATGCGCGAAATGCTCAACCCCACCTCCGTACTGGCAGGCATGGGTCACGATAAGGACGTTGCCCTGCTCACCGACGGCCGCTTCAGCGGTGCTACCCGCGGTGCCTGCATCGGCCACATTTCTCCCGAAGCGCGCGAGGGCGGCAACATTGCCCTGGTACAGGATGGCGATATCATCGAAATTGATATTCCCAACCGCACCCTGAACGTGAAGCTGAGCGATGAGGAGCTGGCTGAACGCCGCAAAAACTGGGTTTGTCCGCCGCCTAAGGTTACCAGCGGTTACCTGGCACGCTATGCAGCCCTGGTTACCTCTGCTGCAACTGGCGCAGTGCTCAAGGTTCCTGGTCAAAACTAAGATAATACTCAAAACAGCATAAGTTTAGCCTCCGCCTGCTTTGCCCATCAGCAAAGTAAGCGGAGGCTTTTTTGATGCAATTATATGCTATTAATAAAATACCTGGGCAAGGTCGTTATTTCCTTTTGAGCGCCAGGCTGCGGATAGAAACATTAACGTTATTCACCTTCATGGCCGTCATATATTCAACCTTCTCTTTAATCTTGGCCTGGAACTGCTTGGTAAGGTTAAACAGCTGCACGCCGTAGTAAAGCACAACCTCCACGCTGATGACGATGCCCTTGCTATTGTCACTGCGGCGGCGCACCTTGATGGACGTAACGCGCTCCACGCCATCCATCTTGCGACCGATAATTTTAATGATGTCCTCAATGGCATTGTCGGCAATCAAAAGCTTGCCGTAAAAGCTGAAGGATGGACGCACAATCGAACGGTCTGCCGCTTTTTCCTGTTTGCGCTTGCTGGAAAACAGGTTATATGGCAAATCGGCAAAATAACCTGTGAAATGCGGCTTCAGCTCCACCGTCGGCACAGGCACGATGTGCTTGCCATCGTGCAGGCGCATGTAGCGCGCCTTTTTTATTTCGGACTTGCTGGCAATCTGCTGAATATACACAGTTTTAACCGGGGACGGCAGCTGCAGCCTGGCGGTGATTTTGTTGATCATGTTATCCGAGGTTGCGATAATGAGCAGCCTTTTGATGCCGCTGGCCGCAAGCGCCTCACGCACCTGCTTGGCGTGATTGTTATCCGTAAAAATCGCACGCTTGACTGCCTGTATTCTGTTGTCTTCGTTCTTGGCCGATGTACCTGCAAGAATTTTAGTTCCCTTGATCAAAAGTCCGTCGTCTATGATGGCGTCGCAACGGTTATCAAAGGCTACGCCAATGGCGTGATGGCTCTTGCCTGTACCGCTTGGCCCTACAAAAGCAACTACTTCCATTCTATTACACCCTTTACGTCCTCGTATCTAACCTGCCAAATGCCCAGCTGCGCAGGAAAGCGGTCAGGTATAGCGTGAAAATCGCTGCCGCCGCTCACCAAAAGGCCGCGCTCCTCGGCCAGCGCCAGCCACTTTGCGCGTGCCGCTGCGTCCGCACTGGGGTGCCACACCTCCAGGCCGTCAAAGGGTTCTGCCTCAAGCAGGCGTGCAGGCAGCGCGCTGTCTTCCAGCTCCGATGGATGCGCCAAAACTGCCAGGCCACCTGCCTCATGAATCAGTGTCACGGCCTCGTGCGGTGACAGCTTAGGCTGCGGCACGTAAGCTGGTCCGCCACGATGTAGCAGCGCGTCAAACGCATCCTGTACTGTAGCAAAATATCCCTTGGCCACCAGCGCCTTGGCCACATGCGGCCTGCCCACCGCCCTGTTTTTGGGGTCGCAGGCGTCTATCTCCACGTGATAGCCCAGCTTATCCAGCTTTTCAAGCATGGCATACAAACGATGCTCGCGCGCATGGCGCATCTCGTCCATTTTCTTATGCAAGGCTTCGCAGGCAGTAGATACATGATAACCCAAAATATGTACGCTGTCGCCCTCGTATTGCGTTCCCAGCTCTACACCTGTAAGCACGCGTACACTGCCTGCATATTTTTGCGCTGCTTGGCGCGCCTCCTCTATCCCGTTCCAGGAATCATGGTCAGTGAGCGCTATCACGCTAATCCCCTTAGCTGCTGCCTCGTCCACCAGCATAGTAGGCGTATAACGGCCGTCGCTAAAGGTGCTATGCATATGTAAATCTACAAGCTGCTCTGTCATCACAAAAGCTCCGCCAGCTTAATCAAGGTCATAGTGCCAAAGGCAGTACCGCCCTTCACCTTAAAGCCTGCTGTTTTGGTGGCTGTAGAGGTGCCGCCGATATCCAAATGCGCCCAAGGAACGCCTTTGTCCACAAACTCGCCGATGAAAAGGCCGCCTGTGATGCAGCCGCCAGCACGGCCGGCACTGTTGAGCAAATCGGCCACATCGCTCTTAATAGCTTCCTTACATTCCGGCAGGGAAGGCAGCTGCCAATAATTTTCGCCAGCAATGCGACCTGCCTTTTTTATCTGCTCTGCCAACGTCTCGTCATTAGTGACAATACCGCTGGTTTCCGTCCCCAGCGCCACGATAACAGCACCTGTGAGCGTTGCAATATCAATAACGCGCGCAGCGCCCATCTGGCAGGCGTACCATACGCCATCTGCCAGCACCATGCGGCCTTCGGCGTCTGTAGAGATAACCTCGATGGTTTTGCCGTTGGCAGCGCGCACAATGTCACCAGGACGCTGCGCCTTGCCGTCAGGCATATTTTCGGCGCAGGCCAGCACACCGATGACGTTGCATTTAAGCTGCAGGCTGGCAATAGCACGCATAGCGCCCAAAACCGCGCCTGCTCCCGTCATATCGTCCTTCATCTCACCCATATTGTCATCAGGCTTGATCGAAATGCCGCCGCTGTCAAAGGTCACACCCTTGCCCACAAAGGCGGTATAGGGAGCATCACCTGCACCGTTATAGCGCAGTGCTATAAGGCGCGGTGGGTTATGGCTGCCCTGTCCCACAGCCAGGATGGCGTTCATGCCACGGCTTTCCATAAGCGCCTCGTCCATCACGGTAATTTCCAGCGGCAGCTGCTGTCCCATCGATAGCGCTTCCTCCACCAGGTATTGTGGCGTAACCACGTTGCCTGGGTTATTCACCAGATCACGCACGTAGCACACTGCCTCGGCGGCGATTTCGGCAGCGCGCACAATGGCGTCAGCGTCCTCCACCGCACTCACAAGCCTTGCCTCACACAGCGGCGCAGCCTTGGCCTCGCTCTTAAATTTATTAAAGGTATAGCCGCCAAGGAACAGGCCTTCGGCAATGCATTGCAAATTTGCCTTACGCTCAGGGTTGGTCAAAATGGGTGCTGCCAGCACAGCCCGCTGTGCCTTGGCACTGTGCAGCGCACGTGCTGCCGCCCCTGCTGCCTTGCGAAAGTTGTTAGGCTTGCAGTCCGCGCCCTCACCGCAGCCAGCAATAAGCACAGTCAGCAGGCTATCCTCCTTGGGCAGCACCAAGGTTGCTATGCTGCCTGCTTCATAAACATCATACCGCGCTGCATACAGCTCCACAGCCTTGGCTACAGTCTCTGGCAGCTGCAGCTTTGCCAGCGCTGCCAGGCATTCCTTGCACAAAAAGATTACTATACTGTCTGCCCCCTCATATACAGCAGCATCCAAGTCTATTGCTTCACAGGTAAATTGGTTTAACATTCATCATTCTCCTATCATTTATATTCTATGGCGCTTGTCAGCGCCTGCAAATGCGTCTGTCCCGAGGCACGCTTCAGATTCAGGTCGCTCACCACAACCTTCATCTCCTTGCGGCTCTGGCCATTGGCATAATGCGAACCCAGGGCGTGGATGGCATAAGGCTCGCCGTTAATCTGGCCGATATAAATAAGCACGTGGCCATCCATATAAAGCGCCGCACCTGGCAGCAGCTTGTTGATCTGCTGCTTGCGTGTTTTATCGTCGCCACTTAGAGCATGCCTTGTGCCTGCTCCCTGCTCCTGCTGGTCTGCATCGCGCGGCAGGATGATGCCAACAGTGCGATAAGCATTAAATACTAAGCTAGAGCAGTCCACGCTGTTTTTCAGGCCGCCCCAGCCATAAGGCTGGCCATAAAATTTAAAGGCCGCATTAATAATATTGTTGCTGGTATAAGGCAGATAGCCGTAATGCACGCCGGCAGAGGACTTGGGTACAAAAAGCTTTTGCTTTTGCAAGGTACCGCTGCTTGCACGCACTGGCGCCAGCACAGTATAAACATCTCCCTGCACGCTTTCCACAGGCAGCCGCGCTCCCTGCTGGTACAGCACGTTTTCTCCTGCAGTTTTCAGCGTATAGCCTGCAGCCGTCACCACCAAAAAGCTTTCGGGCTTGGCAAAGGCCAGCCAGTCTTTTTTTTCGGCCAGCGCTACGTTAAACTTGCTCACCCAGCCACTGTAGTTAACGGCCTGCACATAGTAAAAATAACCGTTGGCGCTGGTATGCAGCACGGCGACAGGCTCCCCCGGGTCAAGCATCGTCTGCTGCAGAGCGTCAAAATCGGTGTCGGCAGCGTAATAATACAATCCCTCGCCCGTGGGCAGGGCACGTACGGCCGTCCGCCGCACAGTCACGCCATAGCGCACCTTGACGCTAGCAGTCACGGCGCTGATATTCGTCTGCTTGCGCAGAATATCCTTATAATTTTCGCTCACCTTATTGCCATGCAGATACAAATCATCATCCAGAACCGAATAATCCATAATTTTGGTTTTGAGTGAATCACCGCTCATGCTGGCAGGATAATTCACCAGGTCAGGCACTGTACGCGACGCACTGCGCACCATGGCGTTAAAAGCGCTCACACCCTTGCTGTCCAAAATCACCTGATCGCCTGCAGCGTTTTGCGCCGTCCAATGCGCAGGATTAACCAAAGGCGGATAATTGGTGATGCCTGCTGCACCTGCGCCCCAGGGACAAAGCAGGCTACAAAGCACCATCGCAGTAAAAAGCAGCTTGTGTATATACAAGGAAAATTCCTCCTCTTGCTTGCACCTATTTTGCTATGCAGCATTTATCGTGCAATAATGCCTAGCTGTAATACTATTATAATTTCTGTATCAAAAGCAAAATTCCTGCTATAAAAGCAAAAACATTATAATAGTCCCATGTCAAGACCACTTTTTTAAATTTTAAGCATGCATCAGACTACAAGATTTCAAGCTGCCAGACCACTATAATAGACATTATTAAGTTTTTTATATTAAAAACAGGATACTTAGAAGCATGAACGAAGCATCTCAGCAAATTCCTCTATGTAATATCCTGAATTATCCTTTTTCCAAAAAGCGCAGTAGGTTTTCTTTATAATCTGAGAATTCCGGCAAAGAGGTATTCTGCATACGGAAGTGTCAAACCAGACCTGTTCACCAATTACATCGACAGGCATGTATCCCTGACCCGTAATCAGTTTCAACCGGGCTTCCTGTATAGTATCTGCAAAAACAAACTCACCATGTAATCCTATAATTGATTCATAATAGTCCTGTTCTTCTTTTGGTCCAGCCTGATTTATTATCAAAATGCATGGAATGTTTTTTAAATCCGAAGACTCCAGACTTGACAATTTGCTGAGAGGATTCTTCGCAGACATTTCTATGTAAATCTTACTTTCTGTGAGAATCTGATTATTGTAAGCATCAGAGAACGCACGTCTTTGGTCACTTAACACTAAATCAATGACACCATTTTCCATAGCATGATAAAGCTCTTCGTGACTTCCTACCATAATCTGCACATCTACAGTCGGATACTTTTCAGAAAAAATTGTTACAGCCTCGGATAATTCATTTCCATGGTAGCCCTTGTAATAGCCAATTCTAAGTATAGCATTATTTTTATCGGCAATGCGTTTAGTTTCTCTTATCATTTGCCGTATATCTGCCGTGATAACAAGACTTTTTTTGTAGAAATGTTCTCCAGCCGGAGTTAACGAAAAAGTTCGGTTATGTCTTTCTAACAATTTTACTCCAAGTTCATCCTCTAATTTTTTAATCTGTTGAGAAATGGCAGATTGTGACACATTACATTGTTCGGCAGCAATATAAAAATTCCCATTTTCAATAACTGCTTGTAAATATTCAATCTGGCGTAGCAGCATAAGCAATATCCTCCGCGATGTTAGGCTTTTATTTATTATACAATGATTAGATAAACTTATCACTACGATAAGAATAAAGATTTGATTGAGAAGTGTAATTGAATTATGATAAAGCTATCAAAAGGAAAGGAACATAAACAGAGAAGCAATACCTCTCCTCGTCAGAGGACTCGAATTTTGCTTCGCAAAACATGGAGGTATAAAAATGGCTAAGAATTTAATTGGTCAGTTGTATAATGAAGTTGAACACTTAATCAAAAAATAAAAATCCATAG
>CAVDRP010000012.1:0-72059 GCA_963611535.1 Bacteroidaceae bacterium | reverse complement strand
TATTGAAGAACCGATTTGGCTCTTAGTTATTAAAAGAAGTTATTTGACTTGGTCTCGCGCCTTACGGCGCTCGACCCGCACATTCGCTTTTTCTAGGTTATATGTTCAGTTTTCAAGGTTCCGTGTCTAGCGATTTTGGCTTTTGTTTTGTTACCGTATCGCGTCGACTTGTATATAATACCACGCAGGCAAGGTAATGTCAATACCTTTTTCGTAACTTTTTTAACAAATTTTAGTGAAACACTAGGGTCAGTTGGCAAAAGAAGTATCTTGTATACACGCTTTACAGTGCCTAAAATTCTGCAAAAAAACTTGCAAAAATAGCCGTTTTTTTCGTCAAAATGCCCTGTTTTTGGCAAAAATCTGCAAGATTTTTTTGATTCGGCTTGATATTTTTTCAATAAAAAGCTCCCCACGCAAGCAGGGAGCAAAAACTACTATTTACTTTTCGTAGGTAAAGTTATTGATATGCGGACGCAGGTCCTCACCCTCTTGGGCCTCTGCAGACAGGACAGCCTGTACTATAATAGCGTTTTCCAAACGCTTCTTTTGCAGTCTGCAGCCATACTCATAAGGCTTACTGATATCACCGTTAATTAAATCGGCGTTAGCATGACAGCCACCGCTGCAGAAGAAGCGGGCCCAGCACTTGCTGCATTCGGGCTTGGTCATAACGTGCGTATGGCGGAACTTTTGCACCATCTCCGGCGTAACTATACCTGTATCTAATGTGCCCATCTTGTATTTTTCGCGGCCAACAAACTGATGACAGGGGTAAATATCGCCATCAGCAGTAATGCAATAGTATTCATGGCCTGCACCACAGCCAGCTAAGCGCTTAGCAACACAGGGACCGTTATCCAGCGCCACATTAAAGTGGAAGAAGTCAAAGGCATCGCCACTACGGCGACGCTCCAAATATACGCGTGCCAGCTTGTCGTATTCATCAAAAATTATTGGCAGATCAGCTTCTGTCAGCACCCAGGGATCATCAATACCTACAACCGGCTCTACGGAAATCTCTTTGCCAACCTTCGTCATATCCAGCACATCCTCACAAAAATGCGTGCTAAAATGCGTATAGGTGCCGCGCAGGTAATAGTTTTTCCCCTGACGGCTTTCGATTACCTTCTTAAAGCCGCGCACTGCCGCATCATAACTGCCTGCCTTATTAGGGAACGGGCGCATAGCATCATGTGTTGCCTTTTTGCCATCCAGGCTCAATACCAGCATAACACGGTTATCGTTAAGATATTTGATATTATTGTCATTAAGCAAAGTACCATTAGTCGTCAGCGTCAGCTTAATGTTCTTGCCTGTTTCCTTTTCACGACGGCGCACATATTCCACAATATATTCCACCACCGGCCAGTTCATCAACGGTTCGCCGCCAAACATATCCAGCTCCAGGTTGTGGCGCTTCTTGCTGCCAGCAATAGCAAACTCAATAGCCTTTTGCGCGGTTTCCTTGCTCATAAGCTGACGGCAGCCGCCAAAGGAGCCTGTATCAGCAAAGCAATAGCCGCAGCGCAGATTGCAATCGTGTGTTACCAAAAGGCATAGCGATTTTACAATCGGCTGCTCAGCAAAGGTCGGCGGCACATCAAAACCAGGGCTGAACAACAGTCCCTCGTCCTCTAGGCCGTGCATTTCCTCCAATGCGTCTTGCAAATCCTCCTCGCTGTATTTATCCTTTAAGGCAGCCATTGCTTCGTCATCGTTGCTGCCATCATAATAATCCAACAAATCATAAATGACATCATCCACCAGATGCACAGCACCGCTGTTGATATCCAACACGGCCATGTAATCATCCAGGCGCATTTTATGTATAAGCATATAATTCAACCTTTCCTTTTTGAGCAACATAGTAAAACAGCCCCCTGCAACAAACAGGGAGCTGCATTATGCAATAATCTTATTTGCAGTGTTCGCAAACCTGGTTGCCAACGGTGCAAGAGGTCTTGCAGGCAGATTGGCAGGAAGCAGGGCATTCGCCACAGCCGCCGGTGCGCAGGGTTTTGTTCAGCATTGCTTTATTAACAGTCTTAATGTGTTTTCTCATCACAAATACCTCCAAAAAAATTAAATTGCTACTTACATATTTTACCCTGTTTCACCGCATTTGGCAAGGATTTTTTGCAAAGCGGCGGTTATTACAGGGGACTATTTACCTTCTAGGCCCATAAAATCTGTCGCCATTCAAGTGAATCATATGGTCAAGAGCTTTTGCAACCCCAACCTCCGTCTCTCAAGAACTTTCTAATGCACAAAAATATCTCTCACTATATTCACATCTATACCCTTAGTCTGCAAGAAGCCGAAAAAGTATGCCTGCTCCAGGCGTTTCTTGAAGCCCTCCAGGCCGTTGCCGTCATCTGCCACCGTCACTCGGTACATCTCCATCGGTGCATTTTTATACGTCGCTGCCGTATTGATGCCAACGTGTCCTGTCAGCGCACGGTAAAAGCCATATTTTTTGGCTGCCGCGATAACCCTGTCATTGTAGCTGCCATTAGGATAAGCCAGTGTACGCACAATATAACCATCAAACTTTTTCTTCAGCCAATAGCGCGAGGTATCTGTTTCCCAAACCAGGTATTTCTCGTCTATCGCTGCCAAGGGATTATGACTGTAGGTGTGCGAACCAAGCTCCATGCCTGCTGCAATCAGGCCCTTGATCTCCTGCTCATTCATGTGTAGCTCATCGCCTATATCCCTGTTGATGACAAAAAACGACCCCTTAGCATCATATTTTTGCAGCAACGGCAAAACCACGCTATAGTTATTTTTATAGCCATCATCAAAGCTCAGCGCTACATATTTATCCACGCTTTCGCCCTTGGTGAGCCGCTCTGCCAGCGCCGCTACCGTCACAATGGTGTACCCCTGCTCCTTTAGATAGCGCAAATGCGCTTCAAATAGCTCCGGCTTCATAATCAGCGTTTTGGGCCAATCGGCGCCCTCCTCCAGTCCCACTGCATGATACATCAGTACAGGTGCTCCGGTCTTTTTGTAAGCAGCATACTCCTCCTGCCAACGCTGTCCATGCATTTGCCATGCAGCTCCTGCCGCAGCAGCCAGCACCAGCACCAGCGCCGCCAGTCCCCATAAAAGCTTTTTTATCATTTATCTGCATTCTCCAATTCCATACCCAAGCCTACAGCAATTTCCTGTAGCTTTTTTAAGCGGTGGTTGATGCCCGATTTACCAAGACCGCCTGCATAATCCACCAAATCGTTGAGCGACACATCAGGATAATCCAAGCGCAGGCGTGCTATATCCTGCAGCCCCTGCGGCAGCTCGCTCAGTCCCATATGCTCATCAATATATTTGATGCAGGCCACCTGGCGCACTGCGGCCTTCACCACCTTATTGAGATTGGCAGTTTCGCAGTTCACCGCACGGTTCACGTTATTGCGCATCTCCTTGACAATGCGCACGTTTTCCAGCTCCATCATAGCATTATGGGCGCCGATAACGCTCAAAAAGCTGATAATGCTTTCGCCGTCCTTCAAATAGACAATATACTCATTCTTTCTATCCGTCAACTTAGCCTTGAGCGAAAAGGTTTGCATCACCTTGATAATGGTGTGCGCAAAGCTCTCGTTACCCGTGACCATCTCCAGATGATAGTCACTGGTGGGGCGGCTGACGCTGCCACCGCCCAAAAACGCACCGCGCAAAAAGGTGCGCTTGCAGTCGTGCGTTGCCAAAAGCGGATTTTTTAAATCACTTTCTACACTCAAAAGCTGCAGCTCGTCCAACGCACGCGCCACCTGCGGCGCAGGAATTACCTGAACCTGGTAGCGGTTATTCTTTTTTAGGCGGCGTGACCTGGTGATAACAACCTCGGTCTGTACCTGGTAATTGCTTTTTAAAAGCTGCAGCACCCGCCGCGCCAGTGCTGCGTTTTCGGTAGAAAAATGTATACCGATGCTCATGCCGCGGATAATAATAGCACCGCTCATACGCAAAAGGCCCAAAAGCTCTGCCTTATCCATGGCAGCAGTATTGCCCTCTATACGCGACAATTCGTTTTTTACGTCGTTAGAAAAAGACAAGCAGGATCCACCTCTATCCTAAATTTTTGTTCCCATCCCTGGTTAATTCTTTTTATAAAGCTTCTTCATCCCGGCACGCATAAAGAAATAGTCAAAAAACTGCATGCCCCTCCCAAACAAGCGCAAACGGTAAATAAGCGCTATCAACACCCGCGCCAGCTTGCGTGGGTCGTGGCGCACCAAATCATCCTTGCTGATTAAGCGTGCAGGCACCACAGTAATGCCCAAATCACGGATTTGTTCTATATCAGGCGTAATCGGCTGCGAGCCCTCCGCCTCATATTGGCGCAGCTTGTCGCCTGTCACCTCTTGGTTGTTAACGATAACATAATCCAAAAATTGCACGCCTACATGCTCCACCAATGCCTGCACATGCTCATAAGCACCGTAGCCATCCGTTTCGCCTGGCTGCGTCATCACGTTGCAGATATAAATCTTTATTGCCTTAGAGCTCACCACCGCATCACGGATTCCTTCCACCAAAAGATTGGGGATAACGCTGGTATACAAACTGCCCGGGCCAAAAATCAACACATCTGCCTTCAAGATAGCTGCAATAGCACCATTAGCGGCCTGCGCCTCAGCTGGCAGCATCCGCATACGCTTGATGTGCTTGTGCACCTTGGGGATTTCGGATTCGCCTGTCACTGTCGTACCATCCGTCATCTGCGCCTGCAGCTGAATATTTTCCAAGGTAGAGGGTATTACCCTGCCACGCACCTTCAAAATTTGGCTAGTAGCGTTAAGGCCGGCCTCCATGCCACCCTCAGCCTGCGCCATTGCTGCTATAAATAAATTGCCAAAGCAATGCCCGGCCAGCGGCGAATCTCCCTGAAAGCGGTACTGCATCAAGCGTTCCATCAGCGGCTCGCGGTCAGCAAGCGCCGTCAGACAGTTGCGCAAATCGCCTGGAGGGATAATCCCCAGCTCCTTGCGCAGACGGCCGGAGGAACCGCCATCGTCTGCCGAGGTGACCACAGCAGTGCAGTTATTAGTAATATACTTCATGCCGCGCAGCAGCGTGGAAAGACCTGTGCCACCGCCAACAACAGTGATGGCAGGCCCGCGCGTCAGCTTGCGCTGCATAAAAATCGTCTCCATCAGCGAGCCGTTTTTATCAGGCACGACCACGGCAACCACCGAGCTGATCAAACGGCGCGTACCATAGACCATTACTGCCAGGCCCACAATTAAAAACGCTACGCCCATTGCCATTATCAGCGCATTAGAATAACGTCCCGTTGTCAGATATGTCATCTGAAAGAGCAGCTCCTCTGCCTTGCCCATCAGCTGATAATTAAAAAACAAAGCCAGTCCCAGCGCGCACAAAAGCACTCCCACCGCAAAGAGCAGCAGCCAGCGCTTCAAATTAATACCAGGGCATAGCCAGCTAATCCAACCCATAGAGTCCTCCCTTACTTCTTGCGTGGCATGTCACGGTGCGTAACATCCACGTTATAGCCCTTTTCTCGCAGGTACTCATACAGCTTGTTGGCAATAAAAACACTGCGATGCTGTCCGCCTGTACAGCCCACGCTAATCACCAGCTGCGCCTTGCCCTCGTTAATATATTGCGGCACCAAAAAATCCAGCAGCTGTTCCTCTAGCTTCAGGTATTGAAAGGTTTGCGGATAGCGGCAGATAAAATCGGCCACTGGGCGGTCGTTGCCAGTCATATGCCGCAGCTCCTCTACGTAAAACGGGTTAGGCAAAAAGCGCACATCCAAAACCAAATCGCTATCTAGCGGCAGGCCGTGCTTAAAGCCAAAGGAACGCACCACAATTCCCATGCGCTCCTTGGGCGCACCCTCGCCAAAAAGCTCCGTCACCCTGGCCTTGAGCTGTGACGGGCTCAAAACGGTAGTATCAATAATGTATCTTGCCTTTTCGCGCAGCGGGTCTAACAGCTCACGCTCGCAGGTGATATTCTTCAGCAGCGTATTGCGTTCGCCCAAGGGATGACGGCGACGAGTTTCTTTATAACGGCGTACTAGTGTAGCATCAGACGCATCCAAAAAGAGCAGCTCGTACTTTTGCCCGCTGGCCTCCATCTCATCCAAAACCTGCAAGAGCTTGTCAAAAAAGCGGCCGCCGCGGATATCCACCACCAGCGCTACCTTTTCCTCGGACGTTTGCCTGCACAGCTCTGCAAACTTGGGAATAAGTGTTGCCGGCAAATTATCTATGCAGAAAAAATTTAAATCCTCCAGCGTACGCACAACCTGAGTTTTGCCTGCGCCAGACATACCTGTAATAATCAGAAAGTGTGACTGCATATTGCTTCACCCCTTAATTTCATTAGTAAATTATATTATAGCATAGTTACAGGCTGTGTGGTATGCAAAAATAAAATGCCTGCGCCAAAGCTGCAGGCACAAGAAAAGACAGGCCGCTCGCACAACAGCCTGTCCCTCTTTTGAGATTTTAAGGTGTAAGATTGTATTTAAATAATCATGGAAAACAAATTAAGCAAGCTGCGGCTGGCTGCGCGGACGATCCAAATCCTTAAGCATCTGCATATCGCGCTCGGTGCCACGGCCGGCAGTTGTCAAATAGCCGCCAATCATGATGCCGCTAGCGCCACCGCTTAAGGCCATAGACTGCAAATCACGCAGGTTAACCTCACGGCCACCCGCAGTACGAATTTGCGCCTTGGGCAGTACAAAACGGAAAACAGCAAAGGCACGCAAAATCTCCAGCGGAGAAAGCGGCTCGTTATTTTCAAACGGAGTACCTGGAATCGGGGTCAGCATGTTCAGCGGCACGCTGTCAATGCCCAGCTCCTTGAGGGTGAAGGCCCATTCCACACGCTGCTCGCGTGTTTCGCCCAAGCCCAAAATGCCACCGCTGCAAACACGCAGGCCTGCTGCCTGGGCATTTTTGATGGTAACAAATTTATCAGCATAGGTATGAGTAGTGCAGATATCAGGAAAATGGCTGCCAGCAGTTTCCAAATTGGAATGATAACGGGTTACGCCTGCAGCACGCAGCTCCTTAGCCTGCTCCACCGTCAAAATACCCAAAGAAGCGCAAACCTCAATTTGCAGCTCCTTTTTAATGCGGCTGAGCGTGCGGCAGATGTTAGCAAAGTCGTCTGCCTTGCTCTGTCCGCGGCCACTGGTGACGATAGAAAAGCGCACAGCGCCAGCTTCCTTAGCCTTTTTGGCAGCGTTGAAAATTTCTTCCTCACTCAACAGGCCATATTCCTTAACACCAGTATGATAATGTGCCGACTGGGCGCAGAACTTGCAATTTTCGCTGCATTTGCCGCTGCGGCCGTTGATAATAGCACAGCAGTCTACAGCATTGCCTGCATATTTTTGGCGAATCTTATCAGCCATGGAAAGCAAGACCATGGTATCATCATCGCTCACATTAATAAGATAATTGGCTTCTTCTCTGGTAATATCCTCACCGGACAAAACCTTCTCCGCCAAAGCAATAATTTTTTGCATTATAAATTCACATCCCTAACCTTAGTAGTTAACCTCCCATTTCCTTAGGTTAACTGTTTCTATTATATAGCAAAACAGCAGCTACGTCAACCGCTAGTTTTGTGCAGTTAACAAAAAAGGAGACAGCCACAGCTATCTCCTACAAAAGTCTCTTTATCTAATTCCTGCTATGCCCAAAATAAGGCCCAAAACGCCGCTCATGCACAGCGTGCGGATAACGCTCATCTTGTGGCGGATGCACCAAAGTGAAATGGGCAGCACAATGCAGCCTATCAAATCTACCTTAGTAAAATCCTCTGGCAGCGTTTCGGTGTTCCACAGCGCCAAAAGCACAAAGCTTAAGCCTGCAGCGCAGATAAGCGCTACGACCGCAGGACGCAGACCGTTGAGCACGCCGCGCACAGGGCCGATATCACCATACTTAAAAACCAGGCGGGCCAAGGCCAGCACAATAAACACCGACGGGAAAACAAAGCCTACGGTAGCAGCGATTGCTCCTGGGATGCCTGCAACCTTAGTACCGACAAACGTAGCAGCATTAATGCCAATCGGGCCAGGTGTCATCTGTGAAATTGTAAAAATATCAATGAACTGTGGCATTGTCATCCAAGCATGGTTTTCAATAACCTCTGCCTGGATAAGCGGCATGGAGGCATAACCGCCACCCACACAAAAAGCGCCAACCTTTACAAAGCTCCAAAAAAGCTCCCAATAAATATACATACCGCTTCCCCCTTACGCATACTTTTTGTCACGCAGTAAAAAGAAGCCGATGATGGCATCAACAATAACTGCATACATCAAATTCACATTAAAGCAATAGTTGGCGATAAACGTGCCCACAATAACCAAAAGCGGCAGCGCCAGCTTTTTCTTTAGCTCCTTTTTTAACAAATCAATCGCTACATTGATGATGATGGCCGTAGCGCCGCATTGCATACCCTTCAAAAGCAGCTGTATATATTGGTTGTGCGCAAAGGCATCATATGCATAGGAAATAACGCTCAACGTAATCAGCGGCGGCAAAATCGTTGCCAATAGCGCCACCATCGTGCCCTTGATACCGGCCAGACGGTAGCCCATGCTGATTGCGGCATTGGCCGCTACAACACCAGGTGCCGACTGCGCAATTGCCACCAAGTTAAGCGCCTCCTTATCATCCATCCATTGGTATTCATCTACAAATTTAGCCTTCAAAAGCGGGATAATAACGTAACCGCCGCCAATTGTAAAGGCACTGATAATAAACGTAGACTTAAACAGCTTCCAGTAAAAATCCTTCTCTGCTGCAGGCTCCTGCATCTATAACACTCCCCCATAACGTTTCAGCTTGCTGGCGCAGCACGCCAGTATAATGAGAATATTATAACACATCCCCAGTCAAAAAGCATCCCAGGCTTATCCAGACATGCAAAAATCTCCCTGCCGCCGAAGCAGCAGGGAGATAAGTAACAAGTATTTAACTAGCAGCTATTTGCTAATTACATCATACCAGGCATGCCGCCGCCCATCGGAGGCATTGCAGGAACAGCGCCCTCCTTAGCAGGCTTGTCAGCTACGATGGATTCGGTTGTGAGCACCATAGCAGCGATGCTGGCAGCATTTTGCAGTGCGCTTCTGGTAACCTTGGTCGGGTCAACAATACCAGCTTCGATCATGTCAACATACTCTTCGGTCAGAGCATTGAAGCCATAGCCCTTGCGGCTGCGTTTAATGGTGTCAACAATTACAGCGCCTTCCAGGCCTGCGTTGTAAGCGATTTGACGTACAGGCTCTTCAATAGCACGTTTAACAATTTCTACGCCGGTTTTTTCATCGCCAGTTGCTTTAATCTTAGCCAGTGCAGGCTGTACCTGCAGCAGCGCAGTACCGCCGCCAGCAACAATGCCTTCAGCAACAGCAGCACGGGTAGCGTTCAAAGCATCCTCAATGCGCAGCTTTTTATCCTTCAGCTCAACCTCGGTAGCAGCGCCAACCTTAATAACAGCTACGCCGCCAGCCAGCTTAGCCAGACGCTCCTGCAGCTTTTCTTTATCAAAGTCTGAGGTAGTTTCGGGAATTTGCGCACGGATTTGAGCAACGCGGGCTTCGATTGCAGCCTTATCGCCCTGGCCATCAACGATGGTAGTAATTTCCTTGGTTACGCGAACCTGGCCCGCACGGCCCAGGTCAGCAACGCTTGCGCTATCCAGCTTACGGCCAACCTCTTCGCTGATTACGGTTGCACCAGTCAGAGCTGCAATGTCCTGCAGCATTGCTTTGCGGCGGTCGCCAAAGCCAGGAGCCTTAACAGCAACGGCCTTGAAGGTGCCACGCAGCTTGTTGACAACCAAGGTTGCCAATGCTTCGCCTTCAACATCCTCAGCAATAATCAGCAGTTCGCCACCGTTTTGTACAACCTTTTCCAAAACAGGCATAATGTCTGCAATCATGGTAATTTTTCTATCGGTGATGAATACGTACGGATTGCTCAGTACAGCCTCCATCTTATCTGCATCGGTAGCCATGTACGGGGAAATGTAGCCACGGTCAAATTGCATACCTTCTACAGTTTCCAGGTGAGTTTCCATGGTCTTGGATTCCTCAACGGTGATAACGCCGTCATCGCCAACCTTTTCCATAGCGTCAGCAATCAAGTTGCCGATTTCGTCATCAGCGGCAGAAATAGAAGCAACCTGGGTTTTAGCAGCCTTGGTTTCAACCTTTTGGGAAACGTTCTTCAGCTCTTCAACCAAAACGTCAACTGCTTTTTTGATGCCCTTTTTCAGCACCATCGGATTAGCACCGGCAGCAACGTTGCGCATGCCTTCGTTAATCATAGCCTGAGCCAGAACGGTAGCAGTGGTGGTGCCGTCACCGGCAACATCGTTGGTTTTAATAGAAACCTCTTTAACCAGCTGTGCACCCATGTTTTCAAACGGGTCTTCCAGCTCAATATCGCGGGCAATGGTTACACCGTCATTGGTGATGGTAGGTGCACCAAATTTCTTTTCCAGTACAACATTGCGGCCTTTAGGACCAAGAGTTACCTTTACTGCGTCAGCCAAAGCATTTACGCCACGCTCCAGGCTGCGGCGAGCTTCTTCATTAAACAGAATTTGTTTAGCCATTTTATATCGCTCCTTTGGATAAATCTAAATTACTATATACTAAAGAAAATTATTTTTCGATGGTAGCCAGGATATCGCGCTCGCTCAGCAGCAGGTAATCCTTGCCCTCATGCTTTACAGGAGTACCGCTGTATTTAGCAAAAATAACCTCGTCGCCAACCTTAACCTCAGGCTTAAGCAGGGTGCCGTTATCGCTATATTTACCTCTACCTACAGCCAGAACCTTGCCCTGCTGCGGTTTTTCCTTTACTGCGGTATCCGGCAGGAAAATGCCGCTAGCAGTTTTTTCTTCTACTTCTACAACTTCTACAACTACGTGGTCAGCTAATGGTTTTAACATTTTTATAACCCCTTTCGAGTACTTTATTAAAGTGAGAGTAATTTGCTTCTTGCTTGTTAGCACTCAATCCACCAGAGTGCTAACTACAATTATTATTATAACCATATTCGCAAAAAATGCAAGAGCTTTTGTGCGTTTTTTTACAAATTTGTCGCAAATTCTGCTTCGCAGGGTCAAATTTCTGCTTCAAAGGTAAAATTTTTGGCTTCATAGGGGCAATTTTCTGCTTCAACAGCTCATTTTTAGGCATTAGTGCAAAATAAAAATCACCGCCACAAGGCTTGCACCTCCTGACAGTGATTTACTTACAATTTTATCTTTTAGCTGCCGCAGCAATAACGCTTTCTGCCAGCTCCTTCAGACTGATGCGTCTGGCCATGCTGAACTGCTGCATTTTGCGGTAGGCCTCCTGCTCGGTCATACCGTGTGCTGCCATCAAAATACCCTTGGCGCGGTCTAACAGCTTGCGTGTTTCCAGACTGTCCTTCAGCTGGTCCAGCTCAATGTTGAGCCTTTGCACCTCGGCAAAGCGCTTTACAGCAATTTCCATCGCCGGGAAAAGCTGCTCCTCGCGGATGGGCTTTACCAGATAGGCAATGACCCCTGCGTCCGATGCCTTTTCCACAATATCCTGCTGGCTGTAGGCCGTCAAAAGTAGCACCGGCGCAATATTTTCAGCCGCAATAACCTTAGCCGCAGTAATGCCGTCCATAATAGGCATCTTGACATCCATAATGATAAACTCAGGCTTCAGCTCCTTCGCCAGCTTAATTGCCTCCTGGCCGTTGGCCGCCTCACCTACAATCTCGTGACCAGCATCCGTCAGCATTTCGCGTAAATCCAGGCGCAAAATCGCCTCATCATCAGCTAGTAATATTCTCAACTTTTTTAACATCTTCCATGCCCCCCTTAGGAATTGTTACTAATGCAAGTGTACCGCCTTCCTCGCGGTTCGTCAAGCTAAAGCTTCCCTGTAAATCGGCCTCTGCCATTGTTTTTATTATTTTCAGCCCCAGGCTCTGACGGCAGCCGTTCAAGGAGAAGCCCTCCGGCAGTCCCACGCCGTCATCAGCGATAGAAAGCACGTACTGCTGCTCTTCTTCGGCAAAACGTACCTGTAGCATGCCGCTCATGCGGCCGTCAAAGGCGTGCTCTATGGTATTTTGCAGCAGCTCGTTCAAAATCAGCGCAATGCTCGTTGCCTTATCCGACGGCAGCTGCACCTCTGCCGCCTTAAAATCTGCCTGCAAAGCAAAATCCGGGTTCAGCATGCTGCTGATAATGGCCTTGTAAATCCCCTTGGCCACCTTGCCCACATCAATCAGGCCTGTATCCTGCTGCGACAGGTATTCATGCACAATCGCTATACTGTTGACGCGGTTTACGCAGTCACGCAGCACAATTTTAGTTTCATCACATTCCGCACGCCGCTCCTGCAGACGCAGCAGACTAGCAATGGTCTGCAGGTTATTTTTTACACGGTGATGAATTTCCTTAATAACCACCGATTTAATCAGCAGCTCCTCGTCCTTTTTGCGCAGCTCGGTAATATCCTGCAAAATGACGATGGCACAGCCTCCCTTAGGACGTGGGATTACTGGCAGGATGCGGATAGAAAGCAGCAGACCGTGCATCGTAAATTCCTTGCTTTCGGCTGTTCCTGTTTCCATAACCATACCCACCAGCGGCCAGTTGATGGCCACCTCATTAGTGCGGCAGCCAACAACGTGCGAAATATCCATCACATCAAACATATGACGCGCGCGATTATTGGCAGCTACAATCATTTTGTTAGGGTCCACCACCATGATGCCGTCAGAAGGCAGCAGACGGCGGTAATTTGCATTATTAGCTACCGACTGCCGCAGGTTGCACATCAGCTCCAGCGATTGCGCGATAATGATATCGTCAGAGGTTGTGCTTTCAAAGCTGGCGGCACCATAGCAATGACCGCGGCTGTCACGCAGGGGGTACACCTTTAGGCAATTGAACATTCCCAGCGCCCACTCACGCTTGCCGCTGACAGGCACATTTTTTTGCAGCACACGCGCCACCAGCGGTTCCTCCACCGCGCGCAGACGGCGGCCAGTTATATCCGGGCGCACATTGCCCACCTGCGTCATAGGCTGCTCCTGCTTATATACATAAAGTAATTTTTTATTTTCATCGGCCAGATAAATTGTTATCGTTGCATGCGCAATATCCGCTGCCAGTCCCAGCACCTGCTGCATTGACTGTAAACTATTCTTCTGTTCTGCCGTTAAATTGCTCAGCATGTTTACACGCTTCCTTCCCCCATTGTACTTTCCACAAGCCTAGGCCATTAATCCACTGCTTTATCCACAATATCCACATGCTTTTCCACAGACATTATGGCTTGTATAAGCCTGTATTTTGTACTTATCCACAGAATTCACAGGCTTATGCACTCTTTTGGACATTTGTCTAGCCAAGCTTTAGCGATGGATTAGCGTTTAAGTCCAGTGTACTGAAGCTGCCAGCCTGGTACATAAAGTAACCACGACAGGCAATCATAACAGCATTATCTGTGCACAAAATAGGTGTGGGATGCACCAGCTTGGCGCCGATATTTTCCATAGCCTGCGCCAGGCTATTTTGCAGCGTTTTGTTGGCCGAAACGCCACCTGCAAGCACAATTTTGCTATAGCCAGTCACCTGCATAGCATGAACTGCTTCTTTTACTAAGGCATCTGTCACTGCACGCTGGAAGGATGCCGCCACATCGCTGCGGTTCACCTCACGCCCTGCCTGCTGCTGGTTGTGCAGATAGTTGATAACTGCGGATTTAAGGCCGCTGAAGCTGAACTCAAAGGGCTTATCCAGCTTAGCCAAGGGAAATTTAATCGCTTGGTCGTTGCCGCCAAGCGCCAAGCGTTCAATCTCAGGACCACCGGGATAGGGCAGACCCATAACACGCGCGATCTTGTCAAAGGCTTCGCCTGCAGCATCGTCACGTGTCTGTCCCAAAAGCTCAAAGCTGTTATAGCCTGTCACCTTCAAAAGCGCAGTGTGGCCACCGCTGACAACTAGCGCCATAAACGGCGGCTTCAGCTCCTCGTCTGCCAAAAAGTTGGCAAATACATGTCCCTCCAAATGGTTGACGCCAATAAGCGGCTTGCCTGCTGCCCACGCCAGCGCCTTAGCGGCCGACAGTCCTACGAGCAACGCCCCCACAAGTCCCGGACCATAGGTGACGGCCACGGCATCAATATCATTAAGCGTAACCTTAGCCTGCGTCAGTGCCTCGTCAATAACCGGCATAACGTTTTCTATATGCTTGCGCGAGGCAATTTCTGGTACTACGCCGCCAAATTTGCGGTGAATAACAATCTGCGATGAGATGATATTGCTAAGCACCTCGCGCCCATTTTTTACTACAGCAGCAGCAGTTTCGTCACAGCTGCTTTCTATACCCAATATATAAATATCCTTTTGCTCCTTACACATGGCCTGCTCCTTTTTTATACAGCCACATAATAACTGCATTTTCGTGATTATCCTCATAATAATTAGGACGTATGCCCTCACTGGCAAAGCCGCAGGTCAGATAGGCCTTTTGCGCCGCCACGTTGCTTTCACGCACCTCCAGCGTCACTGCCTCTGCGCCCAATTCCCAGGCCTTTGCTACCATTGCCGCTGTCAAACGCGTGCCATAGCCCTGCCCGCGCTCGTCCTCGGCCACCGCCACGCGCGTCACCTGCGCCTCGCCTGCCACCAGCCAAAAGCCTGCATAGCCCACAAGCGCACCTGCAACCTCCATAACCAGATACGTAGTCAAGGCGTTGTTCAGCTCATTTTTCAGCATATTTTCGTTCCACGCATCATAAAAGGATTCTGCCTCAATAGCCACAATGCGTGGTACGTCACCAGCTGACATCAGCCGAAAGCTTATTGTTGCTTGTGCTTTTTCTCCCATAGCTCCTCCGCCTCTGATCTTCTGATATAGTATGGCTCCAGGCCAAAAATTTTCTTGTCAGCCTCTGCATCAAATTTGGCCACTGCCGCCAGCGCCACCGAGCTGGCCTTGGGCATACGCAAAGCAGGCGGAGCAGCGCTCACCCAATCGGGCAGCCCTGCCTGCACCAGCTTATTACATTCACCCAAAAGCAGCGCAGGCTTTCCCTGCAGCGCCAGCCGCTCCAAGGCCTGCTGTGCGCTGACCACGGCAACGGGAGCAAGCTCAATCAGCTCACCTGCACGCCATTCGTAGATAGCCTGATAAAAATTGCCCTTTTGCGCATCCAGCACAGGCGAAAGCACCCTGCCCTCCAGCTGGATGTTATAAGCCAAGGCCTCCAGGGTATCCACCCCATGCAGGCAGCACTGCCAGCTATAGGCTATAGCCTCGGCTGTTGCCAAACCGATACGCAGACCGGTAAACGAGCCTGGTCCCATGCTCACCGCCAGCAAATCTACTGCGCCCTTTTGTATGCCTGTACGCTCTAGTAGCTGGTCCAGCTGCGGCAGCAAGCCTTCACTGTGCGTCATCCCCATATTAATTGTGTATTCTGCCAAAATTTCCTGATCGCGGCACAAGGCCACTGTGCACACCTTCGTCGCTGTATCAATTGCTAAAGTCAGCATCCTGCTTCACCTCCTGCAGCATTTTTTCGTAGCGCGCGCCTCTTGCCAGCAGCAGCGCCTTGCGGCCCGCTCCGTCGTGTAGCAGCGTCACCTGCAAATATTCCTCTGGCAGCTGGTCGCTAAAAAGCTCTGCCCATTCAATCAGCGTCACGCCGTCACCGCCAACGTATTCATCAAAGCCGATATCCTCCAGCTCCTCTGGACGGTTCAGCCTGTACAGGTCAAAATGTCGCACCTGGCAGCTGCTGCCCTGATACACATTCATAATGGCGAACGTAGGACTTGTAACATCGTCTGCCGCTACACCCAAGGCCGTTGCCACACCGCGGCTGAGCAGGGTTTTGCCTGCCCCCAGGTCGCCCGAAAGGCACAATACGTCACCCTCCGCCGCGTGCCTGCCTAAAAGCCTGCCCAAGGCTTCGGTAGCAGCACTGTCTTGCAAATATATTTCCATAAAGCATCTCTCCATTTGAAAAAGCGGTACCCAGGTACCGCTTGCATGTAAAATCACAACAGGGTAGTATTACGCGTCAACGGGTCTTCAATATCCATATGACCGCTCAAGGTAATAACCTTTTTCCCTTCGATTAAAATCTGTACCCGTTTAATTTCGGGAAACTCCGTCAATGTATTGGTAATAGCATAGCACAGCATCAGCTCGCCATAGGACCCCTGTCCCTTTTTGGCCAGCTCCTTGCTGAAATCGGCATAGGCAGTACCATCCTTGTCAATTTTCAGGCTGCGCACCTTGGTGCCGATAGGCACAACATCATCCATTTTGGCATCCTGCGGCTTGGTTGTTACGAGTGCTATCAAGGCATTTTCCGCCAAGCTCTTGCCATTATCCTCCATGCTTAGCTTTTCTGGCAGCAGCTTTTCACTGCCATCGGCTGCTGCACGATACACCACAAAGCTTATTTTTTTAACCTCCTGCGTTACAGCAGGCTTGGGTGTTGGTTTTTGTGGCTGCCTGTCTGCCTCACCACTGCAGCCAGCTATCACAGCTACTAGCACAAGCAGCACCGCCAGCACAAATTTTTTCATATTAACGCCTCCAACTGCCGCTTACGCAAAATACTTTTCAATACCATTAGCAATCAAACGTGCCGCCTTCTTTTGGAACCACTGTCCCTTCATCAGCGTCAGCTCCTTTTCGTTGCTGATAAAGCACATTTCAATAAGTGTAGCAGGCATACTAATACGCTTAATTACATAAAAGTTAGCCTGGCGCACACCCAGGTCATCAACGCCAAAGTTGGCTGTCAGCTGCTTTTGGATACTGCTGGCCAGCTTCAAATCACTGGCAGTCTTGGGATAATAGTACGAGGAAAAGCCTCCCACGCTTTTATTCACAGAGGAATTAATGTGCAGGCTGACAAAAATATCGGAATTATATTTTTCCCCCACGTTGACACGTGCCTGCAGCTCCTGCACATCACTGGCATTGGGGCCGTAAACATCCACATCCGTAGTGCGCGTCATATAAACCTTGGCACCCTTGGCCTCCAGCAGCTCCTTAACCATCTTGGTTATCGGCAAAGTGATATCCTTTTCCTTTGTGCCGTCACTGCCAATCGCGCCAGGGTCACTGCCGCCATGGCCTGCATCTAATGTGATAATCTTTCCGGCAATGCCGCCGCTAGTGCGGAACTTACCATTGCCCTTGATCACGGCAACCTGCGACGCTGCAGCCGTATTAGCAGCGCTATCCGCCGTAATTACAGCTGCACTTCTTTTGCTATCGCTCTTCTTAGAATCCGTCTTCTTGCTTGCCGTCTTTTTTGACGTCTCTTTATTCTTAACTTCTGTAGCGACCGTCTGCTTCTTTACTGCAGCAGCAGTCGCAGACGAGCTGCTAACCCTAGTCGGCTTGTTGCTAACTACAGGCTTATTGCTGACAACAACGCCTGTCGTTGTGCTTTTAGCTGCAGCAGTCTGCTGCGGTTGTGTGATATCTAACACCACACGGAACGGACGGCCTGTTGCAGCATCCTTTTTTAAGACAAAGGCCTTGTAGTCCTTCGCAGTAAGCTTTTGCTTGAGCGGCACCTGCACCACCGTGTTGCTGCCCTTGCTAAGAACCTGCAGATAATCTGCAAGCTGACTTTTTATGGCACGCCTATCCGGTGCCTTATCTGATTTTTTGGCATTAACCGTTAGCTTAAGTATATTATCATCTATATCAACTGCGTAGCCGGCCGTATCTGTTATATCAACTACAAACCGTAGGACATTATCTTTATTAACGCCCCATTTTACATCTGTTACCTGCGCTGCCTGAGCTACTGCGCACACAAGTGTACAGCACATCAGCAGCGTCAGCAGGAAAATCTTGCGCAAAAGCTTCACCTCGCCAGTCCATTTATTCTAACAGTTTATTTTAACACTTTTTATAGATATCTGTAAACTTATTTACTACCACACTTTATTCGCCTACCAAGACTTTTTGGCGTGCCTCTGGCAAGTACTGCGCTAGCTCCCCTGCCGCCAGACCGATATCGATACCGCTTAGCTCTGCTGCCAGGCCGTGCAGGTATACGCCGCAGATAGCAGCCTCCTGCAGCGAAATCTCCTGCGCCGCCAAGCCTGCAATGATACCCGTAAGAACATCACCGCTGCCGCCTGTTGCCAAAGCGCTGCTGCCCGTGCTGTTTACATAAACAGTGCCGTTGGGGCAGCCAATAACGGTAGGAGCACCCTTTAAGACAACCACTGCCTGCCACTCTTGCGCATATTTTTGCACTACATCTATTCTGTTGCTGTTAATTGCTTCAATCTCCAGCCCTGTCAGGCGCGCCATTTCCCCAGGATGCGGAGTGAGCACCTTAGGAGCAGTCATTTGCGACAAAATATCAGTGTGATCCTTAAGTGCTGTCAGCGCATCTGCATCAATAACTACAGGCACCTCCGCCTTCAGCAGCACGTCACGCACCACCTGCTGTGTGCTTTCGCTGGTACCCAGGCCGCAGCCAATAGCCAGGATGTCAGCAGCGTTGGCGCTTCTTATAACATCGCCTGCAGCACTGCCACCCAAAACGCCAGGCATACGCTCAAGCAATCCCTGCACCATAACCTCCGTCAGCTTGCACGCCAAAACATCACGGCTGGCAAGCGGTGTGAGCAAGGATACCAAGCCTGCACCTGCTTTTACTGCCGCATTGCTACACAGGGCAGCAGCACCCACGTAGCCCGGGCTGCCGGCGCAGATAACGACACGGCCAGCATTGCCCTTGTGGGCATCTGCCTTGCGCAGGGGCAGAAGCTCACGCACAACATCCTCAGTCAGGCGGAACTTGCCGCTGTCGCAGGCATCCACCAGCTTAGCAGGCAGACCAATATCCGCTAGCTCAATATCGCCACAATATTCACGGCCGGGGTAAAGCAAAAGACCGCTCTTGACCAGGCCCATCGTCACCGTCGCGTCCGCGCGCACTGCCTGCTCAGCTGCACTGCCGTTGTCCGCATTCACGCCTGTCGGCACATCCACCGCCAGCACGTATTTGCCGCTGGCGTTAATCAGCTTGCATGCACGCAGCAGATCTCCCTGCAGCTCACCCTGGAAGCCAGTACCCAAAAGCGCATCAATTACTACGTCCGCACGGCTGGCAGCCAACTCAGCCAGCACCCAGTCATCGTCGCTGGCAATAACATCCACACGGCCAGCGTCCTTTGTAAACATAGCCATCTCACTGGCAGCATCGCCTGTAATATCTTCTATTGCCGCACCCACGATAAAGGCACGCACCTCCACGCCATAGCTTGCCAGCCAGCGGGCAGCACCAAAGCCGTCACCGCCGTTATTGCCTGTGCCACAAAAAACAACTACGCCTTGTCCATCCACCACATCAAGCGCTTCCACTGCAGCATCTGCCACAGCCTGCGCTGCTGTATCCATAAGTACAATCCCCGGCACTGCGTATTCTGTCTGTGCCTGCAAATCAATCTGTTTCATTTCCTGTGCTGTAACAAGCTTCATTTGTCATTCCTCCATTACTACGTAAGCCATTGCCATTTCTTTGCTGTGGCTCAGGCTGATTTTTATATTTTTTACATTAAGCTGCTCTGCCAAACTGGCAAAGTAACCGCTAAGGTGCACTTCTGGTTTGCCCAAAGCGTTATTTGTCACCGCAATTTCCTGCAGAGAACCGCTGCGCAGGCCTGTTCCCAAGGCCTTAAGCACTGCCTCCTTAGCTGCAAAGCGGGCAGCAAAGCTGGCGTCAGCCTGCTGGCCACGGCTTTGGCAATAAGCTATTTCGTCTGCAGTATATACGCGCCTTACAAAAGCAGCGCGCCCTATTGCCCGGGAAATACGCTCGATTTCTATAATATCACAGCCAACACCTATAACCATCTGCCCAATCTCCTTATATTGCTTTGGTAACTATACTTTATTCTTGCACAGGTAGCAAAAATCCTTTTTTTATTTGCAGGTTTCACAAAGAAATTGAAATTTAGCTATATTGGCTTGCGTACTAGATGAATTTGGCTAGTTGAAATACGCAAAAAGCTATTTTTAGCGACGGCTTTACCATTCGCCATCCAACACAAAAACGCCCTCCCTTGCGGGAGAGCGTTTTTTATACGCGCGTATTATTTACTTATTGTTCAAAATTAGAACATGAAGTTCAGGTGAGCATACAGGGTTTCTGCGTCCTTGCTGCCCTTCTTAGCTTCCAGGTCATACCATTCAACAGCACCAACAATGTTCTTAGCGAAAGCATAGTCAGCACCAACCATGTAGCCCTTGAAGCCTTCATCAGCAGTACCGAACTCACTGTAAGTGCCAGCGTTCATGGTGTGAGCGAGGTAAGTACCAACGGATTGGTCATAGTATTTAGCATAGATGCCATAGGAGCCAGCCTTGGAGGACTTAGCACCCTTGTAGTTCAGGCTCAGTACAAAGCCGTCATCATCAACATCAATCTTGTCGACGTCCTTGTCGAAGTCGGATTTCAGGTATTGAGCACCGAATTTCAGGTCTTTAGCCAGCGGGAAAGCTACACCAACAGTCCAAATTGCGTCATCATCAGCCAGCTTAACAACGTCTTCAAATTTGTAGTAGCCAACGTTAGCGTCAACAACACCAATCTTAGCACTCAGGTTTGCATAGTACATATCCTCTGCTTTGAAAGTCTTGGTCTTATCAGTGGTGCCATCACCATCAGAAGCCTTACCAGCGCCGAGGGTCAGCTTTACGTCCTTGCCGTAAGCAACTTGACCGCCGTCCATACGGGTATCATAAATGTTACCGCCGGTGAAATCGGTGAAGCTATAACGACCAGCTTGAACAGCCAAGCCGCCCAATTTACCTACAACGTAAGCACGTTGGAATTTAGTGGTTTCTTCGCCAGTGTTGCTGTGTTGGAATTTTTGAACGTTTTCGATCATTCCTTTGTAAGCCCAGTCATCATTAATTTGACCAGTTACCCAAATACGGGAACGCAGCATGTCACTATGACCGCTCTTGCTGTTAATATCGTTATCCCAATAACGATATTTAGCTTCGCCAGTGATCTTTACGTTGTCAGCCTTTTTCTCCAGGTTAGCAACACGAACGCCCAGGTTGTCCAGCTCTTCTGCAAATTCTGCAGCCAGCTTGTCAACGTTTGCGCCCTTAGCCATAGCCTTTGCTACGATTTGAGCCATTTCATAACGAGTCATCAGCTTGTCGCCACCAAAGGTGGTGTCGCCGTAGCCTTCAATTACTCCAGCAGCAGCCAGCTTGTTGATGCTGTCATAAGCCCAATGGCCAGCAGGTACATCAGAGAACGGGTTAGCAGCATAAGCGGAAGCGGTTACGCCAAGAGCCATTGCCATTGCGAGTACTAAAGATTTTTTCATTTTGTTTTCCTCCTCAGGAAACGGCAGCCTTTTCAGCCGCCATAATTATATTTTTACAAATCACCTGAAGGGAGAAGTGACAAATTCCGCCCAAGAGTTGCCTTGTTTCCTCTGTCATCCTTTGCTACTGCAGCCTTTGTGATGATTTATAAAGCAGGGGTGAAGTAACAAGCTACAGACTCCTCAATCTGCATGCTCCGTTACTATGCTCATTATAGTATATAAGTTATGCCTCGTCAAGAGCATTTTCAGAAAACAATTATTTTTGTGTCCATTTACTTTTTCTACATTGCATTTGGCGTGCTAGCTTTGGCAGGCAAAGCAAAGGAGCTGCTGCCTGCTCCCCTGCCACCCTTGGCAACAGGGAAGAAGCAACAGCTCCCACTTAGATTAACCGCAATATGAATTTATTTTACCTTAGAAGCTGGCGATCTGGCCGTCTGTGCGTTTTTCGGTAGCACCGCACAGCACGCCGTCCTCATCGCGCATGATAATCTGGCCACGGCCCATGTGGTACGGGTCAGGCTGCACTACAATGTTGTGACCCATGCGCTGCAGCTGGCGGATGATGTGGTTGGGAGTATCCTGCTCCACCTCCACGGTCTTGCCGCCAACCCACTGCCAACGTGGTGCATCCAGTGCCTGCTGCGGATTGAGCTCAAAATCAATCATGTTCATAGCTACCTGCACATGTGCCTGCGGCTGCATAAAGCCACCCATAATGCCAAAGGCTGCCACAGCCTGGTCATCCTTAGTCATAAAGGCAGGAATGATGGTGTGGTAGGGGCGCTTGCCGCCTGCCAAGGCGTTGGGGTGAGCCTCGTTAAAGGAGAAGTTTTCGGCGCGGTCATTAAAGGAAATAGCCGTACCAGGAACCACAATGCCGCTGCCAAAGCCACGGTAGTTGCTTTGGATCATGCTCACCATGTTGCCTTCAGCGTCCGCAGTGCAGAAGTAAACAGTGCTGCTGTAGCGCGGGTCGCCTACTGTAGGCTGCAATGCCTTGTCGTTAATCAGCGCACGGCGGTCAGCTGCATAACGGTCGCTCAAAAGCTGCTCGGCCGTAACCTGCATGTACGACGGCTCAGCAACGTATTCCTTGGTATCCACAAAGCTCAGCTTCATAGCTTCAATCTGTCTGTGCATGGTTTCCACAGTGTCGCGCTCGCCAAACTCGTAGCCCTTCAAAATATTCAGCGCCATCAAAACGGTAATGCCGTGGCCGTTAGGCGGCAGCTCCCAAATGTCGTAGCCGCGATAGTTTACGCTCAGCGGCTGCACCCATTCAGGCTTGTACGCTTCCAGGTCGCTCTTGCGCAAAAAGCCGTTGTGCTCACGCATAAAGGCATCAATCTTGTCTGCCAGCTCACCCTTGTAAAAGGCTTCGCCATAGGTATCGGCAATCAGGCGCAGGCTTTTGGCCATGTCGGGGTTCTTAAACATTTCGCCTGGGCGCAGCCAGTGGCCGTTAGGCTCAAAGGTGTCAAACCAGCCCTTAAATTCAGGTCTGTCCTTATATTTGCCATATACGCCATCTGCTTCTTCCCACAGGCGGCTCATATTAGGAGATACAGGGAAGCCGTTTTCGGCGTAATTGATAGCAGGCTCCATAACAGTTTTAATCGGCAGCTTGCCAAACTTTTTGTGCACCTCCATCCACGCACCCACAGCACCAGGAACGTCAATAGGCTCTACACCGTAGGACGGTATTTTATCGTAGCCACGCTCCTTGAGCGCTGCAATAGAGGCCAGCATGGGCGCAGGGCCGCTACCGTTGATGCCATACAGCTTGCCCTTGTACCAGATAAGTGCAAAGCAGTCGCTGCCCAGGCCGTTGCCAGTAGGCTCCACCACCGGCTGGCAGGTGGCAACAGCAATAGCGGCATCAATAGCGTTGCCGCCCTTAAGCAGCGTTTGCAGGCCTGCGGAGGCAGCAGTGGGGTTGCCCACACAAACCATGCCGTTTTTGGCATAAACAACACTGCGTTTAGAAGCATAGGGATAATTTTGTGCGTCAAACTTAAACATAGCCAGGCTCCTTTACAAATCTTAGAGGAATTTTTCCAAAATACCAGCAGTAATTACCGAGAAGGTTGTTACAGTTGCAAAGCCACCCACCAAATACTTGGGCATGATGGCATCCATAACTACCTGCTTTTCTTCTTCTGTTTCACCACTGGCGATAGCGATTTCATTAGCAACCAAATAGGTAGCAGGGAAGCCCAAAAGCTGCATCACAGCAACGCCCATGGTCAGGTTTTTGGAACCCAAAATCTTCCACAGCGGCAAAATATAGAAGAACAGGAACAAAACGATAAATACTACGATAAACACTATAATAGTATTATAGCTCAAAAGCAAAAGGTCGGACGGTTTAATTTTTGCCAAGGACGGAATGATGCAGGCAAAAACGCCAACGTTGAAAATACCAGAGGATTTAGCATGGTCCAAAATCTTAGGCGGAACCAAGCCAGTGCTGCCCATAATAGCACCCAAAAACAATGCCCAGATAGTTGCGCTCAAGCCAGTGAGCTTGGCCAGCATAAAGGCAAACCAGCTAAACATAGCAACGATGGTTAAGGATGCAAAGGCACCATAATATTTTTTGTGCTTTTCAAAGAAGGTTGCCTCGGCAGGCTCATTGGTGTGTGCAGCCTCCTTAGGAGCATTGGGGTTCACGCCCGTGCGGCGGAACTCTGCCAGCACCTCCTGTGCGGCACGCAGACCAAAATAAGAAGCGACAGGAGTACCAAAGAATTTTTGCACAGCATATAGCACAGTACCAAGGGCAGCAGCCATAGCAAAGCCCTTATCCATAGCAGCAGTAGTCATAATCTGGGTAGCAACAATACCGCCGTTGATGATAGGAATGCTGACAATGGTTTCCTGGTAGCCAATCAGCGGAATTAAAGCAACGCTGCCTGCGATCAAAACAACCATAGACAAAACAGCAACCAAAACAGTGCGCCATTCGGCAACAAGCTGTTTAATATTCAAGCTGGTGCCCATGCTGAAAACTACGCAGACCAGGGCCATCTTGCCCAAGTCGGTGAGACCAGCCAGCTTAATAATATCCGGCGGCAGAACGCCAGTCATAAAGCCAACCAAAAACAGCATCAAGCTGACAAATACTGCCGAAACCTTGGCCTTGGTAGCAACACCCAAAACGTCACCAATGCCAAACAACAGCAGGCAGATAAACAAATAGAAAAAAATACCAGAGAACAAACCTCTCTCCCCCTTAATAATATAAAAAAATTTTGGACATCTCCCTTAGTAGTCCAATGTACTTTAGTATATTAGTTTTCTAGGTTTTTGGCAAGAAAAATAAGTAAAAACACGTATAAAGCGTTAATTGTCCATTTAAATGTAACGAAGCTTACAATAGAGAGGGAAAATATAACAATAAACCCCGCACCTTGCGATGCGGGGCCTTTGTGCGATTTGTGTTTGTGATTGATTTCGAACAGGCTGCGAATTAACGCTTGCTGAACTGGCTAGCCTTACGAGCTTTCTTCAAGCCGTATTTACGACGCTCTTTTTCGCGCGGGTCGCGAGTCAGGAAGCCTGCTTTTTTCAGAGCAGGACGGAACTCAGCGTCAACCTTCAGCAGTGCGCGGGCAATGCCGTGACGGATAGCACCAGCTTGGCCGGAGATACCGCCGCCATTTACGTTTACGAGTACATCATATTTGCCTTTGGTCTCGGTTACTTCGAGCGGTTGGTTAACAATCAGCTCTAAGGTTTTCAGGCCAAAGTATTTGTTTAATTCACGATCGTTGATTACGATGTTGCCTTCACCCGGAACCAGGCGAACGCGAGCAACGGAAGATTTACGACGACCGGTTGCGTTATAAGTAACTACTGCCATTTATTGTTCCCTCCCGGATGTTATCTAATGTTGAGTTCCATAACTTCAGGCTTTTGAGCAGCATGCGGATGCTCGCTGCCTGCATATACATGAAGCTTGGAGAAAATGTTAGCGCCAAGGCTGTTGTGCGGGATCATACCCTTAACAGCAAGCTCTACCATCTTTACAGGGTTCTTCTTCAGCATGTCGCCAGCCTTTACATAGCTGTCGCCACCGAGATAACCGGAATGATGGAAGTAAATTTTCTTGGTCAGTTTTTTGCCGGTCAGAACAACCTTATCTGCATTGATAATGATTACGTGATCACCGGTGTCCATATGCGGGGTAAAGGTAGGTTTGTGTTTACCGCGCAGGACTTTTGCAACCTCTGCTGCCAGGCGGCCCAGAGTTTTATCAGCTGCGTCAACAACGAACCATTTACGTTCGATGTTGGACGGATTAGCCATAAAAGATTTCATCGCTTGTGTCCCTCCTAGATAAATTCCAAATATACAGTTCGTTGCGATCTTCTCACCGTATTTCGGGGCTAGTGAAATCAAGCGGAAAATCACGTAGATATATTATACGCAAATCTACAATTTAAGTCAAGCAGTTTTTAGGGAAAACGTAATTAATTTTACAATCTTGGGTACTCATTGTAGCCAACATGTGCCAGATACAAACCCTGCGGTGGCGCTGGCTCGTTCAAAAACTCACAGCGCTGCGCCGTGAGCTCAGCGGCAAAATCTTCTTTAGTGCGTTTACCTAATCCCACCTGCACCAACGACCACACCAGATTGCGCACCATGTGGTACAAAAAGCCGTCGCCGCTAATGCTAAAGAGCAGCTCCTGCCCCTGCTGTTGCCAGCTGGCCGCATAAATTGTTTTTATAGGCGAGCTGTCCACGCTGCCACTGCTACGGAAGGCGCTAAAATCATGCGTACCCACAAGCAGCGACGCTGCCACGTTCATAGCCGCCACGTCTGGCTGCTGGCGCAGCTGCCAAGCATAGCGCACCATAAAGGGGTTAGCATGCCCATTTACAAGCAGCTTATAATGGTAGGTTTTCCACCTGGCGCTAAAGCGTGCATGAAAACCTTCCTGCACCTCCTCAGCGCTTATTATCACTATATCCTTGGGCAGCAGGCTTGCCGCCGCCCGCACCAGGTTGGCACAGGGAATGCGCCCGCCTGTGGTAAAGGTTACAGTCTGCGCCAAGGCGTGCACGCCTGCGTCCGTGCGGCCGCTGCCTGCAATCACTACGCTACCGCCGCAAAGCTTTGCCAGCGCCTCCTCCAGCACTCCCTGCACCGTCTGCGCGTTCTTTTGCTTTTGAAAGCCATGATAGCCGCTGCCGTCATAGGCCACTACCAGCTTTATAGTCCGCATATACTTCCCCAACGCAGCACTGCTAAAGCGGCAGCAAGTATAATCACTAAAGCAAGCGCCAGATAATCACTTTTGCTATAGACCAGCTCGTGCATCCGCGTCCTGCCCTCACCGCCACGGTAGCAGCGTGCTTCCATAGCTATAGCCAGCTCGTCCGCACGGCGGAAGGCACTAATAAAGAGCGGTACTAAAAGCGGCAGCATGTTTTTCATGCGCTCAAACAAATTGCCACTGCTAAAATCAGCACCACGTGCTGTTTGCGCCTTCATAATGCGGTCGGTTTCATCCAGCAGCGTAGGGATGAAGCGCAAAGCGATGGTCATCATCATCGCCAGCTCATGTGCAGGCACGCCCAGGCTTTTAAACGGACGCAAAAGGCTTTCTATGCCATCGGTCAGCACAATCGGCGAGGTGGTAAAGGTGAGCACGGATGAAAATAGCAGCAGCAAAATCAAGCGCACTGCCATCTTTACGCCCATGTCGATGCCTTCGGCCGTCACGCTCAAAAACTTCCAGGTAAAGACAATGTGCTCACCTGGAGCTGTAAACATATGGATAAGCATAGTCAAAATAACAATAATCCAGATAGGCTTCAGCGATTTAAACACCAACAGCCACGGTACGCGCGATATTAAAATCACCACAGCAGCAAAGGCCGCCAAAAGGCCATAGGCCAAGGGCGTAGTTGCTAAAAATATCGCCACGATATAAATCATGGTAGCCAAAAGCTTAGTACGCGGGTCCAAACGGTGGATGAAGGAGCTGCCTGGGAAGTATTGTCCTAAAGTAATATCACTCAGCATCATTTCCACCCCTTTGCTTTACGGATCGCCTTGACCAGCGCCGCCTCATCCTTGATTCCCTCTGGCAGCGCCATTCCCTGCGCACGCAGCAGCGCGGCCAGCTTATATACCTGCGGCACGTCCATGCCCACGCGCACCAGCTCGTCAGCGTGCTCGCTGAAAATTGCTGCAGGCGCGCCGTCAAAAAGCACAGCACCGTTATTAATAACCAGCAAGCGGTCAGCGTACTTCACTGCCTCCTCCATGCTGTGCGTCACCAAAACAATTGCTATCCCCCTGCTTTGATGCAAGGACATAATCTCGCGGAAAACAGCGTTGCGGCTGCGCGGATCCAACCCTGCCGATGGCTCGTCCAGCACCAGGTAATCAGGGTTCATCGCCACCACGCCCGCAATAGCTACTCGACGCATCTGCCCGCCGCTCAGCTGAAAAGGCGAACGCTGAGCGAAGGTGTCATAATCCAAGCCAACAAATGCCATCGCCTCCTTGACCTGCTTAGTGATCTCTTCCTCGGCAAAGCCCTTGTTGCGCGGGCCAAAGGCAATATCTTCAAAAACTGTTTCGGCAAACAGCTGATGCTCAGGATACTGAAACACCATGCCCACCTGCTGGCGCGCATTCTTGGCCTGCGCCCCCTTAGCGGTGATATCCACATCATCAATCGTGGCGCGGCCACTATCAGGCTTCAAAAGGCCATTGAGATGCTGCACCAGCGTGCTTTTGCCGCTGCCCGTGTGCCCGATGATGGCAACAATTTCTCCCTTATTAATATTGAGCGATACATCCTTAAGCGCCAAGCGTTCAAAGGGCGTACCCTTGGAATATGTATGATATACGTTAGAAAGTTTTATTGACATAATGCCTGTGCCAGCTCCTCGTCCGTAATAATATCCTGCGGCAGCTTGGCGCCACCCTTGCGCAGCTCGCTAGCCACCTTCGCCGCCAGCGGCGCCTCTAGTCCCAGCTGCTCCAGCTCGTCCACACGGCTGAACACCTCACGCGGAGTGCCCATAAAACGGATGTGCCCCTTTTCCATCACTACCACGCGGTCTGCAGCCAGCGCCTCTGTCATGTAGTGCGTAATATAAACAATCGTCATCTGCTTTTCTTGGTTCAGCCTGCGCACAGTAGCCACAATCTCCTTGCGTCCCTGGGGATCGAGCATCGCCGTAGGCTCATCTAATACAATGCATTCTGGCTGCAGTGCCAAAATACCTGCAATCGCCACGCGCTGCTTTTGTCCGCCGCTCAAAAGATGCGGTGCATGCTTGGCATATTCCGTCATGCCTACAGCGGCAAGCGCAGCCTGCACGCGCCCTGGGATCTCTGGTCCCGGCACGCCGATATTTTCGGGGCCAAAGGCCACATCCTCCTCTACGATGGCAGCAACTATCTGGTTATCAGGGTTTTGGAACACCATGCCCACTCTTTGGCGGACATCCCACATTTTTTCTTCATCTGCAGTATCCAAGCCATCAACCAGCACTCTACCCTCTGTCGGCCACAAAAGCCCGTTGATATGGCGTGCCAGCGTGCTCTTGCCGCTGCCGTTAGCACCAATGACCGCTACAAATTCACCCTTTTCAATCTGCAGGCTGACGCCATCTAAGGCCTTTACCTCATTGCCATCAGCGTCTGTATAATAATGCTTTAAATTCTCTATGCTAATCACAACAGAGCCTCCAATACTTCGTGTGTACCTACTAATTATATATGCGCAAAAAAAATAAGTCAACCGCCTGTGCAAAACGGTTAACCATTTTTGTGTATAAGTAAACCAACCCTACAGCTTTTGCAACCTAGGCAACGCCTATAAATTTTCTAGTAATTTCACTATTTTTTCAATTCTTTGCCCTTTTTCTGTCATAGCGCTATGTTATATTATAGGTGTAGCAAGGAGTTGCTACACCCTTCCCATCAAATTCATCATAAACAGCTTTCCTAAGAGAGGCAGCCTGCAATATCCCCTGCAGGCTGCTTTTCGTTTGCACTAAAAAACGCTGCAGACCACGTGTCCGCAGCGTCAGTTACATCCTTTATCTGCTCACTATCTCGGCGCCAAAAGGCAAAAGTGCCAGCTTGGCTAGCTTAAAGTGCTGCAACCCGAAAGGGATACCGATAATAGTACAGCAGCATATCAAGCCGAAAACAGCATGCGTAATCGCCAGCTCCACACCGCCAAAAATCAGCCAAAAAATATTCAGCAGCAGCGAGGTTGTTTCACCACTCAGCTCTACATCCCTGCCAAAGGGGAAAAAGCTCAACCGCCCCAGCTTAAAGCATTGCAGGCCTACAGGGATGCCGATAACAGTTATACACCAAAGCAGGCCTACAAAATACCAGACAATACCGGCAAAGACACCGCCCAAAATAAACCAGAGAATGTTGCCAATAATACTCATTGCGCACTTCCTTTCGCTGAACTAATCACGTCTTTATCTACCAACAATATTGTTGCTATTATCACAGACAGTGTAGCATAGTTAGACGCTTCGCGCAAGCAAAAATGCAGACGGCGCTGTGGGAACTCTCAGGAGAGTCTCACAACGCCGCCTTGCTATATAAAATAATATTAGGGTAGCTTATTTATGCTTTTGCTCAGCCAAATGCTTTTGGTAAGCCTTTGTTTCGGCCACAACCACGCCAGACAGTGCCAAAAGCGCAATCAAGTTAGGTATAGCCATCAGGCCGTTAACAATATCGGCCAGTACCCAAATTTCCTCCAGCTTGAGGAAGGGACCACAGGCAACCAGCAGAATGAAGATGATGCGGTACGGTAAAATTGCCTTTACACCTACCAAATATTCTACGCAGCGCTCGCCATAGTAGTTCCAGCCAAGGATGGTGGTGAAGGCAAAGAGCACCAGGCCAACCAACAGCAGCAGGCTGCCAAATTGCGGGAAGGCCATATTAAAGGCGCTATCGGTCATAGCAGCACCATTCAAGGGGCCAGTCCATACGCCAGTAACAACCAGAGACAGGCCAGTCAGCGTGCAAATGATAATGGTGTCGATAAAGGTACCAGTCATGGAGACAAGCCCCTGCTCTGCAGCCCATTTAGTCTTAGCAGCAGCAGCAACGATAGGCGCGGAGCCTAAGCCAGATTCATTGGAGAACACGCCGCGGGCAACACCGCTACGCATTGCCAGCATCACGCTTGCACCCAAAAAGCCGCCCTGAGCAGCAGTCGGAGTGAAGGCATCATGCAAAACAGTAGCAATAGCAGCAGGCACTTGGTCAGCAAAGGTTATCAAAATGCCTACCGTAGTCAAAAAGTAGAGCACTGCCATACCAGGCACAACCTTAGAAGCAACGGTTGCAATGGATTTGAGGCCGCCAATGGTTACAGCAGCAACAACAATAGTCAAAGCAATACCAGTGTAGACAACAGGAATACCAGCAGAAATCTGGGTGATTTCGACAATGGAGTTTACCTGGGCAAAGGTGCCGATACCAAAGTAGGCACACAGCACGCCAAAGGCCGCAAATAAAATTGCCAGCGGTTTGTATTTTTTGCCCATACCATTTTCAATATAGTACATCGGGCCGCCAGAAATATTGCCGTTGGCATCAACAGTACGGAACTTTACAGCCAGCAGACATTCTGCATATTTGGTGGCCATACCAAAGAAGGCAGCCATCCACATCCAAAACAGCGCACCCGGGCCGCCAGCCTTGATAGCGGTAGCAACACCAACAATGTTACCTGTACCAACAGTAGCAGCAAGAGCAGTACACAAGGCCTTGAAGCTGTTAACGTCACCACTACCGTCATTTTTAGCACTGAAGATCAAATGCAGTGCCTGCGGCAGCTTGAACACCTGCAAAAGCTGCAGGCGGATAGTCAGTAAAATGCCCGTACCCACCAAAAGCACCAACAGCGGTGGGCCCCAGACGAACGAATCAATCGCGTTTAAAGTTTCCAACATTTTTAAACATCTCCCTTTTTTCCCTCAAAAATACGCTATAAGCAAATAAAAAACCAGAGTACAAATTATACTCTGGTAAAAGTCAATGACATATGATAGGCAAAACGCCTTCACATAAGCTTTGCTCTGTCCACTGGCCTGAGAGATAAGGACGTGCTCCCACACATCTTTGCACCTTCGGCGCCCATTTAAGGGACTCTCCAGAGTTGTGTCAGCATACGGTTCCTGCTTAGAAAGCACCTGAGAGTTTTGCTCCTTCGGTAGGCATAACTGCCTTCTCCCATATACATCATCCACTCGTTATTTACTTATGTGTGCTATTATAACACATTTCACTTTAATTGCAAGCTTTTTTTATACTTTTGTGCATGTATACAGGTATACACATCGCTTTATTAATTTTGTTACAAAAGCTCTATAGCTCCAGGCTAAATTAAACTAAAATTAAGCTGCGTCCTCTAAACTTGACTCTGTATCTTATAATTGAATAGAGGAGGCTTTACAATGCACAACAAAAATTCTGCAATGATGTTTATTGTCCTTTTGGGCGTAGTCAGTCTGTTTAGTGACATGACGCATGAAGCAGCGACAAGCATTAAGGGTGCATATCTTTTGATTTTGGGCGCCAGTGCTTCAACCATCGGCTTTATATCGGGTGTAGGCGAGCTTTTGGGCTACGGCCTGCGCTACCTGTTTGGGCGGCTTGTTGACAAAACTCACAATTACTGGGGCTTCATGCTTTTGGGATATGCTGTTGACGTCTTTGCCGTACCGGCACTGGCCTTGGTGCACAGGGACGGCTGGATTGCCGCCTGCGTGCTGCTGGTCATTGAACGCATTGGCAAGGCCATCAAAAAGCCTGCCAAGAACACCATCCTTTCCTTTGCCGCCACGCAGGAGGGCGTTGGCAAAAGCTTTGCCATCCAAGAGGCCCTGGACCAGTTGGGAGCGTTCATCGGGCCGTTGCTGCTGTATCTGGTAATGCTATACAAGCAGGGCGATGAATACACCGTTTATAACACCGCCTTTGTCTTTTTACTGCTGCCTGCTATCTGCACTATGGCCTTTTTGTTTTTTGCTAAAAGCCGCTTCCCCAACCCTGAAGCCTTTGAGCCAGAAGTCAAGGAATCAGGCAAGGACAGCTTTGTCGGTAAAAAGAGCTTTTATTTGTACCTTGCAGGCATCAGCTGCTTTGCCTTCGGCTTTGTCGATTTTCCGCTGGTGACCATGCATCTGGCCAAAAGCAGGCTGTTTGCCGAAAGCACGCTGCCGCTGCTATATGCAGGCGCTATGCTGGTGGACGCCGTTGCCGCCCTCTTCTTTGGCTGGCTGTTCGACAAAATCCGCACCAAGGCCTTGGTCATTTCCACCGCTATATCTGCCTTCTTTGCCCTGCTGGCCTTTGGCAGCAGCTCTCCTAGCATGGTTATGCTTGGCGTAGCACTGTGGGGCGTGGGCATGGGAGCGCAGGAATCCATCATGAAGGCCGCAGTCGCCACCATGACGAGCAAGGAGCACCGCGCCAGCAGCTATGGTGCCTTTGAATTTTTCTTCGGCCTCAGCTGGTTTTTGGGCAGCTGGGCGCTGGGTGCCGTCTATGACTATTCACTCACAGCCTTTGTTGCTATTTCGGTAGCAGCACAGCTTGTGGCCCTGCCCTGTTACCTGGCAAGCGAGCGTAGCTTTGCGCACGGTGCCTAATAAAAATAAGCTGTCACGCGTATGTGGCAGCTTATTTTTAGTTTGCGAGGCTGGCTTTGCTCCAGCCTTCTTTTTTATATTAACCAGGAATCACACTGTCAGCCCTAAGCAGCATCCAGGCAGTTTCTTCCTTGACGATGTGCCATGGCTGCTTTTGTTCTTTAATAAAACGCTCGTAGCTTGCTGGCGTAACCACTACAAAGCTGTAGGGATTTTCTTCTAGTGTAGCGTAAGGCATAACGTTTTTACTGCTCCAGGAAAAATCCTTAGGCACATAGCCTGCAACCTCATTGCTATGCATAAGCTTAACAATTTTGCTGCCGCTATAAAACACGGCCGACGTGGGATATTTGCCATACAGACCCACCTCCGCCACGTCCTGCTTCGCCAGCATATCACCCAAATCCTTGGCACTGCGCTCCTCGCTCAGCGGCACAGCCAAACTAAAAATGAGCGCTATGTAAAATATCACCGCTAAAAGGCTCACGCTATAAACACGCTCGCCCATATTCAAACGCACCAGATAATCCGCCAGTACGCCAATAATCAAGGCCAGCGGCAGCAAAAAGAGCATTTCCGAATTAACCAGTCCCTGTGCCGTCACCCACCAGGCTGCTGCCAGCAAAATACCAAAGCCGCCGCCCACAAAGAATAAATATTTTTTGTTAAAGCAAAGCTCACCGTTTTTAGCGATCATATTGCCCAAAAGCAGGCTGGCCGGAAAGAGCAGCGGATAGGTATAGGTGATGTACTTGGTTGCCATACACTGAAAAAAGCCAAAGACCACCAAGGCCCACAGCAGCAAAAACCTTTGCTCCTGCGCCAGCGGCCTGCGCCCCTGCTGCCACCAGCGCCACAAGGCCCAGGGAATGAGACCGCTCCACGGGAACAACGCCAACAAATTCACCAGCGTGTAGTAATAAAACACATCATCACGCGGATGCTCAGAGACTGTGGCGCGCAAAAAATTGTGCGTACCAAAAAAGGTGTTGATAAAGTCACTGCCGTGGATAGAGTACATCGCTGCGTACCAGGGCACTGCCACAGCAGCACACAGCAGCGTACCGCTAAATAAACGCATACGTCCCAACACACGCCAATCATGCTGCCACAGTAAAAAGAGAGTGATAATAAGTCCTGGCAAAAGCACACCGACAGGCCCCTTTGTCAGCACGGCAAAGCCTGCCGCCGCATACATAATATACCAATAGCTCCCCCTGCCGTCACGATACCCCAGATAAAAGAACAGCAGCGTAGCACTGAAGAAGAAAAACAGTACAGCATCTGTAATTATGGATTTGCTGATGAGAAAAAACTCCACACTGCTCATAAGCACCAAGGCACTGCAAAAGGCGGTGCGGCCATCATACAGCTTGGCAGCACCCCAAGCCACCAGTCCCAAGGCACCCAGGCCGAATAGCGCCGGAAAAAAGCGGGCCGCAAATTCGCTAAAGCCAAAAATTTTAAAGGCCAGCGCTGTCAGCCAATAAAAGAAGATCGGCTTATCATACCAATAATGTCCGTAAATCTGCGGTGACAGCCAGTCGCCACTCAAAACCATCTCCTTAGCTGTTAAAGCATAATTAGATTCCACGCTGTCTGTCACCAGCAGGCTGCCATTGCCTGCAAACAGCAAAACGGCCGCCATAACCAAAAGCACCAGCCAATATTTCCCTCGCATAAAAATACCCCTTTCAGTAGCAGGAGCGCTCCTGCCTCAAACGTTAAGCATAGTATAAGGGCTGTTACTTAACGTTTACTGAAAGGGGTATTCATGTTTATTTAAGATTGATAGATGGATATGGAAGGAGCCGCGGCAACGCAGATGCCGCCTTATCCAGCGTTTATTCTAGGCAAGGACACATACATAACAGTCCCCCCAGGCTCATTATCCAGCACCTTAATGCTGCCCTGGTGCTGCCCAACTATGGCGCGTGCCAGCGACAGCCCCAGGCCAAGTCCTCCCTGACTGCGGCTGCGCGCCTTATCTACGCGGAAGAAGCGGTCAAAGACCTTCTGCTTATCGGCATCGCTAATGCCACAGCCCTCGTCGCGCACCTCCAGCACCAAATGCTCCTTGACGGCAGCAGCGCGCAGCAGGATAGTAGTGTTTACAGGCGAATATTTTATAGCGTTATCCAAAAGGATAATCACCAGACGCGACAGCGCCAGTTCATCTCCCTGAACCAGCAGGCCAGCCTGCACGTCCTGCTGCAGGCTGATACCCTTTTCGCCGGCCAAAAGCGACATCTGCGCGCCCACCCTGCGGCACAGCGCCGTCATATCCACCTGCGCGGTATAGGCAGGCAGTGCATCCTCATCACTGCGCGCCAAGGTCATCAGGTTTTCCGTCAGGCGGCTCAGCCTGTCGGCCTCGCCTGCCAGCATACCCACAGATTCCTGCGCAAAGGGGCTGAGCCTGCTGTCCTCGTCCTCCTTAATTCCCTGCACTGCCAGCTTCATAACAGCCAGTGGTGTGCGCATTTCGTGCGAAGCATCAGCCGTAAACTGCTTTTGCTTTTCGTACATTGCCTGTACCGGACGAATGTTGCGCCCTGCCAAAAGATAGCCGCCGTAGCAGGCCAGCAAAAAGAGCACCAGCGCCAGGCACAGTAGCAAAAAGAGCGTTTTATAGGCAGCCTGGTAATAAAAATTCATATTTTTGAACATATACAAAATTCCCAGCTGCTGCTCGCCCTGCATCACAGGTGCCACTGCTGCCAGATAACGGTAGCGTACCGCCCCCTTGCCATGCATACGCAAAAGGCGTGAATCGTTCATCCTTTGCGGCCAGTCTTGTTGGTGGCGCAAAAGCGCCTTGCCTGGCTCGCCCTGCCCCAGCTGGTTCAAAATCACCGTTTTGCCATCCGTACTCACAAAATAAGCAAACATCGTCTCATTGCGGAGGCTGCTTTCAGAGCAGGGAGCTTCACCAGATTCCACCCACTCCTCGGCCTCGTGGTAGATTTGGTTAACAAGGCTTTGCTTTTCGTGGTCCACAATCTCCCACCAGATGAGCGTATAGGCTGCAGCCACCACCAGCAAAATCAAAAAGCCAAAAATAGCAGCATAAATGCTGGTCATGCGCCGCCGCAGCCTTTCAAACGGATTATTCCACATAATAACCCACGCCCCGCATCGTTTTAATCAGCTCCTCGCCATTTAGCTCGGTAATTTTTTTACGTAGCAGGCGGATGTGTACATCTAGGTTATTTTCGGTCACGTCGCTATCAATGCCCCAGATGCGGTCCTGCAGCACCGTGCGCGGAATAACCTGCCCGCGGTTGCGCAGCAAAAGCTCCAGCAACTTAAATTCGCGCGGACGCAGCTCCACCCGCTGCTGGCCGTATACCAGGCAATAGGTGGAGCTTTCCAGCGTATAATCGCCGTAACGCAAATTGTCGGCATTGTACTGACCCTGGCGGCGGCAGAGAGCGTATAAGCGCGCCACCAGCTCCTCCAGCTCAAACGGCTTCACTAGGTAATCATCGGCACCGCTGTTTAAACCCTGCACCTTGTCAGCTAACGTGTCCTTGGCCGTCAGCAAAAGGATTCTGCCCTCGTATTCCTCATCACGCAAGCGCTCGCACAGCTGCACGCCGTCAAGCTTAGGCATCATCCAGTCCAGCACCAGCACGTCGTACCCGTCTGCATATACCTTTTCGTAGGCAGCCTCGCCATCCTGCACCCAGGTTACGGCAATATTTTGCTTTTTTAGGAGCATGCTCAAGAGCTTGCCCAAATTTATATCATCTTCAGCTAAAAGAATCTTCATGCTATCTACCTCCGTGTTTATATTCTACCACAGTAGATTGTAGCGGGTAAAAATTAATTTTAGCTGAAAAGAGCATATGCTGCTACCAACGCTCATAGCTGCTAATGTCAGCCTTTAACCCTTTCGCCTATTAAGCACACAAAAAGGAGACGGCCTATGGCCGTCTCCTTTAACTTACGCGCATTTTGAGTTTAGGATTAAATTAGAAAGTGAACACCAACTGAGTCCACAGAGTCCTCATATTCTTGTTCTTGTAGATAGAATGTCTAGCATCATCCTTCAAATCGTAGTATTCTACACTGCCAACAATATTCTTAGCAAAGGTGTAATTAGCACCTACCATGTAACCTTTAAAGTCACTATGACCATATTCACCATTCATAGTGTGAGCGATAGTAGTGCTGGGGCCTTGGTCATAATATTTAGCATAAATGCCGAAAGATCCTTCCTTCGAAGTCTTAGCACCAGCATAGGACAGACCAATGATCAACGAATCGTCATCACCATTCCATTCCTTAAAGTCCTGATTGGATTTAATATAATCAGCAGTCAGATTCAAATCTTTGAGCAGATCAAAGGATAACCCAACATTCCAGATTTTATTATCCATACTATAATATCTGTCCACATATTCATTGTTAACCAAATAGCTATCGCCTTCGGTGCCGTTAGCAAATACAGTATAGCCAATATTAGCACTTACTGTACCAAATTTAGCAGCCAAATTAGCGCCATAGACTTTATCATAATCTTGGAAATATGCCTTTACAAGGCGAGTTGGGCCTCCATTATCTTGATGTGTCCAAAACCAGCCAGCAGCACGTTTATCAGTCGGTTTGCCATAGAAAGCAGTCAGCTTGACATCCTTGCCATAAGAAGCACTGATGCCATCATAGCGGGTATCATACAGATTACCATTAGCCAAAAACAACTGACTACGTCCAGCTTCGATAGCAAGACCGCCTAATTTGCCATTTACATATGCGCGCTGAAAATTGGTGTCTTCATCACCATTATTGTTAGTGAAGTCTTGTTTGTTTTCAATCATACCGGTATAGGTCCAGTCATCATTGATCTGACCATTAATCCAAATACGAGAACGCAGTTGGCTAGCATATGGGGATGGATTTTTACTATTACGACGATAAGCAGCACCATCACTATAATCAGCATAGTGATAACGTACCTCGCCGGTAACCTTAACGTTGTCAGCCTTCTTTTCCAGGTTAGCAACGCGCACACCCAGGTTCTCCAGCTCTTCGGCAAATTCTGCAGCTAGCTTGTCAACGTTTGCGCCCTTTGCCATAGCCTTTGCTACGATTTGAGCCATTTCGTAACGGGTCATCAGCTTATCGCCACCAAAGGTAGTATCGCCATAGCCTTCGATTACGCCTGCAGCAGCCAGCTTATTGATGCTATCATAAGCCCAGTGACCAGCAGGAACGTCGCTAAACGGATTGGCAGCGTAAGCAGAAGCGGTTACGCCCAAAGCCATTGCCATTGCCAAAACTAATGATTTTTTCATTTCATTGTCCTCCTCAGGAAAAGGTAGTCTTATAAACTACCGTGATTTATTTTTACAAATCGCCTGAACGAGCAACGGCAAATTCCGTCCAAGAGTTGCCTTGTTTCCTCTGAACTTATCTGCCATGTTCAATTCTTGGTAATTTATAAAGCTAATTTAACCAGTAACATTAAACTAAAATATATCAATCTGTTTATATTACTATTGTTTCCTATTGCTAATAATATTAGTTAAAATATATCAGAATTACTTCTACTAAATTATAGTCTATCAACAATCCTCTGTCAAGCTACTAAAAGGCAAATAGTAATTTAAAATTATTTAATATCAAAACTTAACAATAAAGTAAAAAGGCAGGCTGATCAATAGCTATCAGCCTGCCTTTTATCACATAACATATCTATTCAGCTTTACGAGCAGCTCGGCATAGGTTGCTTTTTTATTGGCCAGCTGCAAATTTACTGCCCACATCGGCTTGCCAGCATCGTCAGTGGTGCGCGCTGCCTGCAGCTTGCGGCTGCTGCCTGTAAAGCGCACAATTTCCTCCAGCTCCAGCAAAAGCGGCATGTCCTCGCGCCTGTAGCCTACCAGACCTGCGTCCGAAAACAGCACCGTCAGCATCAGCATATCATCCATGCGCCAGCATTCCAAGCGATAGGGACGGCCGTCGCACAGCTTGCCGTTATAATAACCCACGTCCTGCACACCGTCCTCATCCGGCTCGTAAGGTGAGGGAACATAATCCACGCGGCAGGGAACAGGAAAGCTTTTTATCAGCATTTTCATTCTCCTTACAGCAAGAAAGCCGCTACACCGCCCCATCTGCCAGCAGGCAGGATGGGCGCAGCGCAGCAGCTCTCAGTCAGTCAAGATCTTATTCCTGCTCGGTAGCTTCAGGCTCTACAGCCTCTGCTTCTGCTTCCTCAGCAACTGCAGGCTCCTCAACAGGGATATTGTATTTTACTTTGATGTCACGATAGCGGCTCATACCCGTACCAGCCGGGATCAGCTTACCAATGATAACATTTTCCTTGAGGCCCAGCAGCGGATCAACCTTGCCTTTAATAGCAGCATCGGTGAGCACGCGGGTGGTCTCCTGGAAGGATGCAGCGGACAGGAAGGAATCGGTTGCCAGGGATGCCTTGGTGATACCCAAAAGGATCGGGCGGCCCTCAGCAGGCTCCTTGCCGGTTTCCAGCATTTCGGTATTTTGCTGCTCGTATTCGGCAACATCTACGTACTCGCCAGGCAGCATCGTGGTGTCGCCAGATTCTTCAATGCGCACCTTGCGCATCATCTGACGCACCATAACCTCAATATGCTTACTGTTGATATCAACGCCCTGGGACTTATAAACGCCTACTACCTGGGATACCAAGTAGTTTTGCGTAGCCTTAACACCGCTGATACGCAGCACGTCATGCGGGTTGAGTGAGCCTTCAGTCAGGCGGTCGCCCTTGGCAATTTCCTCTCCCTCGGTGACGGACAGCTTAGCACCATAAGGAATCTGGTATTCTTCGGATATACCATCAAAGCCAAGGACGGTAACCTTGCGGCTGTTGCCCTCCTGGGTGATGTGTACATGGCCCGAAAGCTCGGACAGAATTCCAGGATGCTTAGGCTTGCGTGCTTCGAACAGCTCCTCGACACGCGGCAGACCTTGGGTGATATCGTCCGCACCAGCAACACCGCCAGTATGGAAGGTACGCATGGTCAGCTGGGTACCAGGCTCGCCGATGGACTGGGCAGCGATTGTGCCTACTGCCTCGCCCACGTCAACGTTCTTGCCAGTTGCCAGGTTGCGGCCATAGCACTTACGGCAGACGCCAAACTTAGCCTTACAGGTGAGTACGCTGCGGATTCTTACCTTTTCGCGCAGCTGGCAGATGCGCTCTGCCATAGGCTCGGTAATATATTCGTTGATATGATAAAGGATTTCGCCATTTTCGTCCTTGATATCCTCTGCCAGGTTACGGCCGATGATGCGGTCATGCAGGGTTTCGATAATGGTCTTTTCCTTTTTGCCTTCGGTGATTGCCTCAACCTCAATGCCGGCAATTTCGTTATTGCGGATGCGCAGCTCTTTAACAGTGCCGTCAGCCAAGATTGCGTCAATACCAGCTTCCGTCATGGTGTCACCAGCGTGAGCCATAACCTCGCCAGCACCGTTAACGATATCAGCTGCAACCTCCTTGTTGTTGAAGTTGTGCATCATAGCTTCCTTCAAAACATTATGGGCAAAGCTGTCGCTGATGTTGATGCGGACGGTTTCCACATCCTCACCATCCATATCCTCGGTGGAATACAGATTGATTTCTTCAATCTTGGCATCATTGAGCTTATTAAAGAGCTCCTCGGTTACGTTGGTGTCTGCTTCGGCAATCAAATTGCCCTCTGCATCCAGCACGCCAGAGGCCAGGGTGCGGCCCATAACCCTTTCGCGAATCTTGTTTTGGCTTGCGCCCAAAACAACCTTGCTCAAACGGTTACGCTCCTTCACCAGGTTCATGCCCACGATATCGCAATCGTCCTCACGCACGATTACATCCTGCGCAACGTCTACCAGACGGCGGGTCAGATAACCGGAGTCAGCAGTACGCAGAGCGGTATCGGCCAAGCCCTTGCGCGCGCCATGGGAGGAAATGAAGTATTCCAAAATGGTCAGGCCTTCGCGGAAGTTTGCCTTGATAGGACGGTCAATGATACGGCCAGAAGGATCGGCCATCAAGCCACGCATACCAGCCAGCTGACGAATCTGCTGCTTGTTACCACGAGCACCAGAATCGGCCATCATGGATACAGGGTTGAATCTGTTCATGGTGGACTTCATCAATTTATCGGTAACCTTATCGGTTGCTTCGTTCCACAGGTCGATAACCTTGCGGTAACGCTCGTCCGGGCTCATCAAGCCGCGGCGGAACAGACGCTCTACCTTATCTACCTCATGCTCGGTTGCTTCCAGGATCTCGTTCTTTTCGCCAGGAATCTGAATATCAGATGTAGCGATGGAAATACCGGACTTGCAGGCGTTGTCGTAACCCATCTTTTTAACAATATCCAGGATTTCGGCAGTGCGCAGGTTGCCATACAGCTTGTGTGCCTTAGCTACCAGCTTGCCCAGCTCCTTCTTATCGATGAGCTTGCCTAAATGCCAGCGTTCAACCTCTTCGGTTGTTTCATAAACCTTGCCGTCAGCATCCACGTGCTTTTTAACGACCTGGTCCTTTTCTTTATGATAGTAACGCATTTCCAAGGGCAGCTCGCCATTGAAAATAGTGTTACCTACTGTTGTAACTACCAAGGATACGCCGCTATCGCCAACTGCTGCACCCTTTTGCTCGTCATAAATTTCGCTGTTGGGGATATAAACCTCAATCTGCGCCTGCAAGGATACTGCATGGTGGAAGTAAGCCATCTGTGCTTCATCCACGCTGCTGTAGCGGTTGCCCTCGCCGATCAGCTCTTGGCCGTTTACGCGGGCATCCTCCTGGGTCTTAACAATGGTCAGATAGTAAGAGCCCAAAACCATATCCTGCGTAGGAACAGCAACAGGCTTGCCGTCCTTCGGTGCCAGGATGTTGTTTACAGACATCATCAGCATACGTGCTTCGGCCTGTGCCTCAACGGAAAGCGGCAGATGGACAGCCATCTGGTCACCATCGAAGTCGGCGTTATAAGCGGTACATACCAAGGGATGCAGCTTAATCGCACGGCCCTCGGACAGGATAGGCTCAAAAGCCTGGATGCCCAGTCTGTGCAGTGTCGGTGCACGGTTCAACAGTACAGGATGCTCCTTGATTACCTCTTCCAAAACGTCCCAAACAACGTTGGTTGCACGCTCTACCATGCGCTTAGCGCTCTTGATATTGGTTGCTTCGCCGCTGTTTACCAAACGCTTCATAACGAACGGTTTGAACAGCTCCAAAGCCATTTCCTTCGGCAGACCGCATTGATGCATTTTCAGCTCAGGGCCTACAACGATTACCGAACGGCCGGAATAGTCAACGCGCTTACCCAAAAGGTTCTGACGGAAACGGCCCTGCTTGCCCTTGAGCATATCGGACAAGGATTTCAGCGGACGGTTGCCAGGACCAGTAACAGCACGGCCACGGCGGCCATTATCAATCAGGGCATCTACTGCCTCCTGCAGCATGCGCTTTTCGTTGCGTACGATGATATCGGGCGCATGCAGCTCCAGCAAGCGTTTTAAGCGGTTATTACGGTTAATAACACGGCGGTACAAATCATTCAGGTCGGAGGTAGCAAAACGGCCACCGTCCAGCTGCACCATCGGGCGCAGCTCAGGCGGAATAACAGGCACGACGTCCATGATCATCCATTCGGGGCGGTTGCCGGATTTTAAGAAGGCTTCGGCAACCTCCAGGCGGCGGACTGCACGGATTTTACGCTGGCCGCTTACTTCCTTCATCTCAGCACGCAGCTCGTCGGTCAAGGCCTGCAGGTCGATTTCCTCCAGCAGCTCCTTGATAGCCTGGGCGCCCATGCCTACACGGATGTTAGCTTCGGGGTATTTATCGCGCTTTTCCATGTATTCGGGTTCGGTCAAAAGCTGCTTTTTCACCAGGTCGGTGCCTTCGCCCGGGTCAAGGACGATGAAGTTAGCAAAGTACAGAACCTTTTCCAGGCTGCGCGGGGAAATATCCAAAATCAAGCCCATACGGCTGGGGATACCCTTAAAATACCAGATATGGGAAACAGGTGCAGCCAGCTCGATATGACCCATGCGGTCACGGCGAACCTTGCTGCGGGTAACCTCTACGCCGCACTTGTCGCAGATGATGCCCTTATAGCGGATACGCTTATACTTACCGCAATGACACTCCCAATCCTTAGTAGGGCCAAAGATTTTTTCGCAGAACAGGCCGTCCCGTTCCGGCTTTAAGGTTCTATAGTTGATGGTTTCAGGTTTTTTTACTTCGCCATAGGACCAGGCTCTAATCTGGTCAGGGGAAGCTAAACCGATACGCATAGATACAAAATTATTTACATCAATCAAGAAATCTTCGCTCCCTTCTCTTACATATTCTCAGGGTCATCGATATCGCCATCAGGATTATCACTAATAGTGAAATTGTTAAAATCCGCAATGATGTCATCAGGATCCTCGGTAGCGTCATTGTCAGCATAGTCATCAGCAGGCTTTTCAGGAGCATTTTCTACTACCTGGCCGTTGATGTCTAAATCAACATCGCGCGCGGTGGTTGCGATATCGTCATCGTCGTCATCGCGCAGCGAAACCTCTTCTTCATCCTCGTTGAGCACCTTAATATCCAAGCCAATGGACTGCAGCTCCTTAACCAGAACCTTGAAGGATTCAGGAATACCAGGATCAGGTACGTTTTCGCCCTTAACGATGGCCTCGTAGGTCTTAACACGGCCGACAACGTCATCGGACTTAACGGTCAAAATCTCTTGCAGAGTGTAGGCAGCGCCGTATGCTTCCAGCGCCCAAACCTCCATCTCGCCGAATCTCTGGCCACCGAACTGTGCCTTACCACCGAGCGGCTGCTGGGTAACAAGGGAGTACGGGCCAGTGCTGCGGGCATGGATCTTATCGTCAACCAAATGGTGAAGCTTGAGGTAATAGGTGAGGCCGACGGTAACCGGGTTATCAAACGGCTCGCCAGTACGGCCATCATACAAGGTGGTCTTAGCAGTTTTGTCAATGTTGGCCATTTCCAGGGCATCAGCAATATCCTGCTCATGCGCACCGTCGAATACAGGTACAGAAATCTGTACTGCCTTGATGCTCTTGCCGCCAAACTTATCTATTTCCACAGTTTCGGGCATGCCGTACTTGTCGTAATTATAGCCATAGCTTGCCAGCTTTTTAGCGGTGTCGGTATTGGCCAGCGCTTCCCTGTATGCAGCTTCAAATTCCGGAGTGCCTTCAGCAGCACCGGTTGCCTCTGCCACCTGCAGCTTAGTAGCAAGGTTGGTAGTATCAATTTCCATACCCAAGGCACGTGCTGCCCAGCCCAAGTGGTTCTCCAATACCTGGCCGATGTTCATACGGGAAGGTACGCCCAAGGGGTTCAGCACGATATGCACAGGCTCGCCTGTCGGCAAAAACGGCATATCCTCACGCGCCATAATGCGGGAAACGACACCCTTGTTACCATGGCGGCCTGCCATCTTATCGCCTTCGGAAATCTTACGCTTTTGGGCGATATGCACGCGCACCTGCTCGTTTACTCCCGGCGGCAGATCGTCACCGTTTTCGCGGCTGAACACCTTAACGCTGACAATCTTACCAGCTTCGCCGTGCGGTACACGCAACGAGCTGTCACGCACCTCGCGTGCCTTTTCACCAAAGATAGCACGCAGCAGGCGTTCCTCAGCAGTCAGCTCGGTTTCACCCTTAGGAGTTACCTTGCCTACCAGGATATCACCAGGGCGCACCTCCGCACCAATGCGGATAATGCCACGCTCGTCCAAATCCTTCAATGCTTCCTCGGAAACATTGGGGATCTCACGGGTGATTTCTTCCTTGCCCAGCTTGGTGTCACGGGCATCGCAATCATATTCTTCTATATGGATAGAGGTAAAGATATCAGCCTTTACCAAGTCCTCATTCAGTAAAACAGCATCCTCGTAGTTATAGCCTTCCCAAGGCATATAAGCAACGATTACGTTGTGGCCAAGAGCCAGCTCACCATGGTCGGTAGCAGGGCCATCTGCCAGCACCTGCTTTTCTTCAACCCTGTCGCCCTTAAAGACGATAGGACGCTGGTTAACGCAGGTACCTTGGTTGGAGCGTTTGAATTTGAGCAGCGGGTAAACGTCAACCTCGCCGTTTTCGGCACGCACGCGGATTTCGTTGCCCACAACGCGGATAACCTCGCCGGCACGCTTAGCCAGGACGCAGACACCAGAGTCAACTGCTACCTTGTATTCCATACCAGTACCGATGATCGGCGCCTGGGTGCAAAGCAAAGGCACTGCCTGACGCTGCATGTTCGCACCCATCAAGGCACGGTTAGCATCATCGTTTTCCAAGAACGGAATCAACGCGGTTGCAATGGATACTACCTGCTTAGGCGAAACGTCCATCAGGTCAACCTTATCCGGAGTGATAGAAAGTACATCGTCCTTCTTACGGGCGGTAACACGCTCGCCTAGGAAGAAGCCTTCTTCATCCAACGGTTCGTTGGCCTGTGCTACTACGTACTTATCCTCTTCGTCCGCAGTCATATATTTAATTTCTTCGGTTACACGCTTATTTTCCTTGTCAACAACACGGTACGGTGTTTCCATAAAACCATATTTATTGATAACAGCGTAGGTAGACAAGGAACCGATCAAGCCGATGTTAGGACCTTCAGGCGTTTCGATAGGACACATACGGCCATAGTGGGAGTTGTGTACGTCGCGGACTTCATAGCCTGCACGCTCACGGGACAAGCCGCCAGGGCCGAGGGCCGACAGACGGCGCTTATGGGTGAGCTCTGCCAGCGGATTGTTTTGGTCCATGAACTGAGACAGCTGGCTGCTGCCAAAGAATTCCTTAATAGCAGCTACAACAGGACGGATGTTAATCAAGGCCTGCGGCGTAATAGCCTCAGTATCCTGAATAGTCATGCGCTCCTTCACCACACGCTCCATACGGGCCAGGCCAATACGGAACTGGTTTTGCAGCAGCTCGCCTACGCAGCGCACGCGGCGGTTACCCAAATGGTCGATATCATCGCCGGTACCATGACCGTCCATCAAGTTAAGCAGATAGTTGAAGGATGCCAATACATCCTCAACGGTAACGGTATGCTGCTTTTCGTCTATACCGGTAGTAAACAGCATAAGCATAGGTGCATCATGATGCATAACCTTAATCGAACGCAGGCCCTGCTCGGCGTAAACTCCGCTTGCCTCAACCTTATCCAGGTTAGCATCGGTCATCTTAGTGCCTGCCGGCAGAATAATTTCGCCAGTTTCCTTATTAACCAAGGGCTCAGCCAGAACGCAGCCACTCAAGCGGCTTCTCCAGCCCAGCTTCTTATTGAGCTTGTAACGGCCAACGCTAGCCAGATCATAGCGCTTGTTATCAAAGAAGGTATTTTCAATCAGCTGTACAGCGTTTTCCAAAATAACAGGCTCGCCAGGACGCAGCTTTTTATACAGCTCCAGCATAGCCTCATCCCTGTTGTGGGTAGTATCCTTTTCTAATGTAGTCATCAAAGCAGGATGCTCACCAAAGCAAGCAATAATTTCTTCATTAGAGGACAGTCCCAGTGCACGCAAAAGCACAGTTGCAGGCACCTTGCGGGTGCGGTCCACACGGGCAGAAATTACATCGTTGATGTCGGTTTCATATTCAATCCAGGCACCACGGTTAGGAATTACGGTAGTACCATAAATCTTTTTACCACTCGGATCCATGGTAACGCTGTAATAAACGCCGGGAGAGCGCACCAGCTGGCTGACGATAACACGTTCAGCACCGTTGATAACGAAGGTGCCAGTCTCTGTCATCAGCGGAAAATCACCCATGAAAACGGAGGATTCTTTGATCTCGCCCGTATCCTTGTAGAGCAGGCGGACCTTTACGTTCATCGGCGCAGAATAGGATTCATCTCTTTCCTTACATTCTTCAACACCATATTTAGGAGTTCCCAAATCGAAGTTTTCAAAAGAAAGCTCCAAATTGCATGTAAAATCTTTAATAGGAGAAATGTCATGCAGAATTTCTACGAGGCCTTCCTTGATGAACCACTCGTAGGACTTTCTCTGGATATCAATCAAATGCGGCATCGGCAGGATTTCATTGATTCGCGCATAACTATACCGAGTCCTATCACCCACGGCAACCGGTTTAAACATGTAATTCCTCACCCCTTCTTTATATTGAGCACACAAAAATTGGACGCAATCACCCGTGACAAAAAAACAACAAGGTTCTTACCACAAGGACCTTGTCTGTTGTCTTCGATGATGAGCCTCATCTTTCATTATAAGCAAGATACGCCGTTCAACCACTGACCCGGCAATATTTGTTGTCAAAAATACACCTGCAAAAACTAATGATGTAGTATGATATGTTATCATATTTATTATATCTTGTCAAGGCTTTTTTTAATACTGCAGACAGGCATTTTACACCATTTTCTGCAGTATTTCCTACGATTTTTTAATTCTACTGTTATTCCTCGTCCAATATAGGCACAAAATAAGCATCTACACCAGTAATCTCACCAGGCTGCAAACGCACAAAGGTTTCGGAGGCCTTACCGCTCACAACAAAGCAGGAATAGGTATATTTACCCTTAGCAGTGCCGTTATCCACATCCTGCTCCCCATCAGCCGAAGGTACAAACTGCTGATAAATCAAATCGCAGTTATCACATTCCTCCGCCTCGTAGCTATAGGCACCATCAGGCTCGACAATAGCAATGCCTGCGCCCTCACGCCCGAAGATCGGCTTTTTTATATAACGCTTGCCACGCAGCGCACTGCTGTCCAGATACGTAGGTGCAAGGCAGCCGCCTATCAGCTCTTCCTCCTGCGGTGTCCAAAACAGACGGTGCTGGTACAAATACCAGGCCAACGCCAGCAGCGCCTTATTTTGCAACACAATAGACTTTACAGGGTTCACCAAATCTACAGCGCCAAAATTCGCCAGCTCCATCAGCTTCAACCCCACAGGATAGCCATCTGCGCTTTCATCGTCCATCAAAAGCTCCAGAGGATGCAGACGGTAGAGTATGTCAATCCTATCTTCCTTATTTTTGAACACCTCGTTGGCAGCATATACACCATCATCATGCACCACCAGCTCATCTAATCCCAGCAGGCGGCAGGAAACAGGCAGCTTATCCAGCACACGCTCGCGTAGCACGCTTCTTACGCGCTCAAACAAAAATTTAGCGTTAGCCCAATCCTCGCTATAGCTGCGGTCAGCAGCAAAGGCAATACGCACCAGCTCGCGTCCCGCATATTTATCCTGCTGCAAAAGCGCAATAAAAGGCTCCGCCAGCTCTGCGCCATCAGAGCGTACTGACAGCTGCATGTTATGAAGCCTACTAAAGTAAGCTTCAGCAACCTTGTTGGCATAAAAGGTCTCAGGCAGGGCGCAGGGTGTATCCGAATTAATCTCCACCAGCTTGTAATTGCCGCTGGTGTCCTTAACGTAATCCAGGCGGCTGATATAGCTGACGCAGCTGACAGCATCGCCCAAAATATAAGGCGTAAGCTTATCCGTCATATTCAGCAGGTTAAACGGCATCTTGCTGCTACCTGTGCGCAATGCCTCCACCAGGCGCGACAGCGCTGCCACCAGCGACGCGCTAATGCTTTGCAGTCTGCGCTTTTCGTCCTTGCTCATCAGCATCGCGCTCAGCGTCGGGTAACGGTTTTCCCATTCGGGTGCATCCACATAGGGCAGCACCTGCTTGTCAATTTCGTCTATCCAGGTATTAGCCTCACGGTATTTAGTCATGTTTCCTCCTTAGGATACGGCAGAGCCGCTGGAACGGCTCAACCCGCTGCCAATGCCGCTCTTGCCGCTTGTGCCTGTGCTGCCAAGCTTAGATTTTTGCGTTGCTGCGCTGCCCTGCTGCACGGTTTGCCCTGCCGCATTTTTCGCAGCATCTGGCTTTGCTGCGCCCTGCTGCGTCGTTTGCTGCTGCGGAGCAGCTGTCTTTGGCTGTTGGCGCTGGGTATTATACATGCTAGCTGCAGGCCCCACACCAAAGGTGCGGCCGATGAAGAACCAAGGGAAAAAGCCATGGAAAAAACCGCCTCCGCCCTCATCATCCTTTTTTTCCTGCTCCGCATTGTCACTTTTCCATTCGCTGTCCTTGTCACTGCCACAGCCAGCCACACCAGTAAGCATCACCGCCGCCAGCACGCCTGCCAAAAGCTTTTTACGTTTTGCATCTGTAAGCATATTGTACCCCCATCAATAATTTCAGGTTATATTCATCTATCTCATCAGCCAAATATCGCCGCCAACGCCTGCTCCAGCGTCTTTATCCGCACAATCTGCGCCTTGCATGCAGGCAGCTGCAGCCTGCTGTCCGGGATAATAAATTTAGTAAAGCCCAAATTTATAGCGTCGCTGATGCGCCGCTCGGGTGCGCTGACACGGCGCACCTCACCTGTAAGGCCTACCTCGCCAAACACCAGCACTCCCTTAGGCACAGGCCTGTTGCGGTAGCTGGAAACAAGCGCAGCCGCCACCGCCAGGTCCACAGCAGGCTCGCTCACCTTCATGCCGCCCACCACGTTGACATAAGCATCATATATACCAAAATCCAAGCCAAAGCGTTTTTCCAAAATCGCCAACAGCATATTCACGCGGTTATAGTCAAAGCCTACCGCAGTACGACGTGGCATGCCATAGGGCGTTTTGGCGACCAAGGCCTGGATTTCGGCCATAATCGGCCTATTGCCCTCCATGCAGGCGCCAATGACGCTACCTGCTGCCTCACCATCCCTGTCCTCCAAAAACAGGCCTGCAGGGTTGGCAACCTCCTCCAGGCCGCCAGCCTCCATAGAAAAAATGCCGCTTTCACTAGTGCTGCCAAACCGGTTTTTAAGCGCACGCAGCACGCGGAAGGAATATGATCTGTCACCCTCAAACTGTAGCACCACGTCCACCATATGCTCCAAAAGGCGCGGGCCGGCAATGGTACCGTCCTTAGTCACGTGGCCGATAACGATAACCGCAATGCCCGAAGCCTTGGCAAATTGCAAAAGCTTGGCCGTACATTCACGCACCTGGCCCACACTGCCTGCCGCTGTCTGCAGCTCTGGGTTATACATCGTCTGGATGCTGTCGATAATCAACAGCTGCGGCTTGATGGCTTTGGCCTGCAGCAAAATAGCATCCAGGTCCGTCGCCGTCAAGATTAGCAGCTTTTCACCAGCACTAGCGCCGCCCAAGCGCACCGCACGCATAGCGGTCTGCTCCTCTGATTCCTCGCCGCTGACATACAGCACCTTAATATCCTGCTTAGCAAAGCGCAGACCTGCATCTAGTAAAATGGTGGATTTGCCAATACCAGGCGTACCACCCAAAAGCACCAGGCTGCCAGGGACTACGCCGCCACCTAGCACGCGGTCAAACTCGCGGATACCTGTTGCCAGGCGCTGCACCTTGGTCTGTGCTACACTGGCTATGGTGCGTGGCTTCAGCCTGCTGTTATCAGTCTGCAAATAGCTTTTGCCTGCCTTGGCCGTCACCTCGGCCTCTTCCACCAGCGTACTCCAGCTGCCACATTCAGGGCAGCGACCCAGCCAGGTGCTGGTCACATAGCCGCATTCCTGGCAGACAAAACGGCTTTTACTCTTGGCCATGCCGCTGCTCCTTCCCGCTGCCGCAGGCTGCAGGCTGCAGTGCCAGTGGCAGCTCTAGCAAAAGCTGCGTCCCCTCCGCCGCAGCACGAAACTGCAATTTTTTGTCAGCCCCCGCTTCGGCAATAATCTTATCACCTGCAGCAAATTTGCCTGCAAGGTACAAATCGCTCACAGGGTCTTCTACAAGCTTACGCAGAGCACGGCGCAACGGACGGGCGCCATACTTGCTATCACTGCCCTCGGCCAGCAGCAGCTCGCGTGCCGAAGGCGCAAGCTCAATGCTCAGGCCATTTGTGGCCATGCGTGTGTTAAGCTCGTGTAGCATATTGTCAGCAATCTGCTCCAGCTCCTTGCGTCCTAAGGCATCAAAGACTAGGATTTCATCCACGCGGTTCAAAAATTCAGGACGGAAGACGTGCTTAATTTCTGCCAATACCTGCTCCTTACGTCCCTTGGCTGCTGCAGCCTCACTGGCTGCAAAGCCTAATGGCTTACTGCTTACCAGCTGCTGCGCTCCTGCATTGCTCGTCATAATGATCACCGCATTGCGCAGGTCCACCGTGCGTCCCTTGCTATCTGTCAGCCGTCCATCCTCCATAATCTGCAGTAGCAGATTAAACACGTCAGGATGCGCTTTTTCTATTTCATCCAATAGCACCACGCTATAGGGCTTACGACGAATAGCATCCGTCAGCTGGCCGCCCTCATCATAGCCCACATAGCCAGGAGGCGCGCCAATAAGTCTTGCTGTAGTGTGCTTTTCCATATATTCACTCATGTCAAAGCGCAGCATGGCACGCTCATCACCAAACAGCTCTGCTGCCAGTGCCTTGGCCAGCTCTGTCTTGCCCACGCCCGTAGGACCCAAAAAGAGGAAGGACCCAACAGGCCTGTTTTTATCCTTGAAGCCTGCACGGGCACGGCGCACAGCCCTGCTCACCGCGCTCACTGCCTCATCCTGTCCGATTACTCGTTGATGCAGGCGCTGCTCTAGCTGCAAAAGACGGCTACTTTCTGTTTCCGTCAGCTTAGCAAGCGGCACACCCGTCCACGATGAAACCACCTCCGCCACGTCCTCGGCAGTTACAGGCACAGCATTAGCCACATCAGCCAGAGCCGCAGCCAGCTCTCCCTGCAGCCTAGCTTCCCTATCACGCAGCTCGGCGGCCTTTTCATAATCCTGCTTTTCTACTGCTTCTTCCTTTTCCAGCTGCGTGTATTCCAGCTGTTCCTGCAATGCACGTGCCGGGGCAGATTTTTTATACAGCTTAATGCGCAGACGGGCACAAGCCTCGTCCATCAGGTCAATCGCCTTATCAGGCAGGTTTCTGTCAGTAATATAGCGGTCACTCAGCTCTACCGCCGCCTTTACGGCCTGCTTTTCAATTTTTAGCTTGTGGAACTCTTCGTAATGCTTGCGCAGTCCCAAAAGCATGGCCTCGCAGTCAGCCGCTGTGGGCACCTCCACCATTACAGGCTGAAAACGGCGCTCCAGGGCAGCATCCTTTTCAATATGCTTGCGATATTCGTCAATCGTCGTCGCACCGATAATCTGCAGCTCTCCCCTAGCCAGGGCAGGCTTGATAATATTTGCAGCATCAATGCTACCCTCGGCGCTGCCTGCACCAATAATCGTATGCAGCTCATCGATAAAGAGAATGATCCGCTTATCATCACGCAAAAGCCGCAATATTTCCTTCATCCTGTCCTCAAATTCACCACGGTACTTAGAGCCTGCTACCAGCATACCCAGCTCCAGGGAAAAGATAATTTTGCGCTGCAAAAATTCCGGCACGTCACACTTAATAATCTTCTGCGCCAGGGCTTCAGCAATAGCTGTTTTGCCCACGCCAGCCTCACCGATAATCACAGGGTTGTTTTTAGTGCGGCGGCATAAAATCTGGATAAGACGTTCCACCTCTTTTTCCCTGCCAATAACAGGGTCAATTTTGCCATGGCTGGCCTCTATATTCAAATTGCGTCCGTATTCCGATAGCACCTCCTGCACATCTACATCCTGCTTAGTTTGCTGCTTGCGACGTTGATTACCGCGCCCGGGTACTGGCTTGCGCTGCTCGTCTAGGGCAAGTACTAGCTGACGCACGTTATCTGCAGTAATGCCAAACTTTTGCAGCACCTGGCAAGCCATGCCGTCACCTGCTGCCACAAGGCCTAGCAGAAGCTGCTCACTGCCAACGTATTCCTGGTGCAGCTCACGTGCATTGGCAGCAGCTGCTTCCATAACAAGCTGCGCACGTTGGCTGAACTGCGGCACCTGCTTTTGCCTGCTGCCCTTTTCCAGCCATTCATCCAGCTCTTTTTTGACCCTGTCCAAATCATTGTACAATTTATGCAAGATTTTTTTCCCGGTGCAATCGTTAATATTCAGCAACCCCCACAGAATATGCTCTGTTCCGATATGGTCGCTTCCCGCATCCAGAGCCTTACTCGTCGCCAGCTCTAAAACCTTGGCAGCCGCCTCACTAAAGCCCTCGCGGGTAATTTTTTTCTTAGGTCTTGCCCCGCCAGACTGCATAATGGTTTCAAAAAAGCGCTTGGCAGCATCTGCCGTCAAGGGCAGTTCATCTATTCCCTTAGGCATATATTCCTTTGCACAATCAGCACACAGCCATTTATCGATTTGTTTTTCGCCTGCCAGGCATACCATGTGCATAATGGCCTCTTTTTTATGACAGTTATCGCACAACATCTATCTCACCTCCGTACAGTGCCTTGCAGCAAAGCCACTGCCTGCTGCAGAACCTCTTTTTTCTTCGCTTCATCTGCATCTATAATTTGCAGCATATATTCTAAAAGTGCGCCCTCTCGCGCCGTAATCATTCTTTGCTGCTGCAGTTGCTGCACCAGCTCCAGCGACGTGGGCGCCTTTTGTGCCTTAACTGCAGGTTCCATACGAACAATGCGCACAAAGCCACCGCTACCACGCCGCGACTGCACTATAAAGCCCTTTTCCGGCGTAAAACGCGTGCTCAAAACATAGCTGATCTGCGAAGGAGCACAGGCCAGGCGCTCTGCCAGCTCATTGCGCTGCACAAGTATTGTGTCATCGTGCTCACGTAGCAGTTCACTCATAATAAAGCTTTCAATAGCATCTGCCAAATTTTTCATATGTATCACCCTTTGACCGCTTCAAAGCGGGGATTATTAAAATGTATCTAAACACTGCAAATACATCAATTTTATTATATTTGACTTTTCGACTTTAGGCAAGTGAAAAATCTATGACAAGCAAAAAAATAGACAAGCCGCCACGCACATATAGCGTAGCGGCCTTCTTAAGTACCACAATATTTATCCTTTTATACTTTTCAGCATCTGCAGAGCCTGAATGATATCCTGCATAGTATAATTTTCCAAAGACGTAGCTGAAATATTTTTCTGAGCAGTCGTATTTCCAAAAACTATATCATCAATGCTACAGTGAAAAATATTCGTCATTTTTACCAAATTTTCCAGCGTCAGACCAGCACGGCCGCTTTCTATGTTACTCATATGCGTCTGTGATACGCCAATATTTTTAGCGAGCTCTGTCTGGTAGATATTATTCTTTAAGCGCAATGTCTTTATGCGCAGGCCTACCGCCTTATAGTCTACTTGCTTTGTCATGTTCTTCATCCCCTAACATAAATTTTCATACAAAATGTAGTTATCCCCTTTTCTATATTTATAGCCAGACCCAATATATTAATTTGCAAGTATTCTTGGACCATGTCCATCTAAGAGACAAATAACAAACCTCCTTTCCTAAAAAATCACGTCCGGCTTATATATCTTTAATTGAAGCTTAAACTAATTAACCTACCTATATATTACACCTCTTTAAAACATTATGCAAGTTTAATGCTAAATATCTTAAGGCAATAACAATGCCTATAAATATTTCTTTTATTCCTATCATTCTATGACATATAAAGTCATAGAGATTTTATATATATTGTTGCATTTTTATGTATCATCTGAAACAAAATGCTGTCTTCTAACCGCTCTTAAGCAGCTTAGCCTACAAATGCAAACAGCCCGTGCTTTCGCAACAGGCTGTCTACATTTGCACCCTTTCGATATTACCCACGCTTACGGAAAGGATAATTTTATAAAACCATTTGGTAAATTTTTACACCATACCTCTAATCTTCATTGCCTCCTCAATGCTGCCCAATGCAACAATGTAAGCAGCCACGCGCATAGGCACCTGGTATTCCTGCGCTTTTTCATAAACTGCCTTAAAGGCCTTGCGCATCATCGCGTTCTGCTTTTCAATAACCTCCTGCTCTGTCCAGAAGTAACGATAAAGGTTTTGCACCCACTCAAAATAGCTTACGGTTACGCCGCCGCCATTTGCCAAAATATCAGGCACAACCATAACGCCCTTACCTTGCAAAATTTCGTCTGCCTCTGGAGTAGTCGGTCCGTTAGCGCCCTCACAAATAATATCCGCCTGCACTGCTGCAGCATTATCAGCAGTAATCTGCAGCTCCATAGCGCACGGCGCCAGCACAGTAACCTTCATAGCCAAAAGCTCAGCATTAGTGATTGACTTGCTGCCTGGATAGCCGACAACGCTACCAGTCTTTTTTACATAAGCATCTACATCATAGCAGTCAAAGCCATCTTCTTTATAAACAGCACCGTTAATATCGCTCAAGGCCACAACCTTTACGCCTTCGTCGCAAAAGAGCTTGGCCGTCCAGCTACCGACGTTACCAAAGCCCTGCACAGCAGCAGTTGCCTCCGCAGGAGCAATGCCCTTTAGCTTGAGCGCTTCCAAAGCAGCTACTACGACGCCACGACCGGTAGCAGCAGTACGTCCCAGCGAACCGCCTACACTGATAGCCTTACCCGTAATAAAGCCAGGCTCATATTGTCCTGTCAGCTTGCTGTATTCATCCATCATCCAGCCCATAATCTGGGCATTGGTATTCATATCGGGAGCAGGAATATCACGTTTTTCACCGATAATCGGTGCGATTTTATCAATAAAGCCTCGTGTCAGTGCCTCAAGCTCGCGCTTAGAAAGCTTGGACGGATCCACAATGATACCGCCCTTGCCGCCGCCATAGGGCAGGCCGGCAACTGCACATTTGCAGGTCATCCAAAAGGCCAAGGTCTTTACCTCATCCAGCGAAACATTTTGATGATAGCGTACACCGCCCTTTGCAGGACCAAGAATAGTGCTGTGCTGGCTGCGGTAACCAGTAAACACCTTGGTGCTGCCATCATCCATCTTTACGGGAATAGAAACCTCTAGGGTACGTTCCGGGGTTGCAATAATAGCTGCAGCGCCAGCATCAAGCTTCATAGTTTCAATAGCTTTATTCAGTGGAATATGTGCCATTTCAAAAATATTCATAACTTTTGCCTCCTTATCGTGCAATAGAGTGTACTCTATTTCTATACTCACATTATAACGTGTATACTATAAATTGTCTACTAGATTTTGTGTAAAATTTATTATATTCAGAAGTTTAGCAACTTACAAAAAGGACGCAAACAGCTGTAAGCGTCCTTTACTTATTCTTTATTTAATTATAGGAAATTCATCGTAAACACTGCCAAAATCTATGCCTCCGATTACCTTGCCCTTGTACTGCGCCCTGATAGCGCGCTCGCCATCCTCCATATGCTTGGAGGTTATGCCATAGCGCCGCGACAGCCACACCTCCACAAAGGCGGCCAGGTTGTCACAGCCCTTGAGCACGCTGCCATCAATAGCGTGGCAGCCATCGTGGTTGTATTTACTATTAATTTCATCAACAGACGTATAAATAATTTTGCTGTCAATTTTTGCCCTGTCGGCAAACTCATTTTGCGTATAGTACAAAATATCACTGTGCCAGGTATACGGCAGCAATGGCAAAATCTTTTCTGCCACTAAGCGCTCCTCAATGCACTTAATCAAATCGTCCAGACCAGGTACACTGCGCTTGACGGGAGATATGATGTCCCGCGTCAGCACCTCCGGCAGATCGTGGAAGAGTCCGCACCAAAAGTCACCGACAATGCGCTCATCACAGGCCTTGAGCTTGACGGCGCAAAAATAACCCATGATGGCCACCAAAAGTACGTGCCCCATAACCGATGTTTCCGGGACGCGCGGTGATTGCGCCCAACGCTTTTGAAAACGCAGCTGCCCCACTAGGTCGATAAACTTACTGCTTTTTCCCTTCAGTGCCAGCTTTTTAACTGCCGCTAGGTCGTAATGGTCCTCCAGCTCGCTTTCTATAACTGCCTTGGTTTCCTCGCTACCGTAAATACCCTCGTTAAAATGATATATAAGCTCAAACTCCCACTTAGTCGCCAGGTAATGTGCTGCGCGCAAAAGCTTTTTTTCCAGTACGCTATAGGCAGGATCTGCAAAATAACGCTGCATTTTTTCCATAAACTCTTCCTGTACATCGGGAATGCGGCGGCGCAGCTCCTGATAAACCCAATCATTCAATTCTGCGCCAAACACGCGCATCATTTCATGAAAAACTGTAGGCTTAATATCTGTCAGCACATTGCGCTGCATAAATTCAAAAATCCCGCCCTCAATAAGCTGACGCCAGTTTACCTGCACGCCATGGTCATCCACCTCATGACGGGCCAATACGTATACTATCATCATCTTATGTGCCTGCTTATCAAGCTCGGTAAAGCCGCTGGGGCGTATGTGCTCATTCCAACGCTGGATATGCGCTGCATCATACAAGAATTCTATAAAGCTTTTGGTCAACATGCTGTCATCTCCCTTTTTCGCTATTATATTCTATTAAATAGCAAAACAGCGCTTTTTGCAAGCAAAAAAAGCAGGAACAAAAGTTCCTGCTTTGAAACGCTCTTAAATTAGATGAGCTCGATGATAGCCATTTCAGCTGCATCGCCACGGCGGGGACCTACTCTGTAAATACGAGTAAAGCCACCCTGTCTGCCTTCATATTTCGGAGCAATTTCTTCAAATAATTTTTTGGTAACAGTTTCGTCAACCAGTACAGCCATAACCTGACGACGAGCATGCAGGTCATTGCGTTTAGCCAAAGTGATCAGCTGAGCGGATTGCTTAGCAACCTCTTTAGCTTTGGTGATGGTGGTTTCGATTCTACCATATTTGAAGAAGGAAGTTAAAATGCTGCGAAACAGAGCCTTACGGTTGCTGGAGTTACGACCCAGTTTTCTGTATGCCATGTACTTCTGACCCCCTTAATTATTCTTCATCGCTTTTGCGAAAATGCAAGCCCAGATCTTCAATCTTCTTCTTGATTTCTTCCAAGGACTTGCGGCCCAGATTACGAACTTTCATCATATCCTCTTCGGTCTTCTGGGTTAATTCTTCGACGGTGTTGATACCTGCACGACGCAGGCAGTTATTGCTGCGTACAGACAGGTCAAGATCGTCGATAGACATTGTATTCTGACCTTCCTGCTTACTCGGTTCGACAACTGCCGGCTCATTGCCGCCAGCTACAGTGATCACAGATTCCTTGCTTTCACTGGTCTGGAAGAGCTTGAGATAGTCAATCAGAATACTGGAAGCCATGTCAACAGCTTCATCAGGCTTCATGCTGCCATCAGTCCAAACTTCCAAAGTAAGCTTGTCATAGTTGGTAACATTACCTACGCGGGTATCGTTAACAGCGAACTTTACTCTCGTAATCGGAGAATAGATGGAGTCTACCGGAATAATACCGATAGGCTGATCAGGCTGCTTATTCTTATCCGCAGGTACATAGCCAAGGCCCTTATCAACATGGATTTCCATATTGAAAACTGCGTCTTTATCCAAAGTCGCAATGTGCAGCTCAGGGTTCAAAATCTCTACATCACTATCAGCAATGATGTTTGCAGCTGTAACCTCCTGCTCACCAGAGCATTCAATTCGCAGGATTTTTTCCTCTTCGCCTTCCATTTTCAGGCACAAAGCCTTGATGTTCAGAATGATGTCAGCGACATCCTCACGAACACCAGGGATAGTAGCAAACTCGTGCAGGACTCCGTCAATCTTGACGTAGGTTACTGCAGCACCCGGCAGGGAGGACAGCAGTACACGACGCAAGGAATTGCCCAGTGTAATGCCATAGCCTCTCTCGAGCGGCTCCCAAACGAATTTGCCATAACGACCATCTTCGCTGACCTCAGATGTAACCATTTTAGGTTTTTCAATTTCAATCATTCGGAAAGCCTCCTTCTTTCGCGTATTACCACAATACGTCTCATAAGTGGGTGGCACAAGATATTCACTAATTATTTAGAGTACAACTCTACGATGAAGTGCTCTTCGATAGGAACATCAATTTCCTCACGAGTCGGGAAACGGTCTACCTTACCGCTGAGGTTAGCAGCGTCGAGTACCAGCCAAGCCGGAACTGCTTTGGTAGCCAGGGTTTCATCCATGCCTTTGAAATATTCTTTAGCACGGCTGTTTTCCATAACAGTTACAACGTCGCCAACTCTTACCAATGCGGAAGGAATGTCCAGACGCTTGCCGTTAACAGCAATGTGGCCATGTCTTACGATTTGGCGTGCCTGACGACGGGTGTTAGCCAAGCCCAGGCGGAAAACAACATTGTCAATTCTTCTCTCGAGAAGGATCAGCAGGTTTTCACCGGTGATACCTTCCATCTTTTTAGCTTTATCATAGTAGCCACGGAATTGTTTCTCCAGGACACCATAGATAAATTTAGCTTTTTGCTTTTCAGTTAACTGAATGCCATACTCGCTCTTTTTACCTCTTTGGCGTCTAACCTGGCGTTTAGATTCCTTGCTAATGCCCAGAAATGCCGGAGCTAAGCCTAAAGATCTGCATCTCTTCAGGACAGGCGTTCTATCAATTGCCATCTATCTACACCTCCAATTAAACTCTTCTACGTTTCGGCGGACGGCAGCCATTGTGCGGAATCGGAGTAACGTCTTTAATGGAGTTAACTTCGAGACCTGCAGCCTGAAGTGCACGGATAGCAGCTTCACGGCCAGCGCCAGGGCCCTTTACGTATACTTCTACTTGTTTCAAGCCATGCTCCATAGCAGCCTTGGTTGCTTCTTCAGCAGCCATTTGTGCAGCAAACGGAGTGCTCTTACGGCTGCCACGGAAACCGAGGCCGCCTGCGGAGGCCCAGCTCAAAACGTTACCTTCGGTATCAGCGATGGTAACGATAGTGTTATTGAAGGTGGAGCGGATATGTGCTACACCGTTGATAATATTTTTGCTAACTTTTTTCTTGTTGCGAACAACTTTTTTGCCAGCCACTGGTTTATCCCTCCCTCGCTAATTATTTCTTCTTGCCTGCAATCGTACGTTTCGGACCTTTACGGGTGCGGGCATTGTTTTTAGTGTTTTGACCACGAACAGGCAGGCCAGCGCGATGTCTTCTGCCACGATAGCTGCCAATTTCGATTAAGCGCTTAATGTTGAGGGATTCCTCACGACGAAGGTCACCTTCAACCTTGTAGCCATGATCCAGGGTTTCACGGATCTTAGCAACTTCTTCCTCGGTCAGATCACGAACGCGAGTGTCCGGATTAATACCAGTTTTAGCTAAAATTTCGCGAGAGAGAGTCAGGCCGATGCCATAAATGTACGGCAGAGCATACTCAATACGTTTATCTCTCGGTAAATCGACACCAGAAATACGTGCCATTAATGTGCACCTCCTTCTTATCCTTGTTTTTGTTTATGTTTCGGGTTTTCGCAAATTACCATTACATGGCCTTTACGTTTAATGACTTTGCATTTTTCACATATTGGCTTAACAGACGGTCTTACTTTCATAACTTAAACCTCCTCTTTGCCTGTCTTGGTTATTTATACCGATAAGTAATTCTTCCACGATTGAGGTCGTACGGAGTAAGCTCCACGGTAACCTTATCACCAGGCAAAATCTTGATGAAGTTCATACGAATCTTACCGGATATATGTGCTAAAATTGTGTGGCCGTTAACCAGCTGAACTTGGAACATAGCATTGGGAAGTGCTTCTAAGATTGTGCCTTCAACCTCAATAACATCCTGTTTGGACACCTTCGTACCTCCTTATTTGCTACATCCGAGACTAGCTTTAACATCGGCATATACCTTATCAATCGGCTGCAAGCCGTCGATATCCTTGTACAGGCCTTGCTTTTTGTAGTACTCAATTAACGGTTCTGTTTGTTCATGATAAGCATGCAGGCGATTTACTACGGTTTCTTCCTTATCATCGTTACGTTGATAGAGATTACCACCGCACTTGTCGCAAACATCCTCTACCTTGCTAGGGTTGAAGCTTACATGGTAGGTGCTGCCGCAAGCCTTGCAGATGCGACGGCCAACCACGCGGGCAACCAGCTCGGAATCAGGAACAGAGATATTAACAACACCGGTCAGTTTAATGCCCAGGTCTTTCAGGATTCCGTCCAGAGCAACAGCCTGCTCCTCTGTTCTCGGGAAGCCATCTAAGATGAAACCATCCGCACATTCGGGTTTGGACAAGCCTTCACGAACGATACCAATGGTTACAACGTCGGGAACAAGTCCACCGGCGTCCATATATTTTTTCGCCTCTTTACCAAGTTCGGTGCCAGCACTTACTGCTGCACGGAACATATCTCCTGTGGAGATATGAGGGATTTTGAATTCTTCAATGAGTTTTTCTGCTTGAGTGCCTTTGCCAGCACCCGGAGGTCCCATTAATAGAATATACATTCTGAACTCCTCCTATTTCATAAAGCCGTGGTAGTGACGCATCAGCACCATGGACTCTATCTGCTTCATAGTTTGTAATGCAACACCAACAACGATCAACAGAGCCGTACCGCCGAAGTACACACCTTCAATGCGGGTTATCCAGCCAATAACGTGAGGCATCAGCGCAATTAATGAGAGGAAGATGGCGCCTGCCAAAGTTATTCTGGACATCACTCTGTCAAGATAGTCGGTAGTAGGGTTACCAGGCCTCAGGCCTGGGATAAAGCCGCCGTTCTTTTTGATGTTATCGGAAAGGTCACCGATGTTCAGGCTTACTGCTGTATAGAAGTAAGTAAAGAACAAAATCATCAGAACGTACAGAGTGGTCTGCAAGGGGCTGCCCCATTCAAAGAGCTTGCCCATAGATTTTACCCAAGGAACGTCAACAAACTGGGCGATAGTCACCGGGAACATCAGCACCGAGGATGCAAAGATGATGGGAATAACGCCTGCCTGGTTGACCTTCAGGGGAATATAGCTTGTATGACCACCATAAGCCTTTTTGCCTACCACACGCTTGGCATACTGAACGGGGATTTTGCGAATACCCTCAGAGATGATAATTACAAAAACCACCATCGCCAGGGCAATAGCCGCGAACAAAATAACATTCAGGATGCTGACCGTGCCAGCCTGCAGATATTGAAAAATCACCTTGAGCCCGTCAGGCAGTCTAGATACGATACCGGCAAAGATTATCAAGGAGATACCGTTGCCAACACCGCGGGCAGTTATCTGCTCGCCTATCCACATCAGGAAAACCGTACCTGCGGTCAAAGTAATGGCGATAAGCAGGATGGAAAAAATCCCGGGGTTATTAATCGCCATCTTCAGGCCATAGGCCATGCCGCAGGCTTGGATAAACGCCAATGCTACCGTCAGCATACGGGTCAGCTTTGTCGTTTTCTTGAAGCCTTCCTCGCCTTCCTTGGACCATTGCTCCAAGGTCGGTACAACTACCTTCAAAAGCTGCAAAATAATTGAAGCATTGATGTATGGGGTAATACTCATAGCAAAAATTGAGAATTTGCTCAAGGCGCCGCCGCTGAACATATCAAGCAGTCCGAAGAGGTTACCGCTGCGGAAAAGCTGTTCAATGACAGAAGCATTGACGCCAGGAACAGGGATATGTGTTCCAGCCCTGAATACGATGAACATGGCTAGAGTAAATATAACTTTCTGCCTGAGTTCTGTTATTCTAAATATGTTTGCGAGGGCTGCTAACACTTTAGATCACCTCAATCTTACCGCCAGCTGCTACGATTTTTTCTTCAGCAGATTTGCTGAAGCCCATTGCTTGAACAGTAAGCTTTTTGGTTAATTCGCCATTGCCGAGAATACGAATACCGTCGCGAACATTCTTAACGATACCTTCTTCAATGAGCATAACCGGTTCAACAACGGTGCCGTCCTCAAAGCGGTTGAGTACGGAAACGTTGATTTCAACATAATCTTTACCAAATTTGTTGTAGAAACCGCGTTTCGGAAGACGCAGGTACAAAGGTCTTTGACCACCTTCGAAACCAGGGCGTTTAACGCCGCCGGAACGGGATTTCTGACCTTTTTGGCCTTTACCGGAGGTCTTGCCCAGGCCACTGCCCAAACCACGGCCTACGCGGACTGCTTCACGTTTAGATCCCGGAGCGGGAGACAATTCATGTAAATTCATCTTCAGTACACCTCCTTGTCTTACGCTTCTTCAACCTTCACGAGATGTTCAACCTTGTGAACCATGCCGCGAATAGTCGGAGTATCTTCTTTAACAACGCTAGTATTGATTTTACCTAAGCCCAGAGCTTTAACGGTTGCACGCTGATCTTTCGGGTAACCGATCAGGCTGCGGGTCAGGGTGATTTTAATTTGTGCCATGACAAAGTCCTCCTTAACCCAACAATTCTTCTACGGTTTTACCACGCAGAGCTGCAACAGCTTCAGCGCTCTTCAAGGATTTCAAGCCTTCAATGGTTGCACGAACCATGTTGTTCGGGTTGGAAGAGCCTTGAGATTTGGTCAGGATGTCACGGACACCTGCCAGCTCCAATACGGCACGAACAGGGCCGCCAGCAATAACGCCGGTACCTTCTGCAGCCGGTTTCAGGAATACGCGGCCTGCGCCGAATACACCAATGATTTCATGAGGGATGGTGGTACCAACCAGAGGAACGGTAACCAGGTTTTTCTTAGCGTCTTCAACGCCTTTACGGATAGCTTCAGGAACCTCTGCAGCTTTACCCAGGCCCATACCTACATGACCATTTTCATCACCTACAACAACAAGTGCAGCGAAGGAGAAACGACGTCCGCCTTTAACAACCTTAGCAACACGGTTGATGAAAACGACTTTTTCTTGTAATTCGTTTTCTTTATTTTCGAAGTTCGCCACTTTATTTCCTCCTTCTCTTAGAATACCAGGCCAGCTTCGCGAGCAGCTTCAGCCAGGGCAGCAACACGGCCATGGTACAGGTAGCCACCACGATCGAATACTACTTCTTTAACGCCCTTAGCCAGTGCTTTTTCAGCGATTGCTTTGCCTACAGCTTTAGCAGCCTCAATGTTGCCGCCGTAGTTTTCTTTCAGATCTTTTTGTACGGTGCTAGCAGCAGCGATGGTTTCGCCGGTCTCATCGTTAATCACCTGTGCATAAATGTTGGACAGGGAACGGTATACGTTCAGACGAGGTTTTTCTGCTGTACCGATAATATATCTACGAGAACGGAGATGACGTTTTTGACGTTTCTCGTTTTTATCAACTCTGTTAAGCAAGAGTTTCACTCCCTTCTTTTAGAAATTATTTCTTGCCTTTAGCGCCGGCCTTACCAATCTTACGACGAACATGTTCGCCTTCATAACGGATACCTTTACCTTTGTAAGGTTCAGGCGGACGCAAAGTACGGATTTCAGCAGCAACTGCACCTACAACCTCTTTATCAGCACCGCTAACAACGATTTTGTTCGGAGCGGGAACCTCAAAAGTAATACCTGCAGGCGGCTCTTTTACAACCGGATGAGAGAAACCCAGAGTAAAGTTAATGTTTTGGCCTTGCTTTGCAGCACGGTAGCCAACACCATTAATTTCCAGAGTTTTGCTGAAGCCTTGAGTAACACCAACGATCATGTTATTGATCAGGGTGCGGGACAGACCATGCAAGGAACGGTTTTCTTTTTCATCATCCGGACGTTCAACAGTGATAACACCGTTGTCCATGGTCAGTTTCATGTTTTTATTGATTTGGCGGCTTAATTCGCCTTTAGGACCTTTAACGGTCACGAAATTGCTTTCAATAGTAACTGTTACACCAGCGGGAACAGTAATTGGCATCTTACCAATTCTAGACACGTACGAGCACCTCCTATCTTTTTAGTATTACCATACGTATGCAAGAACTTCGCCGCCCAAGCCTGCTTTACGAGCAGCTTTGTCGGTCATCAAGCCTTGGGAAGTAGAAATTAATGCAATACCCAGACCTCCGAGGACTCTAGGCAGTTGGTCTTTTTGAGAGTAAACTCTCAGACCGGGTTTGGAAATACGTTTAATACCAGAGATAACCTTCTCTTTATTAGCACCGTATTTCAGGCTGACGCTGATAACATTTTGTTTGCTGTCAGCAATAACTTCGAAATCTTTAACAAAACCTTCGGCTTTCAGGATTTCAGCAATAGCAACCTTAATCTTGCTGCCGGGGATTTCAACTTTATCTTTATGAACTGAATTTGCGTTACGAATACGGGTAAGCATATCAGCAATCGGGTCAGTCATTACCATACTATTATACCCTCCTTCCTTGTTGTCTGTCTTACCAGCTTGCTTTAGTTACGCCCGGAATTGCTCCTTTGTAAGCATATTCACGGAAGCAGATACGGCAGAGGCCAAATTTACGCATATAGCCATGAGGTCTGCCGCAAACCTTGCAGCGGTTATAATGGCGGACTTCAAATTTCGGTTCGCCTTTCCATTTTTCGATCAGGGCTTTTTTAGCCAATGTGTTCCCTCCTCACTTATGCGCCGAACGGCATTCCGAGGAGTTTGAGCAGCTCTCTAGCTTCCTCGTCTGTCTTAGCGGTAGTCACAATGATGATATCCATGCCACGAACTTTATCGATCTTGTCATATTCGATTTCCGGGAAAATCAATTGTTCTTTCAGACCCAGAGCGTAGTTACCACGGCCGTCAAATGCGGAAGCACTTACACCACGGAAGTCACGTACGCGCGGAAGAGCGAGATTCATCAGTTTATCAAGGAAATAGTACATACGGTCGCCGCGCAGGGTAACTTTTGCGCCCAGAGGCATACCTTGACGTACTTTGAAAGCTGCGATGGATTTTTTAGCCTTGGTGATAACCGGCTTTTGGCCAGCGATCTGAGTCATGTCAGCAACTGCGCTTTCCAGAGCCTTGCTGTTGCCAACTGCTTCGCCAACACCCATGTTGATTACAACTTTCTCAATTTTAGGGATTTCCATTACGTTTTTATATTGGAATTTGTCATGCAGAGCCTTAACTACTTCAGACAAATATTTTTCTTGCAATCTGGTCTTTGCCATTCAGATATTTCCTCCTTTCCCGGAAAATTATTTATCGATTACTTCACCGCATTTTTTGCAGGTTCTTACGAAAGCACCAGCAACTTCGGTCTTTTTAATACGGGTAGCTTTTTTGCAAGCCGGGCATACCAGCATTACCTTGGAAGAAGACAGCGGAGCCTCTTTGGTAATGATGCCGCCTTGAGGATTTGCCTGAGACGGTTTGGTATGACGTTTTACTTTATTTACGCCTTCAACAACCACTTTGGCTTTCTTAGGCAGAGCTTCAACGATCTTACCTTGCTTGCCTTTATCCTTGCCGGACAGTACAAGAACGGTATCGCCTTTTTTAACATGCAGCTTTACAGCATTTGCCATGTCAAGAACACCTCCTTACAGTGCGTTATCTAATTTCTTACAGCACTTCCGGTGCCAGAGAAATGATTTTCATGAAGTCTTTATCGCGGAGTTCGCGGGCAACAGGCCCAAAAATACGGGTGCCGCGCGGGCTCTTGTCGTCTTTAATTACGACAGCAGCGTTCTCGTCAAAACGGATGTAAGAACCGTCTGCACGACGGACACCCTTTACGGAACGAACAACAACTGCTTTAACTACGTCGCCTTTTTTTACAACGCCACCGGGTGATGCATCTTTAACAGCACATACGATAACGTCACCGATATTAGCATATTTACGGTAAGAACCGCCTAATACACGGATACACATAACCTTCTTAGCGCCGGTGTTATCACCAACATTAAGGATAGTTTGTTGTTGTATCATGGATTTCCCTCCCTTGCCGGACTAGCCTTCGGCAATAATTATTTAGCACGCTCTAAGATTTCAATAACGCGCCAGCATTTATCTTTGGACAGCGGACGAGTTTGCATAATTTGCACTACGTCGCCGATATGAGCTTCGTTATTTTCATCATGAGCTTTGAATTTAATAGTATGTTGTACGCCTTTTTTGTACAGCGGATGCTGAACGAAACGTTCTACTGCAACTACGACAGTCTTCTGCATTTTATCGCTGACAACTTTACCAATACGGGTAACACGTGCGTTTCTTTCTTCGGTCACGACTGTTTCCTCCTTGTTATACTTCAAAACAGTTAAGCCTTGAGCTCACGTTCACGCTGGATTGTTTTGATACGGGCAATGGATTTTTTAACCTCGCGGATTTTCATCGGGTTTTCACATTGACCGGTTGCCATTTGAAAACGCAGATTGAAAAGCTCTTCTTTCAAATCTGCCAATTTGGTGTCTAACTCAGCAGCAGACAATTCACGAATTTCTGTTGTTTTCATTAAGCTTCACCACCCTTTTCTTGTGCGGCAGCTTCTGCTTCCTGTTGAGCGCGGGTTACAAATTTGCATTTGATAGGCAATTTGTGGCTAGCAAGACGCATTGCTTCCTTAGCAACTTCTTCGCTTACGCCGTTCATTTCGAACAATACGCGACCAGGTTTAACTACTGCTACCCAGTACTCCGGAGAACCTTTACCAGAACCCATACGAGTTTCAGCAGGTTTTGCTGTAATCGGTTTATCCGGGAAAATTTGAATCCATACTTGACCGCCACGTTTGATATAACGGGTCATAGCAATACGGGCTGCCTCAATCTGGCGGTTGGTAATCCAAGCGGGTTCCAATGCTACCAGACCAAAATCGCCATGAGCGATTCTATTACCGCGCATAGCACGGCCAGTCATACGACCTCTATGTTGTTTACGATGTTTAACTCTCTTCGGTAATAACATGTCTGATTATGCCTCCTTTGCCGGAGCAGTTTTAGCTGCTTCTTTGCTTTCAGGAAGAACTTCGCCTTTGTAAATCCACACCTTAACGCCGATACGGCCATAAGTGGTATGTGCTTCTGCAGTGCCGTAATCAATATCAGCACGCAGGGTATGCAGAGGAATGCTGCCTTCACGATAGGATTCGCTGCGGGCAATTTCAGCACCGCCCAGACGGCCGCCGCAGGTAATTTTGATACCCTTAGCACCCATACGCATGGTACGGCCAACACATTGCTTCATAGCACGGCGGAAAGCAATGCGGCGTTCCAGCTGAGCTGCAATGTTCTCTGCAACCAAGGTTGCGTCCATATCCGGGGTTTTAACTTCTACAATGTTGATCTCAATACCGCTTTCGGTCATCTTCTTCAGGTCGGATTTGAGCAGCTCAATGTTGCTGCCTTGGCGACCAATTACCATACCAGGTTTTGCAGTATAGATGGAAATGCGGGCTTTATTGGATGCGCGTTCGATTTCTACTTTAGAGATACCGGACAGGAACAGTTTTTCTTTAATGAACTCACGGATTTTAATGTCTTCTAACAAGAATTTCTCATAGTCCTTATCAGCGTACCATTTGGAATCCCAGCCTTTGATAACGCCAACACGGAGACCATGCGGATTAACTTTTTGACCCACTATCTTTTCCCTCCTTCTGACGGGATATTATTTTTCTTTAACTGCTACAGTTACGTGGCTAGAACGTTTCAGAATTTTGAAAGCCTGTCCACGGGAACGAGGATGAATACGTTTCATGGTCGGACCTTGATCTACGAAACAGGAAGATACGATCAGGTTATCCACGTTCATGTCAAAATTATGCTCTGCGTTTGCTACTGCACTTTGCAGAACCTTTTCGATTACCTCAGAACCAACCTTCGGGGTGTGTTTGAGGATCGCGAATGCTTCACCAACGGACTTGCCGCGGATCAGGTTAATAACGATGCGCAGTTTGCGCGGCGCAATGCGGACATATCTTGCAATTGCCTTTGCTTCCATGCTGTTGTGCCCCCTTTCCCCTTATTTCAAACCAGTGGTCTTATCTGCGTGACCCTTGTAAGTACGAGTGGGAGCAAATTCTCCCAATTTGTGGCCTACCATATCCTCGGTAATGAATACCGGAACATGTTTGCGTCCGTCATGAACCGCAATGGTGTGACCAACGAAAGACGGAATAATAGTAGAGCTGCGAGACCAGGTCTTAACAACTTTTTTATCATTAGCGGCATTAAGCGCGTCAATCTTTTTCAAAAGACTTGCATGGACGAAAGGTCCTTTTTTAACTGATCTGGACACTAGGTTAGCCTCCTTTCCTTATCCTGTTCTATTATTTGGTTCTACGTTTCAGAATTAACTTAGTAGAAGCTTTCTTATCTCTGCGAGTACGGGTACCAAATGCACATTTGCCCCACGGAGTAACAGGACGCTTACGACCAACGGGGGAGTGACCTTCACCACCACCATGCGGATGGTCGTTAGGATTCATTACAACGCCGCGGTTAGCAGGACGGATACCCAGCCAACGGCTGCGGCCAGCTTTACCGATGCAGATGTTTTCAGCATCAATGTTACCAACTTGGCCGATGGTTGCACGGCAGTTGATGTGTACCTTGCGGATTTCGCCAGAAGGAAGACGCAGCAGAGCATAGTCGCCCTCTTTAGCCATCAGCTGAGCGCTGGTACCAGCACTGCGGGCCATTTGAGCACCCTTGCCAATCTTCATTTCTACATTGTGTACGGTAGTACCAAGAGGAATGTTTTTCAGCGGCAGGCAGTTACCGGTTTTGATATCTGCTTCGGGACCGCTTACAATGGTATCGCCAACCTTTAAATCCAAAGGAGCGATAATGTAACGTTTTTCACCGTCTGCATAGTTAACCAGAGCGATGCGAGCGTTACGGTTAGGATCGTATTCGATGGTAGCAACCTTAGCCGGAATACCGTCTTTGGTGCGTTTGAAATCGATGATACGATATTGTCTCTTGTGGCCGCCGCCTTGATGACGGACAGTCATTTTACCGGTATTATTACGGCCAGCATGTCTAACTAATTTTTCAACAAGCGGGCGGTAGGGCTTATCAGTCGTAATCTCTTCGAAGGCAGACACAGTAATAAAGCGTCTGGAAGGAGAATACGGATTAAAGCTTTTAATAGCCATTTAATTTTACCTCCTATACGTCAATTACATTCCTTCGAAAAGGGGAATCGTATTGCCTTCAGCAAGCTTCACGATAGCTTTCTTATAATCGGAACGTTTGCCAACATATTTACCCATGCGCTTGGTTTTGCCCAATACGCGGATAGTGTTTACATTCAATACCTTTACGCCGAATACTGCTTCAACAGCTTGGCGAATTTCTACTTTGTTAGCTTCCAGAGGAACCTGGAAGGTATATTTGTTCTCCTGCATCATTTGAGAAGTTTTCTCAGTGATGATAGGACGAATCAGTAAATCGCGAGGATTAGCAGCCATTATGCGAGCACCTCCTCAATTTTTTCTACAACATCTTTAGCAAGGAACACTTTCTTGCTGTTCAGGATATCAAAGCAGTTCAGGCCCATGTTGGTGATGGTGGTTACCTTCGGCATGTTGCGTGCAGAAAGAGCAACGTTTTCATTGGAACCATCAGTGATGAGCAGAGCTTTCTTGTCAGCAGCTTCAAAAGCGTTCAGCAGGGAAGCTACTTGTTTGGTTTTCGGAGCGTCAAAAGCCAAGCCTTCAACTACTACCAGTTCGCCAGCTGCAACTTTAGCAGACAGTGCGCAGCACAGAGCTAAACGACGAGCTTTGCGGGGCATTTTCTTTGCATAGCTGCGGGGTTGAGGACCAAAAGTGGTACCACCACCAACCCATACAGGAGAACGGTTGGAACCAGAACGGGCACGGCCGGTGCCTTTTTGTTTCCAAGGTTTGCGACCGCCGCCGCGAACAAGGCCGCGGGTTTTGGTAGCGGAGGTTCCTTGACGTTGGTTAGCCAGCTGCATTACGATTGCTTGGTGTACTACAGCTTCGTTGAATTCAACGCCAAATACGGAATCATTTAATTCTATTTCACCGGTTTGTGCACCGGAAAGATCATATACTGATAACTTCGGCATTAGAAGCATCCTCCTTTCTTTCGCTTATCTTATTTCTTGTTCGGTTTTACGGTTTCCTTCAGTACTACATAAGAACCAGTAGCACCCGGAATAGCACCCTTAACCAGGATAAGATTACGTTCTGCGTCTACTCTAGCAATGGTCAGACGTTGAACGGTAACGTTTGCATTGCCCATACGGCCAGGCAGTTTTTTGCCTTTGATTACACGGCCGCCAGGACCGGAATGCATGGGGCCCATAGAACCAGGCTCACGGTGAGACTTAGAACCATGTTTCATAGGTCCGCGAGAGAAATTGTGGCGCTTAATAGTGCCTGCAAAGCCTTTGCCGCGGGAAACGCCGCTTGCGTCAATCAGTTCGCCTGCAGCAAAAATATCAGCAGCGATTTTGTCGCCTACTGCATATTCGGAAGGAGCAGCCAGACGCAGCTCTCTGACAAATTTAACCGGTGCTACACCAGCTTTGTCAAAATGGCCTTTCATCGGTTTGGTGGTATGTTTTTCTTTAATTTCACCAAAACCAAGTTGAACAGCATTATAACCGTCTGTTTCTTCGGTTTTGTTTTGAAGTACAACGCAGGGGCCTGCTTCTACAACAGTTACAGGAATCAGTCTGCCATCAGCTTCAAAAATTTGGGTCATGCCCAGTTTTTTGCCTAAGATACCTTTAGCCATTATTGCACCTCCTCCTTACAGTTTAATTTCAATATCTACGCCAGCAGGCAGATCAAGACGCATCAGAGCATCTACAGTCTTGCTAGTAGGTTCCAGAATGTCTACCAGACGTTTGTGAGTACGCATTTCGAATTGCTCACGGGAGTCTTTGTTTACATGCGGGGAACGCAGAATGGTGTAAATGTTTTTCTCTGTAGGAAGGGGAATCGGACCGGAAACTTGCGCACCAGTACGTTTTGCAGTTTCTACAATCTTAGCAGCACTTTGGTCAAGTGCTTTGTGATCATACGCTTTCAGGCGTATTCTAATCTTTTGAGACTTAGCCATTAAAAAATATCCTCCTAAATTCGCCCAGTTTCTATGAACGGACATACTCCGTGAAAATCTCCCTGTCTAACAGGCAAGCAACCTTTCACATCATCGCAGGGCCATACCAACAAACATAAGAATAGAGGGGGAATGTAGCCCCCCTCATATTCCAGGGATCTAACTAAAATTATTTCTCTTCTACTTCGGAAACAACGCCAGCGCCAACGGTACGGCCGCCT
>CAVDRP010000011.1:0-74593 GCA_963611535.1 Bacteroidaceae bacterium | reverse complement strand
AACCCCCGATACCGCCGTGAAAGGGCGGTGTCTTAACCGCTTGACCAACCGGCCAGGTGGCTCCCCGAGTAGGACTCGAACCTACGACGCCCTGATTAACAGTCAGGTGTTCTACCGGCTGAACTATCGGGGAATATTTTGCAATGCTGTGTTGTTCAACATCACGAGTGTTATTATACTAAGTCTGCACGCGTTTGTCAACACTTTTTTGCAAACTTTTTATATTTTTTTAGAGCCTGTTATGCCTTCACCTTAACAACGATCTTCTGCACCTGGCTTACACCCTCGCCGCTAGTACAGTTGGGACGGTGCAGCTCCCAAGGGAAGAAGATGGCAAAATCGCCTGCTGCAAGAACAGCACAGTTCGCCTCGTGCGGATCAGCATAAAAAATAACATCTTCTTTTTCTGCCTTGTTTTCGGTTTCCACGCAGGCAGCCGTAAGCGGCGTGAACCAAATCGTTTCCTCGCCTGCAGCCACAAACTGCACATCAATATATTCGTTGTGCTTTTCCGGACGGCGCTCGTCCTTCGGCTCGCTGTCATAGGTATTGACGCGGGCAAAAACGTTGCGGCCGTCAATTTCGTATTCACCGTTTGCCACCTTGCTAAAATCGGTGGCGGCAATATAGGCCAGAGCCTTTTGCAGGCGCTCGCTGACGTATGGCAGCAATCTTTCTATATCATTTTTGTTTCCTTGCAGCATAAAAATTCCTCCTCAATTATTGACTAAAGTACGGCAAATTGCTATAATAAGCACGTTTAGAGCCTGACTACGCACTGTCAGCGCCTCTTTGATGATTATACAGGGCAAGGCTGACCATAACAGGGCTAGTCTTTTTTTATTATAACAGAGCTAAACTAAGAAATAAAGCGAGGATTTTTATGAGCTACCTAAACGTCACCAATGTTTCGCATTCCTTTGGCGGACGCCAGATTTTAGAAAACGTTTCCTTTAAGCTGCTACGCGGCGAGCACGTGGGCCTTGTAGGCGCCAACGGCGAGGGCAAATCTACCTTTCTGAACATCGTAACCGGCCATGTGCTGCCGGACGAAGGCAAGGTGGAATGGCCTGGTAAGGTCACTGTAGGCTACCTGGACCAGCAAAGCACGTTGCAAAAGGGCATGACCATCCGCGAGGTGCTGCGCAGCGCCTTCGACGGCATGTATGCTATGGAGCAGCAGATGCTGGAGCTGTACGACAAGATGGGCAATGCCACAGACGAGGAAATAGATAAAATGATGAACACCGTCGGCGAAATCCAGTCGGAATTAGAGCACAGCGGTTTTTATTCCTTAGACAGCAAGATCGAAGAATTCGCCAATGGCCTGGGTCTTGGCAGTATTGGTCTGGATAAGGACGTGAGCGAGCTGAGCGGCGGCCAGCGCAGCAAGGTGCTTTTGACTAAGCTGCTGCTGCAAAATTCGCAGATTCTGCTCTTAGACGAGCCCACCAACTACCTGGATGTGGAGCACATCGAATGGCTCACCAAGTTTTTGCAAAACTACGAGCACGCCTTCATCCTCATTTCGCATGATATTCCCTTCCTGAACAAGGTTGTCAACGTTATCTACCACTTAGAAAACTGCGAGCTGACGCGTTACAGCGGCAATTACGACAAATTCCAGGAAATGTACGCCATTTACCAATCGCAAAAGGCTGCTGCCTACGAGCGCCAGCAGCAGGAGGTGGCCAAGCTGGAGGACTTCATCGCCCGCAACAAGGCCCGCGTCGCCACCACCAACATGGCCAAGAGCCGCCAACGCAAGCTCGATAAGATGGAGATGATCGAAAAGCCACGCGAAAAGCTTAAGCCTACCTTCAAGTTCAGCGAGGCCCGCACCCCCAGCCGCTTTATTGTAGAAGCCAAGGATTTGGTGCTTGGTTACGACAGTCCTCTCACCCGTCCCGTCACCTTCAACCTGGAGCGCGGCCAGAAGATCGCCATCCGCGGTGTCAACGGCCTTGGCAAAACCACCCTGCTCAAAACCATCTTGGGCATCATCCCGCCAGTCAGCGGCAAGGTGGAGCTGGGCGAATTTTTGGAGCCTGGCTATTTTGAGCAGGAGGAGCGCGAAAAGAACGAAAACACCGCGCTTGACGATGTGTGGAACGCCTACCCTGGCCTCACCAACTACGAGGTGCGTGCCGCCCTCGCAGGCTGCGGCCTCACCAACGAGCATATCACCAGCAAGGTGTTCGTCCTAAGCGGCGGCGAAGCTGCCAAGGTGCGCCTGTGCAAGCTTATGCTGCGTGACGTAAACTGGCTGGTGCTTGACGAGCCCACCAACCATCTGGACGTGGATGCCAAGGAGGAGCTGCAGCGTGCGCTCAAGGAATTCAAAGGCAGCGTACTGCTGGTTTCCCACGAGCCCGAATTCTACGAGGGCTGGGTCGACAAGGTTTGGAACATTGAAGACTGGACGACTAAAATAATTTAATAGCATAGCAAAAGGCTCCACAAACGTGGAGCCTTTTTCACCTGCGCTTTTTAAAAATCTTAAACAGATCCGTTTTTTCTTCCGACATGAACTGGTAGCCTGGCGCTAGAAGCGCAGCCCGCTCGCGTGCCGCCTCCAAATCGTGGAACACATCCCATTTTGCTGCCACTAGCTGTTTGCCAAACTGCCGCAGCAAATACGCAGGGTGATAGGTAGCAATGCAGTCAAAGCCCTGCTCCGTGCGAAACCACATTCCGCGGTCACGCGTAATGCGCATATCAGGCCGCCCCAGATAATGCAGCGCCACGCTGCCCAAGGCCACAACAACCTTGGGGCGGATGATTTCCAGCTCGCGTGCCAGCCACCTTTTACCGCAAAAATCTGCTTCTGCAACATCCGGTGTGCGATTGTTCTTGGGCCTGCATTTGATAACGTTAGTCGTCAGCACGCGGTCACGCGTCATCTTGGCCGCCCACAGCGCCTTGTCCAAAAGCTGCCCCGACGGGCCAATCAGCGGACAGCCGTAATCATCCTCCACTCCGCCAGGGCCCTCGCCCACAAACACAATAGGGCTTTGCGGATTGCCATACCAGCCTACAGGCGCCAGCGCATCCTGACGCAGGGGGCAGGCACTGCAGCGCGCCAGCTCTGTTTCTAAATCAGCTAATTCCAACTTGCTTCCTTCTTTCACATCTGTCCCATAGTAGGCACATGCTGCATATTGACAAAGGGCAGCTGCGCGTATAAATCATCGCGCGCCTGCCAAAAGTTTTCGCCCGCAGCCTGGATATTGCCCACCGCAGGTGCCACCTTGCGGCCAAAGCTTCCCATAGTAAGCATATGGCCGTTTTTATCAAACAGCGCCTGCTCTAGCGTCAGATACCAATAAGCCTCCTGCTGCGGCTGGCTGCCGTCTATACCGCAGACCAAAACATATTCCGCCCCAGCCTCACGGCTCAGCTTGATGATATCGTTAGTAGTGTAATCGTCCTTGGGCAAGTTGCGTCCCATAACAACGTAGCTTGGCAGCAGCCGGCGGTATTCATCAGTCACAAAGCGTTTGATATCCGTCACATATGCCAGCTTCGACAGCGACTTGGACGTGTTCAGCCACAGCGCCACCACAGGCCTGCCGCTGGCTGTGCGCGCACGCGGTGCAGGCTGCAGACGTCCCAGGCTGATCTGATGGTCGCGCTCCTTATAAAATTCGCTGACGCTGTAATCAAAATACATAGCCATAGCATGCTGCAGGCTGCTCACCTTGGGTGACAGGCTGTATTTTTCTTGCCTGCCAAACTGCTTATAGCCGCCAAAAAAGGTTTGCAGGCTGCCCGGCACGGGGTCAGCTGTATTGGTTATGCGCAGCAGATCAACAGCTTCACCATATTCCTGTACAAAGGCAGCATTGCCCACGGCAGGCGCACCAAAGGTAACTATAGTGAGCCGCTCACTGGGCAGGCCCAGGCTCACCAGCCGCTCCCCCAAAAGCGTCGCCACTGCTCCTCCCAAGCTATGCCCCGTCAGCACCAAATGCGTGCCAGGGTTTTGCTTTACCTTGGCAAACACTCCCTGCAAATTGCCATTAGCATCCACCACGGAGCTACGCAAAACGGTATCCACATAGCTGTTAAAGCCAGCATGCACAGCGGGTCCGCCCTCTATGAGCGGCTGCTTTGCCAAAAGCGACATTTCCTCTGGCGTGCTGCCGCCAAAGTTGACGCGTTCCGTTTTTAAATTTATTTTCCAGTCTCCCTTACTGGCACTGCCACGAAAGGTTACCAAATAAACATCCTTGCCTATATCCTTAAAATAATTATGAGCGATAGCAAAATTCGCCTCTACCTTAGCGCTTTTTTCCACCTGCGGCACAATCTGCCAGCCGTAGCTGCGCAAATAGTCAAATTCGGTAGAGCTTTGCGGTAGATACACCCCCAAGCACGAGGCCGCCGCTATCGTCGTAAAGTAACGCTGCTGATAGGCAGTTCCCGGCGGCTGCGGCGTAGCAGCCATACCATCTGTTGCAGTAAACAGGCTACAGGCTAAAAGCAGCAAAAGGCTCACCAGCTTCTTCATTATTAATATGCACCTCCTTGCATCAGCCTTTTATCATATTATAAAAAATCCTGCGCCCACTTGCAAGTGCACAGTAAAAAAGAGGCGGCCGCAGCCGCCCCTCAAGGCATTCAAACTATTTGCGAGCTTATTTCTCCCCTAAGCCCTCTACGAACTCATCTACACCCTTGCCAGGTGCAACCATCGGCACAACCATATCCCTAGGATCGATAGCAACCTCGATAACATAGGTATGGTCAAGCGCCAAGCCCTTTTCAACAGCAGCAGCCAGCTCCTCAGGCGTGCTCACGTGCTCGCCCTCCAGACCAAAGGCTTCTGCATACTTTACAAAGTCCACATAACCTGGGCATTCGCAGGCCATAAAGCGCTTGTTAAAGCTTGTCGTCTGCAGCTGGCGGATCATACCCAGGCCGCTGTTATTGAAGATGATGGCCACAACAGGAATGTTGTTGCTGGCCAACGTAAACAGCTCGCTGCCTGTCATCTTAAAGCCGCCGTCACCACTGACGCAGACCACCTTTTTATCCGGCGCGCCCAGCTTTGCACCCATGGCGGCAGGCAGGCCAAAGCCCATCGTTCCCAGGCCGCCGCTGGTAATCAGCTGACGTGCATATTCCACCTTCAAATGCTGTGCGGTAAACATCTGGTGCTGGCCAACGTCGGTCACAGCCAAAAACTCCTTGCCCTTCAGCACAGGGTTCAATGCCTGGATAAAGAGCGGCGCGCTATTGGTGCCGTAATCCTCTTCCATACTTGGCCAGGTGTGCAGCTTCTCCCACCAAGCTGTAATATCGTGACCCTTGCAGCCCTTGTCCAGCATATTCAAAATGGTGCGCATGTCACCCGAAATATCAATCGTACTTTCGATATTTTTGTTTAGCTCGGCAGGGTCGATATCAATATGAATGATGGTCTTATGAGCGCTGTACTTGGCACGGTCACCAGTTACGCGGTCGTTAAAGCGCGTGCCCAAAGCCAAAATCACGTCAGCATTGGCCAGGGCGCGGTTGGCACGCTCGTGGCCGTGCAGGCCGCTCATGCCCAAAAACTGCTCGCGGTAGCTGCTGATACAGCCAAGTCCCATCAACGTGCTGACTACAGGCATATGCATTTTTTCACACACATGCACTGCTTCGTATTCTGCACCCGAAATAGCCACGCCACCGCCAACTAGCATCACAGGACGCTGCGCTTTGTTGAGTGCGTCAATAGCAGCATCCACCAACGCCTTATCCGGCAGCATGGTGGGCAGCTCACGCAGCTTCGCAGGATGATAGTCTATCAGGCTGGTCTGCACATCATGCGCCACATCCACCAGCACCGGGCCAGGGCGGCCGCTCTTTGCGATCTGAAATGCCAGACGCATGGTCTGTGCCAGCTCCTCAGGCTTGTTTACCAAAAAGTTCTGCTTAGTAATTGGCATGGTGATGCCTGTGATATCCACCTCTTGAAAGGCATCATGGCCAATCAGGCTGCTTTTTACCTGGCCAGTGATAGCCACCATGGGAATAGAATCCAAAAAGGCGTTGGCCAGGCCTGTAACCAAATTGGTAGCACCAGGGCCCGAGGTGGCGCAGCAAACGCCCACCTTGCCGCTAGCACGGGCGTAGCCGTCAGCCGCATGGGCAGCACCCTGTTCGTGTGCTGTCAAAATATGCTTAATGTTATCCACGTCACGCAGGGCGTTATAAAACGGCAGTATAGCGCCGCCGGGATAGCCAAAAATCGTAGTAACGCCTTCTTCCTGAAGGCACCTTACCATTACCTCTGCACCAGTAATCTGCATAGCGTTATACTCCTTTCTTACGCCTTTTGGCCGTTGGGCCATTCATAGCGTGATTCCTTAACGTCCAGTGCCTCATCGCCGCGCTCTAGGGCGACAATGCCTGTCTGCACCATTTCCACAATGCCGTAGCGCGCAAGGGCGTTGGCAAAGGCGTTCAGCTTGCCCTCGTCACCGGTGTTGACAAAGGTCATGCTGTTGCCGGTTACGTCAATAGCGTGCGACCTAAAGGCAGTTGCCAGCTGCAGCACCTCCATCTGCTTTTCGCCTGCGTGTACCTTAATCAAAAGCATGCTGCGCAGGGCGCTGCTTTCGCGGTGCAGCACCTTAATGCGCTCCACCTCACTGAGCTTGGCCAGCTGCTTACAAATCTGCTCAATCGTCGGCTCATCTGCGTCAACGGTAATCGTCAGGCGGGCATATTCGCTATCCTGCGTACTGCCGCTGGTTAAGCTGTCAATATTATAGCCACGGCGCGAAATCAGTCCGGTAATCTTCATCAAAACGCCGGAGCGGTTGTGTGCTACTATGGAAAGTATCTGTTTCATGGTCTTCCCCCCTCAAAAAAATTGCCAGGCAGCCGCCAATTGCGTCATACGCCACAAGGCACCGCCTGGCAGGTAATCCCTCATCCGGCTCTTTTTATTTTATAAACTTAACGTGCGGAATAATTTCGTTATAAACCTCTTCCTTGCGCTGGTTGTAAATAACCTTCTGCTCCTCAAAGAAGTTGCGTCCATAGCTGTCAATAGAAACAATCAGCGGGCCAAACATTTTAACATGGCAGCTCCACAGCGTTTCGGGCATGCCCAGCTCGCGCCAGTTGGCATCCACAATTTCCTGCACCTCGGTAGCAGCAACTACAGCGTTACCTGCGGGGAATACGCAGTGGATAGCACCAAAGTTTTTGCAGGCATATTCGGTGTTGGGGCCCATGCCGCCCTTACCCACGATAACGCGCACGCCAGTTTTTTCTACAAATTCCTTTTCAAATTTTTCCATACGCATACTGGTGGTAGGACCAACAGATACCATTTCAAATTTGTCATCGTCCAAGGGACGGATAATCGGGCCAGCGTGCAGGATAGCTTTATCCTTAACGCTAATCGGCAGCTCACGGCCATATTCCACAACACGGCGGTGCGCAACATCGCGGCAGGTGGTGATGTCGCCATTGAGATAAATAATGTCTCCGATATGGATATCCTTCAGATCTTCTGCGCTTACAGGAGTAGTCAAAACCTTTTTGCCATCAATAATTTCGTACATTATAAAGTCACCCCGCTATGAGAAAGAATTTTGTAGTTTAAGTTTTTATCAAAAATGATGTGGCCACGACGGTGGGACCAGCAGCCAACGTTTACAGCAACACCGATTACGGACGGATGACGGGCAGAGTTCTCGACGTTAACGCCCATTACAGAATATTTGCCGCCCAAGCCTTGGGGACCAAGGCCGATCTTGTTAATGCCATCCTCCAGCAGCTGCTCCAAAAGGGCTGCGTTCTTGTTGGGGTTGTGGCTGCCAATGGGGCGCATCAAGGCTTTTTTAGCATGCAATGCTGCAACCTCTACAGAGGTGCCTACGCCGACGCCAACCAAAAGCGGCGGGCAGGCATTGAGACCGTAGGAGGTCATAACGTCAAGCACGAAGCGGGTTACGCCCTCGTAACCGGCGCCTGGCATCAGCACCATAGCCTTACCAGGCAGGCTGCAGCCGCCGCCAGCCATGTAGGTGTACAAATCCAGCTCGTCGCTGTTGGGAACAATTTCCCAGAATACGGTAGGAGTACCAGTGCCAACATTTTTGCCAGTGTTGTATTCGTCAAAGGTTTCTACGCTGTTGTGACGCAGCGGTGCCTGCTTAGTAGCACGCATAACTGCTTCCTTCAGCAAAACCTCCAGCTCGTTAATCAGCGGGAAATTGGTGCCACATCTTACAACGAACTGCATTACGCCGGTGTCCTGACAGCTGGGGCGGTTCAACTCCTTAGCCAGCTTTTGGTTTAGCTTCATCGTCTGGTAGATGGTCTTAGACAGCGGGCTGTCCTCCTTTTCTGCCAGCTCGTCCAGCTTGGCGATAACATCGTCAGGCAAAACCTTAGCGGTGTGTGCCACAAAATTGGCCACATAGTTTGTCAGCTTTTCAACTTGTTCTTGCTTATCCATATTTTTTACCTCCATTACGCAGCGTTAGCTGCTATTTTTTACTCTGCTGCTTTTTCGACGCTTGCAATTTCTTCCTTAGATACCTCCGTAAGCTTCAGCCCTTGAAAGTATTCAGTCTTAGGAATCATAAAGGTGAAGCCGCTGGTTGCACCCAGCTGCACCCGCCCCTCCTTAAGCGTGAAGTTAAATACATGTCCTCCCATGGACCTGTCATCTGAAATAAAATGCACATGCCAGCCTGCCATGTTCAGTCCGTCCATATATTTAGGAAAATATACGCACACCAGGCTGCCGCTTACATCCTTAAACTTAAACTCGCGCTGGTCAGTTTCCAGCACCTTGGCAAAGGTTTTGTAAGGCTCCTGCTGCTTCATCTCCGAGCGGGCGTACACCTCGCGAAAGCTGGCGTCAATACGGCAGGCGTAAATGTTGTTTTCGCCTGCGGCCTGCACCTTGGCATCCAGATGCGTCAGCACATCGGCCATGCTCTGCTCCTCATTGATGTTAAAGGCAATGCTTTTATTCAAAAAGGTCACTGAAGCAAAGGGAGTGGAATCTGTATCTTTTGCCAGCTCCACAGTGCCATCTGCCTTGGCGCGGTAGCATTTGCCGTCTAAGACAATCATCTCGCCATCCACATCCTTAAAGGTGCCAAGACCCGTATCTCCCTTTTCCAGCAGCTCGCCTATGGTAGCGTTGCCGTAAAAATCGCCCTGCGTCAGAGCCTGCAATGTAGATACCTGATACATCTTTGTTACCATTTTGATAACTCCCTCCCTTAAAGCCAGGCTTGTATTTACTAGTTAAATTCCTGATTTGTAGTTGACTGGTAATTTCTTATCTCAACTGCCTTTACTATACCACGCAGTTGTTATATAATCAATTTTATAGGATTAATACTTCTATAAAGGAGATTTATATTATGGAGTTAGAGAAAAACTACATCTACCAGGTTTACCTCCACGGCAGCTTTTCTAAGGCAGCGGAGGCTCTGTTCATCACCCAGCCTGCACTCAGCATCGCTATCAAAAAGGTGGAGCAGGAAATAGGCGCCGCCATCTTCAACCGCAACCAGCGCCCACTCACCCTCACGAACATCGGTGAGCTGTACATCAGCCACATCAAGCAGGAGCTGCTTTTAGAGCAGGAGCTTAAGCAGCAGATTGACGATATCCACGGCATGAAGGCCGGCGATGTCACCATAGGCGGTACGCATTATATGAACGCCTACATCTTTCCTCCATATATAGCGCAGTTCAACACCAAATTCCCCAACATCAACATCACCATCACCGAAACCCGCTCCGACAGGCTCATTGAGCTTTTACACGACAACAAGCTAGATTTCACCTTCAGCTGCGACGAGGACGCTATCTGTAAATTTACCTGCTACCCCGCCTTTTCGGATACCATCCTTTTGGCAGTCCCCACCGCCTACGCACTGTCGGAATATCTGCTGTCGCAGGCCCTGAGCGCACAGGATATCAACCAGGGCAAGCACCTGGCCGACGATGTCCCCACCGTGGACCTGCGCCAGTTTGCCGATTTTCCCTTCATCCGCATCGATGCGCATGTCAATTTGGGCGCACGCACGCTCAAAATCTTTGATGAGGCAGGCATCTCTCCCACAGTAAAAATCAAGGTGCCGCAGATGGTCACCGCCTACAACCTGGCAGAATCCGGCATCGCTGCCACCTTCACCAGTGACCGCTTGGTGCGTCCTGAAACCGACAGCCTGTATTTCTTCAAGCTGCGCTCTGCCCTCGCCGTGCGCCATTACTACCTGCTTTTACCCAACCGCTCCTACATTCCCAAGGCAGTAAAGGAGTTTATCCGCCTGTTCAAAAAATAACATCATTATATGCACAAAAAACAAGCCTCTGCTGGCAGCCGCTGCAGAGGCTTTTAGTCTATATAAATCTAATTTATGTAACTATTAATCCTATAAAATTGATTAATCTTAGAAGACGTGGTATATTTTAGTCAATCCAAAAAACAACTGCCAAACACCAAATGGTGCAAGGCAAGAGAAAAAATAAACAAGCTTTAATGATTTTTTATGGAGGGATCTTACAATGAACAATGCAGATAAGTATTTTAGAGTTAAACCTTGGGAATCCGTTCGCGACCTGAAGCTCAGCCTTCTGGGACTGGCTGATTAATTGATTGGAGGAATTGCATTATGAATAGCGCAGATAAATATTTTAGAGTTAAACCTTGGGAATCCGTTCGTGACTTAAAGCTCAGCCTTCTGGGACTGGCTGACTAATTGATTGGAGGAATTACATTATGAATAGCGCAGATAAATATTTTAGAGTTAAACCTTGGAAATCCGTTCGTGACTTAAAGCTCAGCCTTTTGGGACTGGCTGACTAATTGATTGGAGGAATTGCATTATGAATAGCGCAGATAAATATTTTAGAGTTAAACCTTGGGAATCCGTTCGTGACTTAAAGCTCAGCCTTCTGGGACTGGCTGACTAATTGATTGGAGGAATTACATTATGAATAGCGCAGATAAATATTTTAGAGTTAAACCTTGGAAATCCGTTCGTGACTTAAAGCTCAGCCTTTTGGGACTGGCTGACTAATTGATTGGAGGAATTGCATTATGAATAGCGCAGATAAATATTTTAGAGTTAAACCTTGGGAATCCGTTCGTGACTTAAAGCTCAGCCTTTTGGGACTGACTGACTAATTCCTTTAAACTGTTGGTTTTTGAGAGGGGAATTACAATGACTAAGACAAATAAATTTTATCAAACAGAAGCTTGGAGCAGCGTCCGCTCCTTAAAAATGAGCCTTATGGGCGTTAAGTTTTAACTAATAGTGCCATACGGCACAGCAAGCAGGCAGCTACGTACACTGCCTGCTTGATATATGGAGGGAAAAATATGGCCAACAAACCTGTAAAAATTATGGAAACAGTCCTGCGCGACGGACATCAATCCATCGCCGCAACCCGCATGCGCATCGTGGATATGCTGCCTGTGCTCGAAAAAATGGATAATGCCGGTTATTACGCTATTGAAGCCTGGGGCGGCGCCACCTTTGATGCCTGCCTGCGCTTTTTGCACGAGGACCCCTGGCAGCGCCTGCGCCTTTTAAAGCGCAACCTGCCGCATACTCCTATCCAAATGCTGCTGCGCGGCCAAAATGTTTTGGGCTATACCAACATGGCTGATGACGTTGTCAGCGAATTTGTGAAGCGCTCTGTAGATAACGGCGTTTCCATCATCCGCATTTTTGATGCCTTAAACGACACCCGTAACCTGGAAACAGCAATGCGTGCCACTAAAGCAGCAGGCGGCCACGCCCAAGGCTGCATTGTCTATACTATCAGTCCCTACCACAAGGACGAGGATTTCGTTAAGCTGGGCAAGGAATTGGTACAAATGGGCGCAGATTCCATCTGCATCAAGGACATGGCAGGCCTTTTGCGTCCATACAGCGCCTATAACCTAGTAAAGGCTCTAAAGGCCGAAATCAGCGTGCCTATCGACCTGCACACTCACTTTACCAGCGGCATGGGCGATATGACCTACCTAAAGGCTATTGAAGCAGGCGTAGATATCGTGGACACCGCGCTGTCTCCGTTCTCCTGCTCCACCAGCCAGCCCTGCACCGAATCCCTGGTAGCAACCCTGCAGGGCAGCGAATACGACACTGGCATTAACCTGCCGCTTTTGCACGAGCTGGCCGATTACTTTAAGGGTGTCAAAAAAGACCTGGTTGATGACTTCAACCTGAACACCAATATTCCTATCGATCCTAAGGTGCTCACCTTCCAGATTCCTGGCGGCATGCTGAGTAATTTGCTCAACCAGATGAAGGAAATGGGTGTTGCCAATAAATATAACGAGCTGCTGGAGGAAATGCCCCGCGTCCGCAAGGAGCTTGGCTATCCGCCGCTGGTTACTCCTACTAGCCAGATTGTCGGCACTATGGCTGTGCTCAACGTTGCCCTGGGCCGCTACAAAATGATTCCCCGCGAGGTTAAGGACCTGGTTGCAGGCAAATACGGCCGCACTCCTGCTCCTATTGACCCCGAGGTTAAGCGCTTGGCCATTGGCAACACCGAGCCCATCACCTGCCGCCCCGCAGATTTAATTGCACCGCAGCTGGAAAAATACCGCGCCCGCCTGGCAGAGGATGGCTATCCCAACGCCAGCATGGAGGATTTGCTCAGCTACATCTCCTTCCCGGAGGTTGCCAAAACCTTCTTTGGTCACAACCGCTAAGCAGCCTGCGCACCATTGGTTTTTGATTCTCATGCTACATACCTACCTTTAATACTCATATACCTTTAACTTGGACACACAAAGGCTCCTGCCCTGCAGCAAACGCGCTGCGGACGGGAGCCTTTGTGCTGTGCTTCTATTAGCGATTTTTGCGTCTCGACGCATTTTTCACTAACAGGAGTCTTTAAACCATATTCACCTTGAAGCTTACGCGTTATTCAGCGAAATATTTTGCATTACCGTTCAAATGCGGCAGGCTGCCACCTGCATGGATTTTAGCCTTCAGCGCAGGCTCGCCGTTTTGCTTGGCAATGGCACGCTCACCAAATTCCTTGGCAATGGCAGGATCCAAAACTAAAAGACCGTCATCATCGCCCACAATCAAATCACCAGGCTTTACGACAACGCCATCAATAGCAACAGGCACGTTAATTGCAGCCTCAATGCCCAAGCTGCGGGTAGTGAGCGGGCTGACGCCACGCGAAAATACAGGCACTCCCATCTCCTTAACAGCCTTGACGTCAGTAATGCAACCATCAATAATAATTGCTGCCACCTTCTTTTCAGCGTAAGCATAAGCTACAATCTCGCCCAAGCAGGCGCGGTCATATTCACCACAGGTATTGACGCAGAGCACATCGCCCTCCTGCACAACATCAACAGCGTTATGCACGCCAATGCTATCCATATGCGGCAGCTGTACTGTAACAGCATTACCTACAAAATGAAAGTTTTGCAACAACGGCTTCAGACCCTTGATAAAGCCAAAATCAGTCATATGACCGATAGTCGAAGGACAAACCTCAGAAAACAGCTCCAAAAGCTCCGGAGTTACACCCTGGACACGCGGTTTTTTTACAAACATACTACTCTCTACCTTTCTTTTAAATAATATAGTGCTTCATTAGTTGTAACAGGATTTATTTACATACCTCATAGGCATAGTAAACGATACTGCCGGTCATAAGCCAGGCAACAATAACAATTGGCAGGCCAACCTTAAAGTAATCCGAGATTTCATAATTACCAGGCTTCCACACCAAAAGGTTAGGACCTGTGCCAAAGGGAGTACAAAATGCCAGCGAAGAAGCAATAGCGATAGCCATAACTACGCCGCGGGGGTCAAGTCCCAACGACTGTGCATACAAAATTCCTAGCGGCAGCATAATTGCCGAAAGCGACGTCCCCATCATAAACTGCGTCATCAATGTGGTGATACCAGAGATAATCAAAATAGCAACCAAGGGATGTACGCCATTAGCAAAGGAAGAAGTGAAATCCACAAACATTTTGGCAACACCAGTAGAGGACATCGCACTGCTCAGCGGAAAAATGCCTGCTACCAAAAACAGCGTAGGCATACTGAAGGAATCCAGTGCATCCTCAACCGTAATGCATTTAGTAACGATAACGATGATACTACCCAAAATAGCTGCCAAATGGAATGGCATCAGCTTGGTGGCCAAAGAAATAACCAGCAGTGCAAACACAGCAAAGGTAATAATCATACCACGGGTGTTTCTTTCCACTGTCTGCGGCATATTGGCAAAATCAGATTTAATATCAGGCAACATCCTGCTGCCAATAAAATACATATAAAGACCGCCAACAATAGTTATCGGCAAACCAACCTTGGTAAATTCAAAAAATCCGTACCCGGCATAGCCAGCCTTTTCCAAAAGACCGCTGGCAACAATATGCGGCGTAGTGCCAACTAAAGTAATGGTGCCGCCCATAGAAGCAAAGAAGGCCAATGTCATATACACACGGGACAAGTTAACCTTCGCCTTTTGCGCCATAGCACCAACAATAGGCATCAAGCAGCCTGTCGTGCCTGTGTCGTTCAAAAAGGCACTCATGCCTGCAGCTACAGTCGCCACGCTCAGCGTAAGCCTGTTTTCAGTCTTGCCTATAAGGTTGATTACCGTCGAGCCGATAAAATCAGCCAGACCTGTTTTCATAATGGCGCGCCCCAAAACGAAAATTGCCATAAAAAACATACAGGTTGTGTTAGAAAAATCACCAAAGGCCTTGCCCGCATTGACAATACCTGTCAGCGCCAAAACCGTAGGTATAGATATACCCACGATAATAGGATCAGCCAATTTCCAGATCAGCGCTACGAACACCCACACAAATAGCGCCAGGACAACAATCATCTGCCACGTCATACTTATACCTCCAAATTATAATATTATATTATTATAATATTATAATACATGCGCCAGCCATTCTTGGCAAGTGTTTTTCCATGTATACACGATTTTTGTAAGTCTCGGATAGACAACGTTAACTTTGTTACAGTATAAAAGCAAAAGCCCCAGGAATAGCCTGGAGCCTTTCTCTAAATATAGTTTTCGCTATAATGTGCCCTGTACTTCCAGTTCTTGGTCAAAATGTAAAAGCGCACGAACTCTAGCAGAGTGCCGTCGCTGTTAAAGGTGCACCTATTAATGAGCAGCACAGGTGCGCCCTTAGTCACCCCCAGATGCTCTGCCACCTTAGCAGAAGCAGCAACCGCCTCTAGCACATCCTCCGTCTTGCCAATTTTTATGCCATATTTATCATACAGCGCCAGCAGGGAGGAAAAATGGCCCTCGGTCTGCAGTCTTTCCTTAAGCATAACACCAGGGTCAAGAATAAAATGCTGCAGGTAATGGATGGGTTTATCCTTGTAATAACGCACGCGTTCCACATACAGCGCAGCAGAGCCTGCGTCCTTATGCATATAGGAAGACTCTCCCGCAGATAGAGTTACATCTGCAATCTGCAGGGTTTTGCAATACAGCAGCGGCCCCTTGGCTGCAAACTCCTCACCGTGACCGCCCATATTGGCATAGGGCCAGTTCACCCTGCCAGATACAAAGGTACCCTTACCAGCCTTACGGATAATGAAGCCCTCCTTATGCAGACGCGTCAGCGCCTGACGGATGGGAGCCTTGCTGGCGCTGTAGATACGCTCCATTTCGTTTTCTGTAGGCAGCATGTCACCCTCTTCGTACTGGTGCGCACGGATTTTGCTTAATAAATCGTTATAAATTTTTTCATGTAATAGCTCTGACATCCACGTTCTCCATTTATAAAATCTTTACTATTACATATTATAACAATTCCTCACAAAATACAATTATAACTTGCTTTTATTCACTCAAATAATCCAAGGCCAGCGAGCTGACTACCTCCACCCCTGTCAGCAAGGCCTTCTCACCAAAACGTATTTCAGGATTATGCAGCGCTAGATGGCTCTGCGCCTCATCTGTGCCTGTTCCCAAGCGGAAGATGCAGCCAGGTGCCTGCTGCATATAGATAGAAAAGTCCTCACTGCCCATAGAAATTGCAGGCAACGGCAGTACCTTATCCGTTCCCAGCACCTCACCACCAACACGGGTAACCCGTGCTGTAAGATCGGTATCGTTAACCACAGCAGGTACACCCTTTTGGTAATCCATGCTAGCATCACAGCGGTAAGCGGTAGCAATACCCTTGGCGATGCGCTCAACCATTTCAGGCATTTTGTCACGGACAGCATTGGACGCTGTGCGGATTGTTCCCTGCAGCACAACGTCAGACGCAATAATGTTACGCGCCGTGCCGCCATGAATGCTGCCAAAGCTGATAACCGTGGGGTCAATAGGCGCAGTCTCACGCGAAACTATTGTCTGGATGCCCTGCACAACGGCGGCAGCGGCAATGATTGGGTCTATACTTCTGTGCGGGTGGGCAGCATGACCAGCCTTCCCAGTGATTTTAATATCTACAGAATCAGACGAAGCCATAAATGAGCCTGCGCGCGTTCCAATGGTACCTTCGGGGATATCAGGCCAGCAATGCAGAGCGAAAATAGCGTCAACCTTTGGGTTTTCCATAACTCCACGGGCAGCAAAGTCCTTAGAGCCGCCCAAGGTTTCCTCTGCAGGCTGAAAGAAAAACTTAATCGTGCCGTGAATCTGCTCACGCAGCTGGCTCAGCACTCTGGCAGCACCCATAAGCACAGACATATGAATATCGTGGCCGCAGCAATGCGCTACCCCCTCGTTCACAGAGTGAAACGCCAGTCCCGATTTTTCTACCAGAGGCAGTGCGTCAATATCTGACCGCAGGGCCAATGTCTTGCCCGGTTTGCCGCCGTGCAATACACCCAAGACGCCCGTTTTTCCAGGCCAGGTGGTGACCTCTATACCACATTTTGCCAATTCATCTGCAATCAATTTTGTTGTTTCTATCTCTTTAAACGATAATTCCGGATGCTGGTGGATATGCCTTCTTAAATTTAGGATGTAGTCTGCATCTGCAAGTGCCAGCTGCTTAACCTGCTCCATGAAAATCACGCCTTTCTTAATATAATAATATTATAATATTATTATATTCTTTAAGCTGGCAAATGGCAACGAAAAAATACAGCTGTAAGGAGTAAGAGATAATTGTGTAAAGTTCTTTGCAATAGGCAGATGCTACTAGGGATGGATTGATAAGCAACCAAAATATAGACATTGTAGCATATCTATGATACAATGTCTATATTAGGAGGTTGTATTAATGATAAATAATTGCACATTGCGTCAGATTATTAATATCAATAGCTTGTCAATAAAATACGATGATTTTTATTCCTTGAAAAATATCTCCTTTTCACTAAATCAAGGTGACTTTATAGCTCTTATCGGTAGTAATGGTGCTGGCAAATCAACCCTGCTAAATTCCTTGTATGGATTGCTGAAGCCTTACGAAGGCAGCATAAGCTATAACCCTAATTATTTTGATTCACGTAACCCCGCACGTTCAATTGGATTTTCCGCTCAACGATGTATTATGGACTGGTATTTAACTGTGGAAGATAATGTTTACTTAGGTGCATTAATAGCTGGCATTAAACCAGCAGATTTGTCTGCCTACACCGAACAGGCTTTAAGCCTTGTACATCTATCTGCAAAAGCTAAATCTACAGTCGAAGCATTATCAGGCGGTCAGCAACAACGCGTACAAATAGCTAGAGCCATAGTACATAAGCCCAAATTATATATTTTAGATGAACCAACCACGGGTTTAGATCCAGATTTGTCAGAAAATTTCTTTAAGTACTTAAAATCAGAGCAGCGTAATGGTAAAACCATAATTATTTCCTCCCATGACTTATTTCTATTGGAAAAATACTGCACTAAAATCATTTTTTTGGAGCAAGGACAGCTTGCATTTTTTGGTACTATGGATGACTTCCTTCGTACGTCAACATGTGAAAGCTTACGAAGTCTGTTTCTGAAGCTAAAAGAAAGGTAATACTATGTCACCAATACATTTCCGACGCTATACAAATTTAAATATCACTGCATTCTTTTTGTTGATAAAAATTGAAATTTCTGTTTTCTTCAAGACATATGCACAGCTTTTTGCACAAATACTATCACCCATCATTTACTACTTATTCATCGTAAGCGCACTTGCAAAAACTATAGGCTCTATTACTTTTCAATCCATTAACATAACTTACAATGAATATGCATTAATCGGTTTACTTTCCATGAGTATCATTGGTCAGATGTCACGACTGATCTACAGAGTAACAATGGACAGAAGATATGGCCTTTTTGCTCTAAAAATGCAAAATGGCGTTCCGCCTCTGTGCTATATATTGGTTGCAAGCACAAGCTCAGTCATCGGTTATTTAATTCAAGCGAGTGTTTTTGGTGTAATTATTTGGCTTTTTGATCTAAATATCCAAGCTATTAACTTTATTCTAGCAGTATTCATCGGCCTTATCAGTTTAGGCTTTTGGCTAGGTTTAGGAGTACTTTTGACCATTTGCATAATTAACTACCAAGCAAGAGATGTACTATTAACATTTCTCATAATGCCGCTTTCATTCAGCGCTCCCTCTTTTTACATTATCAGTGATGCGCCTTTCTTTATCCAACTGTTAGCAATAATCAACCCCTTAACGTATCAGTTACAAGCTATTCGAGAAGCAGCTTTCGGAATTATTCAATTTAGCTCTTTAGCCGTCATGCTTTCCCTCAGTCTTATCAGTTTGAGCATTGCTACAATCACAATCAGAAATACTAGTCTGTCAATTAACGAGCAGGTTTAAGAAAAGGATACGCCCACCGTCAAAGCTAACTGACCAGTAAGCGTATCCTTTTTTAGTGCGTTCCTTCTATTACTGCGATACCTGCAGCCCGCAGGCGTACGCATAAGCCTGCAATAACCTTGCAGGTAATCACCTCTCCCTGTGCGTTGCGGTGCTTGGTACAAACACCCACATGCACTGCGTCCAGCTGCAGACTGATGATGCGCTCCAGCTTTTCTTCAATCCCCTGCTGGTTCTGCAAACGGCAGTCCGCACATCCATTACAGCTCCAATAAGCCAACAGCTCTAATGCTTCATCGCCATAGGCAGCAAAGGTCCCCTGCTTTTTATTAAATGCCTGCATACAGCCTGCCCCAGTACACACATCATTTGAGCGCAGGCAGCGCAGAATTGCTATGCGCTTCATTCGTGCCTCCCAAAGTCCCTGCTGATTTTATCCTTAACCTGTCTGCTGTCCGCTTCCGTCAGCCCCAGCCGTAGCGCCACGTCCTTCCAGGAATTTTTTGGAGTCTTCATTTCGATAACCTCGCCTATATCACGTCCTGCCATCTGCGCCAGCAGATATGAGCTGTTGATGTGGTGCATAGCATAACCCAGACGCATATATTTCTTTGTAACCTTCTGAGGAATATCCATCCGTTCCTCCAAACGACGTGCCTGGTAGGCCACGCAACGGTCAAAATAAACCTGCGGCGTCAGTCCTAGCACATAACGCATACGTTCCCAAGAATATTTATCGCGCAGATCAATAATCTCCTGAAGTGATTTTTTGCTCATATAAGCAGTCAGGCAGATATCCTCCAAGCCCTCATAGCCATACTTCTCATAAAGCGGCAACAGCTCTTCCTCTGGGAAAAGGTAATCTGCATGAAAAATTTGGGCAGCACGCTGCGCCGTCATATTGCGCACATGTAATCCGGCAAAGCCGGCACCGCTACGCTGTCCGCGCCCGTGGAATTCAGGTACAGGCTGCTTTTGCTCCTGTGCAAGCCCCAGCTTCTGCTCAACCTGCTGCCAGTCGCAAGCAACAGTGCGCAAAGGCAACACCTCAGCCAAAGTCCGCCCGCTTTTCTGTGCCAGCGTTGCTGCTTTCTTGATGTCCTCCAAAGGATAACCCTGCCGCAGATATGTCAGCGCCGTCTGACTATCAAGCAAACTATCAGCAGGCAGATAGCTTGCCTGGTATTGCATATATCTTTCAGCATATAGCTTCGGCGTCAGCCCCAGCTGTACACGCACCCTGCCCCAGGTAGCAGGCTGACGCAGCTGCAGCACCCTGTCCACCGGCACATCAGCCAGGTAAGCATATAGGCAGGCAGTATTCATATCACTATAACTATGCCCGTTATTTAATAGGCGCAGCATATCTGAATAACGGTACCCATAAGCATTTTGCAGCTTTTGCGCTGCCTCCGCATTGGATAGCTGTGGACGGCGCATACGTGGCGGCGGCATGGGCCTGCCGTCCTTCGGCGGTGGCGGCAGCATGCGGCCCGCCTGCACAGAAGCGCTAGGAGCAGAAGCTTCCAAGGCACCAGCCTGCGGCAGTACGCTAAATGCTAAAATTGCTGTGAGCGCTGAACATAATACAAGCTTTTTCATCAATAACCCTCCTTGTAAAAATATCTATGTGCATAAAAACAAAACTTAAGCCATAAAACCGCAGATGCTGCTTTATCCTCTGCCGTTACTTTTGCCAATGCTGCGGCAAATACACAATATTAATCCTGCCACTCGCATCCTCATCCACACGGCAGCGTACCTCGTACATATCATATATAAACTTTTCCGTCAGCAACGCTCGCGGAGTCCCCAATCCCACGATCTCCCCGTCCTTGATGGCTACAAGTCTATCACAATACATTGCCGCTATGTTAAGATCATGCACCGCTGCTACTACCGTCAAATCCAACGATTTTACTATATCCATAATCTGTAGCTGGTACTTAATATCCAAATGGTTCGTCGGCTCATCCAACACCAAGCATTCCGTCTGCTGCGTCAGCGCCCGTGCCAAAATCACGCGCTGCTGCTCTCCGCCGCTGAGCGTAGCAAAGCTGCGCTCTTCAAAATCTGCCAATCCCACCGTTGCCAAGGCCTCACGCGCAATACGGTAATCCTCCAGGTTATCACGCTCCAGCAGCTTTTTGTGCGGCGAGCGCCCCATCAGCACCACCTCTAGCACCGAAAAGTCAAAGCTGTAAACATTGTGCTGTGCCACCACCGCCAGCTGCAGGGCCGATTCGCGATACGATAGCTCATCCAATGCCACACCGTTAAAGCTGATTTTGCCAGCCGTGGGCTTTTGCACGCGGTACACGCATTTCAAAAATGTGCTCTTGCCGCTACCATTAGGGCCGATTATACCCACAAACTCCTTATTATGCAGACTAAAATCAATTCCCTTCAAGATTTCTTTAGCTCCGAAGGCCATCTTTACTGCTTGTGCCAAAATTTCCATTATCAGTTACCTCCAAAGCCATAGGTTTTCTTTATCATCAGATAAACAAAGCAGGGTGCGCCAATCAGTGAAATCAAAATACCAATCGGAAGCTCGGTGCGCGGAATTATTATACGGCAAAGACCATCGGCAATTACCAAAAAGACCGCACCTGTCAGAGCAGCAACAGGTATCAGCTTTTTGTGATCTGTACCCACAAGCATACGGATAACATGCGGCACAACCAGGCCTACAAAGCCCACCATACCTGCAGAATAAACCACAAAACCAACTATAAGCGAGCTAACGAGCAGATATACCTGGCGGTAAAGGTGCAGATCTGTTCCCAATGTGAGCGCCGACTCATCACCCAAAAGCATCAGGTTGAGCATGCGGCTCTGGCTCCAGAAGAACAATACCGCCAAAATAACCAATGGTCCCACAACCGCCAGCGTTTCCCACTTGGCGCCGGCAAAACTGCCCATCATCCAATAGGCAATGGTCTGCATGCCTTCCTTATTATTGGCAAAATAAACGATAAAGCTGGAAAACGCACCGCACACAGCACTCAGCGCCATGCCTGCCAAAAGCAGTTTGACGGAGTTACTGCGCCCGCCCAGGTTAGAAATAAAAAGCACGCCCAGCGACATAGCAAAGGCACCGGCAAAGGCCGCAATGCCCACAAAATTTTCTCCCAGCGCCACGCCAATGCCCAAAAGTATGGCAGCCGTAGCACCCAGCGACGCACCTGACGATATACCTAATATGTAGGGATCAGCCAAGGGGTTTTTTACTACGGCCTGCATAATAACACCGCAGACCGAAAGTCCCATACCGACAAAGGCTGCCAAAACCAAACGCGGCAAGCGCAAAAGCCAGACAATATCGTGTACAGGGCCGTATCCTGCCGCCTCTATAGGCTGACCCGTAGACAGCTGCTGTATAATAGCATTATAAATGCTAGCCAGGGGCAGTTTAACCGTACCAATGGACAGCGCCCAAAAGATGGCAACAACCAGCGCAGCCAGTAATCCCACGCAGATAAATAAATAACCCTGCTTCTTTAAAAAGTTAACCATGCTCACTTCTCCTTATACAAATCCGGGTACAACCCGCCTGCGATAATCTTGATACCGTCATAGCTGCGCACGCCGGCGCTATAAATGGCAAACAAGGGCAGCGGCAGCACCCGTCCTGCCTGCACGCACCGCAAGTGCTTCAACGCCTTGTGCTGCGTAATACGGTCCACCATATCCTGCTCATGGCCGTAATGGAATTCTGTCACCACCACAAAGATAACGTCAGGATCCAAAGCTACTATCTGCTCCATGCCAATAGATCGCTGCTGCGCTGCCAGCAAATCGCCGTGCAGCTCCTGCACAATATTGCCTGCAAGGGTTCTTTCACCATAAACCGTGGGCTCCTTTCCCATAAACTCCACAATCAGCGCCCGTGGCCTCCTTTGAAAACCGGCAGTCTGGCTGGTGGCGAAGCTCACCTCCTGCTGCATCTGCGACACCAGCTGCTCGGCACGCTCGTTTTTATCAAAAATTTTACCCAAATCCAAAATATCCTTATATTCATTTTGCAATGTGCGTTGCCTGCCGTCGACCATAGACGAGCGCGCGATAAAGGTATTCACCCCACGTCTATGCCAAAATTCGGTAGCACGCAAAACCTTAGGGCCAAAGGTAGAATGCCAGCCTACAATCAAATCAGGCTTGAGCAGCATGGTAGTTTCCAAATCCAAAAGCTGCAGGCCGGTGTAAGGAATCTGGCTGTACTGCTCCTGGTACTGCTGGCGGAAAAACTTTTTATCCGGCACGCCGTTACCTGCAATGATGCGGTCACCCACCCCCAATGCCAGCAACGTTTCGATGCTATTTTGCCACACGGCTACCACACGCTCAGGCGGCTTAGTATATGTCAACTGCTCAGGCTCTCCCTGAGTATTGAAATTTTCAATAGTTACAGGATAGTGTGCAGGGTTATAGTCATAGTGCACAGGCTTATTAAAGCGCACCAATGCCTCGGAGTTTTCCTGCACCGGCAGCACAAAAATGTTGCGTCCGCAGCCAGCTAGTAGCAAAGCAGCCAGCAAAATACTGCCAAGTAATATTTTTCGCATATGCGACCTCTTTTCTTGCTAATGCAATTAAATCGGGGGGACGTTTATATAGTAGTATATTTATGTATTAACACAATAATATTTTACTTTAATTCAGAATATGGCAAAGCACTACTGCGCAGGCAGTAGTGCTTTACTGTATTTAAATTGGGTATGATGTAGAAAATCAGTGGTTAGAAGGTGTACTTCATACCAACCATCCAGCAACGGCCAGGCATTGCAGAGCTGCCAACGCCATTCCAGGAGTTATAAGAGGTTTCATAAGCTTCATTAGTCAGGTTGCTTACCAAAACATAAGCAGTCAAATCCTTATTGATTTCATAGTTCAAATTCCAATCCAGAACCAGGAATCTGTTGCTTGTGAAGGCATAGCTGCTGCAGCCTGTGTACCAGTTAGTCAAAAGGCCGGTATACAGCTTGCCGTTTTCATAAGACAGGTTCAAGGAATAATGGTTTTGCGGGCGCAGGCTGTTAATTGCAGTGTTGATATCACTCGAATTATTGTAGCCCCAGCTCGGATCAAGCACCCAACCATTCTTAGCAAGCCATTTATCCTTCATATGCGAATAAGAGGCACTCAGTGTGAAATGATCATCAAATTGGTGATCCAAGGTCAGGTTAAAGGATTTTTTATCTTCCTTAGCATTAACTGCAGTGCTCTTAATTTCACCATTAAGAGAGATAGGCAGTGTAGCAATAGCGTTGCTCATGCGTGTCCAATCATAATGCAAGGCTATGCTAGTTTTGTCGCTCAAATCCTTACGGATACCAAAGGTCCAGGCATCACCCTTTTCATCGTCCAACGGAGTGTTAAATACACCATCAACACTAGTATAGTCACCTTGTTTTAACGGACGGAAAACCTTAGTCCAGCCAAAATACATGCTGCTGGTATCATCAAACATGTATTGCGTGTTAATTACAGGCGTCAGAAGGTTAGTATCGCCCTTGCCTTGAGTAGTGCCACTAGAGTTTGTTGTTTCAAAAGCACTGTATTTAGCATAGCGGATAGCAGGAGTAATATCCCATTTGTCGCTCAGATGAATTTTATCTTGAACATAACCCAGTATAGATTTTCTTTCTACATAGCTTGTAGTAAGTTTGCCGGTATTGTCATAGCTCTTGGAGAAGTTTTTGGCCTTATCGTAGGTTACACTAGCGATAATATCATTTACGCCAACAGTCTTTGCATATTGCAGCTGTACGCCGCGGTTCTTTTCGTCGTGCCAGCTAGTAGGCTCCTGGGCAGCACCACCAGTTTTTTCCAGCCATTCTTTAACCTTTTCTTGATCTCCATCCGGGAACGGAGCCAAGTTCTCACTAATCCATTTAGAAAGCTCTTCATTAGTAGCACCATTAGGAAAGGCAGCATTATAGGCATCAGCAGCACCTTTGCCATTTACATACCATTTGTATTTGTCACGATGTGCATAGCGATGGTTTTGGTCATACACACGGATAAAGCTTTCCATGCCGTTTTCTTTATCAAAGGTATATTGAATATCCCAGTCGTTATTTTTGAATTTACTAAAGGAACCATATACCTGTCCATCTAATGCATACAGATTATGATAGCCAGGATTCTTAGCATCACCAGTCAGCGTACCATCTATCAATTTATTATTTTCGTCTAATTGGCCAACTGTAGCTTTAAAAATAATATCGTTCCAGTCTTTTTCATTCCAATACTTCAAGTTAGGCACTGCAATAGGATAACCATCCTTACCCTCTTTAAAGTTATACCAAACCTTCAAGCTTTGCTTATCATTGAAGTCTTTGTCTAAACGGAAGTTCACGCCGTCCTCTTTCCATTTAGAACCACCAAGCGTGCCAGTACCGCCGACAATACCATCCTTATACTTAGTATCGCCAGACATATCACGGTTGGCAGAAAGGAAGTAATGCCAGGAATTGTCATCACCGGCACTGCCAGAATAGCTAATAGCATATTTATGCTTATGCCAGGAACCAGTAGACAAATCGATAGTGCCAACATTTTTATTGCCGCCCTTACGGGTAATAATGTTGATTACACCGCCAGTAGCATCACTACCATAAACAGAAGCACCAGGTCCTTTGATAACTTCAATCTTATCTACGTTCTCCATGTTAGTAACCTGGTCAAGGTTTACACCAGTAGATTTTGTACCAGATTTTGTATTGCTACCTACACGGGTGCTTGCAGCGTTGTCCACACGACGGCCATCTACCAGCACAATTACACGGGTATCACCATTAATGGATACACCGTTATTATAAAATTGATATCCATACTCACCGCCACGATAGCCAGGATTTTGGAAGGTTACACCAGGTATACGCTTAATAGCCTCTGTCAGGTCTGTATAATGACGCTTTTCAATCTCCTCACGTGTAATAACCTTAACGTCACCGCCGGTACGATAGTAGGATTGCTCAGTAATGGTGTCACCAAACTTATTCTTAACAGCGTCGGCCTCAACAACCATAGAATCCAGGGTATATTCGTTCAAGTTTTCGTCAAAAGCAGCGCTGGCGCTGGCACAAAGCCCCATAACCATTACCATAGCAGCTGCGGCAGTATATCTTTTCTTCATGTTACTCATACACTTCTTTCTTCATCATCCAGAGCTAAACCCATAGCTCGACACTCATCAAAAACTACATCAAAAACGGGCACCATTGATATACGTAAACGTATATATCTGCGAGGTAACCCAATTACCAACCGTATCATCCGCAAATTTACCGAAGTTCAAATTCAGCCTACGCGATCCGTTGGCAGCAATCTTACATAACGGGAACTTTACCGGACGGCCGGTAAACTGCTTTTTCTCGCCATTTTTGTCTGTGTAGGTTACACGCATAATAAAATCATTCAGCTTGGTGATAGTCAAATCACTGCGCTTGTTGACAAAGGTGCCCGTTACACACAAATCACCGCCATCAACCCACACCTTGGACGTAGTCCAATCCAAAATCATCCTGTCGCTAGATGTTTCGGCAGCACCGGCAAGTGCTGGGCACATCAGCGCCAAAAGCATGGTTAACAACAAAAATACCTTTTTCATAGTTCCTCCTTTCCCTCAAATTTGTAAGAGTACCCTAATTAAAATATCTATCATAAACTCCTGCGGCCTCGCTTTCCATGTTTCGCCGGCCGCCAGAGATTATGCAAACTAAAAGCGCCTCACCACGCAGACGCAGCGAGACGCACTCATACACACAAGTGCAGCCTGTCCATCGCAGGTTGTAGATCACCCTATATCAGGCAGTTCTTCTGGCTCTGCTTCATCGCCGGCCCCGCCTTCCCGGTTCCCCAGTGACATTGTAGGGCCTGCTCCACATTACAGCTGCGGGACAGCACAGGCATTGCACCTGTTTATCATTTTAAGTAAAAGTTTACACCTGATACGCTAATTATTCTCTTATTCTCTCAGTAGGTTCACATTTTTCTGTAAGTTTATTGTAAACTTATAGACCTATACTTCTGTATTCTCAATTAGAATTTATAACTGTCTTTTAAGTATTCTTTATGAAAAATCCCTAGCATTTTAACTTTTTCTTATTTTTAATTTTACTTTTTTGAGAATACTTCCGTTTAGAATTATAACATCATACTCTTATATCGTCAAGCCTTATTACCTTTATGTGTATACTCTTTACTAGTAACCAAACACAATTTTAGAATGATACTATTTTTAAGTTAATAAAATTGATTATTTTTCTTGATAGAATTATATCATTGTGTCTCTCCATCAAGTGAAAGTGTATTTAATGTTACAACATACAAAAACCCCGTCAACTCAGACGGGGCTAAGAGAGAAATTATTATAATTCAGTTATAGGATAACTTTCCACCTATGCATGACTTTCACCAAGAAGATAACGCTGCAGTGCTTGTTCAACAATTTTATTGAGCGATAAATTGTTTTTAATGGCATATAACGCTGTCTGCTTATGCATCTCGGCCGACAGTCGCACATTAAAGCTGCCTTTATAGGCTTTTTCTGGTATTTTTCCCTCAACCTGGCATACCTCTAGATAATCATCTACTGCAGCATGAAAATCTGCAACTAACTCCCTCGCATTAGTTCCTTCATAAGAAATCAAAGCCCTTATGCCCATTACCTTGCCAAAAAAGACTCCGTCCTCCTCCGAAAATTCTACTGTACCAATGTATTCCTTATATTCTATTGTATTTTTCATATTAAACCCTCCTGCTTTAGCACTGCAATCAATTCTTTTACTTGATACAGAAGTAGCTCCTTGCGTGGATGCGGTTTATGTAATAATATCGGTGAATGTACATCACTTATAAATATTACCCTCGATCCACTTGTTCTGCCCTTATTAGCGCGTTTGTAATCCAAATATCCCAACAAGGTTTCTGCCTCAGCAAAAGTAAAGTCTTTTGGCTTACCCAAAAGCTTTTTTAACAGTTTTTCTTTTTGTCCCATTGCTTACACCTCTATTATAATATTCAAACATCAATTCTGCAACTATTTTTAGTTACTTTAGTAGGTAAAAAAAAGGAATAATACTACCAGCATTACTCCCTAATATCTTGACCAATGTCTTGATACTAATCAATTGTAGCATATTTCAGAATTTAACGCAAATTATTTTCCTGCAATGCAAAAGCCCGCCTGCCTTACGGCCGACGGGCATTCGCTTCTTTCCCTTATTTTTGAGTCTTTCCCTTGTTTTCCAAAAAATCTTTCCCTTATTTTTGGAGGTTTATCTTTAGCTGGCTTATTATTTTTATCTTTTCTGGTGCCAGCTTTCTAACATAATAATATTTATCTTTATCTAGGAGCTGTGAGACTACAGATGGCGCCTTATCGCCATTTTTTCACAGACTGGCTAGAAGGTGCCAGATGTGGTTGAAGGGCGACGACGGCGTACTTTCAGTACGTCTAGGAGCCATGAAGCCGCAGATGGCGCCTTATCGCCAGTCTGCTACTTTTCGGCGCGGTTAATAGCGCAGATAATCCCTCGCAGCGCTGCCACGTTGATATTAGAATGAATGCCTACACCAAAGATGTGGCCATCATCCTTCTTTTTGAGCTCAATGTAGCAGATGCCCTTAGCATCAGAGCCTTTAGAAATAGCGTGCTCATGGTAGTTGACAAATTCATAGCCGCTGACGCCTACGCCAGTGAGTCCCTGGAAGAAAGCATCGATGGGGCCATTGCCTGCGCCGACTACGTTGTGCTCCACACCGTTGACGGCGATGGTGCCCTCAAAACGGGTGTGGATGCTGCCATCTGCCTCGTTAAGCTCGGTGAAGCGATGACGCACAAGCTGGTATTTGCCCACAAAGTCGATGTATTCCCTTTGAAAGAGATCGACAATCTGCTTGCTCGAAAGCTCATCACCGTATTCATCGGCAGCGGCCTTAACGATGTTACCAAACTCAGGATGCATTTCCTTGGGCAGGTTGTAGCCAACTGCGTGCTGCAGCACGAAGGCGGCGCCGCCCTTGCCGGACTGGCTGTTGATGCGGATAACAGGCTCGTATTCGCGGTGCAGGTCAGCAGGGTTGATGGGCAGATAGGGCACCTCCCAAAATTGAGTACCGCTGTCCTTCATGTATTCATAGCCCTTGCGGATAGCATCCTGATGCGAACCGCTAAAGGCGGTGAAGGCCAGCTCGCCAGCGTAGGGCTGACGCTCGGGCACGCGCATGTGGGTGCATTCCTCGTACACCTTTTTAATTTCCAAAATATTGTTAAAGTCCAGCTCGGGGTCAACACCCTGGGTGAACATGTTAAGTGCTACAGTGACGATATCCAGATTACCTGTGCGCTCGCCATTACCAAAGAGTGTGCCTTCAATGCGGTCAGCGCCTGCCATCAGGCCCAGCTCGGCCGAGGCCACGCCAGTGCCGCGGTCGTTGTGCGGATGCAGGCTGATGATAGCAGCCTCGCGGTTTTTGATGTTGCGGCAGAAGTATTCGATCTGGTCAGCATAGGTGTTAGGTGTGCACATTTCTACGGTAGAGGGCAGGTTGAGGATGATGGGGTTTTCCTTGGTAGCGCCCATTTCCTGCATTACCGCCTCGCAGATAGCAATGGAAAAATCAATTTCCGTACCAGTAAAGCTTTCGGGAGAATATTCATAGCGGATATTCATACCGCTACGGGCAACCTCTTCTTCTGTCAGCTGACGGATAAGGCGCGCGCCCTTTACAGCGATATCGGTAATGCCTGCCATATCCTTTTTGAACACAACCTTGCGCTGCAAGGTAGAAGTGGAGTTATAAAAATGGATGATGACGTTTTTAGCGCCACGTACAGCCTCAAAGGTTTTGCGGATAAGCTCCTCGCGGGCCTGCACCAGCACCTGCACGGTTACATCGTCAGGAATATGGCCGCCCTCGATGAGGGTGCGCAAAATTTCATATTCTGTTTCGGAGGCAGAGGGGAAGCCAACCTCAATTTCCTTAAAGCCGCAGTCGATAAGAGTGTGGAAAAAGCGGATCTTTTCAGGAATGCCCATGGGGGTAATCAAGGCCTGGTTGCCATCACGCAAATCAACGCTGCACCATATAGGTGCCTTCGTGATGGTCTTTTCGGGCCACTGACGGTCGGGCAGTGCCACTCGCTCAAACGGAATATATTTCTTTTCTTGCTGCATTTTTGTTTCCTCCCTAAATTCTTTCCCTAATACAAAAATCCCCGTCCCTAGTATTTGTGTATAACACAACTAGGGGCGGGGATATAATCTCCACGCTGTACCACCCTATTTCAGCAATGCGCCATTGCACTGCCCTCTCAGCCTCCAACAAGGCCTTTGCCTGTAACGTGACCACACGTCCTTTCCTACATATCAGAAAGGCAACTCCGGGATCAGTATGCATATAACCATCAGCACTGCTTTACACCAGCCAGCAGCTCTCTAGGCCTATCCGGTCATATCTTCTTCCCTTCACCGTCTTTTAGGGACGATATTTAATTCGTTGAGTGTCATTATACTCACATTCGTCGCATTTGTCAACAGCTTTTATAAAAAATATTTTTTTCTTAGCGTAATGTAACCCTTATGCTAGCAGATACAGCTGGTGTGGATTCCTTCCCTCATGTGTGTAATGCAAATGCTTATCCACAAATACACCGCCTTACCCACAGGTTATCCACAGAGTTATTAACATCTGTGCTTAACCTTTGGCACCCGTCAGCAGCTTGCGCAGCAAATCTAGTACAAGCATGCTCACTGCCACCAGCACAGCTACGCCCCATTCAGAAGCACTCAGCGGTGTAGTGCGCAGCAGGCGGCCGCCAATAAACGTCAGCAGCACCTGTATCGCCACAATCAGCGCCATAATCTGCAAAAAGCCCTTGTTGCGGCCAATGTTTTCCAGCAGGTTGAGCCCTTCAGCACGCACATTAAAGGCGTTGGCCACGGCCATCAGGATATAGGCGCAAAAGAAGCCTGTATAGGTGTAAATATGGTTGGGAGCATCACGGAACAGGCTATCTATCCAAGCACTCTTATAAAAAGCAATGCCTACAAGCGTCATATACGTGCCGGCAAGAATAACGCTTGTGAGCATTTTTTTGCTGACTATAGGCGCGCTACGGCGCTTGGGTGCCTCGTTTAGATATTTTACCAGCGCCGGCTCACCGCCAAACGCCAGCGCTGCCAGGGTGTCCATAACCAGGTTAATCCACAAAATTTGAGTCACTGTCAGCGGTTCGTCAATATTGATAAAGGGAGCGATGAAGTTGATGGCTACAGCCGAAAAGTTAATCGTCAGCTGGAATGTGATAAATTTGCAGATAGAATTGTAGATGGTGCGGCCATACAAAATGGCCTGCTTAATGCTGAGGAAGTTGTCATCTAAAATGACGATGTCGCCTGCCTCCTTGGCCACCTCGGTGCCACTGCCCATAGCAAAGCCTACATCGGCCTTTTTAAGCGCCGGCGAATCGTTGACACCATCACCAGTCATGCCCACAACTAAATTTAGCTCCTGTGCCAGGCGCACCAGGCGCGATTTATCCATAGGCAAGGCACGCGCCACCACGCGCAGCGCCGGCAGCTTGGCCTTAATCTCCTCGTCCGACAGGCGTGCCAGCTCGTCAGAGGTCCACACTATATCGCCTGCCTGCGTCAAAAGACCTGCGTCCTTGGCAATGGCCATAGCCGTTTCCCTGCGGTCGCCAGTAATCATAACCACCTGCACACCTGCCTGGCGCACGGCGGCAATCGCTTCTACTGCCTCAGGGCGCACGTCGTCACGGATGGCCAGGATGCCTACCAGCGTGAGTCCCATATTAGGCAGGCTTTCGTTCGCTACGCCCTCGTAGCTGCACAGCGCCAGCATGCGCATCGCCTTGCCTGCTAGCTGCAGCGTCCTTTGCTCCAACGCCTCGCGCATAGCGTCCGTCAACGGCAAGCGTCTTCCCTGCGCGTCCCAATAGTACACCGTGCGCAAAAGCAGCTTTTCGGGAGCGCCCTTTACCAGGCAATAGGCATCGCCAGCACCAGCTGGCCGCACCTGCGCCCAGGAATATTTGCTAGCGCTGTTGAACGGCACAAAGCGCTCACGCTCAGGCAGCTCTGCCATGCGGTAGCTGCCGATATACCTGTTGAGTGCGGCCTCAGTCATATTACCGCCCAAAATTGCACCGTCAGTCACTACAGCCGAGGTATTGAGCACCACCTGCTGGTAGGTAAGCTCCTTGATCCTTGGCGGCAGCGCTTCAAAGGAAGCCTGCTCCTGGCCATCACCCAAAATGAAGCGCGTCACCTCCAGCTTGCCCTTGGTGATGGTGCCAGTTTTATCCGTAAACAGCAAATTGAGGCTGCCAGCGGTCTCTATACCCACCAGCTTGCGCACCAACACGTTATCTGCCAGCATTTTGCGCATATTCAGCGAAGAAACTATTGCAATCATCAGCGGCAGGCCTTCAGGTACCGCCATTACAATAATGATAATCGCCAAAATGAGTGCCTGCACTAAATCAGCCGTCACTACGGACATATTGGCAGTGTAGGCAGCAAAGCCTCCTGCCAGGTATAGCTTGTGCAAAATAACAGCAACAGCAATCAACACGCCGCCTGCATAGCCAAAGCGGCTAATCTGCTGCGCTAATCCCTTCAGCTTCAGCTTCAGCGGACTGTCACGCTCGTCATCCTTCAGCTCCTGCGTCAGCTGTCCGTAGACGGAGCCGTCACCAATTTTGACTGCCTGCATCACGCCTGTACCTTCTACAACAACACTGCCGCGGAAGATCTTGTGCTCATCCAAAAAGTCGGTGCTGCTCTCATCCCAGCTGTAATCTGCAGGAGCAAGCTGCTTGCCTGCAGGCTCACTTTCACCGTTGAGCGTTGCCTGATCCAGCTTGATGTCGCCTGCTAGCAGAATGCCGTCTGCAGGCACCTTATCACCAGCCTCCAGGATAATAGCATCGCCTACGACGATATCGTCAATAGCCACCTCTTGCGGCTCGCCGTCACGCCACAGCTTGCAGCGGATGCGGCTGGCCTCCTCCTGCAGCCTTTGGAAGGCGTTTTCGTTACTGTATTCTGACCAGGTGGACACAAAGGTTGCCAAAATAATAGCTACAAAGATACCCAAGGTTTCAATCCAGTCACCCTGTCCCATGTAGGCAAAGATCACATTCACCAACAAGGCTACAAGCAAAATACGGATAATCGGATCCTTAAAATTATCCACCAATTTGTCCACGAAGGTGGCGCGTGGCGGCTGCGACAAGGCGTTACTACCATACCTTTGCCGCGCTTCTTCTACCTGCTGCGAGTTCAAGCCAAATCTGCTCATTTTCTCTCCTCCTTAATGAGTTTTTGCATGCACTGCATTTAGTTAATAAGATTATATAAAAAAGGGCGAGACAATGCTACAAATATGATTTGTAACAAAGTCTCGCCACTTAATCACAAGGCCGGGTTCTACAAGAACCGTACTGACGGCCATGCAAACACAAGCCCTGCGGCCTGTGCCAGCTACTCCCTTTAGTCAGAAGCGCTATTAAATTTTATTTCGAGGCTGATTAGTCAGCCCAAACTGTTTTCATCAGCTTAGGATATTCGTCGTTCAGATGGTTAGCAATTACATCAATTACAGCGTGGATCATCTGCGGTACGAATTGTTCATCGGTGGAAGGAATGCAGCTTTCGAGGATAATGTTGCCTGCTTCATCTACATAATATTTGAACACCTTAAAGCCTTCGTTCAGCTTGTTGATATGTGCCAGCACAGCTTCTTTATTAGCTTCTTTAACCAGGCCTGCACCAACGCGAACCTGCAGCATTACGTAAATGCTGTCATCAATTACCAGCATAGTCGGCAGGTTTTGGCCGTTTACGCCAATAGCAGAACGATATACAACAGGATGCATATGTTGTTCTTCCGGAGTCTCCTCCTGGATTTCAGTTACTTCCCCCCATTGAATACCAGTTTCTTCAAGGAAATTCTTATAAGCTTCAGCTTTCTTATTCATCATAAGACCTCGCTTTCATTGTTATGATTCTATTATACACCAAAAAATACTTTTGTACAGATTTTTTATCTGTTATATTTCCTTTTTACATATAATTCACAGACAGTTTGATTCAAATATTCATTATACGCTGCCTGCTTTACATTTGCTCTAAGGTTACACCTTGTGTTGCCTTATCTATATATAATACCAGCTCGTGATATTTATTTAGTGTACTGCGATGTCCCACGCTGACTACAGTAGTCTGCGGCAGACGCTCTGCCAGCAGGCTGTACATTGCAGCCTCTGTTTCCTCGTCCAGGGCCGAGGTTGCTTCGTCTAAAAATAGCCACGTTGGCTGCTGCAGGTGCGCGCGTGCAAACGCCAAGCGCTGCTGCTCTCCCACCGAAAGCACATGGCTCCAATCAGCCTCTACGCTCAGCTTGTCCTTGAGATAACTAATTTGGCACAGCTCCAGCAAAAATACCAGCTCCTCGTCAGTGCAGGGTTTATTTCCTGGGTAATTAAGTGCTTCGCGCAAGGTTCCCAGCGGCAGGTATGGCTTTTGCGGAATAAACATCAGCTTACTGCGCTCTGGCAGGCTGATCTTGCCTTCAACAAAAGGCCAAATGCCCGAAACTGCACGCAGCAGGGTGCTTTTGCCGCAGCCACTCACGCCCTTGATAAGCACGTTGTGCCCTGGCTGCAGGGTAAGGTTAATGCCGCCCAATAGCTTACTGCCATCAGGCAGATTGATCTGCATATTCTCCAAAACTACTGCATCGGCAGCAGCAAAGCGTTGCACCTGCAGGTGCTGCGTCTGCTGCGACACCTCATGCATATGGCGGCCAAAGTAAGTCAAACGCATCACAACGGCCTGCCATTGGGCAATGCTGCTGTACATATCTACAAAATACGACAGAGAATCCTGCACCCTACCAAAGGCACTGGCAACCTGCATCAAACCGCCAAGGCTGATTTGCTTAGCAAGATAGCGGTTCATGGCAACCACAAAGGGAAAAATAATCGCAACCTGGGAATAACCAGAGGTTAAAAACACCAGCTGCTTTTGTTTATTCACTAACTGCCAAAAATTATCTAAAAGCTGCTTAAAGCGTTGCTTGAAGACCTTGCCCTCCTGACCTTCGCCCTCGTAAAAGGCTACACTTTCGGCACTTTCACGCAGGCGCATCATGCTAAAACGAAAATCAGCCTCGTAGCGCTGCTGTACAAAGTTGAGCTTTACCAGCTTATGCCCCAGCTTATGCGTTATATAGGTACCAATGACAGAATAAATGAGCGATGCCCACAGCATATAGCCATTAATCGTCCAGGTTTGGCCAGCAAAGCTAAAGGTTAAGGGGCCTGACAGCTGATACAAAATAACGACGAAGGAGGCAAAGGTGCAAAAGGCCTTGAGAATGCCTATAGTAAAGCTTAAGGTCATCTCAACAAACTGGCGCACGTCCTCGCTAATACGCTGATCCGGGTTATCTGTATCCTTGCCAAACATCTGCAGATTATAGTAGGTTTTGTTTTGCAGCCAAATATCTATAAAGCGCGTCGTCAGCCAGCGACGCCAGTTCAAAACTAACGTCTGCTGCAGGTAGTAAGAGTAAACCGCCAAAATAATATAGATAGCAGCCAGCCAGGAAAAATGAATCAGCTCAGCGAAAATCTTATCGGTTTCATAATTTTGCAAGGCGCTATAAAAGCTGTTGTTCCAGGTGTTTAACTGCACCAGCATAAACACTATCCCTAGCGTAAGCGCAATGATGCAGGCCAAAAGGAAGAAGGCCTTTTTCTTTTCTTCTGACTGCCAATAGCTTTTGGTCAAATACCAGACATCAGCCAAAAACTGCCTGGTGAGATTAAATTTTTGCATCCAGCAGAAGTCCTCCATTTAATATTATATTTAAGTTAAGCTATAACTCTTTTTATTATACTATAAAGCTTATGGCTAGAGTACTGCTTCAAAAAAAATTTACAGATTAAATACAAAAAGAGCCCACACAAAGTGTGGACTCTAAATTAGTAAGCTTATTTACCTACAGGACCAATCATAGCGAGCATGGTACCAGCAGCAACTGCGGTACCGATAACGCCTGCAACGTTCGGGCCCATAGCATGCATCAGCAGGAAGTTAGCCGGGTTGCACTTTTGGCCAACCTTTTGAGATACACGAGCAGCCATAGGAACTGCAGATACACCAGCAGAACCGATAAGCGGGTTGGTAGCACCGCCATCAACCGTGCACATAATCTTACCGAAGATTACGCCTGCAGCAGTACCAGCGATGAAAGCAACCAAGCCCAAGAAGATAATCAGGATGGTTTGCATGTTCAGGAAGGATTCTGCGCTCATGGTCAAGCCAGTACCAGTTGCCAGCATGATGGTTACAGTGTTCATCAAAGCGTTTTGTGCGGTGTCGGACAGACGGTCCAGGCAGCCAGCTTCTTTGAACAGGTTACCAAGCATCAGCATACCAATCAATGCAGTTACGGAAGGTAACAGCAGGGAGATAACGATGGTGCACATGATCGGGAATACAACCTTTTCAAAATGAGAAACCGGACGCAATTGTTTCATAACGATCTTGCGGTCAGCTTCAGTAGTGAACAGGTACATGATAGGAGGCTGAATCAGCGGAACCAAAGACATGTAGGAGTATGCAGCAACTGCGATTGCGCCTAACAGCTGAGGAGCCATTTTTGCAGCCAAATAGATAGAAGTCGGGCCGTCAGCACCACCGATGATGCCGATAGCAGCAGCTTCCTGTACGGAGAAACCAAGCAGCATTGCACCCAGCAGAGCGATGAATACGCCAGCCTGAGCAGCAGCACCCAGCAACAGGGTTTTCGGGTTAGCCAGCAGAGGACCAAAGTCGGTCATTGCGCCTACGCCCAAGAAAATCAACGGCGGGAATACTTCGTGGTTAATACCATACATGATAACGGACATAACGCCAGGTTCTTCAAAGCCATTCTTAGGAATGTTAGCCAGAATACAACCGAAAGCGATCGGAGAAAGCAGCAAGGGCTCAAAGCCTTTGCCAATAGCCAGATAGAGCAGAACCAGACCAACAGCGATCATGATCAGATGGCCGCCAGTCAGTGCGGAGAAGCCAGAGTCTGCCCATACAGAAGACAAAGCAACAACAAATGCTTCCATTTAATATCCTCCCAATTTTCAATTTGTGGAAGGCCCCTTGCGAATGGGGCCTTCCTAGGATCAAGGGTATTTTAGAGTCTTAACTGATATTGCGAACTATCAGGTAAGAATTAGAGAACGATCATTACGTCGCCAGTGGAAACGGTTTGACCAGCGGAAACGCGAACGTCGGAAACAGTGCCGTCAGCCGGAGCCATGATTTCGTTTTGCATTTTCATAGCTTCCAGAATCATCAGAACGTCGCCAGCTTTAACAGCGTCGCCAGCTTTTACGTTAACGGACAGAACTTTGCCCGGCATAGGAGCGGAAACGGTGGTTGCACCAGCAGCAACCGGAGCAGCAGCTTTCGGAGCCGGAGCCGGAGCAGCAGCCGGAGCGGGAGCAGCAACCGGAGCCGGAGCAGCTTTCGGAGCAGCAGCTTTCGGAGCGGAAGCAACTACGCCTGCTTCTTCAACTTCAACTTCGTATGCGGTACCATTTACGGTGATAGTATACTTTTTCATGGATATAATCCTCCTTAAAATCTCGTTTTTAATTCAAATTGCCACCAATAGGCATTAGAAGCATTCTTTACGAACGCTGATAGCTTCAACACGGCCACTTGCAGTCCAGGTAGACTTAGCGTCAACACGACGGATGCAAGCGATTTGGTCTGCGGAAACGCCGCAAGCTGCTACAGCTGCAGCAATAACAGCGATGATCTCGTTGTTATCTTGTTTCGGAGCAGCCGGAGCTGCAGCAGGAGCTGCTGCCGGGGTAGGAGCTACTGCCGGTTTAGCAACTTTTTTTTTAGTGGGATCGATAACTTGGATTAAGCTCATCAGTACGCCCAAAGCAATCAGTACGCCGAATACGATGGTCATGTTGATCAGAGCGATCAGCCAAGGATTAGTAGTAACAGGACCCATTTATTTCACCTCATCTTATCTAAAAATAGGTTATGCACTAAGCAATTGCTTGTGAATTACAAAGGAATGTTGCCGTGGCGTTTTGCCGGACGGGTTTCGCGTTTGCTTTCCAGCATTTGCAGAGCGTTGATGATGGTGGGACGAGAGTTTTTCGGTTCGATAACCATGTCAACCATGCCGCGCATTGCTGCTTGGTACGGAGTAGCGAAGTTTTCGATATACTCTTTAGTCTTAGCTTCAACATCAGGATCTTTACGGAAAATGATGTTAGCAGCACCAGCAGGACCCATAACTGCGATTTCAGCGGTCGGCCATGCGATAACTTGGTCTGCGCCCAGATCTTGAGAGCACATTGCCAGGTAGGAACCGCCGTAAGCTTTACGGGTAACCAAGGTGATTTTAGGAACAGTTGCTTCAGAGTAAGCATACAGCATCTTAGCGCCGTGACGGATGATGCCGCCGTACTCTTGGTTGCATCCAGGCAGGAAGCCAGGAACGTCAACCAGGTTCAGCAGAGGAATACCGAATGCGTCGCAGAAGCGGATGAAACGAGCGGATTTATCAGAAGCATTGATATCCAGGCAGCCTGCCATAACCTTCGGTTGGTTTGCAATGATACCAACGGTTTGGCCATCCATACGAGCGAAGCAGGTAATGATGTTTTGTGCCCAATATTTTTGGTTTTCATAGAATTCGCCGTTATCTACGATAGATTTGATTACATCATACATATCGTAAGCTTGGTTGGAGTTGTCCGGCAGCAGAGTGTTCAGGCTGTCGTCGGTACGCATCGGGTCGTCACCGGTCTCAACAATCGGAGCGCCTTCAACATTGTTGGAGGGCAGGAAGGAGAGCAGGTAACGGATTTGTTGCAGGCAGTCTTCGTCGTTTTCAGCAGCGAAGTGAGCGCAACCGGATTTGGAGTTATGAGTCATAGCGCCGCCCAGTTGTTCTTGAGTTACATCTTCGCCGGTAACGGATTTAACTACTGCAGGACCGGTAATGAACATCTTGGAGGTGTTCTTTACCATGTAGATGAAGTCGGTCAGTGCCGGGCTGTATACAGCGCCGCCAGCGGAAGGACCCATGATTGCAGAGATTTGAGGAACAACGCCAGAAGCGATGGTGTTTTCGAAGAAGATCTTACCATAGCCAGCCAGAGCGTCGATAGCTTCCTGGATACGAGCACCGCCGGAATCATTCAGGCCAACGAGCGGAGCACCCATTTTCAGAGCCAGGCGTTGAACCTTAACGATTTTAGCTGCATGCATTTCACCAAGGGAACCACCTTCAACGGTGAAGTCTTGTGCGAATACATAAACAAGACGGCCGTCAACAGTGCCGTAACCAGTGGTTACGCCTTCACCCGGAAGTTCTTTCTTTTCTTGACCGAAGTTAGTGCAACGATGACGAACGAAACGGTCCAGTTCTACGAAGGAACCTTCATCGAGGAGTGCAGCGATTCTTTCACGAGCAGTCATTTTGCCGGATTCATGTTGTTTAGCAACACGTTTTTCGCCGCCAGCAGCCAGAATTACTTCGGACTTTTTGAGCATTTTCTCAATTTTTTCTTGAGTAGACAAATCTTACACCTCCATCATTATTGGGAGAACAAATTTATACACAGATGCTGAAGATATATCACCTGTACATCTCCAGCATTATGTAGCTTAAATTTTGGGACCTCTACGCTAAACTCTACGCAGCTAAGAAATTAGTCTTTGTAGGTAGCAGCAGGTTGGCACAGCTCGAGCAGCAGGCCAGCAGATTTCGGATGAACGAAAGCAATCTTCATTTGGCCAGCACCATTGCGGGGAGCTTTATCAATCATGCGAACGCCAGCTTCAGTCAGGTCAGCGATAGCAGCTTTGATGTCGTCAACGCGCAGAGCCATATGTTGGATGCCAGGGCCGTTTTTAGCAATGTATTTGCCGATAGGGCCATCATTGTTTTCAGTAATATCAACCAGGAGCTCAATCAGGGTTTCACCGCAGGGAACAAATACGGTAGCAACACCTTGTTCTTTAACTTCCTCGGTGCCGGTAGCTTTCAAGCCCAGAACCTCAGTATAAATTTTTGCAGCTTCTTCCAAGGTACCAGCGCAAGCGATACCTACATGGTCAACACAAATAGTTTTGAATGCCATAATAAATTCCTCCTAAAATTGTTTTTATGGTAGTTTATTTTAAAACTTTACCAACAATATCATCAACGACAGAGTACGGTTCAATCTCGCGGGACTGCATTTTAACAACCAGGTTGTCAAAATCCTCGGTTTGAATAACGTTCTTGTCGATGTAGCGATTTACATGGTCATTAAGCATAGCGGTAACCTCGTTTTTAATACGAGCTTTACGGATGTCGTTTAACTTACCACTCTCAATCAAATATGCCTTGTGGGCTTCAATAGAATCCACAACAGCCTCTATACCTTCACCCTTGCTGGCAATGGTCCTGTTAATCGGAGGACGCCAGCCAACATGTTCGGGATTTAATTCGAGCATCATTTCAATCTCAATGTTGAGCTTGTCTGTACCTTCACGGTCAGCTTTGTTGATCGTGAACAGGTCACCGATTTCAAGTATACCTGCTTTAATTGCCTGGATATCGTCACCCATGCCAGGAATTACAACAACCATGGTTGTATCTGCGGTCTTAACAATATCAACCTCAGATTGTCCTACGCCTACGGTTTCAACGATAATAACATCCATGCCGAAAGCATCCATCAATTTAACAGCGTCACCTGCTTTTTGGGACAGGCCGCCAAGACTGCCGCGAGTTGCCATAGAGCGAACGAAGATACCTTCGTCTGCGGTCAGATCCATCATTCTAATACGGTCGCCTAAGATAGCGCCGCCAGAATACGGGCTAGTGGGGTCAATTGCCACGATACCAACGGTTTTACCACGTTTACGGTATTCCTTGGCTAATTTATCTGTTAAGGTACTCTTACCAGCACCCGGAGGGCCAGTGATACCAATTACATATGCATTACCAGTGTGCGGATAAATCTCCGTCATTATTTTGACAGCATCATCATATTCATTTTCAACAGCAGTTATTGATTTAGATAATGCAAGACGAGAATGATTTAATAATTTATCTACTATTTCCATAATTCACACCGCCTTGTTTTGGATAGTGAATATTTTATAAGGCAAGCCGGGACAAGCCCGGCCTGCTCTATATGGGATTAAATTATTTTACGTTTGCGTTGATGAAGTCAACAATCTTGCTGGTCGGGGTGCCAGGAGTGAATACTTCAGCAATGCCAGCAGCCTTCAGGCCGGGGATGTCAGCGTCAGGAATAACGCCGCCGCCGATTACCAGAACATCAGTCAGGCCTTTTTCCTTCAGCAGTTCAACTACTTTCGGGAACAGGGTGTTGTGAGCGCCGGACAGCAGGGACAGAGCAACAACGTTTACGTCGTCTTGCAGAGCAGCTTCAGCGATTTGTTCCGGAGTCAGACGAATACCGGTATAAATAACTTCAAAACCAGCGTCGCGCAGAGCACGAGCTACAACTTTAGCACCACGGTCATGGCCATCCAGACCCGGTTTAGCAACTAAAACTTTAACGTTTGCCATTATAGTTTACCTCCGTATATCAGTTGTGTTCACAAATTAGAGAGTGGTATGAGGTTGGTATTCACCGAATACTTTTCTCATAACGCCGCAGATTTCGCCTTCGGTTGCGTATGCACGAACTGCATCCAGAATCAGAGGCATCAGGTTTACATTCTCATCTGCGCAACCAGCTTCCAGAGCAGCCAGAGCAGCTTCTACAGCAGCGTTGTCACGGCGAGCTTTCAGAGCAGCAATCTTTTCAGCTTGCAGCTTGCCAACAGAACCGTCTACGCGCAGCAGGTTTTTCGGAGCTTCTTCTTCTTGAGTGAACTTGTTAACGCCAACGATGATACGGTCGCCTTTTTCGATTTCCATCTGCCATTTGTAAGCGGAATCCTGAATTTCTTTTTGGATGTAGCCTTTAGCAATAGCTTCCGGAGCGCCACCGATTTCGTCAATCTTCTTAATGTATTCCCAAGCTTCAGCTTCGATCTTGTCGGTCAAAGCTTCTACATAGTAGGAACCACCCAACGGATCAACGGTGTCAGCCAGGCCAGATTCGTAAGCAACGATTTGTTGGGTACGCAGAGCGATGGTTACAGACTCAGTGGTCGGCAGTGCCAAAGCTTCGTCCTTGGAGTTGGTGTGCAGGGATTGGGTACCACCCATTACAGCAGCAGCAGTTTGCAGAGCAACACGAACGATGTTGTTGTTCGGTTGTTGAGCGGTCAGCATGGAGCCAGCGGTTTGGGTATGTACGCGCAGCATCATGGATTTCGGTTTCTTAGCGCCAAAACGCTCTTTCATAACCTTAGCCCATACACGACGGGAAGCACGGAATTTAGCAACCTCTTCCAGTACGTTGTTGTGAGCATTCCAGAAGAAGGACAGACGGCCTGCAAATGCGTCAACGTCCAGACCAGCTTTGATAGCAGCTTCAACATAAGCGATACCATCAGCAATGGTGAATGCGATTTCCTGAGAAGCGGTGGAACCAGCTTCACGGATATGGTAACCGGAAATGGAAATGGTGTTCCACAGCGGTACGTTCTTGGAGCAATATTCAAAAATGTTGGTGATCAAACGCATGGACGGTTTCGGCGGGAAAATGTAAGTGCCGCGAGCAGCATACTCTTTCAGAATATCGTTCTGAATGGTACCACGCAGTTTGTCAGCGGAAACGCCTTGCTTTTCAGCTACTGCAATGTACATAGCCAGCAGTACGGAAGCAGGAGCGTTAATGGTCATAGAAGTGGATACTTTATCCAGGGAAATCTGGTCGAACAGGATTTCCATATCAGCCAGGGAGTCGATAGCAACGCCTACTTTACCAACTTCGCCTTCAGCCATCGGATCGGTGGAATCATAACCGATCTGGGTCGGCAGGTCGAATGCGCAGGACAGGCCGCTACCGCCGTTAGCCAGCAGGTAACGATAACGTTTGTTGGATTCTTCAGCGGTGGAGAAACCAGCATACATACGCATGGTCCAGAAACGGCCACGATACATGGTAGGTTGAACACCACGGGTGTAAGGATATTCACCGGGGAAGCCCAGTTTAGTCATGTAGTCAAAGTTTTCACCAAGATCTACCGGGGTGTACAGTCTGTTAGGAACCAGGTTTGCGCGTTCAGGGTTTTTCACCAGTTTAGCTTCAACTTCAGCATGATATTTCTCTAAACCGGCTTTAATTTCTTCAAATGCCATTCTCAAATCCTCCTTAAAATATTTGTGTTTCATATTTCGGATTGGACGGTTCCGAAATGATGGTGAGAGTGTTCCGCCTATGGCGGCAATATATGGCAAAGTCTTGGGTGAGACTTCGTCAGCTAAGTTATTGCTAAAAGCCTTGGGTAAGACTTGTCAGCCAGACATTTTGCAAGGCCTTGGGTAAAAGCCTGCAATTTATTTTATATGAGCTTGCCGACAGGACTGTCACCTATCGGCAAGCACCTTACATAGTTTAACCTATTTTGCAAAACTTCACAAGGGGTATTTGCAAAGTTTTTTATTATTTACCTTCAACCATGCCTTCCATGGAACCGGTTTCAGCAAACAGCTTGTAGCAGTCGAATGCTTCTGCCAGGATGTGCGGAGTTTGGCTGTTGCCGCAAGCTTCGCAAGCACGTTTGAAGTAGTCATACAGCCAAGGCTGATATTTCGGGTTAGCAATCTGATCGATGATGATCGGAGCTTTTTCTTTCGGGGTCAGGCCACGCAGGTCAGCAACGCCACGCTCGGAAACGATAACGTCAACGTCCAGGGTTGCATGGTCAATATGGCTGCAGAACGGAACTACAGAAGAGATCTTGCCGCCCTTTGCCAGGGAGTTGGTGAAGAATACGGTCAGGTAGCCGTTACGAGCGAAGTCACCAGAGCCACCAACACCGTTCATCAGCTTAGTGCCGCAAACATGGGTGGAGTTAACGTTACCATAGATATCAACTTCAATAGCGGTGTTCATTGCAATTACGCCGATACGACGAGCAACTTCAGGGCTGTTGGAAATTTCCTGCGGACGGAGCAGCAGATATTTCTTGTAGAATTCAACGTTCTCATAGAACTTCTTCTGGCATTCCGGAGACGGAGTCAGAGCGGTACCGGAAGCAACGCGGAGCTTGCCAGCGTCGATCAGGTCGAACATACCATCTTGGATAACTTCGGTATATACGGTCAGGTCTTCGAAGTCAGAGTTAACCAGACCATTGATAACTGCGTTAGCAACAGAGCCTACGCCAGATTGCAACGGCAGCAGGTTTTTCGGCAGACGGCCTTCTTTAACTTCGTTTTTCAGGAAGTTAACGAGGTTAGCGCCCATGTGCTTAGCGTCATCATCGATTTCGCCCAAAGGACGAACAATATCAGGACGGTCGCAGGGAACAACAGCAACGATCTTGTCCAATTCGCAAGGAATGTACGGAGTGCCGATGCGGTCTTCCGGAGCGGTGATAGGAATCGGCTGACGGTTAGGAGGATCCAAAGGAATGTAGGAATCATGCATGCCTTCCAGGCCAACCGGTTGGGTGGTGTTTACTTCTACGATAACCTTTTTAGCGCCAGCTACATAAGAGGAGCTATTGCCCATGGAGGTGGTCGGGATCAGGCCAACCATGCCATTGCCAAGGTCATTGATCTTGCAGACTTCAACGATTGCTACATCAGGACCGGTAGGACGACCAGCCATGAAGCCGTAGCGAACCATTTGAGCCATGTGGGACAGGTGAATATCAGCATATTTTACTTTGCCAGCATTGATAGCTTTACGCATGGTGCCGTTGGTCTGATAAGGCAGACGGCGGTCAATAACGTCAGCTTCAACCATTGCTTGGTCAATTTCAGGACCAACAGAAGCGCCAGTCCAAACGTTAACTTTGAAAGGAGTTTTTTTGCCCTTTTCAGCAAGAGCCAGAGGAACAGCTTTCGGATAGCCAGACGGGGTAAAACCGCTGACACCCAAGTTGTCACCATCTTTTACGAATTCTGCAGCAGCTTCAGCGCTCATAACTTTGCCAGCTACTACGTCACAAATGCGATCTTTAATATCGATCATGTTTACCTTCCTCCTTTAGATTAGGACATTGTGTTTTATAAGGGGTAACCCTTGTGCATATAACTTACCGGCAGTACCCTGCGGCACTACAGATAAGATATTACCTGCTATCAAATACTTCACAAATATTTCATACTTGACTAAATAGTCAATTCGACGTTAATAGAAAAATTCCTGCTAACGCTGCAAATATTTTTTATTTGAGAACTTCTTGCCCTTCTGCCTAGATTATAACACATTCCGTCAAAAACTTCACTTTTTTCCTGTAAAATTTTTACGGATTGTCAAAGGCCTTTCAGACCCGACGCTATATATCATAACAATAAAACTGTAACATCGCAAGCTTTTTCTTTACAATTTCAACAAAAAACTCCTCCCGTTTGGACACAGGAGGAGTTTTTTATGCGATTACTATAGAACATTTTTGCTTTTAAGACGTTTTTGCTTTTTTATTCGTCGCAAACGTCTTTTGTGTAAGGAATTTTAGCGTTTCGCGTATCATAAAGACATTTTATTGCTGATATTTATGTTTTTTTCGTAAGTTACTTATACAGTAAATATCCTGCTATAACTCTTAATCCTTTTGGCCAACTCCCAGCTCGTATAACCTGCCTACAACCTCAAAGGCAGAGGCTGCTGTAGCAGCAATAACTACGTCATTCATGTTGGCCTTATGCAGGGTATCCTGCGCAACAGGCCCGTCACCTGCGACAATGACCACGCTAAAGCCAATGAGAGAAGCTACAGCAGCCACGTTTTGGTGTCCCTGCATGGTAACCCACACCATGCCCTCCTGGCCCTGGCCCATAGCATTGCTCAATAAATCGGAGGCATAGCCGCCCTCCACGTCATTATACAGCGCATCCTCGCTTACATCCTTAGTCAACAGCTCTAAATCCAGCTTTTCAATCAGTTCCTTAACCTTCATTGTCATCTACCTCCGTTTTCTTCAAATCCTCTGGCTCATGGTATATGGGTATCTGCCTTGCCAGCTCCAGCATTCCCTGCGACAGCTTGTGCACACTGGCACGCAGCTTAAAAATACAGTCAATTTCGTGCGCCTTGCCCTGCACAATGTCCTCGGCCAGGCCTTGGCAGCTGGGAGCGCCGCAGGCACCACAATCCAAGCCAGGCAACGAGCACAGCACCTCTTCCATGCGCTCAAACTTCTTCATGGCCTCCATGATATCGTCATCAAGCTGCATCATCGGCCGCGGCACCAGCTTCTTGCGGTAGGCTGCCGAATGCGGAAAATCCTCCAACACCATAGTGCGCGCCATAGCCTCGCGCCTGTCTGCAGGCTCATGCGCGCGCAAGGCAGCAATGCGGCGGTTCAAGTTACACTCGGCCACAAATTTATTTTCGGCCGCCAAAAGGCCGCCCAAACAGCCTCCCTTGCAGGCACTGCATTCCACGTAATCCAGCTGCGGCATTTTGTTCATCGAAATCTGCTCCAGCAGGTCGTACACATTGTCGATGCCATGCACTGCCAAGGCATTTTGGATGCCAGCGCTGGCAATCTCGCCGCCATACGCGCCCCACGCCATACCATAGGACGAGCCTGTGCGCACATTAAGCTCATGCGTACCGCCCAAGCTTTTCAGTAGCAGGCCGTAAATTTCCGCTAGGCTGAAGCTGCCTGTGAGCTCGGTATGCTGCACATCCACCGACTGGCGGATATTAGTTTCCTTCGACGGGCAGGGTGAAATAAACCAAACGCCAATGAGCCCTGTAGGCAGCTGCTTGCGCGCCGCCGCCTCACGCCGCACGTAAATGGCCGCAGCCTCCACCGGCGGCAGCACAGGCACCACCTGCTTAATCAGCTCAGGGAACTTTACCTGTATCAGGCGCATGACCGCAGGACAGGTGCTTGATATAAGCGGCTTGCGCCCACCTGTATAATTTTTTAGATAATCCTCTATTTCGCAGGCAATATATTCCGATGCCAGCGATACATCAAAAATTTCGTCAAAGCCAATATTGTGCAGTCCCTGCCAAATACTCTCAAGCGGCACGGAGGCAGGAAACTGCGCATACAGCGACGGTGCCGGCAGTACGATATTATAGGCATAATCTGCCAAGCCCTCCAGCGTATCCGTTTTAACGCTAAAGGCATGGTAGGGGCAGCCTGCAGCGCAGGCACCACAGTCTATACACCTGTCGCCCAAAATTTCAGCCTTGCCGTTACGCACGCGGATAGCCTCTGTAGGACACAGCTTGACGCAGGACACACAGCCCTGGCACTTATCCCGCCGCAGCTGCACTGAATGATAATATGTTGTTGGCTGCGGAGCCATCGCGCATCACCTCGGTTTCTTTTAGCTTGTTAAATGCTTTATAAATCCTCGCTTTTGTGCTCAAAGCGCATTACGATTTCCGTTCCCTCGCCTACTGTGGACTTAATATCAAATTTATCACTGCATTTGACCATGTTAGGCAGGCCCATGCCAGCGCCAAAGCCCATCTGGCGCACATAATCGGGCGCGGTGGACCAGCCCTCCTGCAAGGCCTTGTTGATATCAGGAATGCCAGGACCATGGTCAGTAATAGTAATCACGGTAGCATCGGGGAAGACCTCGGCTGCTACGTTGCCACCGCCGGCGTGAATGATGACGTTCATCTCGCCCTCGTAGGTACCAATAGCAATGCGGCGCACAACGTCAGCTGCAATCCCCAGGCGCTGCAGCATCTTCTTTATCTTAGTCGAAGCCTCGCCTGCGCGCTCAAAATCGCCGCCGGCGCAGTTAAAGGCAATTTTTACTGATTTGCTGTCTGTCATATCGCTTACTCCTTTTTGCTGCAGCCAGGAATCCCTGCCCCGTAAAGCCTGCCACAGGCCTCAAACATTGTGTAGCCTGTAGCCAGCACTGGCAGGCCGTTTTCGGCCGCTGCCTCGATGATATCCGTATCGGGAATCTTACCGCGTACAAAAACTAAAGCGCTTAGCTCCGTCATATCAGCAGTACGCACCACCTGCATATTTGTCAAGCCTGTACACAAAAGCGTATTGCGCTTGGTGAAGGCCAGGACATCGCTCATCAGGTCACTGCCACAGCAGCTTTCTATCTGGCGGTGCAGCAAATCGCTGCCACTAAGCACCTTCGCAGCAAGCAGCTTTTGCACATCACTCAAATCCATACACACAGCTCCCTTCATTTATTGCGCCTTGCCCGAAATAACAAACCATATTTTTCAGGCTCAGTTACATTTATTGTACACTGTTAGCCGCAATCTGTAAATAAACAGTATAGCACATCCTGTTATTTTGCAAATTTTACATTTATTGTATGCGCTAAGCACTGCTCATTGGCAACTAAAAACAGGAGGAACAATTCCATCCCTCCTGTTTCGCAAGCTTAAATTTATACGCTCTGTCTACAAATAAAGTACCAACACGTTACCACCTTATTTTTTTACTGTGTCCATTCTTTGCAGCTGCAGCAGCAGCTTGTTATATTCATTAAGCGCTTTGTCTAGCTTATCGCTATCTGCAGGCGCCAGCTCGTGCAAATCATATGGAGTATCCTGGTAGACAATGTTCAACCAGTTCATATAGAACAAATGCGCGTAGCTGCGCCACTTAAACACAGGCTCCTGAGTGGTGTCGCCCTCCGGGAAATAAAATTGCGGCTGCTGGATGGGCAAATTCTTCTTTTTGTCGCGAAAATATTCGTCAGCCAGGGTATAGCGGTCGTATTCAAAATGTCCCAAAACAAAGATGCGGCGCAAATCCTTGCTAGCGCAGATGTTGATGCCGTTTTCGACTGAACGCGACAGCACCTGCAGCGATTTGCAGGCATCAATAGCCTCGTCGTCCACTGCTGTATGACGCGACTGCGGAATAAAATAACGGTCATCAAAGCCACGCAAAAGCGGATGGTTCTTCACCGTCAGCCCGTAGGGGAAGATACCAAACATCTTGGCAGGAAGCACAGTTTTGTTCACGCCATAATAATGATATAGCGCCGCCTGCGCGCCCCAGCACAGCGTCATCACCGAATAGCAGTGATATTCCGCCCAGTCAAGGTACGCTTCAATTTCCTGCCAATAATCCACATCCTCGAAGGGAATAGTCTCCACCGGTGCGCCAGTCATCAAAAAGGCATCATAATATCTGTCCTTAATATCGCCAAATTCCAGGTAGGCCCTGTCCAGATACGAATTATCGGTATGCGTAGATTCGCGGCTCACCACGCGGCAAAAATCAACCTCTATCTGCAGCGGTGAATTACCCAAAAGGCGCAGCAGTTGGATCTCTGTCGGCTTCTTCAGCGGCATCAGGTTGAGTATACAGACCTTCAGCGGACGCACGCGCTGCGTGTTGGCGCGCTGTTCGGTCATAGTAAAAATTCCTTCCTCCTGCAGTTGAGTAATAGCGGATAAATGGTCATTGATTTTAATAGGCATTGTTGTGTCCTCCCTTTAGTCTGTAAACTTAGTGAAATTGAGCTTTGGCTTTACAGGCGGAGGGCAACAAAAAAGCCTCCGTTCCTGCAAAAATACAGGGACGGAAGCGTCAGTCCGTGATACCACCCTAATTCGTCCATATGTCACCACATGAACCTCAGCAAGTACGCAGGGATTGGCTACCCTTTAATACTCTGGCACTGTAACGGGTGCGCCCGGACGGCCTAAATGCACGCATCTCAGCCAATCAGCTCCAAGACCATCTTCAATGTCACCATCTGCTCTCCCTTGCACCAAACCAGGATTTCTCTTTGCCAGACTTGTACATTTACTCTTCTTTTCATCGCTCGTTATTAAGCTATGTGCAAGATGATACAGCATTAGGCTTTAACTGTCAACTAAATTTGTAATATTTCCCGCCTGAATGGATATTGCAGGCAAAAATGTAAGGAATATTACACAATGCCTAGTCTTTCACTAAGTTATTTACCCTGTAGCTTGAGGATAAAATGGCTGCGGTTAAAATCCAAAAGCCCATCGCGGCGCATTTTGCCCAGCTCAAGCGATAGGCCGCTGCGTTCTACCGCCAGGTAATCGGCCAACTGCTGACGCGAAAAGGGAATATCAAATTCGTAGCAGCCCAAGCGCTGCGCCTCAGCAGATAAATATGACATGAGCTTGGCCCTGGTGCTTCGCTGTCCCATGTGCGTCAGCTTTTCGCCAAAGCGCAGGTTTTTGTCTGCCAGCTCGCCCAAAAGATTACGGATGATGCGGCTGTGGTGGCTGCAGGCCGCGCTGCATACTGTCAAAACGCGCTGCACGTCCAAAAGCAGCACCGTTACAGGCGTTTCGGCCATCACGCTCACGTTGAGCACAGCTCCAGGCGCACAGGCGAAGGCTGCAGCAAAGGTCTGCCCTGCCCCTGCACGCGAAACCAGGTTGCGGTTGCCCCAAATATCCTCCTGACCCACCAAAACGCTTCCTGACAGCACCAGCCAAATAGACTGCGTCGCATCGCCTGCGCGTAGCAGCATGGCATCCTTGGGATAGCTTGCAGTTTTAGCCTCCAAGCAGTCCAGCATTGCCACCAGCTCGCTCTCACCAATGCCCGAAAACAGCAGTGATGAACGGATTACAGGTAAAAATTCTTGCATATCTATGCCTCTTTCATTGAAAATTCAACAGACTTGTTGATTTCATTGTACTATAATGTAGTTGCAAATGCAAAAGCTTTATACTGCGCTCTGGTATTGCGCACACACAATATTACTAGTCAAGGAAAGTGAGGACTTACTATGGAAAACAAAATGTTTTGCTTTCAATGCGAGCAGACAGCTGGCTGCACAGGCTGCACTATAGCTGGTGTCTGCGGCAAAAACGCCGCTGTTGCTGCCCTGCAGGACGAGCTTACCGGCGCGCTGGTTGGCCTGGCGCGTATCGCTAACGGTGATGCGGCCGCTGCTGCCAAATTCGCACCGCTTTTTATTGCCAGTCTTTTCACCACCGTAACTAACGTAAACTTTAACGAAGCAACCATCCGTGAGCTGATTGACAAGGTGCACGCTGCCAAGGACGCAACCGGCCATGGCTGCAGCAGCTGCACTGTCCATTGCGGGCGCGGCACTGATTATGATATGCAAATGCTGTGGCAGGCAGATGAGGACGTGCGCAGCCTCAAGTCACTCATCCTCTTTGGCATCCGCGGTATGGCCGCCTATGCGCACCACGCCATGGTTTTGGGATATACAGACACAGAAGTCAATGCCTTTTTTGCCAAGGCCCTCTTTGCCATCGGCGAGAATTGGGGTATGGACGAGCTTTTGCCCATCGTCATGGAGGTAGGCGAAAAGAATCTCAAATGCATGGAGCTGCTCGATAAGGCCAACACTCAAAGCTATGGTTCTCCTGCACCCGTGACTGTGCCCCTTGCTGTAGAAAAGGGTCCCTTCATCGTCATCACTGGCCACGACCTGCATGATCTTAAGCTGCTTTTGGAGCAGACCGCAGGCAAGGGCATCAACATCTACACCCACGGCGAAATGCTGCCCGCCCACGCCTATCCCGAGCTGAAAAAATATACCCATCTTAAGGGCAACTTTGGCACTGCTTGGCAAAACCAGCAAAAGGAATTTGCTAACCTGCCAGCGCCTGTGCTCTTTACCACCAACTGCCTCATGCCGCCGCGCGCAAGCTATGCTGACCGCGTTTACACCACGGCACTGGTTTCCTATCCAGAAATCGTCCACATCGGCGAGGACAAGGACTTTACCCCTGTTATCGAAAAAGCGCTAGAGCTTGGCGGTTACACCGAGGATAAGGCCTTTACCGGCATCAACGGCGGCAATAGCGTTATGACAGGCTTCGCCCATGACGCTGTACTAAGCGTAGCAGGCACTGTTATTGACGCTGTAAAAAGCGGCGCCATCCGTCACTTCTTCCTGGTTGGCGGCTGCGACGGCGCACGCCCCGGACGCAATTACTACACCGAATTTGTTAAGCAGACCCCCGCAGACACCGTTGTGCTGACGCTGGCCTGCGGCAAATATCGCTTCAATGACCTGGAGCTTGGCACAATCGGCGGACTGCCGCGCCTTATGGATATCGGCCAATGCAACGATGCCTACAGCGCTATCCGCATTGCTGTTGCCTTGGCAGAAGCCTTTGGCTGCACAGTAAACGAGCTGCCGCTGTCGCTGGTGCTGTCGTGGTACGAGCAAAAAGCTGTGTGCATCCTGCTCACGCTGCTGCACCTTGGCATCAAAAACATCCGCCTCGGTCCCACGCTGCCTGCCTTTGTTTCGCCCAACGTATTAAACTTTTTGGTACAAAACTTTGCTATTGCGCCCATCAGCACACCCGAAGAGGATCTCAAGCAGCTGCTAAAATAATATAAGCTGAAAACTCCCTGCCATCACATTGATGACAGGGAGTTTTCTTGTTTGCTACTGCTTTTCGTTAAGTCTTGCGCAAATCAGCGTCAATGCGCCAAATGTCCAAAAGAGCAGGCCCATCTGCGTATTAAAATATACGTGATCTGTCAAACCGCCAATGATAATGCCCACCGTCGCCAGCACATAGCCACGGCCCATCGCCTTCAGCCACAGGCTATGGCCATGGTACGCCAAGCGCCAGGCAGCAGGCACAAAAATGCCAAACCAAACCACAAGAAAGGCTAGCAGGCCGTGCAAACCCAGCTCGGCCCACACGTTCAAAAAGATATTGTGACAGTGGTACATGATGACGTTCTTATCTGCCAGATAAAAATTATATGTGGGATAAACAAAGCGGTAGCCATACCAGCCCACGCCAAAGGGAAATTCTTCGATAATCCACTTAGTGCTTTTTAGATACGCCATACGCAAAGCGATGGACGTATCACCGCCATAGCCGCCGCGGATGGATTCCAGACGGTGCAGCACTGCCGTTCCACCCAATGCTAACGCTGCCGCACCACCGCCCAAGACAGGGATAAACGCCTTACGGCAAAAGAGCACGCAAAAGGCCAGCAGCATCCCAGCGCAGGCCACCCAGTTGCCACGCGAATAGGTGTAAAGCAGGCAGAGTGCTGCCAAAAGACCTGTAACCAAAAACGCCAGCCGCCATTTTTCATACCCCTTCGTCTGGTTAAAAAAGGCTGTACAATAGGCAATAACGAGCACCAAATAACCGGCCAAAATATTGGGATTAACCAGCGTGGAGAATACACGCACCTTAATATCCGGAAACTGCGCCGGGTCCACCCAAATGCCGTCGGCCTGCACGCCAAACACCTTCTGTGCCAGGCCAATAGCACTAACCAAAAGCGACACAGCCAAAAATGCACCCACAAGCTGCAAGGGACGCGGAAGCGCGCTAAAGCGCTGCCACCAAGCAAGGACGGTGTTCTGCGGGTTAAAGTCCTTTACCTCGCTAGTAGCCACGCACTGCGTGTTAGCTGCCGCATAGCCATAGCGCAGCAGCACAAACAGCAGCGCCGCATACTGCCCCACCACGTACACCCAGTTCCAAAAGGACAAAAACCGGTCCTGCGAAAAATATATAGACGCAAGGCTGATGGCGCCAAGCACATAAAGCGCCCCCTGCTGCCAAGGCCGCAGCACGCACTCCCTGTGCGGCCGCCCTTTAACCCAGCCTACAATAGCAGCAGCAATAAAGGTCATGCTAACGCAAAAAGCAGTGAATTCCTGCTTTATTGGGATTACTGCTATTGTAAAAAGCAGCATATACCATATTTTATTTTCTAAGTAGGTTGCAAGCTTTGTCATAAAACCCTTCACTATTTTGGTCACTTTTTCCCACCATAGAAAAAGTAACATATAATCACTGCGCAATCAGCTTTTTAAACTCACCCACAAGGTACAAGCTGCCGCACACGCACACCACACCATCAGTGCCTGCAGCGTTAGCTGCCTCCTCATAGGCAGCAGCAAGCTCATTTTCGGCAACCGCATTACTGCCAATAAGCTTAGCCAGGTCAGCCGCCTCGGCCGCACGCGCGCCCTTGTCGGCACGCACTGTGTAGACAATGTCATTATCCTTAATCAGCGTCTTGATGACGCCGCTCATGTCCTTATCACCCATCATGCCAAAAACAAAATGCACCTGCTTGCCGGGATAATATTTATCCAACGCCTTACGCAGTGCTTCAGCGCCATTAGGGTTGTGCGCCCCGTCCAGGATAATATCCGGATTTTTGTGAATGCGCTCCAAGCGTCCCGGCCAAACAGTGTTGGCCACGCCCACATGCAGTGCCAGCTCGTTAATGCGGTCATCCTGCTTGCTCACTAACTTGGCTGCCACAATGGCCACGCTGGTGTTTTTAATCTGGTGCTCGCCAGGCAGCTTAATCTCATAATCCGAGCTATAAAAATCACCTGCATGCAGCGTAAAGCGCTGGCCGTCCATACTGCTAGCCACCTCGGTACCATAAAAGGCCTTACCATAAAGATACACAGGCGCTTCCTTAAACATTGCCAGGCTGACGATGGGGCCTATGGCCTCGTTGCCCTCAGCTGCAGTCACCACAGGCACCTTTTCCTTGATGATGCCTGCCTTTTGCATAGCAATGCGCTCAATAGTATTGCCGCAGCGGTCGGTGTGGTCCAGAGCGACATTCGTAATAACGCTCACCACAGGCGTGATCACGTTGGTGGAATCCCACAGGCCGCCCATGCCCACCTCAATCACAGCGTAATCCACCTTTTGCAGGTAAAAGTGCAAAAAGGCAGCTGCCGTTAAAATCTCAAACTGCGTAGGCTGCTCGCACACGCCCTTTTTCACTACACTATCAGCCGCCACCTTCACTGCTGTGATAGCCGTAGCAAAATCCTCATCGCTGATATCGATGCCGTTCACATTGATACGCTCGTTGTACTTTACCAAATGCGGCGAGGTAAACTTGCCCACCTTTAAATTTGCTGCCAGCAAAATATTAGTAATCATGCTGGTGACAGACCCCTTGCCGTTGGTGCCCGTAACGTGCACCGTCTTGATTTTCTGTTCAGGATTTCCCAATTCACGCAGCAGCCCCTCTATGCGCTCCATGCCCAGTTTAATGCCAAATTTGCCCAAGCTGTCTAAATAAGACAGGCTTTCTGTATAATTCATCGTGCATACGCCTCCGTAAAAATTTAACTAACAGCTTATTATAACACAGTTTCGCGCGTTGCGTCTTTTTTTGCTTACTTATGAAAAACAAAAAGGTATTCATGGGCTATAAGCAAAAAATTATATTTAACGCTGTTTGTTTTCCAATATCCAGTTGCTCGGCAGTTATGCTGCTCCTTAATTATCAGCTCCTTGAGCTTGAAGCCTGTATTCTCAAATATACGCATAACCTCAAAGGACATAGGTATCATGTGCCCCTTTTGACGTGTATCCCCCATCAGTATCGCGCAAAACCGTCCTGGCTTCAGAACGCGAAAACACTCTGCTGCTACTTTTTTCATTTCTTCAAGAAAATCCTGCACCTTCAAAAGGGAAAGATCGTTCTCTAAATCCTCGCTATACTTAATAATGTTAGCATAAGGAGGGTGTGTGCAAATAAAATCAATACCCTCATCAGGTATAAACGCTAAATTTCTGGCATCACCTTTGCGTATGTACACATTACCATTAGCGCCATCATGCTGAAAATCTATTTTTTCTTCACACCTCGCTAAAGCTACATCATTAACATCTACACCTATAATATTTCTATTAAGTAATTTGGCTTCTACCAGTGTTGTACCACCGCCAGCAAATTGATCTAATACAAGATCTCCCTCCTGTGAATAGCGCAAAAGCAAATTTCTTGGTATATAAGGTGACCAATTGCCACGCCATTTGGCATCATGAGTTGCCCAATCTCCTCGTTTCGGGAAAGACCAATGCGTTGTCATCTCAAGCTCAAAATCATCTGGCTCCCATTTTACAATCTTTTTGGCCATCAAACAAACACCTCATTCATAATTCCCTTTTCCATATCGTTTATATTGTATATATTGGGCATTATATCAAAGGTTTCCTCTAAGTTATGTCTTGCACTATTCCAACCATATCCATCTGTAAACCAGACAAATGTAAAGCCATCTATAGTATCAGCCTCTAAGGCTAAGGTTTTATAGCTGCGTGCTGTTTCATTTAGCTTGCTACCGCCACTAGCATAAAAATTTGTTTCAATACCATAAATCATATTGGGGGTTTTTACCACGTAATCAAAGCGCTTTTCTGTTTTGCCAGAATTAGAGATAGCAGACAGATTAAGTCCCCACGTATCAGTAATCTCGTGGATATACATTTCCTTAAAATATGACTTGTTCTTTGCAAAGCCTGCCTTTTTTATATACGAGTCTACAAGATCCTCCATTAAATGGCCGCCCCTGTTTTTACGCCCATTGGAATCAAGGCCGCTTTCAACGCCGGTAACATAGTCAACGAGATTAGATACCAACCTCTTTGATAGCAGCTCAAATAAGCCTGTTTTCTTCATAAACAGTGCATATTGCTCTATAGGCAGATTTATCGTTGTAAAATTATATGCAAATGCACCATCATCATCTCTTGCATAAATCTCATTAGCACGGACAGCAAGCAGCAAAGGAATGCATTGCAAGGTTTCGGGATACCTGCTCAGCAGACTGCAAAAATCTTCTTCAATCTTATTGGAGCCAACAAGCGAATTAAGTATGTTCAACTCAACCTTGATGCTATCGATATTTTGATAAACCTTCTGAAAATCTACGTAATAGCTATATGTTGCAATGCTCTTACGAAACGTTTTTAGCCATTCAGCAAAATTTCTCATACTATGCCTCCATAAAGTTACTAATTAACAGCTCTTTTATTTTCCCACGGCCGCTGCTCTTGGAATTTATCATTCTTGCTGCCTCTACTCTATTTATACTATAATTCTTATAAATTACATCAAAAAAATCATCTTCCTCATCGAAATTTTTAGGATCTGAGTTACTTTCAAGCACTAATGCTCCTTTGGAACTTATAGTATCTACAAATTTAGCTAACCTGATTTGCTCATCATCGCCAAACGCATTTGCTGTGTAAGCTGTAAAGGAAGCTGTATTACTCAATGGTCTATATGGTGGATCTATGTAAACAAAAGTTTTTTCATCAATTTTATTTTCCAGTGCTGCATAATCGCCGCAGATAATTTCCGTATTGTTAAGCAACCCTGCTATAGAGCGTAGATTCGTTTCATCACAGATTAATGGATTTTTATAAGCACCAGCAGGAACATTAAACAAGCCCTTTTGATTAACTCTATATAAGCCATTAAAGCATGTCTTATTAAGGAAGATTAATAGAGCCGCTTTTTCGCAAGCAGCATACATCCCGCCTGTTTTTAACGCATTATATCTTGCTCTTTTATCATAATAAAATTGCTTGCGTTTTTCACTATCTAATAATAGATATTCTTCTTGGATAGCAAGCAATATTTCTATCAGTCCATCTACATTATCACGTACCATCAAATAGGTATTAATTAAATCTGCATTGACGTCATTCAAGCAAACATACTCTAATTTATATTTGCTTAAAACATCAAATAAGACAGCGCCGCCGCCAACAAACGCTTCTACATATCGTGTAATTTTTTTACTTTCAAAAGGATAATATTTTTCTATTTCTGCGAGTAATTGTCCCTTACCGCCTGCCCATTTTACAAATGGCTTTACCATGCTATGCCTCCAATAAAATCAATTTTTACTCTCTCATTATAACATACTTATACACAAAAAACGTCTGCTGGCAAAACTTCACAGCTTGTTTGTCATACTATCTGCAGTATGCATAAGCATCGCAAAAAAAAGACCGCCATGCTTTCACAGCAAGCGGTCATCTAAATTACAGCACAACTATTTAATTTTAGCAGCTGCCGCAAAGCCTGCGGCAGCCACCACAATATAGCACTTAAATTGTCTTTAAGTATTCCAGTCGCTCGTTAATAGCGGTCTTTTTAGCATTCAGCTCATCTGCCTTAGCCTTTTCCTTAGCAACAACGGCCTCTGGAGCCTTAGCCAAAAAGCCTGCGTTGCCCAGCTTGCCCTCTACGCGGGCCAGCTCCTTGTCAATAGCGGCCAGCTCCTTAGCCAGACGGGCGTTTTCTTTTTCTACGTCAATCAAGCCTGCCAGCGGCAAGTAAACCTCGATACCGCTCACAACTGCTGCCATAGCGTTTTCCGGTTTAGCAGCGCTGTCAGCCAGCACTGTCAGCTCACTAATAGCGCCCATCAGATGAATGTAGTTAGCGTTAGCCTCTACACCGTCCTTCAAATCAGCAGCCACCAGCATGATAGCAGGAACCTTCTTTCCGGGCGGTACGTTGACCTCGGCACGCATATTACGCACGGCCTTGATGCTTTCCATAATAGCACCCATCAAACGCTCTGCCTCATCATCCATCAGTGCTTCATCTGCCTTGGGCCACTTAGAAATCATAATGCTTTCGGCCTCATGCGGCAGGCATTGATAAATTTCCTCGGTGATAAATGGCATGTAGGGATGCAGCAGCTGCATAGCGCTAGTCAGCACTGTTGCCAGCACATGCTGTGCCGTAGCGCGCTCAGCGGCGTTTTCTTTGTTATACAGACGCGGCTTGGCCAGCTCAATGTACCAATCGCACACCTCGCCCCAGATGAAGTCATAAATCATGCGGCCTGCTTCGCCCAGCTCAAACTTGCCCAGCATTTCGGTTACACCCTTAGCGGTGTGCTGCAAGCGCGACAAAATCCACTTGTCTGCCAAGGTGTACGGAGCCAGCTCGGCGTTAGCATCGTAGCCCTCCATGTTCATCAAGGCAAAGCGCGAAGCGTTCCAAATCTTGTTGGCAAAGTTACGGGTTGCCTCCACACGCTCCCAGTAAAAACGCATATCGTTGCCCGGGGTATTGCCTGTAATCAGCATAAAGCGCAGCGTGTCTGCACCGTATTTATCAATAACCTCTAGCGGGTCAATACCATTGCCCAGGGACTTACTCATCTTGCGGCCCTGGCTGTCGCGTACTAAGCCATGGATAAAGACCTTCTCAAAGGGAATTTCCTGCATGAATTCCATGCCCATTATCAGCATACGTGCTACCCAGAAGAAGATAATATCGTAGCCTGTTACCAAAACGCCAGTAGGATAGAACTGCTTGAGCAGCGGTGTTTTATCAGGCCAGCCCATAGTGGAGAACGGCCACAGCGCACTGCTAAACCAGGTATCGAGTGCGTCCTCGTCTTGATGGATATGCGCGCTTCCGCACTTGGGGCAGGTGGTAATATCGGTGCGGCTGGCGGTCATCTCACCGCAGTCGTCGCAGTACCATACAGGGATACGGTGACCCCACCAAATCTGACGCGAAATACACCAGTCGCGGATATTTTCCATCCAGCCGGTGTAGGTTTTTGTGAAGCGTTCGGGAACAAACTGGGTGCGGCCGTCTTCAACGCAGTCCACAGCAGCCTTAACCAAAGGCTCCATCTTAACAAACCATTGGGTAGATACCTGCGATTCTACAGCATGGCCGCAGCGCTGGCAGTGGCCGACAGCATGCGAGTGGTCTTCCACCTTAACCAAGAAGCCCTGCTCCTTGAGGTCTGCAACAATGGCCTTGCGGCATTCCTCACGGGTCATGCCTGCGTATTTGCCTGCTTCCTTGGTCATGATGCCATCCATACCGATAACAACAATGCTGGGCAGGTTATGACGGATGCCCATTTCATAGTCGTTGGGGTCATGAGACGGGGTGATTTTTACAGCACCAGTACCAAACTGGGTATCAACATAGCTATCAGCAATAATGGGGATAATTCTATCTGTAGTCGGCAAGCGCAGTGTTTTGCCCACCAAATCGCCATAGCGCGGGTCTTCAGGGTTAACGGCTACAGCAGTATCGCCTGGCAGGGTTTCGGGACGGGTGGTGGCAATCATCAGACTGCGGCCTTCCTCCTCAACTACAGGATAGTTGATATACCACAAATGGCCAGGATCATCCTTATGCTCTACCTCGATATCGCTCAAAGCGGTGTTGCAGTTTACGCACCAGTTAGTGATGCGGGTGCCCTTGTAAATCAGGCCCTTTTCAAACAGGCTGCAGAACACCTCGCGGACAGCACGCGAGCAGCCCTCGTCCATAGTAAAGCGTTTGCGCTCCCAGTCGCAGGAAACGCCCAAATGCTTCAGCTGGTTGATAATGCGGTCGCCATATTGCTCCTTCCACGCCCATACGCGCTTTAAGAACTCCTCGCGGCCCAGGTCATAACGGGTCTTGCCCTCTTCCTTTTTAATTACTTCCTCTACCTTAATCTGGGTTGCCAGGCCAGCATGGTCATAACCAGGCATCCACAGGGTGTTGTGTCCCAGCATGCGGTGCCAGCGGATCAAAATATCCTGCAAGGTGTTGTCCAAGGCATGGCCCATATGCAGCTGGCCGGTAATATTCGGTGGGGGGATAACAATACTAAAGGCTTCCTTGCCTTCTTCTACCTCTGCATGAAAATAACGGTGCTCCTCCCAAAATTTATACCATTTCTTCTCTACCGAAGCAGGGTCATAAACCTTGGGAATATTATGCTCTTCGCACATCTTTTAATTCCTCCTTACAATACAAAAGCCCTGTCCATAATGGACAGGGCGAATATTATCGTGGTACCACCTATCTTCCCCATGCAATGCACAGGGCACTTGATGCGCGTAACGTGCGCCTACGTCCTTGCCTACTGCTGCTTCAGCAAAGCGGCTCCCGGACTACACCAAATTTTGCCACCGCACAGCTTGCACCCACCGCTGCTTCTCTAAAGCGTCCTGCAAAAAAGGCCTTCCGTTCCTTGCCTGTCAATATTTTGCTATACTCCATATCTTAACAAGAAGAATAGCTGCTTGTCAAGAGTATTTTTATAGCGCTGCACCATGCAGACTGCTTGCAAAAGCTAGCTGCCCGAGAGCGTTTTTAGAACTGCATTACTCCCAGCGCCTCTAAAAGCAGCATAATGTTCAGCACTATGACGATAAATCCTATTGCGCCCAAAATCAGCTTCAGTCGTAGTGAATTGGCAAATTTACCCATGACGCGCTTAGATGATGTCAAATAAATCAACAGACCTATCGTCCAAGGGAGCTGTACACTCAGCGCCATCTGCGAATAAAGCAAACCCGTAAATGGATCATCAATAAAGAGGATTACCGCCACTGCCGCCCAATATGTCAGCAGCACGCCATGCCAGGAATGGTAATCCTTAACATCATACTCCTCGCCAAAGATGCCGGCGAAAATACTGCCTCCGGCCATGCCTGCCGTTGTCGTAGACGAGATGCCTGCAAAGAGCAGTGCCACGGCAAATAGTACTGCCGCACCGCTCCCCAGCAGTGGCCGCAGCATATCCGTTGCCTGCGCCAGGTCATCTACCTTGACGTTGTTAGTGAAAAACACCGCTGCTGCCACCAAAATCATCGCACTATTAATTGCCCAGCCAATGGTCATTGACAAAAGCGTATCCAAAAATTCAAAGTTAAGCTGCTTTTGGATAACCGCCTCGTCCTGCAAATTCCACTGTCTGCTTTGAATAACCTCGGAATGTAAAAACAAATTATGTGGCATCACCACTGCGCCTAAAACGCTCATCACCACCAACAGCGACCCCTGTGGCAGCGACGGCGTCACCCATCCCTTAGCTGCCGCTGACCAATCTAGCGGCACCAAAGCCAGCTCGGCCAAAAAGGACAGGCCGATGAGCGACACAAAGCCGATGATGATCTTTTCCAGCTTGCTATAGGAGTTGGACCGCAGCAGCCAGGAACAAAGCGTTGCCATCAAAATACTGCCAACCCACAGCGGCAGCCCAAAGAGTAGCTGCAAGGCAATAGCTCCGCCAAGGATTTCGGCCATAGCGGTGGCAATAGCTGCCAGCACTGCAGAGCCTAGGAGCGGACGCGCCAGCCATCTTGGCAAAAACCTCGTCGTTGCCTCCGAAAGACACAAGCCCGTAGCAATACCAAGATGCGCTGCATTATGCTGCAGCAAAATCAGCATAATTGTCGACAGCGTCACCATCCATAGCAGCAAATAACCGTAATCCGCCCCCGCCGCTAAGTTAGAGGCCCAATTACCAGGATCGATAAAGCCAACAGTAATCAACAGGCCTGGTCCCAGGTAACGCAAAAATTCGCGTGCTTGGTTGCTCGTAGTATGCTTTTTGTGATAATTTTTGATATCCATATCAGTTGAGCTTGCTTTCAGCCTCACTCAGCAGCGTCGCTACCACTGTCTGCGGCAGCTCATCAATTGTCTTTATAGGCTGCGGCACCTCTGGATACGGCGCTATCACCTTTTCCATCCACACCATATCCAGCCAATGTCCGTGCTTAAAGCCGGTATTGTTAAAGGTACCGATAATCTTATACCCCATAGCAGCGTGCATCCCCACGCTATGCTCATTGCTGGCCGTAATGCAGGAATACAGCGTCACCACCCCCTGCAGACGCAGCAAATCCTCTAGCAGCGTGTACAGCACGCGTCCCAGTCCCCAGCCCTGCCCCGCAGGTGCCAAGTAAATCGTTACCTCGGCACCCCACTGGTAGGCAGCACGCTGGATATAGGGATGTGCATAAACATAGCCTATGGCCTCACCCTCCTGCTCGCACACAATATAAGGATAGCCTGCCGAAATATTTTTTATGCGCTCGGCAAATTCGGCTACACTCGGTACCTCATACTCAAAGGATACATCACTCAGCGCCCTGTCCTCGCTTACGACAAAGGGAGCATACACTTTTAATAACGCTTCAGCGTCCGCCGGTTGGGCAAAACGCAGCGTATACTTCTTATTCATTCTTGCGCTCCACCTTTACTTCAAACATTCTGCTCCATGGCAGCGTAAAGCTATAGCCACAGGCAGTATCACCCATATAGGGCTTGGTAATTTTGACAATTTCCTTAGTAATAAAGGCCTCCGCTGCAGCCTGCTGCTCACTGCTCAGGCCGCTGTTAGGCCAATAGCTGGGCCAGATAAGCTGCTGGTACGTCTGCATGCGCACGTTAGCCTGATAAGCCCAATCGTCCAGATAACGCACGTCTAACAACTCCCTGCGCGCGTCTTCTGTATATTGCTTGGACAAAAGACCCTGCGCCAGTGCAAAGCCCAGACTGTTGCCTGCTGTGTTCCAGCCGCCGTAGGCCGCCAGGCGGTAAGCCATTTCCCTTTCATGCAGCGTCTTAACCAAGGCGTTATCTGCACCGTTGCCAAACTTCACATCCGCCAGCGCCACAGGATATCCCATCATCAGCAAATCCTCCACCTTGTGGGCAAAATCTGCCGTTTCCTTAGAAACGTTGTAGCTATTGGCGCTACTGGAGGCCTCGTGCGTCACACCATCCACAGGCGTATTCACTGCCAGCATCATGTCTGCATTTTTGTGCACAGGCACCGGGAAGCCTCCTGCTGCCAAAATGTGCTGCTTGGCGCTTTCAGCGACCGTGTCATCCTCGTACGACGGCACGGTCGCACCGCCACTGCCTGCGGCATAGGTGACGTTCACCAGCGGCAGCTCATATTGCAGGCGGTTATTAGCACGCGCCAGCAGCAGCATTCCCAGCTGGTCAGCTCCTGCAAAAAAGCGGATGCGCTCTTTAGGCAGCTCGCGCACCAGGATATCCATACTGCGAGCCTCACGGTGTGCCTGCGAATATTCGGCCGTATCGTCGCGGCCAATCAAAAGATAATCAAAGTCACCGCTTTCCACGCCGTGCAGCAACAGCTCGGTCGCACGGATGTTATTAGCGCGCCTCCCATACAAATCCTGCAGCACCTCCTGGGGAATTTCCTGACGCAGATCTGCCAGCTCACGCGTTTCCCTGCGGCTTATCTGCTTCAGCTCCAGCTTATCCTCCAACGCGCCCAGGCGGAAGATTTTGCTGCCCCATTCGCTGTAGTAGGCAGGCTCCGTCGGTGCACTGCTGGCCTTGGGTGAACGCATAATGGTGCTAAAGATGTACACCCTGTTGCCACCATGAGCCTGCTTTAGCTGCACCAAGCGCTGCGCCCGCTGCTCCAAAACAGGCAGCGGGATTTCGTGTGTGCGCGATGCCACCAAGCCGCCGTAAAGCAGGGCATCGCTAGAAGCCACCACAGCCACCGCCTGAGGAGCGTTTTGCTCCAGCCAGCCAATTAATTTTTCAGGATCACCACTTGCATCCACTCCAGCAATATATTCACGTGGTGGCAGCTGCACGTCCCAGCCTGCTGCCTGCATCGACTTAACTGTATAATCCAAGCATACAGGTCTGTTATCCATTGGCACATATAATATAGTTCCCCCAGCTGCCAGCGCTGTCTGAGCCAGTCCCAGCATTGCGCACAGCAGCAAGCTGCGTATAGCCTTCATCACTTTCATCACAACCTTTAACCAAGTCTTTAAAAAGGGGCAAAAACCCCAATTGTATGTTTCTACAAACGGGGTTTTAATTCCTGCGATATTTGTAAATTATTGTTGAACAGTAACAATCAGGCGTTAGCAAACCTGCTCAAAAAGTCTTGTGTGCGCTTGTTCTTAGGCTGCGCAAAAAGCTGCTGCGGCTCGCCCTCCTCGGCGATCACACCCTGGTCGATAAAGATCACGCGGTTTGATACATCACGGGCAAAGGCCATTTCGTGCGTAACAATCACCATCGTCAGTCCCTGCTGCGCCAGGTCGCGGATAACACGCAGCACCTCGCCTACCATCTCAGGATCGAGCGCACTCGTAGGCTCGTCCATAAGCAGCACCTCCGGCTCCAAGGCCAGCGCACGTGCAATCGCCACGCGCTGCTTTTGGCCGCCACTCAGCTGGTGCGGCTTAGCGTTGATATAGCTATCCATACCCACATGCTTGAGATACTTGATAGCAGTTGCTTTGGCTTCGTCCTTGCCCTTGCCCAAAACCTTAATCTGTCCCACCATGCAGTTTTCTAAAACCGTCATATTGTTAAACAAATTGAAGGATTGAAACACCATGCCCACCTTCGTGCGAAACAGCGTCAGCTTTTTAAAGGCCTCGTTAACGTCCTTACCGCGGTATTCAATGCGACCGCCCGTAGGATGCTCCAAATAATTGACGCAGCGAATAAGCGTAGACTTGCCACTGCCAGACGGTCCGATAATGCAGACAACGTCGCCGCGATGCACGTCAAAGCTGATACCCTTCAAAATCTGACGTTCACCAAAGCTCTTTTGCAGGTCACGCACAGACACCAAAAGTTCCTTTTCCATAGCTTAATACCGTCCTTTCGGCTTTTTTGTCGGCAGCGGAATATCGCCGCAGGGATCCATCATCGGGTCATAGGTCACCAGCTGGTAATCCTTGGGGCCATCCATTTTGCTTTCCACCCAACGCAGCAAGCGCGAGGCAGTAAAGGTCATAATAAAATACACGATACAGGTAATAAAGAAAATCTCAAAATACTTATAATATACGCCCGCTGCAGATTTAGAAGCAAAATACAGCTCCGTAACCGAGATAACGTTCAACACCGACGTATCCTTGATATTGATAATCAGGTTATTGCCCAGCTGCGGCATTACGTTGCGCAAAGCCTGCGGCAAAATAACGCAGCGCATGGTCTGGATATGATCCATACCTATAGCGATTGCGGCCTCCTTCTGTCCCAAATCAACAGATTCAATACCGCCGCGCACGGTTTCGGCCATATAAGCGCCCGTATTGATGGAAACAACCAAAAAGCCCGCAAACATTGGCGACATATCAATATTAAAAATACTCATCGTGCCATAGTAAACCACCATAGCCTGCACGATCATAGGCGTACCGCGGAACACCTCCACATAGGCATCTAAAAGCCGCTGCACGCAGCGCACCAGCACCTTTTTTGCCGTGCTGTCATTATCCTCCAAAGGAATCGTCTGAATTACGCCCACAATGAGGCCGATAATGCAGCCGATAAATGTGCCTACCACTGCCAAAAGCAGCGTCACAACCGCACCCTTTAAAAGCACAGGACCATACTGCTGCAGCAAAAATACTACCCAGCCAAAAAATGTTTCTGGCATCTATCACACCACCCTAACTATAAATACTAAAAGGGGCAGCTAGTGCCGCCCCTTCGCTATTGGCGCAAAACTTTACATGCCTGCGCCCTATAATATTACTGCGATTATTTTGCCAAGGGCTGTTTTTGAATTGCTTCGTCCATAATCTTGTTGAAGTCAGCCTCGTTCATAGAACCCAGCACCTTGTTCATAGCATCGGTAAGCTCCTTGTTGCCCTTCTTTACGGCAATACCGATTTCCACATCCTCAGCAGAGGTCTTGAAGCCTTGGCCCTCGGGGAAGGTTACCATTACCAGCTCGGGGTTAGCAAAGGCAGCAGCCTTAGCAGTCGGGATATCAGTAACAATCAAATTGCATTTACCGGATTTAAGCGCCACAATCATACCAGGAACGTTGTCAATAGCAGGCAGCTTCTTAACGTCCGGAACCTGGTCAATTTGGTCATACCAAATAGTATTCAGCTGGCTGGTTGCAACAGAGCCCTTCAAATCAGCAACGCTCTTAGCGTTTGCTTGCGGGGAATCCTTTTTAACCAATGCTACAACAGTTGCATAATAGTACGGTTTAGTAAAATCAACGGTTTCCTTACGCTTAGAGGTAATGGACATACCAGCGATAGCAGCGTCAATCTTGCCGCTTACTACAGCAGGAGCAAGGCCGTCCCATTCAATTTTGTGCACCTCAAGCTCTGCGCCCATAGAATCTGCCAGCTTTTTGGCAATCATAACGTCATAGCCATAAGCATATTCGTTAGAACCGGCAATCTTCACTGCGCCGCCGTCAGCAGATGGCTGCGACCAGTTATACGGTGCGTAAGCGCACTCCATGCCCACCTTGAGCACCTTCTTGCCGCTGTCGGCTTTTTTATCGCCGCCGCCACAACCAGCGGTTACAGCCATAGCAACAACCATAGCGCTGCACAAAGCAGCCTTCAAAAATTTCTTAAAATTCATCATTAACACACCCTTCTCGTGAAATAAGCTTCTAGTCTATTTATTACTTTACTATATTGCTGTCCAAAAAGCAAGCTTTAAGCGCAAGATATAATGTATACACGCAAAGAAAAATACAAAGCTCTCCCTGCAAAAAAGAAAGCCGTACTGCAACGGGCATTGCAGTACGGCTTTCTAAGCTTACAGCTTATTATTTTTTCAGGCCGTTAACAATACGGTCCATGGCCTCGATGGTGTTTTCGTGGCTGCCAAACGCAGTCAGACGGAAGTAGCCCTCGCCCATAGTGCCAAAGCCTGCACCTGGAGTACCCACAACCTGCAGCTTTTCAAGCAGGAAGTCAAAGAACTCCCAGCTGCTCATGCCATTGGGGCATTGCAGCCAGATGTACGGGGAATGTACGCCGCCATAATATTTGATGCCAACCTTGTCAAAGCCTGCCATCATAATGCGGGCGTTTTCCTGGTAGTAGGCAATGTTTTCACGGCATTGCTTAATGCCCTCTTCGCTGAATACTGCTTCTGCACCACGTTGGATGATGTAGGGAACGCCGTTGAACTTGGTGGTCTGACGACGTAGCCACATTTTGTTCAGCTCCATCTCTTTGCCGCTTGGGGTTTTGCGCACCAGTGCGTGCGGCACAACAGTGTAGCCGCAACGGGTACCAGTAAAGCCTGCAGTCTTGGACAGGGAGCACAGCTCGATAGCACATTTTTTAGCATCTTCAATTACAAAAATGCTACGCGGAATAGCAGGATCGGTTACAAAAGCTTCATAGGCAGCATCATACAAAATAACTGCATCATTTTTCAAAGCATAGGCAACCCATTTTTCCAGCTGCTCCTTGGTGTAGGCAGCACCAGTCGGATTATTAGGAGAGCACAGGTAAATAACATCAGCCTTCACATTTTCATCTGGCATCGGCAGAAAATCATTTTCCGGCTTGCCTTCCATGTAAATAATGTTGCGGCCGCACATTACGTTGGTATCCAAATAAACGGGATAAACGGGATCCGGAATCAAAATGGTGTTGGCATTGCTGAAAATATCAGTGATGTTGCCGCAATCGCTCTTAGCGCCATCGCTGATGAAAATTTCATCGCTAGCCAGGGTTACACCAAAGGAAGCATAGTATTTAACCAATGCCTCGTGTACAAAATCATAGCCCTGCTCCGGACCATAGCCGCGGAAGGTAGCTTGTACACCCATTTCAGCAACAGCCTTAGCCATTGCGTCCACTACGCATTTTGCCAGCGGCAGGGTGACATCGCCAATACCCAGGCGGATAATTTTTTTATCCGGATGTGCTGCGGCATAGTCATTCACCTTATGAGCAATATCAGCAAAAAGATAGCTTTCTTTTAAGTTACAGTAGTTTTCGTTTACAAACGCCATTGAAAAACCCCCATGAATTAAATATAAATTTATTACAGACTAGCAAAATACCAGTTTGTTACGCATTAATAACGCTGTCCGGGACGTCGATTACGCCATCAAAAACAGCGACCGCATTGCCCTCTAAGGTTACATGGTCATTCTTTTCATAAGTAACCTTTAAGAGACCACCCTTGCAATGCACATTTAGCGGCTCGCCCTTTTTGCCTGCACGGTTCAGCATATTGCAGGCTACAGTAACAGCACTAGCGCCCGTACCACAGGCCCAGGTTTCACCGCTGCCACGCTCCCAAACACGGAACTTGACGGTATTGGCATCCAAAACCTGCACAAATTCGGTGTTCACTCCTTCGGGGAACAGCTTATGATGCTCAAATTGCGGTCCCAGCTCCTCCAACTTGAGGCTGTCCACATCATCCACAAAGGTTACAAAATGCGGATTGCCCATAGAAATAGCAGTGCCGTTATAGAACACCTTTTCCTTGGTCACATCATCATGATTATCATTGAGGACGATGGCCTGGTCTACAAAAATATAATGGTCGCAGTTCATGGGAATTTCGTTAGCCTTAAACACAGGCTTGCCCATATCAACCTTGGCACCCACAACCTCACCATTTTCAACAACCATCTCTATTGTCTTGATGCCGGAAAGCGTTTCCAGCTCGATAGTAGTTTTATCTGTAAGGCCCTTGTCATGCACAAATTTAGCCACACAGCGCACACCGTTGCCGCACATTTTGCCTTCGCTGCGGTCTGCGTTAAACATACGCATCTTAAAATCAGCAACCTCAGACTTGCAAACGCAAATCAAGCCGTCGCTGCCAATGCCAAAACGTCTGTGGCTGACATATTCGGAAATTGCGCCCGGGTTCGGCAGCATTTCCTTAGTGCAGTCAACATAAACATAATCGTTGCCGGCACCGTGCATTTTAGTAAATTCTATCTTCATGGCCCTTCCTCCTCATGTATGTATTACAAAAAGCCAATAGCAGCTTGCTTAAGCTAACTCTAATTATAACAAAAATACCGCTAAATTCCAATATACAAATGCACTACATATTATTCAGACTTATCCTGACAGCTGACACAGACTTGTCTTTACCAATATCCGTAAATTTTATTTTTGCTGATGAGAAAATAGCCAAACATGCACACAGCCATAAATTCGGCGATATTTATAGAATACCAAATTCCCGCTGCTCCCATAAATAACGGTATGACAAGTACAGCCATGCTTTCAAAAGCCAGCGTACGCATAAAGGATATCACGGCCGAGGTCAGGCCGTCATTGAGTGCCGTAAAAAAAGCAGAGCCGAAAATAGAAAAGCCTGCCAGCAAAAACGAAAAGGCATAAATCTTAAAGGCCTCCACCGTCATATCCAGCAGCTTAGCATCGTAGCCCACAAAGATTGCCGCCAACGGCCTGGGGAATACATGCGAGATAATAAGCATTGCCATCGAGCCTGCCAAAATTATAGCACCGCTTTTGCGTAGCAAATTATTTAGCTCCGCCCTATTGCCTGCACCATAATGGTAGCTGATGACAGGAATAACACCTGTTGCATAACCAATAAAGATTGCTAGAAAAACGAAATCTACGTACATAATCGTACCGTAGGCAGCTACACCATCCTCTCCTACATACTTCATCAGCTGCGCATTATACAGCATGCCTACTACGGACATGGAAATATTACTCATCAGCTCAGACGAGCCGTTAGTACATACCTTAAAAAGCACTGCTTTGTCAAAATGCGGTCTGCACAAGCGCAGCAGGCTGCTGTTTTTACGTGCAAAATAAAGGAGCGGTACAAGACCGCCAGCCAACTCACCCAACGCACTAGCTAGCGCTGCACCCTCTATTCCCCACGGCAGTACCACCATGAAGAAAACATCACCCACAGCATTGATAAGGCCTGCTGCAACTGTAATTACCAAGCCAAGCCTAGCCCTCTGCGCCGTAACTGCAAGGCTGGAAAATGCATACTGCAGCATTAAGAATGGCAGCGTCACAAGGATTATCCTGCCATAGGCTACACAATTTTCCAGCATCGCACCCTCTGCTCCCAAAGCGCTGGCGATAGAGCGCAAAAAGCTGATGCTGAAAAATGCAATTATGCAACCGCAGATAATAGTAGCACAAACTACGAGAGAAAATATTCTCTGCGCCTTATCGCTATCTCCCTCACCCAAGGTCTTTGCTATTAGCGCACTGCCGCCTGTGCCTAGCATAAAGCCAGTTGCGCCTACTACCATTAAAAACGGCATAATAAAATTCACAGCAGCAAAGGCAGTTTTGCCAACAAAGTTAGAAACAAAAAAGCCATCCACAACGCCATAGATAGAAGTAAGAATCATCATCAGGATAGATGGCAGGGTGAAGCGAAGCAGACGCTTATAGTCAAAGTGATCTGAAAGCTCTATAATGTCATGCATATTTTATCACCAATTATAACCTTCCAAACTGCTGACGCAAGGAGGCGACATGCTTTTCAATTAAACGCAGATAGGTATCCATTTCCTCCGCACTCCAGTCAGCAAAGGCGGCATCCTCTGCAGCTAATAAGATTTCAGCTGTTTTTTTGACGTACTCACTACCCTTTTCTGTAAGGCAGACAATTTTAGACTTACCGTCATGCTTTTTTAGGTAGATGTCGCCATCAGCTTCCAACTTACGTATAGCAGAATTGATCGTCTGCTTGCTGATAGCAGATATTTTATATAGATCACTCAGCTGACAGCTTTCTCCATTACTATGCACCGTATAAAGAATGTATAAAACACTGTCCGCAACCCCCAGGCTTTTGGCAGCCTGGTGATAGAGTGCATCCATTGTATTTGCCAAAAAGTTAATCCGGTATATTTTCTCTTGCAGCTTATCAATCATTTTATCCTCTCCCTTGGTATGATTTAGTACTATTTTAGTATAGTACGATTTAGTACCATTGTCAAGTGCTAAAAAAAAGCTGGCGCACAACAGCACGCCAGCGTCTAGTTTAATGCCTTAAATATTTACCTAGCTTATCCATAACACACTCATGAATATCGACAGCTATTTTTTTTGATTCCTTAAGATCTAGCCCGGCACCCTTAGCAACTGCCAATACATCTTCTAAACCAGGATTTTTACCATTGCCATGTACAGTTGTTGCATGCTCCCCACCTTTGTCTAACCTTTCCTGTTAATGATAAGATTCCCTACCAAAAAGAAGCTTAAAATCATCCATATACCTGCCATCAGATAGTCAGCTATAATTAAATTCAAAACTATATTCACAAAGAATAACAATAATACTAGTATTTTCCAGCCTTTGTACTTAGTAGCAGGCTTAGCAGCAGAGTTATCAGCCAATGCTTTAACAGAGCTATCTGTAGGTATTGTTTTCTTGCTGATAGCTTGAGCTCGCTGCAGCTCCTCTGGTGGCAGCTGCTTGGCAAAAAAATCTTCCAGCTTACATATTTTATTCCAGTTTTCAGCACCAACAGAAGCCACAAGCTCATCCCGCCTGCCATCAATAATCCTATGTATCATGAAAAAAGCTTTTTTTATAAGCTCATCTTTCCCGGAAGCAGTCACAATATTTTGTTCTATACAACAATTTAGTATTTCTACATGTGCCTTAACCGTAGCTACAAAGGCAAATACTGTAAAAAAGCTTTTCTGTAAATCATCTCTGTAATTAATACTAAACATACGATAGCCGCTATTAGCCATCAAATAAAGCCTGTGCAAAAGCTGCAGTAACAAAAGCAAATCATTGTTAGATGCGTTATTTGTACTTTGAAGATATTGCAGCACCGTATGTACAGCATTACTGTAGTACTTTACGCCATCCTGGAATAACCCATTAGGAGAGTAGTCGTATAGCACACGAATAGAGTGCACTATTACTCTTTTGGCATTAGCACGCAAATCTCTGCTATTTTGCGTATAAATTTCGGTATAATATCTTTCAGCAACTTGATAGTCACCATCAGCAACCGCTTCATCTCCCAAGCTGTGTAATGCTACAGGGTCCTTCATTGTCCCAAATTTGCTGATAGCCTGTTCTACAATATACGCTGCCCCACAATATTGGCAAATGGCTGCCTCCTTAGCATCATCTACAAGCAGGGAAGCTCCACAATTAGTACATTTTGCCTGAACTAGTGGCATAGTAACCTCTCCCTCTAAAAATAATCGATTAATCCACAATTATATTATAGCATGTTGCAAAGCTAAAAAGTGTCTATTAATGATAAAAGCTGGCGCACGACAGCACGCCAGCTATAAATATTCTTATTTAATCAAGCCTGCGCGCCCTTGCACGCAATACTAACAGTACCACAAACAGCAGCCCCAGCGTAATTGGCAAAGCTACAAGCGCCAAAGAGCTTTCGGTTACATAAGCAATACTGCCTGCCAGCACATAACCTGCAACAGATACAGCTGCTGCAGTCAATGCATATGGCAGTTGGGTGGACACGTGATTGACGTGGTCAGAATGTGCTCCTGCCGAAGCCATGATAGTTGTATCGCTGATAGGCGAGCAATGGTCACCGCATACCGCACCACTGAGACAGGCAGCAATGGAAATTACCAGCATTTCATAGGTATCGCCACTGCCAAAAACATTGCAAACAACAGGTATCAAAATAGCGAAGGTTCCCCAGCTAGTGCCCGTAGAAAAAGCCAGGAACATGGCCACAACAAAAACGATCGCAGGTAAAAACAGCTTTAAGATGCCTGCAGAGCCAGCAACTAGATCGTGTACATAAAATTTTGCCCCCAAAAGCCCCGTCATACCAGACAAGGTCCAAGCCATGGTTAAAATCATGATTGGCGCCACCATCGCCTTAAAGCCTACAGGAATACATTCTGTGAAATCCTTAAAGCTCATAACTGCGCGGAACATATAAAAGCAAAAGGTGAAAAACAGCGTTACCATACTGCCAAAAACTAATCCCTTGGACGCATTAGCACCTGCAAAGGCATCCACAAAGCTTTCACCTGCAAAATAACCACCAGTATAAATCATACCAATAATGCAGCAGATTATGAGCACCATAACTGGCAGCACCAAGTCAATTACAGCTCCGTTGGGTTTATCAGTATTTTCCTCGTCATCACCATAGGGACGCACAGCAGTAGTAAACAAATCCCCTTTAAGTGCATTATCCTCATGCAGCTTCATGCTGCCAAAGTCAAACTTCATCACTGTAAGCAAAACCATCATAAGAAGCGTAGTCCAGGCATAAAAATTGTAGGGAATAGTCTGCAAAAACATGCTGAAGCCGTTAATATCGGTGCCTTTAGGCACGGAGGAGGTAACGGCCGCTGCCCAGCTAGAAACAGGCGCAATGATACAAATAGGTGCAGCTGTAGCGTCAATAAGATAGGCCAGCTTAGCACGGCTCACCTGATGACGGTCAGTAACAGGCCGCATAACCGAGCCTACAGTCAAACAGTTAAAATAATCATCGACAAAAATCAAAACACCCAAGGCGATAGTTGCAAGCTGCGCTCCCACACGGGTTTTAATATTTTGTGAGGCCCATTGGCCAAAGGCAGCACTGCCTCCAACCTTATTCATTAAGGCAACCATTATACCCAGAATTACTAAAAATACTATAATGCCAACATTCCAACTATCTGCCAGCTTAGTGATCATGCCGCCATCCTCGTTAAACAGCATGGTATTAAGCGCAAGCTCCAAATTACCATCAGCATATAGAAGTGCACCAATTGCTATACCAACGAATAAAGAGGAATATACTTCTTTTGTAATTAACGCCAAAGCTATCGCAATAACTGGCGGCAGCAAAGCGCCTATTGTTGAATAAACCATCGGATGATAGGTCTTGGGGTCGATAGTAGCAGGACTTAGCCCGTTAATATAGAAAAGCACCGCCATAAGTACTAATGTTATACCCAAGAACAGATAGTTATTTTTTCTCATATACATTTCACTCCACATTTTTTCTAAAAAGTCCGAAAAAATTATACCATAGGTTATGGGAATAAGGCAAGAAGAACGAGTATTGAGTACACTGTTTTGTGCGTCGCTGCGCTCCTGCAAAACTGGCTATCTATCCCTCCGAAAATGCTCCACCTAATGAGCTTAGGCAAACGAACTTAATAAGCAATTATATTATCGCTAAGGCAACATAAAAATTTTATGTGGGCGCATCCAAGAAGCGAGTCCGTAGGACGAAGCTGATTGGTTAATGCGCGCCATGCGATAGCGTCCCAAGAGACAAGCTCATCAGAGCGTAGCCGATTGGTTTGACGCGAACCGCTGGGAACGAGTGCCAGGATTCACAGAAACGAGGGTACGTAACAAAAGGTTACGTAA
>CAVDRP010000010.1:0-84658 GCA_963611535.1 Bacteroidaceae bacterium | reverse complement strand
CAACAAAGCAGTTTTTTGCTAAGGTTCAGAATAAGATGCATTATGCAGTACACGGACATACTGCTGAGGAACTGATTTATGAACGTGCAGATGCTGAAAAGCCACACTGAGGAGGCGTTTTCGATGAAGATTAAATGGCAAATTGCTAGCGATTTTCCTTTGGGAACTCAGGGTAAAACTTATGATGTGCTAGATCAGCGCACCCTCGGGAAAACTAAGCGTGTTACTTGGTATAAAATCACTAATGATATGGGTGAGACCTGCTGGTTTCCTGAAGACTATTTTGAAGTAATTAAAGAATAGATTTAAAATAATTCCGTAAGCGTAGTTAGAGTTTTTCTGGCTACGCTGTTTAAACTAAGCTCGAGTCGAATGGACTGCTAAACAAAAAAATCTTATTTATGATGCCAATATATTGACGCTTACTACAGCGCTTCGCGCAGGCCAAGGCCTGCGCTTTTTTTATGCGCTTTACCAACTATTTTACCTACCTTTAACATCACCATAATACTTCCTTAACAAAGCCGCGCTATACTATAACCATAAACCACAAGGATGGTTGAAGGAGGAAAATAAATCATGAAATTAAAGAAAGTTGCATGTTTAGGCTTGGCTGCTATGGTAGCCCTGGGTGCTTTGGGTTGTGGCAGTGATAACAAGGCTGCAGATAAAAAGGAAGATGGCGCAAAAATCACCGGCAGCGTAACCGGTAGTGGTTCTTCTGCCTTGCTGCCGTTGGCAAAGGATGCAGCAAGCAAATTTAAAGCTATTAACCCCGATGTTTCCATCACCTTAAACGGTGGCGGCAGCGGCACTGGCTTAAAGCAGGTTGCTGATGGCAGTGTTAACATCGGTAACAGTGACGTGCCTGCAGAAAGCAAGCTGAAACCAGAGGTTGCTAAGGGCTTGGTTGATCACAAGGTTTGCGTTGTTACTATGGCACCTGTAATCAATAAGGACTTGGCTGCTAAGGTAAAAAGCCTGTCTAAAGCACAGTTGACTGATATCTTTACCGCCAAGGTAACTAACTGGAACCAGGTTGGCGGTCCGGATGAACCCATCGTTTTGATCACCCGTCCTGCTACTAGCGGCACCCGCGCACTTTTTGCTGAGTTCGCTCTGGGCGGCGCCAAGGAAGCAACCAATAAATCCCTGGAAACCGATGACTCTGGCACTCTGCTGCAAAGCGTAAAGGATAACAAGGGCGCTATCGGCTACGTTGCCCTGTCCTACCTGGTTAACAACAAGGATGTTGCTACCGTTGCTATTGACGGCGTAGAGCCTACCCTGGATAACACCTACAGCGGCAAATATCCTGTATGGGGTTACGAGCATATGTATACTAAAGGCGAACCCACTGGCGCAGTTAAAGCCTTCCTCGACTTCATCACCTCTGCTGATTATGGCAAGGAAATTGAAAAGCAGGGGTATGGTGTTACTGCTAAGATGCAAGTTAAACGCTGATAAAGACATTGTCTAAGGCGCATCTGCTTTGCCATGGCTCCTAGGAGTACTAAAATGTACGCCGTCGTCGCCGTGGCTTCGCATCTGCAACCTTATCCTTCGTCTTTGAATGGTAAATAGGATGTCTAAGGCGCATTAATAAATTTCAGTTTCCATAAGCGGGAAACGGGGAGGCAGCATAGGCAAAAGGTGCACTTCACTTCGTTTCCTATCCCCTTTGTACATACTCAAAAGCAAGGCTGTGCAAGGCGCAAGCTGCAATTGGCAGCTGCGTACTGTTGCATGGCCTTAAAATTTAGCATCTGTAAAAACGTTAGAGGAGATTTTTATGCAGCAGGCAAAAGCAAATGCTTACAGGCAGGACGCGCTGTGGCGCTATATCATCACCGGCTGCGGCCTGGCGCTCATCGTCCTCACCCTGGCTATTGGCGCGTTTTTGTGCTACAAGGGTGTAGGCACCTTCACAACATATAATCATAGTATTACAGAATTCTTGTTTTCGGCAGATTGGGCACCCAGTGACGACGCAGAGGGTGGCGGCAAGGTCGGCGCTGCTATCTTCATCTTTGGCTCTGTGGTTACCTGTGCCTTGGCGCTGGCCATTGCTACCCCCTTTAGCTTGGCAACAGCCATTTTTATGACCGAAATTTCGCCGGAGCTGGGCAAACGCTTTGTACAGCCGGCAGTAGAGATATTCGTAGGCATTCCCTCGGTAGTTTATGGCTGGATTGGCCTGACGATTTTGGTGCCGCTGATTAAGGATATCTTTCATTTGCGCTTTGGCTTTTCGGTGCTGGCGGCAGGCATTGTGCTGGCTGTAATGATTTTCCCCACCATTACAAGCCTGGCGGCCGACGCGCTGCGCAGCATCCCCAAAAGCTATCGTGCTGCCTCCTACGGTTTGGGCGCTACACGCTGGCAGACCATCGCTAAGGTGGTGGTGCCAGCAGCAGTAACAGGCCTGATGACAGCGGTTATTTTGGGTCTGGCGCGTGCCTTTGGTGAGGCGCTGGCAGTGGCCATGGTCATCGGCAAAATGCGAGCCTTTCCCACGTCTATCCTGTCGCCTACCAATAACCTTACGGCGGCCATTGCGGCGGATATGGGCGGCGCAATGGAGGGCAGCGAATATAACATCGCCCTGTGGACGATGGCACTACTTTTGTTTATCATTTCGCTGGCGTGTATCTTCGCTATTCATTACCTGGGCAATAAAGGAGGGAAGAAGGCATGAACAACATAGCTCGTGCAAAGCTGACAGACAGGCTGATGACGGCGGTGTTCTACTGCGTTGCAGGCTTTTTCATCCTGCTTTTGGTGGCCTTTGCTCTGTATGTAATCATCAGCGGCTTTAAGGATTTTAGCTGGAGCCTCGTTTCCTTTGAGGGCGGCGGCATTGGCAATTTGCTCTTTAATACGGTTTACCTGGTTTTCCTGTCGCTTTTGGTGAGCGTTCCCCTGGGTGTGGCCGCAGGTATTTATATGGCAGAATATGCGCGTGCAGGCAGGTTTACCCGCTTCCTGCGCATGTGTATAGAGACGATGTCCTCGCTGCCATCGATTGTGGTTGGCCTGTTTGGCTACTTGGTGTTTATTGTGATGACAGGCTCGCAATGGAATTTGTTCAGCGGTGCGCTGGCAGTTTCTATCCTCAGTATTCCGCTTATTATGACGGTTACGGAGGATGCCTTTAAGTCGCTGCCGCAGGGCTACAAGCGTGGCAGCCTGGCAATGGGCGCAACGCTGTGGCAGACAATTTATAAGGTGCTGCTGCCTGCCTGCCTGCCACGCATTATGACGGGCGTGATTTTGGCGGCCGGCCGTGGCTTTGGCGAGGCGGCAGCCCTGCTATATACTGCAGGCATGAGCACGGATATCAGCTGGCATAGCTGGAATTTGCTGTCGCCTGTGTGCCCGCTAAACCCGTTCCGTCCTGGCGAAACACTGGCGCTGCACATTTGGGCATCGCGCACCGAGGCGCTGGCAGCCAATGCGGCGCAGATGGCCAACCTGTCGTCTGCTATATTGATGATTTTGGTGCTGTCCTTTAGCTTGGGAGCACGTTACTTGAGCACCTATTTAGACAAGAAAACCGGAGGAAGCAAAAAATGACCCTGGCAACTAAATTTTTAGTACAGGACCTAGATTTGTATTACAACAAGTTTCAGGCTCTGAAGAAAATAAATCTGGATATCAAGGAAAAGGAAATTACCGCCCTCATCGGTCCCAGCGGCTGCGGCAAGTCCACATTTTTGAAAACGCTCAACCGCATGAACGATTTGGAGGAGGGTGTGCGCATTGAGGGAAAAATTGCCTTAGATAGCAAGGATATTTTTACCGAAATCGACCCCATTAGCCTGCGTCACCGCGTTGGCATGGTGTTCCAACAGCCTAACCCCTTTCCGAAGAGCATTTATGACAACGTTGCCTACGGCCCGCGCATTCACGGCATTACTAAAAAGAGCACGTTGGACGAAATCGTAGAGCGCAGCCTGCGCCAAGCAGCTATTTGGGACGAGCTCAAGGACAGGCTGAATAAAAGCGCTCTGGGCTTGAGTGGCGGCCAGCAGCAGCGCCTGTGCATCGCGCGCACCTTGGCCGTGCAGCCGGAGGTTATTTTGATGGACGAGCCTACCAGCGCACTTGACCCAATTTCCACCATGAAGATAGAGGATTTGGCGCTGGAGCTGAAAAAGGATTATACGATTGTCATCGTAACCCACAATATGCAGCAGGCAGCGCGTATATCGGATAAAACGGCCTTCTTCCTTTTGGGCGAGCTGATTGAGTTTAATGATACCAAGCAGCTTTTTGCTAACCCCAAAAACCCCAAGACAGAAGAATACATTACGGGCAGATTTGGTTGATGGGAGGATAAAAATGACGCGTAATAAATTTAACGAACAGCTGCAGCAGCTTTTAAACAGCGTGCGTGTGATGGGTGTAAACCTGGAGGAAACTCTGGACAAGGTCATCGTCAACCTGGAGGCTAAGGACGCAGCCGTGGCGCAGCAGATTATCGGCGACGATGATAACTTTGATAACAGCGAGGTGGATATCGAAAGGCAGTGCCTGGAGCTGGTGCTGACGCAGACGCCTGTGGCTACCGACTGGCGTGAGATTGCCAGCTGCCTGAAGCTCGTAGGCGACATGGAGCGCATTGCTGACCACTGCAGCGACATCAGCCAATATACGCTGAAGCTTTTGGCAAAGGAGACTGTACCGCTGCCTGAGAACTTTATGCCGATGCTGCAGGTGATGCGCAAAATGGTGTATGATGCGATCAGCGCTATCAGCGAAAATGATGTAGAGCTGGCCGAGAAGGTTATTGCCACTGATGATGAGGTGGATAATTATTTTTCCCAGATGCGTCAGCAGCTGACGGTGTTGATGCAGCAAAAGCCGCAATATGTGCCACAATATGTGGATTATCTGATGATTGCCAAGTATGTGGAGCGCATTGCCGACCACGCTACGAATATCGCCCAATGGGTTATGTTCGTGGTGAAGAACGAATTAAAAAATTAAGTGTCTGGTGCTGCCATTGGCAGCAGATAAATAACCGTAAAACAGGCTGCCGTGACGGCCGCTGCAGGACAGGCCTTGAGCCTGCCATCTCTGCATGCGCCGTTTGCGGCAGTCTTTTTGCGTTAGCTGATTTGGGTAAAATGTGATATAATAAAACAATGCAATAAGCTATTGTTATTTTGCTTAGCGGGGTATATTATGCTGCGTGGAGTTCTTAAATATTACTTGCCTTACAAGCGTATATTAGCGGTGACGCTTTTGGGATCGGTGGCTATATCGATGGTTGAGCTGCTTTTTCCTATGTTTTTGCGTCACATTATGAACGACATTTTGCCGACGGGAGATATTGCTGCACTGCTTAAGGCTGCAGCTGTGCTTTTTTGCGGCTATGTGGCTGTGTGCGCGGTCAACTACAAGGTAATGCAGCAGGGACGCACGATTGGCGCGCTGGTGGAGCAGGATATGCGCCGAGACGTGTTTGCCCATGTGCAGCGCATGAGCTTTGGTTATTTTGATAACCAGCGCGTGGGCCAGCTGGTGTCGCGTATTGTAAGTGACGTGGGCGAAATCCGTGAGCTGGTCTTTTTAGGTCCCAATTATCTGCTTGTGTGCCTAATCTTCATGCTGGGAACGATGAGCATTTTGTTTTATCTTAACTGGCAGCTGGCGCTGGTGGTCAATGTGCTGCTTTTGCTGAAGGCTGTTGATTCGGTGACGACTAACCGCAGGCTGAAGCAGGCAGGACGCGCGGCCCGCAGGGAGGTGGGCGAGCTGACAGCGCAGACGACGGAAAGCCTGAATGCCATCCGCCTGGTGCAGTCCTTTAACAACGAGGAGCTGGAATGTGAGCGCTTGGAAAAAATTGCGGCACGTCTTTTAGCAGCACGCAAAAAATCCTTTGGCATTCTCAGCCACTCCAACACCAGCATGGTGTTCTTCTCCAACATCACCAACCTGGTGATTATTATCGCTGGTGGCATTTTGATTACCTATGGCAGAATGCGCTTTAGCGATTTGGTGACCTTTATGCTTTATGTTTCGATTTTTGTGCGCCCGGTGCTGCGGCTCAACGCCCTGGCCGAGGTGTATCAAAAGGGCGTCACCAGCTATCAGCGCTTTGCAGAGCTGATGCAGCAGCCTGCTGATATTGTGGATACCCCTAATGCCGTGGACGCAGACGTGCTTAGCGGCGATATTGTTTTTGAAAACATTACCTTTGGCTACAACGGCAAGCAGCCTGTGCTGCAAAATTTTTCCCTGCATATAAAGGAGGGCGAATCGGTGGCCTTTGTGGGCAGTACGGGCGTGGGCAAGAGCACGCTGTGCAATCTGCTGCCACGCTTTTATGAGCTGCAAAAGGGACGCATCCTGATAGGCGGCAGGGATATCAAGGAGCTGACACTGGCCTCGCTGCGGCGCAACATCGGTATTGTGCAGCAGGATATTTTTTTGTTTGCTGATACGGTGATGAATAATATTTTGTACGGACGTCCCCAGGCAACGCAGCAGGAGGCACAGCAGGCGGCCGTGCTGGCGGAGGCTGACCGTTTTATTGAGCTGCTGCCGCAAAAATATGCTACGCAGCTGGGTGAGCGCGGTGTGAAGCTGAGCGGCGGCCAAAAGCAGCGCCTGGCTATTGCGCGCGTCTTTTTGAAGAACCCGCCTATTTTGATATTGGACGAGGCCACGTCGTCGCTAGATAACGAAACCGAAAAAAATATCCAGCTGGCATTGGATGCGCTGTCGCACAACCGTACGACGCTGGTGGTGGCGCACCGCCTGGCAACTATCCGCAATGTGGACCGCATTATTGTGCTTTGCACCCACGGCATTGCCGAGCAGGGCTCGCATGACGAGCTGATGGCGCTTAAGGGAGAATATTACAGATTATATATGGCACAGTTTGAGAAAAAGGCCTAGACTGAGGAGGCGCAAAGTATGCATATTGACAAACGCTTAGAAACGATCGCAAGCCTGGTGCCGCCGCACTGCGTGCTGGCAGACATCGGCACAGATCACGCTTACCTGCCCGTGTGGCTGCTAGAGCAGGGCAAGATTGACCGCGCTATTGCCGGTGATATCGCCGAAGGACCCTGCCAGGCAGCACGCAACACTGTGGCTATGCACAAGCTCGAGCAGCAGGTGGAGGTGCGCCTTGGCAGCGGCCTTTCCGTGCTCGCACCTGGTGAGGCCGGCTGCATTGCTATTGCAGGCATGGGGGCAGCTACGATCATCAGTATTTTGGAGGCTGATATGGAAACAGCCAAGAGCGTACAGCTTTTGGTGCTGCAGCCTATGGCAGGGGCAGCTGCCCTGCGCGCCTGGCTGATAGGCAATGGCTGGCAGCTGGTGGACGAGGAGCTGGTGGACGACGAGCCGCATTTTTACGAAATTATTGCCGCCAAGAGGGGGCATGCTGACCTTGGCGATGAGGCAGAGTTGATGGTGGGACCTGTGCTTTTGGCGCAGGGTCATCCGCTTTTGGCCAAGCAGATTGAGCGCAAGCTGACAGAATACAAAAGACTTGTCGCTAACATGGAGCTGAGCGAGCAGGCCCGTGGAACGCTGAGGTACAAATTTGCTAAGGATATGCTGCAGAAATTGGAGGTGCTGCAAAATGCCAGGACAGGTAACAGTAAATGATATTATCCAGTTGTTGGAGGAAATGGCACCGCCGGATTTAGCAGAGGAATGGGACAACGTCGGCCTGATGCTGGGGCGGCGCACGCGGCCAGTGCGCAGGCTGCTTTTGGCATTGGATATGACGCAGGAGACGGTGCAGCAGGCAATCAGTAAAAAGGCAGATGTGCTGATCACGCACCATCCGGCGATTTTTCACAAGCTAGGGCAGGTGACGGACGCTAGCTGGCAGCAGGAGATTTTGCTGCAGCTGGCCGAAAATGGCATTGCTGTCTACAGCGCGCACACTAACCTGGACTGCGTTGCTAACGGTGTCAACAGTGTTTTGGCTAAACGCCTGCGCCTGTTTGATACCGATGCTTTAGATGTCTCCAACGGGCTGGGACGCATTGGCAGTGTGCAGCAGCCGCAAGGCCTGCAGGAATTTGCTTCCTTTGTCAAAAAGGCGCTGCGTGCTGATTATGTGACTGTCGGCGATGCTCACAGGCAGGTGCGCAGGGTGGCGGTCTGCGGCGGAGCAGGTGCCGATCTGATTAGCCTGGCACTGGCGCAGGGGGCAGACACCCTTGTGACGGGTGATGTTAAGTACCACGAGGCGCAGCAGGCGGTGTTTAGTGGCTTGAATATTATTGATGCAGGCCACCAGCCAACAGAGCTGCCCGTACTGGAGGATTTGGCAGACAGGCTGTCGCTGCGCTTTAGCGATAAGCATTGGAATGTAGATATTAAGGTTGCAGGAGAAACCCTGCTTTTAAAGCATATATAGAAAATAAGGTGATACAAGAATGATTAAGGATTTTAAGGCAGGCCTGAAGATTTGTCAGGCAGCCTTGGTGCGTGTGCAAAAGGTGGGTAATTCCTCTAATGGCGGCGTGTTCGCCCGTGGTATGCTGGAGGATAACAGTGGCCGTGTTGGCTTCATTTGCTTTGATGCTGTGCTGGTAGAAAAGCTGCGTGAGCTGGACGCTCCCAAGGCTTATATGATTGGCGGCAATGTGGATATCAACAAATTTAACAATGATATGACGCTGCAGGTAGTGGTACAGCGTTTGGAAAACCTGCTGCCGCAGGATGACATCAGCAATTTGCTGCCACAGGGCAATTTTGATGTAGAGGCCTACAAGACTAAGCTTGCCAACTACATCAAGGCTGTGCGCACCCCTGGGCTGCGTATGCTTTTGGAGACCATCTTCAGCGGTGAAACCTATGAGCGCTTTGTGCATAATCCTGCAGGTATGCGCATGCATCACGCTTATCTTGGCGGTCTGCTGCAGCATTCTGTGGATGTTACGGCGCTAGCTGTAGCTATGGCCGGCCAGATTGAGGGCGCAGACAAGGATTTGGTGATTGCGGGCGCGCTTTTACACGATATTGGCAAAATCAAGGAAATTTCTACAGAAATCGGCTTTCCTTATACTAACGAGGGACGCCTTTTGGGGCATATAACTATGAGCTGCCTGATGGTGCAGGAGGCAGCTGCTAAGCTGCGCATTCCTGCATCGCGTTTGGAGCAGCTGCAGCATGTGCTTTTGTCTCACCACGGTGACAACGAAAAGGGTTCCCCTGTAGCCTGTGCGACGCGTGAGGCCTTCATCGTGCATTATGCGGACGAGCTCAACGCCGTGATGAACCAGTTTGACGAGCCTGAGGGCAAGGGCACTTGGGAATATAACCGCATGCTGGGACGCAACATTTTGACGGAAAAGCTATGAGAGGCGTCATCCGTGAGGAGGAGTGCAGCCTGCACGGCCTGACGCTACGTCTGCAGTATAAGCAGGTGAAAAACCTGGGACTACGGGTAAAGGCTGATGGCAGCGTATTCGTTACCGTACCCTTAGGCCTTAGCGACAGGGAACTGCTGAGCTTTTTGCAGGCAAAGGAAGGCTGGCTGCGTGACAAGGTACAGCTGCAGACGCAGCAAGAGCAGCAAGGGCAGTATCATATGGGCGATTTGCCGTATGATGGACAGCATATGTGGCTGTGGGGTAAGCAGCTGACTGCTAAATTTTTTATTGATAAGCGTAAAACTGGCAGCTATGAGGTGACTAGTGACTCTGTCTGCTTTTATTATAACGAGCAACTAAGCGAGGAGGGCAGGCGTGCCTTTGTGAGGTTTTGCTATAAAGAGGAAACCTATGACAAGGGTTATGACATGGTGCAGGAATGGCGCAAGAAAATGGGCGTGTACCCTAATCTTAAAGAGCTCAAGGTGCGCGTGATGAAAACGCGTTGGGGCTCATGCAACGTGCGGACAGGTGCTATAAATTTAAACGCACTGCTGGCCTGTTGGCCCAGGGAGTGCCTTGAGTACGTTGTGGTGCATGAGCTGGCACATTTATTGGAGAATAACCATTCACCGCGCTTTCATGCTATAGTTGGCAGCTATTTACCAAATTGGACGGAGCGTGATAGAATTCTCAAAAGCTTTAACCCTGTTTAATAAGCGCCTATAACTATACTTTAATTATTTCTTCCCTGCAAAAATGCGTCAGACTGTACACATTTATGATAAAAGAAGTATATTTATGTAAATCTTTTGTGAAAGTATGCTGATAGTGCAATTACTTGTGCTATAATTATAGTGACATCTTGTAAAACGGCAGCGAGAGCTTTAACAGCCGTTTTTAGAGGCAGGAGTGATGATTATGGCAAAACAAAAGATATTAATTGCTGATGATGAAGCGCAGATCCGTGAGATTTTGCGTATATACTTTGAAAAGGAAGGCTTTGAGGTCATTGAAGCAGAGGATGGTGCTGCTGCAATTTTAAAGGTTCAGTCCGAAAAGCCAGATATTTTGCTTTTAGATATAATGATGCCTGTTTTAGACGGCATTGAGGTGTGCAAGCAGGTGCGCAAGCTGACCGACCTGCCCATTATCATGGTAACTGCCAAGGACGATGATGATGACCGTATCGCTGGTCTGGAAATCGGCGCTGATGACTACATCACCAAGCCGTTTAACTCGCGCGAGGTGGTGGCACGCGTTAAGGCAGTGCTCCGCCGCACAGGCACGCAGGAAAAGAAGGGTGATGTTTCACGCATCACTTATCCTGGTCTTATTATTGACATGGAGCAGTACCAGGTTACAGCTTTTGGCAATAAGATGACCTTTACCACCAAAGAGATGGAGCTTTTGTGGTGCCTGGCCTCCAATCCTGGCAAGGCCTTTAGCCGCAACCAGCTTTTGGAAACCATCTGGGGTTATTCCTATTATGGTGATACCCGCACGGTTGATACACATATTAAACGCATCAGACAGAAGCTTAATATTCCGCCTGATTCCCTATGGGATATTACAACCATTTGGGGAGTGGGTTATAAGTTTGAGCTGAAGGATAAATAACAAATGAAAAAATCCCTAAGTACACGCCTGATGTATAGTTTTATGACTATCATAATTATCGTCGTCGTGGGGATTACAGCAGGCATATCCTACCTTATTGCCGATTATTTCTTTCAAGTTAAGGAGCAGGAGCTGGCTGAAAAGGGGCATGAGATGGGTGAAACCATTGAAGCCTTCATCCGTCTGGATGACAGGGATATGCTTTACAGGTATATTTTGGCTGTAGACAGGCTGGTTGGCGCACGCATCTGGCTTTTTGATGATAATTACGAGCTTTTGGCGGCATCGTATTATGATGCGGATAAGGATGCCGGGACGAATGCTGCCTTAAAGCATTTTTTGCAAAATGGCGCACCCTCGCGCAAGGATTTGCAGGATAGTGTCCAAAAGCTGGATCAGGATATAAAAGAAAGCAATATTTCCTATAGGGTTAAGATAATTTTGGGGGATGTTTATGCAGGCAAGTCCTTCAAGTCGCAGATCTATCATCCTTATTACAAGGAGCAGGTGATATTGGTGGGCGTGCCCTATAATATCCCTGGCGGCCGCACGGGTGCGATTATGATGATTGAACCCTTGAGCGGTTTTGAAAAATTCTTGCGAAATGTTTACATTTATATTATGATTGTAGGTATCATCGCCATTATTATCAGCCTGTTTTTGGTCAAGCGCCTGTCGAACGTGATTATCAAGCCGGTGCTAGATATGAAGGATAGTGCGCAGGCAATGGCCTCGGGTGACTATTCGCGCCGCCTTTTGGTGCAGGGTGATGATGAGATTGCAGAATTGGGCAATGCGCTTAATTCCTTGGGCAGGGATTTGGGTGCTTATATTGCCAAAATGCAGCGGACGGAAAAAATCCGCCGCGATTTTGTAGCCAATGTATCGCATGAGCTGCGGACACCAATTACGATTATCCGTGGCTATAACGAAGCAATTTGTGACGGTATGGTAACAGATCCTGCTGTGCTTTCGCGTTATCGCGGCCTGATCAACGAGGAGACAGTCCGCATAGAACGCATGGTGCGCGAGCTTTTGGATATCAGCCGCCTGGAATCTAGCGATCCGCTGACTGTAAATAATATGGATGAGCTGCCGCTGGCAGGAATCATCCGCAATGTCGCCGAAAAATTATCTGTCCGCTGCGTGAAGCATAACATCAGATTCAATATTCACGCTGATGATACGATAAAAATTATGGGTGACGGTGACCAAATGGTGCAGTTAATTATGATTTTGTGCGATAATGCCTTGAAATATTCGCCAGAAAATGGTACTGTATCATTAGGTGCGAATAAGCTTGCCGATGGCAGCGTGCTTGTGTCCGTTACGGATCAGGGCAAGGGGATACCAGATGAGGATATTCCCTTTATTTGGGAACGCTTCTACAAGGTGGAAAAATCCCATTGCCGCCGTGTGCCGGGTACGGGGTTGGGTCTGGCTATCGCTAAGGAGATTATTCGCGTCCACGGCGCCAGTGCCGAGGTAATCAGCAAATGTGGTTCTGGTACTACATTTGAAATAAAATTTCCAAAGGATAAGGTAGTATGATTTTAAAGTATGTTTGTCCAGATTACAGAGTAAAAAGTTTATTTGACATTTCGGCAAAATGGCTGAAGCGTAATGGTTACACAAGGATTGTTGTTGACATTGACAACACCCTGCTGCCGCGTGATAAGAACCTGGTTGGTCCGCGTGCTATGACCTGGATTCGTCAGCTGCATCAGATGGGTATCAATGTTGCGTTGATTTCTAATAACGGTGGTGACCGCATTAAGGCTATCACCCGTCAGACTGGTTTGGGTACGATTATGCGTGCAGCTAAGCCTCTGCCGATGGCGTACAAGCAAATTTCTAAGGCCATGGGCGGCGGTAAGATCCTTTACGTGGGCGACCAGCTGATGACTGACGTTTTGGGTGCTAAAATTGCTGGACAGCCTGTAGTTTGGGTAGAATCTTTGGGTGGCAAGGAGCATTTTATTACCCGTTGCACCCGCAAAATAGAAAAATTCTTTGTAGGGCGTCTGCATAGCAATAACATGATGCCTAAGGAGCGCGTATTATGAAAATAGCCCTGCTGCAGCTTGCTGTTCTGGAAAAGAATAAGGCGGCCAACGTGGCCCATGGCCTGCAGCTGGCGGCTTGCGCCGCCAAAACTCATGACCTTGTTGTCCTGCCTGAGGTGTGGACAACCGGCTACAGCCTGGGACATTTGCAGGAGGAGGCCGAGGAAGCGGCTGCTTCCCCCGTTATTGCCAGCCTGCAGCAAATAGCACGCGAAAATGACTGCGCTATTTTGGCAGGCTCTGTCCCCATGCGTCATGATGGTAAAATTTATAATACCTCTGTAGCTATCGCCAAAAACGGTGAAGTGGTCAACAGCTATGACAAGGTGCATTTGTTTGGCTTGTTTGACGAGGCGGATTTCTTTGCGCCTGGCAATAATTTCAATGCGTTTACCTTAGATGGTCTGTGCTGCGGCTCGACCATCTGCTATGATTTGCGTTTTCCTGAGCTTTTCCGTCATTTGGCGCTGCAGGGGGCGCAGCTCATCTTCTGCGTGGCCGAATGGCCCGAGGCGCGTGGTGATATTTGGCACCTTTTGGTACAGGCGCGCGCTGCCGAAAACCACACCTTCGTGGTGGCAGTTAACTGCGCAGGCACGTTTAAGGGTGCTCCCTTTTACGGACATTCGATGGTTGTCGCACCCAGCGGCAAAATCTTGGCTGAGGCAGGCCTGCAGGAGGAGGTTGTTTCCTGCGAAATCGATCTGGCCGAGGTTGCCAAGGTGCGTAGCAGGCTCAACGCCCTGGCTGATGTACGCAAGGAGCTGATTCAATAGTGATTTACCAAAAATTGTTGGCCGGTCTGGCAGCCGGCCTGCTTTTGTGTGTTCAAATTGGTGCAGGATTGGCAGAGGCCTCCGTGCCTAAGGACGCCCCCAAGGATATCAAGCATATTCTTGGCTTGTATTATGGCAACGGTGAAAACATCCTCATCCGCGAAAATAATGGCAGGCTGGAGCTTTTGTACCGTATTGCGCAGGCAGATAAATCCTTTGCAGCGGCCAATCTTTATCCGCTGACGAAGGTGCATTTTGATTCCTATACGCTCAATGAAGCAGGCCCTATGAGCAGCACTGAGGCCAACGTCCGTTTTGAACGTGACAGCGATGGCTACGGCATCTCCTGCCGTGTGGGCGGACACACCTATAGCCGTTACTTTTTGGGCCAGACTATGGGTGAACGGGCAGCAGCCTTCCGCTTGCCGGAGCGCAGTGCTGATGACTGGGCCAAGCTGCGTGAGGAGGTAGCCAAGGCCGCAGTGCCGAAGGCACTGGCAGCAGGTGAGCAGGCAGTGCTGACGGATGCAGGTAAATTAGCTGGCCTCAAAATTAATTCTGTATATGCTACTAGTGACAACCTTTTTGGAGCGCCGCTTTACGCGACAAACAAGCTCTATGTAAATGAAGCGCTGTTGCCTGCCCTGGCGAAGGTGCAGGAGACCTTGCGCCCTTATGGCTATGGACTGGTGCTGTGGGATGCCTACAGGCCCTGGAGTGCGAGCAAGCTGGCTAACCTGGCGTTACCGGCGGATAAAAAGAATATGCTAGAGGACCCTGAAGCTAAGGGTAGCATGCATAATACAGGCAACGCTGTGGATGTGAGCTTGTACGATTTGGCAACAGGCGAGGAGCTGGAGCTTGGCAGCGGCTTTGACGAGCCTTCGCTCAGGCAGTACGCCAGCTATGCAGGCGGCACGGCGCGCGAGCGCTATTTGCGCAGTCTTTTGCGCGAGACCATGGAGCTGTACGGCTTTAAGGGTATAGAAATGGAATGGTGGCATTTTGAATATGCTACAGATAAGCAATATGCACATCTAAATATAAATTTATGATATGAGGTGACAACAATGAACGTTTATGACAATGCAAACGAGCTGGCTAAGGCTATGCGTGAAAGCCATGAATTCAAAAAATTGAAGGAAGCAACTGCTGCCTTGGCTAAGGACGCCGATGCTAAAAAGATGGTTGACGAATTTTTGCAGCTGAACCAGGAGGCAGAAATTGCCAAATATCAGGGCAAGGAGCCTGCTAAGGAAACTACCGAAAAAATTCAGAAGCTGTACGGCGTGCTGTCGCTGAACACCGACGCAATGCAATATCTGAATTCCTTTATGCGTTTTCAGATGATGCTTTCGGATATTACTAATTCTATCCAGGATGTTGTAAAAGAAGCAATGGGAGAAAAATAATGACCCAGCTGCAGGATATATTTGCAGGCTGCACGGCAAAGCCGCTTTTAGTGCAGGAGCCGATGAGCAGGCACACATCTTTCCGTATTGGCGGCCCTGCTGATTTACTGGCTCAGCCGCAGAGTGAGCAGGAGCTGGCAGCTTTACTAGCTAGGGCAGCTGCTGACAATGTACCTGTTACTCTCATCGGTAACGGCTCCAACCTTTTGGTGCGCGATAAGGGCATCCGCGGCCTGGTTATCAAATTGGGCAACATGCTTGGCAGCATTGATGTCTCTGGTAGCAGCATAACCTTTGGCAGCGGTGTTTCGCTGGCTATGGCAGCGCGCAGGGCGGCAGAGCTTGCCTTGAGCGGGCTGGAGTTTGCTGTGGGCATCCCTGGCAGTATTGGCGGCGCAGTTTATATGAACGCCGGCGCTTATGATGGCGATATGTCCAAGGTTGTGAGCAGCGTGCGCGTGATGGATGCTGCTGGACAGGTGGAGGATTTGCCAGCTTCTGCATTGGATTTTGCCTACAGACACAGCGCCTTGCAGGGCAGCGGCAGGATTGTTACTGCGGTAACGGTTGCGCTTAACCCTGGCGATAAGCAGGCTATTGCCGATAAAATGGCGGATTTTAGCAACCGCCGTATAACGAAGCAGCCTTTGGAGCTGCCCAGCGCAGGCAGCATGTTCAAGCGTCCGCCGGGATATTTTGCTGGCACGCTCATCGACCAGACTGGCCTCAAGGGCTACACTGTTGGCGGTGCGCAGGTTTCTAGCAAGCACGCAGGCTTTGTGGTGAATGTGGGCGGTGCTACCTGTGCCGACGTGCTGCAGCTGATTGCCGACGTGCAGGACAAGGTGTTTGCTGCCCATGGCGTACACCTGGAGCCTGAGGTTTTGCTTTTGGGCGAGGAATAAGGTTATTACACGTAATTAGAGGAGAAGAAACGTGAAGCAGCTTTTGACAGAGCAGGAAATCCATGAGCTTGGTTTGCAGGCCTTGGTTCCCTGGCTGGAGCAACACAATTTTAAAATTGATTATATGCAGACGGACAAGAACGTTGTGCCGCATATTTTTGCCCTGAGCGGCAAGATTTTGACGGTGATTGTCGCTGCTACGGCCATGTACCCCAATAAGGGCGTAGTCCCAGAGGGAGACAAGGCCTATGCTTTGCGCGTTGCAGGCGATTTGCATGCACTTTGTGCTACTGCGTCTATCGGCCTGGTAAATGTGGACGGCTTGCCTGCAGCAGATAAAAAGCTGATGGGCACGCCGCTGCGTGATGGTCACTACAAGGCAGATTTTGGCGGTTTGGAATATATCCAGTTTTTGGATGAAGGCGAAGCGTGAGGTGGCGGCATGGATTTATTGACTGTTGACCAAAGTAAGTGCCTGCATTGCGGCATTTGCGTAGAATGCTGTCCGTCGTGCATCCTGACGCTGGGTACCAACGGGCCCGAATGTAACTTTGACCGTGGCTGCATGAGCTGCGGCCAGTGCGTTGCTATCTGCCCCGTGGGTGCGCTTGATAACAAATATACGCCGCTAGCTAAGCAGCGGCCTGTGACCATGCCTGTGCTGGCACCGGATGTGGCCTACGAGTTTTTGCGTATGCGCCGCAGTGTGCGCAACTTTAAGCCGCAGCCGCCCACGGACGAGGAGCTGACGCAGCTTTTGGACGTGGCACGTTATGCACCGACTGCTGGTAATTCGCAGGGACTGTATTTTATCGTCATTCGTGATAAGGACAAAATCCGCGCTATTGCGGATGCCGTTGCCAACTGGATGGAAGACGAGGTGGCTGCAGGCACCGAAAACAAGCGTTATTTTCAGGTCGTGCTGCGAGCCTACCGTGAGCGTGGGCAGGACATCATTGCCCGCAATGCGCCCTGTCTAGTTTTTGCGCTAGCACGCCGTCTCAATATCACTGGCGTGAGCAACGCCGAGCAGACCTGGGCCTACGCCGAGCTGTTTGCACCCACCATTGGTCTGGGAACTACTATTGCAGGCTTTATCCAGTCCTGTGGCATAGCTGGCTACCAGCCGCTGCTGGACCTATTGGAAATGCCGCCCAAGCACAAGGTGGCAGGAGCCTTGATGGTTGGTTACCCCAAATATAAATATAAGCGGATGCCAGAACGGCAGCACCTGAAGGTAGAATTCCGCTAAAGACAGAGACTGTTGCACATTTTGTAGCAGTCTTTTGTTTTGAGTTGACCTAGGAGCGCTCAGGGCGTATAATATAAAAAGAATAAAATTATATTAAATATAATCAGAAAGTTAAGCTTTGCTTAATGATGATAAAATTATTTGTTCGATATGTATCAAATAATACTGTATGCGTAGAGGAGTAGAAAGTGAATAACAAGTATTACAAATTAGTTTTATTTTTGCTATTTTTGCTATTAGATTACGTGGCGCTGCTTGTGGCAGAGCAGTGTGCCTTTTTTTTGCGTAACCTGGGCTGGGAGCACATCAGCAGCCTGCGGGTTTCGTGGTTAAATTTTTGGCTGGTCTTTCCAGCAATATATATATTGTTTTTGCATATCGGACAGCTTTACAGCCGCAGGATGCCTTTTTACAAAGAGGTAGAAAAAATTTTTTACGCCTGCTGCTATGGTACGGCGGCAGTGGTGCTGGTGCTGTACGTGGCGCAGCTTGCGGGCTCCACAAGCAGGTTGTTTGTAGGCCTTTTTGGCGTGCTGGCGTTTTTCTTCATCAGCATTTTTCGTTATGTTACCAAAAGAATAATGATCAAGCATCAGCTTTTGCAGATACCTGTGCTGATTATCGGCGCAGGCAAAACAGCCGAGCTTTTGGCCAAGGCTGTTACAGCTGATGTGGGCATGGGTTATAAAATCATTGGTTTGCTGGAGGATAACAGAGTACAGCCAGGCATATTGCAGCAGTTTTCAGTGTTGGGTGGCTTTGCTGATGCCGAAAGGGTGATTACCGAAACTGGCGTTAAGCGCGTGTTTGTTGCTGCACCAGGGTTGAGCCCCGAAAGTATGGGACACTTGATTTACCGCGTGCAGCCGCTTGTGGAAAATATTGGCGTCATCCCTGGCTTTGTGGGCGTGCCAACAGGGGCGCTGGAGGTAGAAAGCCTGTTTAACGAAAAGCTGATGGTGCTGCGCCTGAAGAACAACCTGGCAAGGCCGCTGAACCGAGCGGTGAAAACTATTTTCGACTACGCGCTCACCTTTATCGGGATGCTGGCGATTTCGCCGCTTTTAGTTTTTATCGCTATCTGGATTTATAAGGACAGCCCTGGCCCTGTCATTTTTAAGCATACACGTATCGGCAAGGACGGCAAGCCCTTTCCTTGTTACAAGTTCCGTAGCATGTGTGTGGATGCCAAGGAGCGCTTGGCGGAGCTTTTGGCCAACGACCCTGCTGCCCGCGAGGAGTGGGAGCGCGATTTTAAGCTGAAAAACGACCCGCGCATTACCAAAAGCGGCGCCTTTTTGCGCAAAACCAGCTTAGACGAGCTGCCGCAGATTTTTAATGTGCTGCGCGGTGAGATGAGCCTGGTGGGGCCGCGTCCCATCATCGCCGACGAGCTGGAGCGTTATGGCGAATACGTGGGCGATTACTTGATGGTTAAGCCTGGCATTACGGGCATGTGGCAGGTGAGCGGCCGCAGTGATATAGAATACCACGAGCGCGTGCTGTTAGACAGCTGGTACGTGCGCAACTGGAGCGTGTGGATAGATATTGTGATGCTTTTTAAGACGTTTGCTGTGGTGCTGGCAAGAAAGGGTGCATATTGATATGAGTCTTGAAAAATACTATACCATGCATACTGTTGTCTTGAATGAAGGAAGTGTGTATTAAATGGGAAAGCCTATACGTGTGTTGCAAATAATGGGTATAGTTGGCAATGGAGGCGTTGAGGCTGTTATTATGAACTATTACCGCCATATTGACAAGACTAAGGTGCAATTTGATTTTGTTGTGCATAAGAATCCGTATGCACATTTTGTTGACGAAGCGCAAAGCATGGGGGCTAGGATTTACGAAGTTACGCCATATATGAAAAATATTTTTGCCTTTACTTACGATGTTTATAAAATCATCAAAGGAGGCAATTATGCTATGGTTCATTCCAATATGAATTCCATGAGTGGTTTCCCCCTTTTTGCAGCATGGTTTGCTGGAGTAAAGGTGCGTATTTTGCATAATCATACCACGGATAGTCCACAAGAAGGATTACGCTCTGTTTTGAAAAGGTTGTTACGTCCTTTCGCTAGATTGTTTGCTAACCAATATTGGGCGTGTAGCAATTTGGCGGCCGAGTGGATGTATGGTAGAAAAATATTAGCAGCTGGCAAGGTAAGCATTATCAATAATGCGATTGATACGGAAAAATTTGCGTTTAATGCTGAAAAAAGAGAAAAATTACGTCTAAAATTTGGTTTAGTAGGAAACTTTGTCGTTGGCCATGTAGGCAGACTGTCCCCCCAAAAAAACCATATATACTTATTAGGGATATTTGCAGAGATATTAAAGCAAAATGACAATGCGCTGTTGATTTTAATAGGTGATGGGTATTTAAAGGAGAAAATTATTGACCGGGCACAGGAGCTAGGCATTGAGAATAAAATGCTACTTTTGGGCAATAGGGAAGATGTGGCAGATTTGTACAACGTGATGGATGTATTTCTTTTACCGTCGCTATTTGAAGGTTTACCAGTAGTCGGTGTTGAGGCTCAAGCTAATGGGTTGCCAATAATTGTTTCTACAGAGGTTACGAAAGATTTAAAAGCAAGTCAGAATATTTATTGGCTTTCACTTAAGGATAAACCAGTAGTGTGGGCGAAAAAGGCACTTAGTGTAGCTAGGGCAAAACCAGAAACTAGTACAAGCTACTTGCAAGATTTTCGTTTTGATATTGGAAGTGAAGCGAGAAAATTGGTGGAAAGGTATGAGGAGATAAGCGCAATTTCTGATTCTTAATTTACAAAAGCGCTAAAAATACAAAAGGCTAATAATGTAGCAAAGGTGATAGTTATGGATTCATCATTAAGCGATGATACTGCTATGCTTGTGGGTGATTTTGCTTTTGAAGTTGAGGTAATTTCTAAAGCGAATTTTGAACATGGAAAAACGAGCTATTACGCATTAGAAAAGAGTGAAACATAAATTGTGGCTTTTATGATACAGAACGCTGTGCTTTGTGGTGAAAATTCTGTTGCCAACTTGTTAGCTTATCTTGAAAATAGTGACAAAGATGTGTGTTGAAATTAAATCTTTACTCCATAATTTTGTAAAATATATAGGATATAAGCTTGGAGGAGTGTAGGTGTAATGCTTGCTTGTGATATGAACAAAGTAACTGTAGTGATGGCACTGTATAAGCCTAACCTAAAGTGGTTGGAAGAAGAGCTGCTGTCTATAGGAAAACAGACATATACGGGTTTTTCTGTTATTGCTTGGAATGATTGTCCTCAAGACGATTACGATTATGAAGCCTTCTTTGCTAAATTTCTTCCGTCTATTCCGTTTAAGATATATAGCGGAGAAAAAAATTTAGGCTCAAATGGTGTATTTGCTCAGCTCACGGAATTAGTGCAAACTCCCTATATTGCCTATTGTGACCAAGATGATATTTGGTGCGAAGATAAATTAGAAGTATTACTCAAGACAATAGAGACAGAACGTGATGGGGAACTGGTGTTCAGCGATATGATGGTCGTTGACGAAAATTCTAAGCTTGTGGCTGACTCTATCACTAATATAAGGCCAAGGCACAAATTTTATCCAGGAAAAGGAGCATTAGAGCATTTGCTGGCGAAAAATTTTGTAACTGGTTGTACTATGATAATGAAGACCAAAACAGCGCAGGCAGCACTACCGTTTCCAGACAGCATATTTCATGATTGGTGGCTAGCTGTTTATGCAGCAGCTGTAGGAAGAATTGTCATGGTTTCTAAGCCTTTGATGAAGTATAGGATTCATAGTGAAAATCAATCTGCTGTACTTTCAGGAATTAATGATAAGAATTCTTATTATGTAAGGCGGGTACTGACACAATATGAGTTTATGAAAGTAGTGCAGGCAAGATTTGGCGATAAATTGTGTGTACAGGCAGCATATCAGTGGTGTAATGCAAGAAAGGAATATTTTAAAAAGCCCAATATGTTTAGAGCTAAGCAGGTTTTAGCATTAGGACAAAATAATCTATCTACTGCTTATTTTGAGATTCTGCTTCCTTTTATACCAGAAATAATATTTGAAAAAATTATTATGGCTGTAAAGAAGGGGCGTTTGTAAATTACAAGTGGCATGCTAAGATACAGAACAACGAATTAAGATTTTGTAGAAGGAAATTAACGGAAGTATTTACGCTCTATCATCAGATTGATAATGTATAACTTGGAGGTAATTGAAGATAGAGATTTATGTATAGTATATCAATTTATTTTCGAATTGGTTCCCAAAGTAAGAGAGAATGTAGTACCTGATAATAGACTAAAAAATCACCTTACCTGAAAACAGATAGTCTAAAAACAATATAATTATTCAAATTCGTTAACTGGCAAATAGAAGAAGCAAAGAGATAAATTACTAATGATAAAAAATATAATTTACAGGAAATAAAAAAAGAGTATGGAAAAAAGTCAAACTAAAGTAAAAGGGAATAAAGTGGGGGATTAAGCGGTTGGAGGAGTATGTTGTTGATAGTAAGTTTTTCGCTCTTGAATGGATTGGTAGGGTAGCATGAGTCATATCAATTCCTTCCACGATATCGCTGTTATAATTTTAAATTACAATACACCGGCCATGACGCTGAAGGCTGTGCAGCACTTGCGTAGTTTTGGCACGGAGCTGCAAATAATTGTTGTAGATAATTGTTCTACTGACGATTCTAAAGATCTTTTACAAAATACGCTTGCTGCAGAGTCGTGTGTGCATTTTGTTTCTAGTGCGACAAATTCTGGCTATGCTAATGGTAACAATATTGGTATAAATTATGCTAAGAGCCTTGCTGATATTGAGTATATCGTCATCATGAATCCTGATGTTATAGTTGATATTAGCGTTCTTGCTAAGATGAAAAATACATTAGCCAAAAATGAGAATATAGGACAGATTACTGCTGAAACATATTATAATGGTGTCTATCGTGTTCCTAATGATTGTGCTTGGAGATTACCGACAATTCGTCAACTATTAATGTTTTCTACTTTGCTAGGTTATGTTTTCCGCAAAATTTGTAAATTGCTTGGTGTATGCTATAATGTGTATGATGCATATTACTCTAAACACTATCAAAACAAACCTATCGCTTATGTTGAGGTTGTGCAGGGGTGCTTTTTTATGTGCAGGCTAGCAACATTGCTGGATATTGATATGTTGGATAATGCTACTTTTCTTTATTATGAGGAAAACATTCTAGGAGCCAAGGTGCGTGCCAAGTGTATGTGTAATGCAGTGCTAGTCGGTCATTATATTCAACATAATCACCAAGAAAAAGACAAAAGCCTATTAAAGGCGAGCAACAAGATTTTTCATATGACTTGCCTACATAACTCCCGCAAACATTATATTAAGCAATATCTGCAATGTAATTTTGTACTTAAAAAGCTATTATTAAGCATGCTTGATATTGATTTTGAGATAAGAAAATTAGGAGTGAAGCTCCTATTAAAAAACTAGTAACCGAGGTGCAACATGAAAGGTATCATTCTCGCCGGAGGCTCCGGCACGCGTTTATATCCTATAACCAAGGTAACCAGCAAGCAGCTGCTGCCTATTTATGACAAGCCGATGATTTTTTACCCATTGTCCACCCTGATGCTGGCAGGTATCAAGGATATTTTGATTATCTCTACCCCGCAGGATTTGCCAAACTTTGAGCGTTTACTGGGAGATGGCAGCAAATATGGTATTCGTCTGAGCTACAAGGAGCAGCCTTCTCCTGACGGCTTGGCGCAGGCCTTTATTTTGGGCGAGGAGTTCATTGCTGGCGACAGATGTGCCATGATTTTGGGAGATAATATTTTTTATGGTGCAGGCATGACGCAGCACCTGAAGGCGGCAGTTGCCAACACCACTGGTGCTACGGTTTTTGGCTATTATGTCAATGACCCAGAGCGCTTTGGTGTGGTAGAATTTGCTGCGGACGGCAAGGCCATCAGCTTGGAAGAAAAGCCGTTGCAGCCCAAAAGCAATTACGCAGTAACAGGCTTGTATTTTTATGACGAAAAGGTTTGTGAATATGCCAAAAATTTGCAGCCGTCTGCCCGCGGTGAGCTGGAAATTACCGATTTGAACAAAATTTACCTGCAGCAGGATAAGCTTGCGGTAGTAACCTTGGGTCGTGGCTACGCTTGGTTAGACACAGGGACGGTTGCCAGCTTGAATGAAGCAGCAGAATTTGTTAAGGCCGTGCAGGAAAATGCTGGGATTCCTATCGCAGTGTTGGAAGAAATTGCATATCAAAATGGCTGGATTAATAAAGAACAGCTACTTGAGGCTGCCAAAATGTATGGCAAATCGCCTTACGGTCAGTACTTGCAAAAGGTGGCAGACGGTAAGATTCAATATTAAGGAAGTGCGTATAGATGAAGTTTGAAAAGACGAAGCTTGAAGGTGTAGTTATTATTACCCCGGATGTTTTTGGTGATCACAGGGGATTTTTTATGGAAAGCTGGAGCGAGCGCAAAATGGAGGAGGCAGGCCTGCACTATAGCTTTGTACAGGATAACCATTCCATGAGCAGTGTCCGTGGAACGCTGCGCGGTATTCACTTCCAAAAGGGTGATAAGGCGCAGGCTAAGCTGGTGCGCTGCGTGAGAGGCGCTGTGCTGGATGTGGCGGTGGATTTACGTCATAATTCGCCCACTTATAAGCAATGGGTGGCGGTGGAGCTGAGTGCCGAAAATAAAAAACAGCTTTTGATTCCGCGCGGCTTTGGTCATGGCTTTGTAACGCTGACAGACGAGGTGGAATTTTTGTACAAGGCAGATAACTACTATGCTCCCGAGGCAGATGGCGGCATCCGCTGGAATGATCCAGAAATCGGTGTGGAGTGGGGCGTAGAAGAGCCCATTTTGTCAGCTAAGGATGAAAAGAATCCATTCTTGAAGGATTTGGGAGAAGTGTTTTAAGATAGTTCTGTACGATTCCAATAAATAATCGTATATGTCTAGGTAGGTTGTACTCTTTAAGCGAGGTATGATTTAATGAATTCGATTGCTATGTGTACTTACAACGGAGAAAAGTACATTCGTGAACAACTTATGAGTATTATAAATCAGTCCTTGCAGCCAGATGAAATAGTGATTTGTGATGATTGCTCAAAAGATCATACGGTAGATGTAATCAGAAATACACTGAAGGATTGGAATGGCAAATGGAAGTTAGTTTGTAATGAAGTAAATTTGGGATATAAGAAGAATTTCGAAAAAGCTATTTCTTTATGTCATGGTGACATTATTTATTTGAGCGATCAAGATGATGTCTGGGATTTTCGTAAGATAGAAATCATGGACGAGGTATTCAGGCAACATCCACAGGCTGTAACAATATGGCATGATGCAGAACTGGTTGATGCGTCACTTCGCTGTTTATATCCGTCGTTTTGGCAGGATACGTTAAGATTTAATTATAGGAAATTTGCTAGTGGGAATCCATCGCGCCTTTTTGTGTCAAATATTATGCAGGGGAGTGCCTGTGCTTTTCGTAAAGAAGTTTTTAGACAAGCTGCACCGTTTCCTGTTAAAGCTATTCATGACGAATGGTTGTTGCTGGTTTCATTATTGGTTGGAGAAGTAATTCCGTTACCTAATATTCTGATGAAGTATCGGCAGGCTGATAATGTCTTTGGCGGGTTGCCGATGTCAATAAAAGAAAGGATGTTGTTTTGGCGAGATCCTAATAGGCATATGCAAAGTATTTTAAAGGAAGTTGAGCGTAGAAGAGATATTTTCAACGAAATAGTGAGTAGGAATATTGAGACAAGTCGATGTAACATATTGAATCAATATAGTTCGTACGCTGCATTTTTGACATATAGGTTAGAGAGTATCAAGAAAAGAAATTTGAAACTGGTTTTGCACTTCTCGGATTATCAACGATATTCCAATAGCACATGGTTTGGCTTTAAAACTATGGTAAAGGACTATATGTGTATGCTATGAATGAGTTTGGAAAATCGATTAGACGAAAATTAGGGTATTCGTTTGGAGCTAATATTGTAAGTTTGATTGTATCAGTGGTTTCTGTATCATTTGTCCCTAAGTATATGTCTGTCGAGGATTATGGAGTATACCAACTGTTTCTTTTTTATTTTGGATATGTTGGTTTTTTGCATTTTGGTGTTCTTGGTGGCGCTATCATCAGATATACAGGACGTCTTTACTCTGAATTAGATTATCCTATGCTAAAAGCACAGTGTATTATTCTGTTTTCTATTTTGTGTATATGCTCGATTGGACTATTCTGGGCAAATTTTCAGGCAGCTATCTTTGATGATACTATTATTTGGTTATTTGTTTTGTCTATGTTTGCTCAACACGTCATTTGGTATAGTATTTCTATGTTGCAGATGTCAAATAGAATTGAAGAGGCTTCGAAGTTACTTTTGTGGGAACGTATTTCTTGGGGGACATTGGCTGTAGGTGCAGTGTTGTGTGGCTATGTAGAATTATTCTATATTATTTTGTCATATACAGTGACGCGTATTTTGACAATGCTATATAGTCTTTATTTTATTCCCGAGGTTGTATGGGCACCAGTTCATTTTACGCTAGGTGTGTGGAAGGAATTCAAGGTTAATTTTAGTGTAGGCTTTCCTATTACGTTGAGTGATATTTGTTCAATTTTACTCATAGGTATCATACGCTTGGGCATTTCTAATGTTTGGGATATTTCGATCTTCGCAAAAACATCCTTGGCCTTAAGTTTCACTTTTTTCTTTCTAACTTTTGTTTCTTCGGCAAGTGTAGTGCTTTTACCGGCGTTAAAACAAATACAAACCCAAAAGGCAGATGGGTTATATATTCATTTAAACTATCTGCTTTCTGGTCTGTTGCTCGTTATATTGATAGGATATTTTCCTTTGAAAGAAATAATAGCCTTGTGGCTACCTAAGTATGTAGATGGATTAGGTTATATGGGAATTTTATTCCCTGCTTTGTATTTTGAATCTAAGTTTAATCTATTGGTAGCAACTTATTTAAAGAAAATGCTAAAAACAAAAGAAATTTTTATTGTTAATTTGGTTGTTACAGCTGGCAGCGGTGCAGGTTGTATTTTATTTTGTTACTATTTAAAGAATTTGACTTTATCGATTTTTCTTATTACGTTGGTTCTTGGTATAAGATGTTTTTTTGCGGAGTATATTTTAGGAATATTTCTCCATATCCGTAGAGTCATACTAAAAGAATATTTGATATCTGTGCTTGTAATTGGCTTTTTTGAATATATCGTAATATTTCAGGATAGCTATTGGCCTGTTATAGAATATAGCCTAGCTCTGATTGTGTATTTGTTGCTGTCTAGAAAAAATATACAACAGGCATGGCAACAGGTTAAACAGGTTGTAACAATATAACAAAAGGAGTATTTATGGAAAAAATATGGAGAGATAGAATTTTTTTTGCTTTGTGTTTAGCATTGCCGTTCTTGTTTATTCCTAAGCTTTTTCAGCAACCATTTATTGGAGGACCAATAGGAACCATGTTGCTTGTGTACCCACTTCTAGCGTTTTATGTTTATACATTGTATTGCTGGAAATGTGGTAGTTTTTCTTTTTATTACGAAAAAAATTTTTTACTATTTGTAGGGATATACGTTATAATTCTTTTGTTATCACTGATGTATGGACTTTACAATTATCCTTACTACGACATTATTGTTAATGGACCATACGGACAAATTGAAAAGCTAGTGAAAGCATCAAGCATACTTCGTGAATACGGATTTTCACTGAATAATGAATTACTGTTAGTTGGATGGATGATAGCAAGGCGATTGAAGGATATATTCTTTGAGTGCTTTTATATGTTTTTTTGTATATATATCATCTATTGTTGGTACAGAAAAGATCCTGTACAGGCAAGTACTATTTTTGAAAAAGCAATTAACTGTATAACTGTCATTGTAATTGTATATTCTATTTTTGAAATAGCGTATTTTTTTAATTTGACATTAGCAAAGGATGTATTGCTTTTTACTAATCCTATATTACATGCTATTAGTGAAAATTGGGGTTGGTGGCCGCCATTACTTTGGGCAGAACCTCGTGTGCGTTCGATCTTTCCAGAACCATCTCAGTTCGGCATGTATGGTGCTACAATAATTCCTTTCCTTTGGGCGCGTATAATTTGTGGAAAACAGATAATAAAGAATTTTACTCTTGTGACGATATTTATGATATTATTGTTTCTTAGTGTATCGAAAACTTCAACATGGTTGTTGTTAGTGGAAATAGCTTTGTTTGGATGTTTAATTGCCTTCACAAAAAAATGGGTAGCCGTTAAACGGTTTGTGTTGATTTTATTTTGCTTTGGAATTGCCTTCCTAACTAGCTCGTGGTGTATTTCGGTATATCCCTCGGGTGAAGATAAACAGATTCATACTCAAGTATCGGAGTCTATCAGTGAAGTGGTCAACGAAAGGTCTGGAAGTAACGCGGCAAGATTTGCTATAATAAAAAGTGATTTACGTATATGGCAAGATCATTGGCTCGTTGGTGTAGGTAGTGGTATGAAAGCGGCTTATGTTCCGGCATACCTGACAAAAGAAGAAGCTGCTGTACCAGAAGTGAAGATGTGGGTAGATTTGCAAAATAAAAATGGAGTATTGAAAACGCCAATTGGTTGTGTGTCTGAATATACAAATCGTTTGGCTGAGACAGGAATTTTAGGAATTATAATATATCTACTGCCTGTTTTTTGCTTGATTATTATATTGGCGAAAAGGCGGTCATTAATTTATAATGATGCAACATTACAATTAAGACTTTTACCGATATTAACTGCTATTATTGGAGTATTAGCTTCTGGTTTTAGCGGTATGATGACAACATTTCATTCGCTTTGGATACTATTGGGAATGGGGTATGCATATGTTTTGTACAAAAGGTAAACAGCAGTATTTAGACTGGTTGTTTAACGACACAGGATTTGGATAAAAAATTATTAATGATATTTTAGTGTATAATAGTATAGCTATTGAAAGGAGATTGCTTAAAATGAAGGTTTTAGTTACTGGCGTTGGCGGACAGCTGGGATACGACGTGATGCACGAGCTGCATAAGCGTGGCATTGACTGCTGTGGTGCCGACAGGGTAGAGTTTGATATTACGGATTATAACGCTACGCATAAGTTTATTACGGCTTACGCGCCAGATGCAGTGATTCATTGCAGTGCCTATACCGCAGTGGATAAGGCCGAGGATGAGCCAGAGCTGTGCAGGACGGTTAACGCAGGCGGCACCGAAAACATTGCTAAGGTCTGCCAGGAGATTGATGCAAAAATGCTGTATATTAGTACGGATTACGTCTTTCCAGGCAATGGTGAAGCGTTTTACAACGTGGATGATAGTACCGCTCCGCAAAATGTGTACGGCCAGACTAAGCTTGAAGGCGAGCTGGCAGTGCAAAAGCTGGTGCAAAAATATTTTATCGTGCGTATTTCGTGGGTATTTGGCATTAACGGCAACAATTTTATTAAGACTATGCTACGCTTAGCTGAAACGCATAAAGAGCTGGGGGTTGTAGCTGACCAGATTGGCAGCCCCACCTATACTGCAGATTTGGCAGTGTTGCTGGTAGATATGGTGCAGACGGATAAATATGGCACGTACCATGCGACGAACGAAGGCGTTTGCAGCTGGGCAGATTTTGCTGAGAAGATTTTTGCAACTGCCGGAGTAGAGGTGAAGGTGAACCGTATTGTCAGCGAAGCCTATCCTACCAAGGCCAAGCGTCCTAAAAACAGCAGGCTGAGTAAGGCAAAGCTGGTGCAGCAGGGTTTTGGGCTTTTACCAAGCTGGCAAAACGCAGTTGAGCGGTATATTAAGGAGGTACGGGGCTAGTATGCAGCCTTTAGTGAGCATCATTGTTCCTGTTTATAATGTCGAAAAGTATTTAAATAAATGCATTTTTAGTATCATCAATCAATCCTATAAAAATTTGCAGATATTGCTTGTAGACGATGGCAGTGCGGATGCATCTCCTCAAATATGTGATAAATACGCTGCTGTTGATGAACGGATAACTGTTTACCACAACAGTAACCATGGTCCGAGCTACTCGCGTAATTTTGGCCTCGAACGCAGTAACGGCGAATATATTACTTTTATTGATAGCGATGACTGGCTAGAAGAAAATTATGTGACTAATTTGGTGCAAGCTATTATAGAAACAGGCACTGAGCTGGCAATTTCACCAAATTTCTTGGATTACCCTGATAAATCTGTAGCAGAAAGTGTTGATGAAAGCAAGCTGACTGGCAAATTACAGCAGGATTTAGTCAAATTATACAGATTAACGCCAAGTCCTTGCTGTAAGCTGTATCGTAAAGATATAATTTGTAAGTATAATATTAAATTTCCTTCGGGCAAATCATATTCGGAGGACCGAGTTTTTAATTATATTTACCTGCAGAATATAAAAAGCTATGTCTATATTGACATTCCTCAGTATCACTACCTGCAGTTTGTGGAAAACAGCTTAACTAAACGAAGAACAATGAAGGCCTTTGATGATGCTATGTATGCCCTGGAAAGGGAAAGAGATTTTTTGTTAGCTGTGGATGCAAACGGCAAGTATGAGATGCTCCTGCTGTCTCTAGGTCCTTATCTTATGACGTTTTGGCAGACAGTGGAAACAGGTGCTAGCTACAAGGAATACTGTAAACGTTTTAAAAGAACGAAAGAGATAGTTCCGGTCGCGTATAGCTTTAGTAGCTTAAAAAATGCTGTTGCAAGCTGTGCTTATTTATTAAATTTGCCGTGTGTATTCTATATATGCAAAAAAATAAAGCAATCTTTAAAAAAGCGGCAAGATAGACAATAACAACGTTTATTTTAAGAAGGTTACTGATTTCTATGAATACAAAAATCCGCAACGCTATCTTTTTTTTGATGGTCTTTTCTTTTATTTTCAACAACATACCCAGACCAGTACAGCTTAGCTTTATTGGCGGGCCTGTAAGCGCTAAGCTGCTGATGTATCCGTTACTGGCGGCTTGGGGCTACAGCCTTTGGTGTCAGTATAAATATAAAAACGTCTTTGTTGATATTAGGCCCTTTGCTAGGTATATAGCAGTCTTTGTGGGGATTATGCTGCTTTCTGTAGTAATGGGAGTATACAATTTCCCTTATTATGATCAGGTATTGGCAGGACCTGCAAGTCAGATAGAAAAGCTGCCCAAGGTGCTGGTGTTTTGCCAGGCGCATGACCTGACATTGAATAGCAGGCTGCTTGTGCAGTCGTGGATTGTAGGGCGTGCGCTAAAGAGTGTGCTGTGGGAGGCTATTTGGTGCTTTGGTGGCGCCTACATTGTATATTGCTGGTATAAAGATGAATGGCAGCAGGCTGTGGAGCTTGTGATGCGTGCAATATTAGCTTCGTCCTTAGTTATAATCCTTTATAGTGTGGTAGAGGTAGCCTGGCTTGCTCACAGCGAGGCAGCAGAACCGTTGCTTAAGTCAATAACTCCGTATATGCACGATGTAGAAGGAGAAGGTAAATGGTGGCCGCCGCTTTTGTGGCCGGCGCAGCTACGGTCTGTTTTTTCAGAACCGTCCTATTATGGCATTTATATGGCTTTTGCCTTGCCTTGGTTGTGGCAAAGAATTTATCAAAGACAAGGTAACGTATATCTTATAGTTACATTTTTGTTGTCCTTTGGTCTTATTTTGACCAGGGCGAGGACAACCTTTATGCTGTATGTGGGTGAACTGGCCTTGCTGGCGCTGTTTTGTCTGCTGTGGGAAAGGAACAAAAGCAGCCTGCTTGCTTTTAGCAAGGTTATCGTTATCAGCCTGTGTGCGTTTTTGGTTGGTGTTGGGTTTGTTAGCCAATGTGCAGACAGCAAATTAACAGGCGGTGCTTTTACCAATCAATCGGAGGAAGCAAATGTTAAAGAGTCGGATAATGTCATGCTGGCGTATATAGAAAGCAATGTTGTTTCGCTTTTCTACTCTGATGCACGCAGCAACAGGGCGCGTTATTCGGTGATGGAGGCAGATATTAAAATTGGCTTGGATCACCCAATATTGGGCGTTGGCAAGGAGCTGCGCAATGGCTATCTGCCTGACTATTTTTCAGAAAAGGCATTGCAGGATAATGAGGTAAAGATGTGGCTGAGCTTTAGGGAAAAGCTGGGGATAATGCGTTCAGGCTTTCCCATGCTGGGGGAATACACCAGCAGGTTTAGTGAAAGCGGGCTCCTGGGTTTGGGGATATTTTTCGTTCCGATAATTGTGTTGTTGCGGGCCTTGTATAGAAGACTGCAACAGGATAGTAATAGGCTGCCATATATTATGTTTGCAGTTTCATTTTGCGGTAGCCTGGCGGCTGGCATAGGGGATACATTGCATACACTAGATTGCTATTATCTGCTTCTCGGGCTTGGTTATGCTATCGCCCTGGGAACTCCGGTAAAAGCGTCAGAGGACGCTAAGGAAGCGGCATAATGTAGGATTTGAAGCTCTTGCTACTTATACTTTACAGCAAAACAACACCACAAGCGTGCGCTAAGAGTGTAGCCTGTGGTGTTGTTTTCTATTGTGCACTCAGCATGGGCGATAACCAGGTGATGGGAGAGGTCGGCTGCTCAAATAATGAGCAGTCTCCTACTCGATGCTAACAGAACGCAGTGCTTGCTATCTATATACAAACAACTATCCCTTGTAAGGTCAAGGTAAAATTTTAAAAATTTCTTTTTAGCTGTGTGCAAATGTGGTATAATGTAAAATACATGTCATTTTTGTGAAGAACGTGAAAATTTAGTGTGTAGGTGATGAAATGGAAATGTTTTTACTTGCTGTTGCCTTCCTGGGCGTTGGCGTGCTGACTCTGCTGTTTCCCCACAGCCTGCAGCGAGCAGCCCATTGGCTGGCAAACACAGCGGCGCTTTGCGGCAGCGGCCTTTGTGCCTATGCGGCAATTTTGCAGCTGCTTGGCGGTGTGCAGCCGTTACCGCTCTCCTGGGGGTCATATTCTTTGACCTGCGATGGCTGGAGTGCAATTTTTTTGCTTTTGACAGGTATTGCGGGCGTAATAACCAGTATTTACGCGCTGGGCTATGCTCGCGCCTATGAGGGTAGCCGCCTGCGTCTTTTGGGCGGTATGTGGTGCCTGTTTATTATGTCTATGATACTGGTGCTTTTGGCAGGCGATGCCTTCAGCTTTTTGCTGTTTTGGGAGATTATGGCGGTGGCCTCCTTTATGTTGGTCAACCATGAATCCGAAAAGCGCAGCACCTGGAACGCTGCTTACCAATACTTGGTTATGACCAGCTTGGGAACGGCGGCGATTATGATTGCCTTTTTGCTGACTGGCTCTGCCAGCGACAGCTTCAGCTTTGCGGCGATGGCTAAAAACAGCCTGCAGGGAGCATGGCAGCATTTGGCCTTTGCTTGTGCCTTTATCGGCTTCGCGCTTAAGGCTGGCCTGGTGCCGCTGCATGTGTGGCTGCCGAAGGCGCATCCTGCTGCTCCCAGCCATGTGTCGGCACTTATGAGCGGCGTGATGCTCAAAATCGCGCTGTACGGCTTGGGCCGTTTTATCTTCAGCTTTTTACCTGCCTGGAATTACTGGTGGTGCATTGTTGTGATGCTGGCAGGCGTGCTGTCGGCCTTTCTGGGCGTGCTCTATGCGCAGATGGAAACGGATATCAAGCGCGTGCTGGCCTATTCGTCGGTAGAAAACATGGGCGTAATTTTTGCCGCCTTTGGCTGTGGCATGCTGCTGAAGCTTGCCAGCGGCAGCAATTTATATATGCTAGGCTTTGTGGCAGCTGTGGTGCATGCCTTTAACCACAGCATTATGAAGGTGCTGATGTTTATGAGTGCAGGCAGCATTATGCACGGCACAGGCAGCAAAAACCTGGAGCTGTTTGGCGGCCTGCTGCGCAAAATGCCCTATACGGCAGCGTTTACCTTCGTAGGCTCGCTAGCGCTCGCCGCCGTGCCGCTTACCAACGGCTTTACGGGCGAGTGGCTGGTGCTGCAAAGCTTCATTACGCTGGCAGCAACGGGCGCAGGTCACGACATCCGTCTGTGGACAGCGCTGGCCTTCATCCTGCTGGGCTTTACAGGTGCTTTGGCCTTGGGCTGCTTTGTGCGCCTGTTTGGCATCGCCTTCTTGGGACGTGCGCGCAGTGAAGTAGCAGAGCACGCCCACGAAGCGGATAAATTTATGCTGCTGGCTATGGGTATTGCAAGCGCCTTGGTGCTTGCTTTTGGCCTGTATCCTGTGCCTGTTTTGCAGGCAGCAAGCTTGGCGCTGGGCCTGCCAGGTGATTTTGCCGCTGGCAGCGTTGGTCTTGCCTGGGCAGGCGTGGGCGCAGGTGCTGCCTACAAGCCATTACTGCTGCTGTTGCTTTTGGCAGTGCTGGGACTGGTGTTGTATTTGGCAGTAAAAAACTGCTTTGTACAGCAAAGCGTTACCTGGAACTGCGGCACCTATCCGACGGCGCGCCAGCAATATTCTGCTACTGGCTTCAGCAAGCCTGTGCGCCGTGCGTTTGACTATCTGTTGCAGCCTAAACGTCAGGTAAGCTATATGCGCAAGGAGCATGCTTACTTTGGCCGTCAGCTTTCATATAAGCTGGAAATCCCTGATATGATTACTGAAAAGCTGTATATGCCATTTCAAAAGCATTTTGTCGGCGTTTCGGCCTTTTTGCGCCGCCTGCAGCAGGGCAGCGTGCGTTTGTATGTTTCTTATGTTATGGTGGCGATGATGCTGGTGCTGGTATGGGGGGCGTTGTATAAATGATGTTAACAGACGATTTGCTGCAGCTGTCCCTAGGACTGGTGCAGGCACTTATCCTGCTGGCCTGCGCTCCGCTCGTGGGCGGCATTATCAAGAAGGTAAAGGCAACGCTGCAAAACCGCATTGGCAGCAGCGTGTGGCAGGATTATTACGATATCCGCAAATGGTGGGGCAAGCCTACACTGCTCACACCCTACACAAGCAAGCTGTTTTGCCTGGCACCCTGTGTGTATTTTGTGACGACGGTAGCGGCAGCCTGCATGCTGCCTGGCCTTTTTGGCGGGCAGGCCAGCTTTGGTGATGTCTTCGTTTTTGTCTATCTGCTGGCTTTGGGACGCTTTTTTATGGCGGTAGCTTCGATGGACGCAGCTACTGCCTTTGGTGGTATGGGCGGCAGCCGTGAGGTATATGTTGCGGCCTTTGTAGAGCCGGTGGTGATGCTGGCAGTGCTCAGCAACGTGCTGCACACAGGCAGCACCTCGCTTGCAGGCATGAGCCTGCGCGTGGGGGAGGCCAATTTGACGGTAGCAGGCGTTTTGACCTGCATCGCCTTCTTCCTCGTCCTGCTTGCCGAAAATAGCCGCATTCCTGTAGATAACCCTGATACGCATCTGGAGCTGACGATGATTCATGAATGTATGACGCTGGAGTATTCTGGCCGTCTGCTGGCGGTCATCCATCTGGCAAGCCAGCTGAAGCTGCTGGTGTTTTTGCTGCTGTTTGCAATGCTGTACCTGCCCTTAGATCTGCCTGTAGTACTAAAGGTGCTACTGGCTGCTGTGGCGGTGGGTGTGGTCGAAACGTTGAATAATAAGATGCGCCTTTTTAAGGTGCGTGTGTATTTGGCGGCTGCAGGCTTGATGCTGCTTTTGGCCGTAGTAGCGCAATAAGGAGGCAGCAATGGAATATTTAGTAGTTAGCTTAATGTTTATCGTCTTTTTGCAGACGCGCTTTGTAGAGCTGCGTCGGGCAACGCTGTGCCTGGCGGTGCAGTCTGCCTTAATTGCGGCAGCCTGCCTGGTTATAGGCTTGGACCACGGCAGCGGCCTGCATGCCTGGCTGCCAGGCGTTTTGACCATCGCTGTCAAGGTTTTGTTCATTCCCTATGCTATTTTGGGCGTTGTGCGCCAGCTGCGGGATGAGCGAGAAATTGTCAGCGATATCAACGTCAACTATTCCACGGCCTTTGCGGCCTGCAGCCTGGCGCTGGGGTATATGGTTATCGACAGCCTGCTGCCTAATAGCGCAGGACGCGATATTTTGGCAACGTCCATGTTTATGATTATGACCGGTCTGGCGCTCATCGTTATGCGCAGCCGTGCCATCATGCAGATGATTGGCCTGATTACGCTGGAAAACGGCATTTACCTTTTGGGCTTAATTATGACCGAGGGCCTGCCACTGATTATCGAGCTGGGTATTTTCTTGGACGTGCTTATTGCTGTGGTTATTTTGGTAATTTTGACCTCGCGTCTGCGTCTGTCATTTAAGACGACGGATACTAACGTGCTGGATAAGCTGAAAGGGTAGGGATAAGATGTTAACATATATTTTGATAATGTTATGCCTGCCCCCAATGTGCGCCGTGCTGGCGCTGGCAGCAGGCTTTGGCAATAATATTCTGCACTGGCTGCACCGCCTTACAGCAACTGCCGTGGGCGTGTGCGTGGTGCTTATGGCGCGCTCGTTTAATCCTGCTGCTCCTTATGTGGACGACTATTTTTATATAGATGCGCTCAATATGTGGGTGATCATCATCATCACCACGCTGTATCTGGCTGCCACCTGGACGGCGCGCTCGTACCTGACGCGCGAGGAGCGCTGCGGTGTCTTAAAGGGCGAGCAGCTGCAGACAGGCCGCTATTTTGCGCTGATGCAGCTCTTTTGCTGGACGATGTTCATTGTGCTGTTGGTAAAAAACCTGGGTCTGATGTGGGTTGCTATTGAAGCGACAACCTTAATCAGTGCGCTGTTGATTTCCTTTAAGTTTACCCGTGCGGCGCTGGAGGCAACCTGGAAGTACATCATGGTGTGTACCGTTGGCATCTGCCTGGCGCTCTTGGGAACGCTGGTGCTGTATTATGCCCAGCTGGATGCCCTTGGCGGTGACAAAGCGCTCAGCTGGCTGCATTTGTATCAGCACGCAAGCAGCCTGGATCCTGCTATGACTAAGCTGGCGCTGCTGTTTATCGTTATCGGCTACGGCACCAAGGCTGGTATGGCGCCCATGCATACGTGGCTGCCCGATGCCTACGCTGAAGCACCGTCGCTGACGAGCGGCATGCTGAGCGGTGCGCTGTGCAGCTGTGCGATTTATGTTTTGCTGCGTAACCTGGTAATTTTGCTTCCTACCGCAGGCAGTGCAATGATGAGCAGCATGCTGCTGTTTTTCGCTGTGCTGACGGTGGCTGTGGCAGTTCCCTTTGTTGTGGTGCAGCGTGATGTTAAGCGTCTTTTGGCGTATTCCTCGATGGAAAACATTGGTATTATGGTTGCAGGCATCGGCGCCTTTTCGGCACTGTCGCTGAAGGCTGTGATGCTGCATATGTACAGCCATGCGATGATCAAGTTCGTGCTCTTTTATATTGCCGGCACCATCATCCAGGAATACCAGACACGCAACATGATGCGTATCCATGGCATGATTAAGGATGTGCCGCATACTGCTACCTTCTGGCTGCTTGGCATGCTGGGTATTTTGGGCCTGCCGCCTATGGGATTGTTCTTTAGTAAATTTTATATCATGGTGGCACTTTTTGGCGAAGGCCACTGGCTGGCTGGCAGTGCGCTCATCCTGCTTTTGGCAGGTGTGCTTATCGGCATTTTGTACCATGGTATGCGCATGCTGTGCGACAAGGCTAAGCGTGCTCCCTTGGGCGATTTGCTGGGGGTTATTGATGTGCCTGTGCTGGCGCTGCTTTTGCTTATGACCTGCGTTGTGGGCGCAGGCTTTGAAAATATTCCCTGGCTCAACAATCTTTTGAACCAGGCCGTGCGTATTATAGGAGGTTGAAGCGATGCTAGTTAAACCCGAAAATTTACGCGGCGCGGCCAATATCTGCAGCGATGGCGGCAAAAGGCCGCTGGCTGCCATGTTTGGCGCAGATGAAACGCTGCAGGGCGGCGGACTAGCGATCTACTGCCTGTTTTATAACGCACCTAAGCGTGATATTGATGTCTTAAAGGCGCAGTTCCCTGTAGACGAGCCGCTGGCCTACCAGTCGCTGAGCACGCTTTTACCTGCTGCTGCTTGGTATGAGCGCGAGCTGCATGATATGTTTGGCTTTGAGCCGCAGGGACATCCTGACCTGCGTCCCTTGGTGCTGCATGAAAGCTTTCCTGAGGACTTTCATCCGCTGCTAAAAAAATTCCCCAAGGATTATGATGCACGTGGTCACCGTGATTACGAAATGCTTACATCCCAGGGTGAGGGACTGTTTGAGGTGCCTGTAGGTCCTATCCACGCAGGCATCATCGAGCCAGGTCATTTCCGCTTCAGCCAGGCAGGCGAAGCTATGCTGCAGCTGGATGCCAAGCTGTTTTTTACGCACCGTGGTATAGAAAAGGCCGTGGAGGGACTCACTCCCTGGGAGGCCTTGCCTTTGGTGGAGCGCATCTGCGGTGCCTGCAGCGTTGCTAATACGCTGAGCTTTTGCCAAGCGGTGGAAAAGTGCTCACAGGCTGCTGTGCCTTACCGCGCCTGGCTTATCCGCACGCTGGCGGCCGAAATGGAGCGCCTTTATAACCATGTGGGCGATACAGGCAACATCTGTGCCGGCGTCGGCTTTTCGCCGATTATCAGCATGGGCGCGCGCCTAAAGGAATATTTGATGCAGCTAAACGAGCTGATTGCAGGCAACCGCTTTTTGCGTGGTCTGATTATCCCTGGTGGCGTGGCTTACGACGTGACGGACGCTATGCTGGAGGAGATTGAAGACGTGCTGCACGAGGTGGAGCATACCTACGCCGACATGGTGCACATTATGTGGGAGCAGGCCAACTTTGTTAACCGCATCCGCACAACAGGCAGAGTGCGTCAGCAGACAGCCTTTGACCTGGCGATGGTGGGCGTGGGAGCACGTGCCAGCGGCCTTGCGCGTGACAGCCGTAAGGATATCGGCTATGGTATTTATGATGAGCTGGATTTTGCTGTGGTGACCGAGCAGGCAGGTGACGTGGAAGCACGCATTAAGGTGCGCATAGGCGAGGTGGCGCAAAGCATTAGCCTGGTGCGCCAGCTTATTGCTAAGCTGCGCCGTAATGCCGAAGCTGTGCTGGCGGTAGATTTGGGCACATTGCAGCAGGAGGAGGGACACTTCACCTGGGGCATCAGCGAATCGGCCCGCGGAGATAACCTGCACTGCCTGCTGCTGGATAAGGAGGGACGCATTGACCGCCTGTTTGTGCGCAGCGCATCCTATCCCAACTGGCCGGCGCTGACTGTAGCGGTGCAGGGTGACATCATCCCCGATTTCCCGCTGATTAATAAAAGCTTTGAGCTGTGCTATGCCTGCATAGACCGCTAGGGAGGTGGCAAGATGCTAAAAATGCTGGAGGCAATCTTCCGCGGGAGGATTGCGACTGAAAATATAGAAACGACTGGTCACAAGCGCTTTCGTGGCCGCCTGCACTGCGAAGCAGGTGCTGCTACGACTGCTGCTGACGTGTGCATCAAGGCCTGCCCTGTGGGTGCTGTGAGCGTAGAGGGCGGCAGTCTGAAGATAGATTATACAAAATGCCTTTTTTGCGGCCGCTGCGTGGAGGCCTGCGCTGGTGCGCTTTTGACGCACACCAACCGCGATACCATGGCGCAGATTTTGACCCAGAGCGCAGTGGAGATTGGCGAGGCTGTTACGGCGAAGCTGGGACGGTCGCTGCACGTGCGCCACTTGGATGCAGGCAGCTGCAACGCCTGTGACTTTGAGCTGGGTGCGATGAGCAACCCTGTTTATGATTTGCACCGCTATGGCATTGCCTTTGTGGCTTCGCCGCGCCATGCAGATATGCTGATGGTTACGGGTGTAGTGACACGCAACCTGGAGCAGGCGTTGCGTATGACCTATGACGCAATGCCAGAGCCTAAGCTGGTGATGGCCTGCGGTGCCTGCGCTGCAGGCGGTGCCACCTACGGCCGCACCTATGCGACTGTGGGCTGTGCGGCCGACGTTGTGCCAGTGGATATTGCTGTACCCGGCTGTCCGCCGCGTCCTGCAGCCGTCATTGTAGCACTGTGTGCAGCGGCGGATATGCTCAAGGAGCGCATGTAAAAGCTGTTTGCCAATCCTTGGACTCCTTTAGTGCTTGTTTTGTAAGATAATTTATGTATTTTTATACTTGTACTCTCTTGCGTTTAGTGGTAAGATATAGAGAATCAAGCAAGCATAAAGATGCGATGCAAGCAATGCAAATGAGGGAGTCTTGAACATGATAGTTTTTCGTCCTGCAACCTTTGGAGATGTAGAGCATATACACAAATTGTTGAATGATTATGCGCACGAGGGTCTGATGCTGCCGCGTTCGCGCAATGCGATTTATGAGAATCTGCGTGATTATGTTTTGGCAGTAGAAAACAACCGCCTTTTGGGCTGCGGCGCGTTGCACTTTGTCTGGGATCGCTTGGCCGAAATCCGTTCGATTGCGGTGGAGCCGTCCCTAAAGAAAACAGGCATCGGCCGTCAGATAATCGAGCACCTGGAAAAGGAAGGCGTGGAGCGTGGGGTGACGATGTTCTTCGCACTCACCTACCAGCCAGGCTTTTTTGCCAAGTGCGATTACATCGAAACGGCTAAGGATAAGCTGCCGCAGAAGGTGTGGAAGGAATGCGTATATTGTCCGCAATACCCGTATTGCAACGAAATAGCCTTTGTTAAGACGACGGTGGATTATGAGCCGTCGCAGGTTAAATTTTAATAGCTTTTACAGCACCTGTCAGCGCTTTGCTAGCAGGTGCTTTTGCTTTGTCTTTGACTTTTGTACAGTGAGTTTAAAAAGGCCTGCGCTGGTGGCGTGCAAAAATTTGCCTGCAAACGCTAGCTTAGGGCTAAAGCGGCGCAATTTTTTGGCTTCAAGCTGTCGACAAATATTCTTGGGTGTGGTAAAATATAAGAAATGTGTTAACCTGTACCCCAAATTATGTTTTTACACTTTCTTAATTAGGGGGACAGGGAATTTCTATTGTCTTTAATAAGGATATATCGACAGTTGATTTTTTCGGCTGATAAGCGAAAGGCAGTGATTGAGTTGGAGCAGGTGCAAGACGTTCCGGCCTATATCCGTGGTTTGTATGCTGCGAACAACTTTATGAACACCTTTGGGGTGCATATTGATGAGATTAGATGCGGCAGCGTAGTTGTCAGCATTGAGCTGGATCCTGAAAAGCATTTTAACCACCGTGGGATTTGCCATGGCGGTGTGATGCTGGCGCTGGCGGATTCGGTGCTGGGCGTTACTGGTGCCAGTGTGGGCGCTGCGGTGGCAACGCTAAACTTCAGCATGAATTTTATCAAGGGCATACACAAGCCGACCAAGCTTTTCGTGCACAGCCGCATTAAGCATAATGGCCACAGCACCATGGTGATTGAGGCTGAAATGACTGATAGTGATGATCATTTAATTGGGACAATTTTAACAACGATGTTTGTTGTTGACCGATTTGAAGAAATACCCGCCAAATGGTGAGCTTGTCCGAGTTTATTTGGAAGGGAAAGATGGCGGAAGCACCGCTAGATATTAAGGAGGATATGATGGAGTTTGCATTAAACGAGGAACAACTTGAATTACAGGAAATGGTGAGGGATTTTGTCGAAAAGGAAATTACCCCTTACGCTGCCGAAATGGACGAACAAAACCATATGCGTGACGGCTTGATTGAAAAGGCTAACGAAATGGGCCTTTTGAACGTTATTGTGCCGGAAGAGCTGGATGGTCCTGGCTTAGACAGCATTTCTGTTGCTACTATTTACGAAGAGCTGGGTAAGGGCTGCGCCGGTGTAGCAACCTCCTTGGCTGCTAACAGCCTGGCAACCGTGCCTGTGCTTTTGGCTGGCACTGATGAGCAGAAAAAAATGTACTGCGATATTTTGAATAACGGCGGCCTGGCTGCCTTTGCTTTGACTGAACCTGGTGCAGGCAGTGACGCCGGCGGCGTTTCTACCCGTGCCGTACACAATAAAGAAGAGGGTACCTACACCTTAAACGGTACCAAGATGTTTATTACCAACGGCGGCTTGGCCGAAATCTTCCTGGTATTTGCCAACACCCGCAAAAGCGGCGGCATCCGTGGCTTGACTGCCTTTATCGTACCGAAGGATACTCCGGGCTTCTCTGTGGGCAAAAAGGAAAACAAGATGGGTATCCGTCCGTCCAACACTACCGAGCTGGTGCTGCAGGATGTTGTTATCCCCGAATCCTACCGTGTAGGCCGTGAGGGCGAGGGCTTCCGCATCGCTATGAACACCTTGGACAGCGCGCGTCCGTTTGTTGGCGCTGTTTCTGTTGGTATTGCCCAGGCTGCTTTGGATTGTGCTGTAAAATATGCTAAGGAGCGCCGCCAGTTTGGCCAGCCTATCGCTTCCTTCCAAATGGTGCAGGCAATGCTTGCTGATATGGCCATGAAGGTTGACACTGCCCGTCTGCTGGTGCAGAAGGCTTGCTGGATGCGTGACCAGGGCATGGAATTCTCTAAGGAAGCTGCTATGGCAAAATGCTATGCTGCTGATGCTGCTATGCAGGTTACCACTGATGCCGTACAGGTAATGGGTGGTTATGGCTACACCAAGGAATATCCTGTAGAGAAAATGATGCGTGACGCTAAAATCATGCAGATCTACGAAGGCACCAACCAAATTCAACGCTTGGTTATTGCTAACAAGCTGTTGTACTAATATCTATATAAATAATGCTGACAAGAGGACTGCTGTAGCCTTCCGCTATGGCGGTCCTTTGTGTTATATTCTTGTGAAATGCGTGTGCATGGCAGGGATTGACCTTGCAGGCGTAGAAGTAACACGTATCGCAATATATGAATGTACGAGGGGATGCAAATGCACGATTTTATCATAGAGCAGAAAAATAATATCTGGTGGGGACAGTTCCCGCTGCTTACGAAGGCGGGCTTTACTAACGCCTGCAGCTGCCGCCTGCACGGACAGAGCGTAGTGGCAGCTGGTACGCTCAACCTAGCGCTGCATGTGGGTGATGAGCCGCAGCTGGTGCTGGATAACCGCCGCTTGTTTGCAGCTGCTGTGGGCGTGGATGCACAACGCTTTACTACCTGCGAGCAGGTGCATGGCAGCAATGTGGCTGTGGTGAGCAGTGAGCTTGTGGGCGCAGGAGCACAGGCTTTGGCAACAACCATTAAGGACACCGATGCCTTAATTACCGATTTGCCAGATGTGCCGCTGCTTTTGTTTTATGCAGATTGCGTGCCTGTGCTTTTAGCTGATAGCAGGACTGGTGCTATCGGCCTGGCACACGCAGGCTGGCGTGGCACGGTGGCGCAGATTGTGCGCAAGACGCTGCAGGCAATGCAGACAGCCTTTGGCAGCAGGCCACAGGACATTTTGGCCGCAGTTGGTCCGTCAATCGGTGCCTGCTGCTATGAGGTGGACGACTTTGTGCGTGATAAGGCTGCTGGTTACGAGGAGTTTTTCACTCCTGTGAGTGATAAGGATGGTAAATATATGCTGGATTTATGGGCCTATAACCGCAGGCTGCTGCGGCAGGCAGGTGTGCCCGCAGAGCAGATTGCTGTAGCTGGTGTATGCACTGCACATAATCACGAGCTGTTTTGCTCCTACCGTGCGGAGGCAGGCAAAACAGGCCGCATGGGCGTGTGCCTGTGCCGGCCAGGCAAAACAAAATGAGAAGGGAGTTATGTGTAATGCAGGATTTTACCTTCGCAGGGCCGCTAGGACCGATAGAATGTGTGGTTGAAAATAACAGAAGCCAAAATAACGCCGTGCTGGTGATGGCGCATGGCTTCAGGGGCAGCCGCGACAGCGGTGGCAGGGCGCTGGGAGTGGCGCAGCAGGCTGCAGCAGCCGTGAGCGTGGTGCGCTTTAACTTTACAGGTACGCAGATCCTGTCGCTGCAGGTGGCCGAGCTGCGTGCGGTGCTGGCCGAGGTGCGCAGACGTTGGCCAGGATGTGCGCTGTATCTATTGGGTCGCAGCCTGGGAGGAGCGGCGTCTATTGTGACTGCGGCGCAGGAGAAAACCTTGGCAGGACTTATTTTGTGGGCCACGCCGCATGATTTGCGGCAGACCTTCCGCTATGTGATGACGGATGAGTATTACGACTGTTTGGACGCAGGCGAAACGCTGCATTTTAATGATGAACGCGGTGAATGTGCACTGACACCAAGCTTTTTAACAGACTTTGATAGGTACGATCTTTCTGCGTGCCTAAATTCCTTGCAGCTGCCAGTGCTGCTTTTGCATTGCGCAGGTGACGCAACCGTGCTGGTGGAGCAGGCAAGGCAAAATGCCGCGGTGCTGGGCGACAGAGGCGAGCTGCATATTTTTGACGGCGGAGACCATAGCTTTACGGAGCACAGCGATGCGGCAGGAGCACTGGTAGCCGGGTGGCTGCAAAAAAAGCTGCAGCCTGCTACAATATCTTGAGCGCACTTGCTCTTGAAAAGAATAAAACTCCCGTTGTATAATGAGAATAGATAAAATATTTGGAGGCAAGTAATGAAGAAATTTTTGCTGATTTGTATGCTGCTAATGGCAGCGTTTGCAGTGACGGCCTGCGGCCAGGAAAAGCAGGAGCAGCCTAAGGCAGAGCCTGCTACAGCGGTTTTTAGCACGAGCATGGGTGATTTTGAGGTGCAGCTGGCAACGGATTATGCACCAAAGACCAGCGAGAATTTTATTAAGCTGGCACAGAAGGGCTTTTATGATGGCCTGGTCTTTCATCGTGTAATTGATGATTTTATGATCCAGGGCGGCGATCCCAACGGCGATGGCACAGGCGGCCCTGGTTATACCATTAAGGATGAATTTAGCAGTAAGCTGCTGCATAGCGGTCCTGGTGTGATCTCTATGGCTAACCGCGGCCCCAATACAGGCGGCAGCCAGTTTTTCATCACGCTGCGTGAGTGTAAATGGCTGGATGGCAAGCATGCTGTGTTCGGCAAGGTGACCAAGGGCATGGAGGTAGTCTATAAAATTGGTAAGAGCAAAACGGATGCCAACGATAAGCCTGTAGAGCCTGTGACAATTAAAAAGATTACGATTGAAAAACGCTGATTAGAGGGCGAGGGTAGGAGGAAAGTGCTTGGCTAGTGAAGAGGAAAGAATGCAAGGGATATTAGAGACCATCGACCAGCAGGAGATGGTGGGCATCTGTGGCCGCAACGACGAGTTTTTGCGACTGGTGCGCGCAGGCTTTACAGGCTGCACGCTCGTTGCGCGTGGCAATACCATCGCAATGAGCGGCCCGGCGGCGGAGGTGGCGCAGCTGGAGCAGCTGTTTAGCGAGCTGCTGTTTTTGTACAGGCAGGGGTTGCCGCTGACGACGCACGACGTGCGCTACAGCATGCTTATGGTGCAGGAGGGACGCTTGGACAGCCTGCACCGTATGTATGCCGATACTATTATCGTCAATAACCGTGGCAGGCAGGTGAAGGCCAAAACCCTGGGACAGTGGCAGTATGTGGAAACAATCCGCAAAAATTACATTACGCTGGGAATTGGCCCTGCAGGTACAGGCAAAACCTACTTAGCAGTAGCACTGGCGGTGGCGGCGCTCAAGAAAAAAGAGGTGGAGCGCATCATCCTCACACGTCCTGCGGTGGAGGCCGGCGAAAAGCTGGGCTTTTTGCCTGGCGATATGCAGGATAAGGTAGATCCATACCTGCGTCCCTTGTATGATGGTCTTTATGATATGCTGGGCACAGAAACCTTCCAAAAATATCTCACCAAGGGCACGATTGAGGTGGCACCATTGGCTTATATGCGTGGACGCACGCTCAACGATGCCTATATTATTTTGGACGAGGCGCAAAACACTACGCCGGAGCAGATGAAGATGTTTTTGACCCGCTTTGGCTTTGGCAGCAAGATGGTTATCACAGGCGATATTACGCAGATTGATCTGCCTGGCGGCAAAAACAGCGGTCTGAAGGATGCTGCCCGTATCCTGCGCAATGTGCCTGGCATCGGCGTGATTAAGTTCAGCGAGCAGGATGTTGTGCGTCATGAAATAGTCGGCTCTATTATCAAGGCCTATGAAGCCTTTGAAAATGAGCATAAAAAGAATACAAACGGAGAGAAGAAGCATGATTATCAACCTGGAAAATGATCAAGATGTGATAGAGCTGCCGCAGGAGGTGCTGCAGCGTCTGCAGCAGGGACTGGAGGCTGTTGCCAGCCTAAACGGCCTGCCGCAGGAGGCGGAGGTTGATGTGACGATTGTGGATGATGCAGAAATCCATAGCATGAACCGAGAATACCGTGGCATGGACAGGCCTACAGACGTGCTTAGCTTTGCACTGGACGAGGACTGTGAGGATGAGGACGAGCCTGAGCTGATTGGCGGGCCAGAGGAGCATCTTTACGGCGATATTATTATTTCGGCAGAGACGGCGCTGCGCCAGGCTGAGGAATATGGCCATGGTCTGGAGCGCGAGATGACATATTTGGCAGTGCATGGCATGTTTCATCTTTTGGGTTATGACCACATGACGGAAGAGGACAAGGCCGAAATGCGTGCCAAGGAGGAGGAAGCGCTGCGCGCGATTAACCTTTCGGAGGAATATTTTGATCACCCGACGGGGGTGCATTGACATTAGCAATTAGCGGTCTACCGCTAAAAATATAGGAGGTGTTTCTTATGCAGGATACCAATGTAAACGCTTTAAAACAGGAATGGCGCGAGCTGTATGACGCAGCTGTGGCTGCCAGGAAAAACGCTTATATTCCCTATTCTAGCTTTGCAGTGGGGGCGGCAGTGCGTTGCGCCGACGGCAGTGTCTATGGGGGCTGTAATATAGAAAACGCCTCCTACGGACTGTGCGTCTGCGGTGAGCGCAATGCCATGTTCCATGCTGCCTGCGACGGACAGCGTGCTTTAGTGGACCTGTGCGTGGTGGCAGATACCTCGGCGCCTGTTTCTCCCTGTGGCGCCTGCAGGCAGGTGATGCGCGAATTTGGCGTACAGACGGTCATTTTGGCTAATATGAAGGGAGATTGCAAAATCACTACGGTGGAGGAGCTTCTGCCGTACGGGTTTGAGCTGTAAATTTACATTAGGAGCTGATTAACATAGAAAAAGCAAGCAAGCAACCCAAGCATTACGCCGGCTTTGCGGCAATGGTGGGGCGCCCCAATGTGGGCAAGTCCACCCTCACCAATAGCCTAATCGGCGAAAAAATCGCTATCATGTCGGACAGACCGCAGACAACGCGTAACAAGATTATGTGTATTATGAATACGGACAACGCGCAGATTATGTTTTTGGATACGCCCGGTATTCACAAGCCGCAGCACAAGCTGGGTGAATACATGGTGCGCACTGCCGAGGGCACGCTGCAGGAGGTTGATGTTATCCTGTTCGTGGTGGACGCTACCGAAAAGCGTGGTGCAGGCGAGGATTACATTATCAACCTGCTGCAGAAGGTGAAGACTCCTGTTATTTTGGTTGTGAATAAAATTGACAAGCTGGCAGATAAAAAGAAGCTTTTCCAGATTATGGAGGGCTACAGTAAAGTGTATAATTTTGCTGCTATCGTGCCTGTTTCGGCACTCAATGACAAGGAGTTCCCTGATCTGGTGCAGGAAATCACCAAGCACCTGCCTGAAGGGCCTGCGTACTTTCCAGAGGATATGATCACCGACCAGCCAGAGCGTGTGATTGCAGCAGAGATGATCCGCGAGAAGGTGCTGCGCCTGACACGCGATGAAATTCCTCATTCCGTAGCGGTAGAGGTGGACGAATTTAAAGAGCGTGATGAGGAAAATGTTTACATCCGCGCTACTATTTACGTGGAGCGTGAATCGCAAAAGGGCATTGTTATTGGCGCTAAGGGCAGCCTGCTGAAGAAAATCGGCCAGCAGGCGCGCGCAGATATCGAAAACCTGCTGTATTGCAAGGTGTTTTTGGATTTGTGGGTCAAGGTAAAGGCTGACTGGCGCAATAAGGACAAGGCCTTGAAAAGCTTTGGCTATGACAGTAAGTAAAATTTGCTAAAGGGTTTGACAAAATGAGTGAATCGCAAAGCAGGCTGCTGGTGGATGAGGCGCTGGTGCTGCACGTAAAAAACTGGCAGACTGCTGATAAGTACGCTGTGTGCTTCACTAAGGAGCATGGCAAGCTGCGCTTTATTGCCTACGGCGCACGTTACGAAAAGAATATTGCCGGCCGTTTGCTGCAGCCCTTTGCCAATTTGCGCATTGAGGTGCAGCAGGGGCAGAAGGTGGATAAGCTGCGTAGCTGCGAGCTGCTGCGGATGCCGCAGCCTGTGGACGTGCCGCAGATGGCGTATGCGGCGGTAGCAGCAGAGCTGACTGCTGTGCTAACTGAGGACAGGGCGCCGCAGCCAGAGCTGTATGCAGAGCTGGCAGCTGCTCTTGCGGCTGTCACCAAGCGCAATCCGCGCCTGGTAGTGCTGTCCTTTGCCATTAAGCTGCTGCGGCTTACGGGCTTTGCCCCGCAGCTAGTGCATTGCGTAAATTGTGGCAGGGAGGTTGCGGCCGACGAAGCTGCGCACTTCAGCCCCCTGCAGGGAGGCCTGATCTGCGATGGCTGCAGGGCAGCCTACAGCGCAGGCGGCTTGGAGAGCTGCAACGCAGGCACTAGGCAGCTGTGGCGGTGGCTGGCGCAGCTAGATTATGATAACCCGGCGCCGTTCAAGGTGCTTGGCGGTAGCATGATGGAGCTGGAGCGGCTGCTGCTGCAGTTCATCTTTTTTCAGACGGATAAGCCGCTTAACAGTCTCAACTTTCTGAGTCAGATGGGATTGTAGCTCTTGACAAACAGCTTGCAGTTTTATATACTATCAGATAAGCTGAGAAAAAGAGGAGTAACCTGCAAGCAGAGCGAGCCGTGAGGGTGCAAGGCGGCAACCGCAGGCGAAGGCGCTTTGGAGCTGTAAATACATATTGATTGAGGCGGGCTGCACTTGCTGCAGTCAAGCAGGGTGGAACCGCGGAGCTGGTATTGATGGCACTCCGTCCCTGTAACAGTTTGTGTTACGGGGGCGTGAGTGCTTATTTGTTTGGCAGCAAAGCAAGCACCTGTAACGTCTTTGTAACAAATATAGGAGGCAGAACATGGATTTTCAGACAATTATTTTGAAGCTGCAAAAATTCTGGGCTGGGCAAAAATGCATCATGGCACAGCCCTACGACATTGAAAAGGGCGCAGGCACTATGAACCCGTCCACCTTTTTGCGCGTACTGGGACCTGAACCTTGGCGCGTGGCCTATGTTGAGCCGTCCCGTCGTCCGGCAGATGGCCGCTATGGTGACAACCCCAACCGTTTGTTCCAGCATCATCAATTCCAGGTTATCGTAAAGCCGTCCCCGGAAAACATCCAGGAGCTGTATCTGCAGAGCCTGGCTGAGCTTGGTATTCACCAAGAGGAGCACGATATCCGCTTTGTAGAGGATAACTGGGAATCCCCAACCCTGGGTGCGTGGGGCTTGGGCTGGGAGGTTTGGCTGGATGGTATGGAAATCACCCAGTTTACCTATTTCCAGCAGGTTGGCAGCATTGATGTTAAGCCTGTAACCGTCGAAATTACGTACGGCCTGGAGCGTCTGGCTATGTACATCCAGGGCGTGGAAAACGTCTTTGACATTCAATGGGTTGGCGACGTTACCTATGGCGATGTGTTCCACACCAACGAGGTAGAACAATCCTTCTACAACTTCCAGGTTGCAGATACTGCGCTGCTCTTTGATTTGTTTGACAAATACGAGGCCGAGGCTAAGCGTGTTATCGAGCTGGGTTATATCCGTCCTGCTTATGATTACGTGCTGAAATGCTCGCACGCCTTCAACCTTTTAGATTCACGCGGCGCTATCAGCGTCAGCGAGCGTACTGCCTATATCGGCCGTGTACGCGCCATGGCACGCCTGTGCGCCAAGGCTTATGTAGAACAACGTGAACAGATGGGCTTCCCTCTGCTGAAGAAAGGGGAGGATAAATAATGGAAAAGTTACTTTTTGAAATTGGTACTGAAGAAATTCCGGCGAAGTTTATGCCGGCAATCCTGGCACAGCTCAAGGAGCTGGCCGAAAAGAAAATGACTGAGCTGCGCATTCCATTTGAAGCAGTAAAAACCTATGGCACTCCGCGCCGCATGACCTTTATCGCCAGCGGCGTTGCCGAAGCTCAGGAGGACAGCACGGTAGAGGCCAAGGGTCCTTCTGCTAAAATCGCTTTCGTCAGCGGCGCTCCCTCCAAGGCTGCCTTGGGCTTTGCTCGTGGCCAGGGTGTAGATGTTAAAGATTTGGTTGTGCGCGACAACTACGTATACGCAGTTAAGCATTTGGCAGGCCAGCCGGTTAAGGAGCTGCTGCCTGGACTCTTGCAGGATATTTTGACCAGCCTCAGCTTCCCTAAAAATATGCGCTGGGCTGACCATGAATTTAAATTCGTTCGTCCTATCCGCTGGCTGGTTGCTTTATTTGGCAGCGAGGTTGTGCCTGTGGAGATCACTGGCGTAAAATCCGGCCGCTTCAGCCGTGGTCACCGTTTTTTGCGTCCCTCTGCTATCGAAAATGCCAAAGCCTTTGAAGGTATCGGCGATGCTGCTAAGGCTTTGCTTGAAACTGCTAAGAGCAAGGTGAAGAACGCTGTTGCTTCTGCTGCTATCGGCAGCATGGGCGTGGTGGAAATCCCCAATGCTGATGCTTATGAAAAGGTTATGTACGACAACTTCGTTATGGTTGACCAGGATGCCCGCCGCGAGCTTATCCGCCAGCAGGTGGCAGATTTGGCTGCAGAGGAAGGCGGTCATGCTGAAATCAACGAGGATTTGCTGGAAGAGGTAAACTATCTGGTTGAATGGCCGACTGCATTGTGCGGCAAATTTGAAGAAAAATTCCTGGCACTGCCTAAGGAATGCATCATTACTCCGATGCGCGAGCATCAGCGTTACTTCCCAGTTTTGGCAGAGGATGGCTCGCTGCTTAATAAGTTCATCACCGTGCGCAATGGTGGCAAGGAGCATTTGGAAATTGTTGCCCATGGTAACGAGCGCGTGCTGCGCGCCCGCCTGAGCGACGCCGAATTCTTCTTTAATGAGGACCGCAAGCAGACCCTGGCCGACCGTCTGGAGAAGCTCAAAACTGTTTCCTTCCAGGAAGGTTTGGGCAACATGAACGACAAGAGCAACCGTCTGGTGCAGGCTGTGGACATGCTGTCTATGGCTATTAACACCAAGGCTGATAAGACAAAGCTGGAGCGTGCTGCACTGCTGTGCAAATGCGACCTGGTTACTGGTATGGTTGTGGAATTTACCGAGCTGCAGGGCGTTATGGGCCGTGAATATGCTAAGCTGGACGGCGAAGCAAGCGAGGTTGCAACAGGTATTTTTGAACACTATCTGCCGCGCTTTGCCGGCGACGAGCTGCCTAAGAGCGACATCGGCCGCCTGGTGGGCATTGCCGACAAGCTGGATAATATCTGTGCCACCTTCAGCCGTGGCCTGGCTCCTACAGGCTCGCAGGACCCGTATGCACTGCGCCGTCAGGCACTGGGCATTATCAACATCCTGCTGGATGCTAACTACCACGTATCTTTGTATAAGGTTATCGCTGGCAGCCTGTATTTGTTGAACATCCCTGCCGAGGAAACCAAAAACCTTGTGCCGCAGATTGGCGACTTTATGAAGCAGCGCCTGCGCAATATGCTGATTGATCAAGGCATCCGTTATGATGTTGTTGATGCAGTGCTGGCCGAGGAAATGAACGATGACTTTGCTGACCTGGCTGCCCGTGCTAACGCTTTGAACGCCTTTGTTGCAGCTAGTGAAGCACCTGCACTTATCCAGGCCGCTACCCGTGTAGCCAACCTGTGCAAAAAGATTGAGGAGGAAACCGCCATCAACCCGCAGCTCTTTGCTGTGGAGGCCGAAGCTACCCTGCATGCTGCTACCGTGGCTGCCAGCAAGGAGGTTCTCATCGCTGCAACTGCCTATGACTATGCAGCAGTGCTGGCACAGGCTGTAAAGCTGGTTGATCCCATCAACAAATTCTTTGAGGACGTTATGGTTATGGACGAGGACGTGCGTGTTAAAAACAACCGTCTGGCGCTTTTGTCCGCAGTTAAGGATATCACCCATGCTGTTGGCGATTTGAGCGTCATTGTACAATAAGAAAAATGATATAAGTATTACGGAGGCTGTCGCCAGGTGCGGCAGCCTTTGCTGTATATCGATAGATTTAAAACGAAATTGCTCTATGGATTCGAGAAGGCTTGCCGTTTTGACTGCCTAGGCTTTGCGGTGCTGTGCATAGCGCTAGTTTTTGTTCGTGACAAGGCCATGCAGCTATGCTAAAATATAAGAATAAAGAGCAGTCAATGCTCAATAAAGGCAGAATCTTTGCTATAAAATATTTTGCCGAAAGCTTGGGGGGCAAAAAATTGTTAGCTGATAATTTGAAGCAGGTTCAGGCCGTTATTGCTACGGCACTGGCTGTACGTAAGAATAAAGCTGCGCTTACCGGTGACAGTGTGACACTGGTAGCAGTGACCAAGAACCATCCGCCAGAGGTCATTACTGATATTGAGGCCTTGGGTGTGGGAAACGTGGGTGAAAACCGCGTGCAGGAGGCAAAGCATAAGCAGGAGACCTTGGGCAAGCAGGGATATTGGCATTTGATCGGCCATTTGCAAAGCAACAAGGCGCGCCAGGCGGTGGCGCTGTTTGATTTAATTGAATCTATCGACAGCGAGCACCTTTTGGCGGCGGTGGACAAGGAGGCGGCACGCATAGGCAAGGTGCAGGATGTTTTGCTGCAGCTTAATATTGCACACGAGGAGCAAAAGTCTGGTCTGGACAGGGAGGCTTACCTGGAGCTGCTGCCTAAAATAGATGAATATAAAAATGTGCGTCTGCGCGGCCTGATGGTTATTGCTCAAAAGTGCGATGACGTGGAAGAAACGCGTCCTGTTTTTGCAGCAGGCTATCGTGCCTTTACCCGTCTGAAGAAGGAACGTCCTGAGGTTGATCTGCTTTCTATGGGGATGAGCAGCGATTACCGCATTGCCATCGAGGAGGGCGCCAATGTCGTGCGTGTAGGCACAGCACTCTTTGGCCAGCGTGATTATAGCTTAAGGTTTTAAGTCATGAATATATAAAAGGTTGGTGACGTAATGAACATTGTAGACAAAATCATGAACGCTCTGAGCCTCTATGACGAGGAAGAAATTTTAGACGAGGAACAGCAGCAGGAGCCTGCAAAGCAGGAGCAGCCCAAGGGGAAGAAGAGCTTCTTTGCCCAAAAGGAGGAGGCTGCAGCCGAGCCTAAGCGTGAGAGAAGCTCCATACTACCATTTAAGGTACACAATACGGAAGCAGCAGAGTCCAAGACTGCAGAAGCAGAAAAGCCAAAGCAGATGAAGGGTAAAACTATAGAGCTGCCTATTGCCGACAAGCTGATGACTGTGGTGGTGCTGGAGCCGGCAGATTTTAATGATTCGCAAAAGGTGGCCGACTACCTGCGCAATAACCAGCCTGTAGTAGTTAACTTTGGCAACACCGATAACATTGTTGCCAAGAGAATGACTGATTTTGTCAGCGGCACCGTGTATGCTCTTGGAGGCAGCATGAAAAAGATCGGCCGTAATATTTTGATCTGCGCACCTAAAAATGTAGATATAGATGCAGGTGCGGAGCATGAGGAAGACGTTGAGAGGGGAAATAATCCATGGGACAAGTAACAAAGCTTGCGGTTAAAAAAATTGCTTTTATTGGCGGTGGCGCTATGGCTAAGGCTATTATCAAGGGAATCATCGGCGGTGGGCTGGTGCAGCCTGAGATGATTACTGTGGGCGAGCCTACCAAGGAGCACGCTGACAGCCTGCACGCTGCCTATGGCGTGAATACGACGACGGACAACAAAGCGGCTGTGGCCGATGCAGATTTGGTTATTTTTGCCGTGAAGCCGCAGGTTGCACCTGTGGCCCTTACACCTGATTTGGTGGCTTGCTTTAAAAAGGATGCTTGGGTGCTTTCTATTATGGGCAGCGTGTCTATTGAGCAGCTGCATGCGTATGCGCCAGGGTTTGCTGTGGTGCGCACTATGCCCAACACGCCGCTGGCAGCAGGCGCAGGTATGACGGCTATCTGCTGCGACAGCCAGGTTACTGAGGCAATGAAGCAGACGGCGGCAGCAATTTTCAGCAGCTGCGGCGAGGTGGAATTTGTGGATGAAAAGGCATTGGAGGCCATTACGGCAATTTCCGGCTGTGGCCCAGGCTACTGCTTTGTGATTATTGACGCGCTGGCAGATGCAGGTGTGCGTGCCGGATTGCCGCGTGCGCTGGCTATTAAGCTGGCAGCGCAGACCATGGCAGGCAGTGGCAAGCTGTGTGTAGAAAGCGGCCTGCATCCTGCGCAGCTGCGTGATCAGGTGACTAGCCCCGGCGGCACTACTATTGCAGGCATCCATGCTCTGGAAAACCATGGCGTGCGCGGTGCCTTTTACGATGCCGTGCAGGCTGTGCTGCAGCGCAACAGGGAATTGCAGGGGAACTGATTTATGGCAGATAGAGAAAAAATATTGCGCTATTTTAAGGCCGGCGGTGATGAGCAACTGGCGGCCAAGCTGCTGGATTTGGCAGAGGGTGCTAATAAATCACGCAAGTACCGTGTGAGCGAGTTTTTGGACCCGCATGCTTATAATGTAGCTGAAATCATTGCAGCCAACTTTGAAAACATCAAGCTGGCCAGCGACGGTGGCTTTGCCAATGCGGAACGCGTGAAGGTGGCCTTTGTTGCGGATGATTTTTATGGCCAGCCTGATTTTGGCATGGCGTATCTTTTGGCAGCTTGGGACAAGCGTTATTATGATTTATCGCACCGTGATATTTTGGGTGCGTTTATGGGTACGGGCTGCAAGCGTGAGGCCTTGGGTGATATTGTTTTTGTGCCTGAGGGTGCACAGCTGGTGGTAGAAAAATCGCTGGTGAATTACCTTACAGGCAATTTGACGCAGATTGGTGCCGCTCCCGTAACGCTCAAGGAGCTTGCGCGCGAGGAGCTGCTGCAGAAGGAAGAAAAGGTGAAGCTGATTAATGCCACAGTTGCGGACCTGCGCTTGGATGCGGTGGCGGCGGCAGGCTATGGCGTGAGCCGTAGCCGTATGGCCGACGAAATTAAGAGCCTCAATGTCAAGGTGAATTGGAAAGAGGCTAAAAAGGCTGCACAGCCTGTGAACGCAGGCGACGTTATCTCCTTTCGCGGACGCGGCAGGGTAGAGGTGGAGGAGATCAGGGGCACAACGAAAAAGGGACGCATCAGCGTTACACTGAAACGATATATATAGGGGGATGAAGGATGCTTACTCCAGAGAATTTAAAAAAACAAACCTTTTCTAAGGGCTTTCGCGGCTACGAGGTGGAAGAGGTAGACAAGTTTATGGCGATGCTGCTCAAGGAATACGAATATCTCTACTTGGATAATTTGGAGCAAAAGGAAACCATTGAACGCGTCAGCTCTAAGCTGGAATATTACCAGCAGATGGAAGCAACGATGCAGAGCACGTTGGCTGTAGCCCAGGAAACGGCGGACGAGGTAAAGGCGTCCAGTGAGAAAAAAGCAGAGCTTTTGGAAAAGGAAACAGCTGTAAAGTGCGAGCAGCAGCTGAATGAGGCCAAGGCAGCGGCGCAAAAGCTGCATGATGATACTATGGCCCACGCCGAGGATTTGTACAACCAGACCAAGACCAAGACGGACAATATGGTGCAGGCCACGATGGTAGAATGCAACAAGCTGCGTGAGGAGACCAAGGCTTATTGTGACAAGCTGCGCAGCAGCACCGAAACAGAAGCCGAAAGACTGCGCGTTTCTACAGAGGATATCTGTAAAAAGCGTTCCAATAGTGCTACTAGCGAGGCTAACAAGCTGTTGGAGGATGCACGCAGTGAGGCCGGCAGGATAATGCTGGAGGCAAATACCAAGTACCGTCAGCTGGTTGGCGATGCCGAGGAGAAAAGCCGCAAAATTATTTTTGAAGCAGATTCCAAGGCAGCTATGGCAGAGCAGGCATATAATGAGCAGGTGAAGAAGGCGACACTGCATCGCAAAAATATGCTGCATCTTTTAGAAACGCAGGTGGAGCTTCTGAAAAATTTTGCCGCGCAGGGCGAAGAATAAAGCGGAGGCTGAATGATGATTATCTTGGTGCGCCATGGTGAGGCGACACACCATACACAAAGATTAACCGGAGGCTGGACTGACTCGCAGCTGACGGAAAGGGGAAGGGCGCAGATTGGATCGTTAGCAGATAAGCTGGCGCTGGATTTTGCGATGCGGGATATCAAGCTGCGCATTTTGGCCAGCGACCTGGCGCGTGCGGCAGAATCAGCACGTATTATTGCAAAAGCCCTGGGCTTTGACGGCGATATTGAGTATTGCCGCTTTTTGCGCGAAAAGAACAATGGTATGGCCGCAGGCATGACAGAGGAAGAGGCCAAAAAGTATTTTTGCAAGCCTGCCAGTGAGCAGGAGCTGAATCACCGCAATTATCCCGGCGGCGAAACACGCAATGAATTTTACCGTCGCAATGTGCACGGCCTGTGGCAGTGTGCGGATGTGGAGCGTGAAAATCTTATCATTGTGGCGCATAAGGGCACTATTCAGAACATCATCTTCCGCTGGCTGGGGATGGACATGCGCCAGGTGGCCGAGCACAACTATTCGGTGGATGTCCAGCCTGCCAGCCTAACGGTTTTGGGTGTAAATAAATGGCACGAGCACGCCATTTTCCGCCTTAACGATGTGAGCCATCTGAACGCAGACGCAGGGTTTGGCGTGTTTGGGTTTAAGTACGAAAAGTAGAGAAATTCTTGTGGATGATAAGCAATAAAAATTTTTTGTATAGGTAAGGTGGCCATTATGGGCAGATTTGTGAATCCTGATAATAGTGCATTTCAGGTCGCTTTAAATTCAGAAATATATGTTGACAAAACTGGCTTGCTTGCCTATACAAATAAAGTGCTGGAAACTAAGCAGGCTTTAATTTGCAACAGCCGTCCGCGCCGTTTTGGTAAATCTATGGCAGCAGATATGCTGACAGCTTATTATAGCAAAGGTGCTGATTCTGCCAAAATGTTCAGTGGTTATGAAATCGGTGGTATGCAGGATTTTCAGGAGCATTTGAATAAATATGATGTCATTCACCTTGATATTCAGTGGTGCATGATGGCTGCCGGTTCACCTGAAGCTACTCTTGCTTATATTACTAAAAATGTAATCGCTGAGCTTAATTTGTTATATGCTAACCTTTCGTTGGCAAATGAAAAAACTATTTATGGAGCTCTTTCTGTCATTCATGCAGCTACTAAGCAAAAATTTATTATTATCATTGACGAATGGGATGTTTTTATTCGCGACGAAGCGATGAACACCAGCGTTCAAGATGAATATATAAATTTTTTACGTGGGTTATTTAAGGGTGCGGAGCCTGAAAAATATCTGGCTTTGGCGTATCTCACTGGTATTTTGCCTATCAAAAAAATTAAAACTCAGTCAGCACTCAATAATTTTGATGAATTTACAATGCTCTCTCCCGGTCCGTTAGCTCCATATTTTGGCTTTACAGAAGCAGAAGTGCAAAATTTATGTACTCAATATGGGGTGAATTTTGCTGAAGTCAAGCGCTGGTATGATGGTTATTTGTTGGAAGATGAGCACATATATAACCCTAAGGCGGTTGTTAGTGTCATGCTGCGCAAGAAATTTCAAAGCTATTGGTCGCAGACAGGAACTTATGAAACAATTGTCCCGTTAATCAATATGAATTTTGATGGATTGAAAGCAGCGATTCTTGAAATGCTGTCTGGCGAAAACGTCAGCATTAGGACGAAGCTTTATCAAAATGATGTAGTTACCTTTAAAAATAAAAATGATGTGATGACGTTGCTTGTGCATTTGGGCTATCTGGCTTATATACAGGACGAGCAGCTTGCATATATTCCCAATGAAGAAATTCGTACGGAGTTTTTGGATGCTGTGGAAGAAAATGATTGGGATGAATTTTTTGATTTTCAAAAGTTATCTACAGGCGTATTAGAAGCCACGTTAAATATGGATGCCGATACTGTTGCCGCTGCTTTGGAAGCTGTCCATAGAGAGTATGCGTCGGTAATAAAATATAATGACGAAAATTCTCTCAGCGGTGTTTTGGCTATTGCATATTTAAGCTCTTTGAAGTATTATTTTAAGCCTATAAGAGAACTGCCGACGGGGAGAGGTTTTGCTGATTTTGTATTTTTGCCCAAGCAAAAGTATATGGTAGACTATCCTGCGCTAGTTGTGGAGCTAAAATGGAATAAAGATGCGCATACGGCAATTGAGCAGATAAAGGAAAAGCAGTATCCTGCATCAATTGAGCAATATACTGGTAACGTACTGCTTGTCGGCATAAGTTATGATAAAAAGACAAAGCGGCATGAGTGCGTTATAGAGAAATGCTGATATAGCAAGACCCCTGAAACAGATTAGCGTTCAGGGGTCTTTTGCTGTGCTTTAGTTTGCGTTCACATAGGGAAATTGCAGGACGAGCCTGTCTTGCAGCACGTGCGTCAGGTTTTCGATATTAGCACTCAGCTTTTCGATTCTGCCTTCCATACGGACCAGAAGGTACGAGCTGACGAGCATGGGAAAACCGTAGTCCGCCGCCGCTGCGAGCAGTTTATCGATGTCCATGAGGATTCACTCCTTTGGTGCGTGGGACACCCCCAGTGAAGTGCTATACTAAAAGTTGAAGTGCTATTGAAGTGCTATTGAAGTGACTAGTGCAACTGAGAACTAAGCATTTTATAGAGAACATTATGCTTTTTAAGGAGTATCACAACAAGTATCCGTCTCACGGGTATCGATGGTTAAATGCGAAAATACGACTGGATAAAGGCATGGTGATGTCGGATCCATACGCCTATAAATGCTGTAGGACAGCTGACATAAAAAGTGTTGCAAAACGCTATAAGTACAGGAAGCCGGGCAATCCATACAGACTCTATCCCAATATGATTATGGCAGATATGAATATCACCGGACCATTGCAGTGTGTTGTCAGCGATATGACAGCCTTCTATGTAAAAGGAGTTTATTACGAATTAACACTATACATGGACTTATGGAACAATGAAATTCTGGCACATGCATTGACACGTCAAAGGGGAGATAGAGAGACTTATATAAGTGGATTAAAGGAGATTATAGGTATTAAAGAAAAATATCCAGAGCTGAAAATGATATTGCATACTGATCAGGGAAGCGTGTATGCCTCGAAAGAGTTTAATGAGATGTTGCCAATGTACGGTATTCAAAGATCAATGTCGAGAGCGGGTACGCCGACAGACAATGCAGCAATGGAGTCAATAAATGGATGGATGAAGTCAGAAATGTTTGTAGATCTTCATGTTACAGGAACAAGAGCTGTGAAAGATGAAGTTGATGATTACATAAAGTTCTTCAATGAAGAACGTCCTGCATATGCATTAAGCTATATGACTCCTGTTCAATACAGAGAAATGTTTACTTAGGGTTTTAGGCGTCTACTGTTGTGAAATGAATGTCAGCAATCCAAGCTTAACTTGTTGACAATAAGAGATAAAGAAGTCTAAAAATAAAGTTTTGGTGTCTACTTTTTGGTGACTAGTGCAGGTATTGCCGCTAATTGGAATGTTGACAATATCCTCAGTAATAATAAGTTGCTGAAGTTCACTGTTGATGCAGCTAATAATACTGTAACTACTACTTCCCAGTCTGTAAAAGCTGCTTATGGTGATGCAGTTATAGCTGGCGATGTATATGATGCTGCAGTTCTTGCTGGTGGCGTTGCTGCAGATTTTGTGGCTAAGGCTGCTGATGAGCATGTAAATGCAGATACTGCTACTCAGGTAAGCGCATTCAACAGTGCAGCTGCTCTGAGTGAGCTGGCAGGCGTTGAACATGGTACTTATGCAGCAAGCAATTTGTTTACCGATGCTATTAGCGAGCATATGTCCTTGGTTAATGAAAAAGAGCATGACAGCGATATCTGGGCAAAATACATCCATAGCAAAGAAAATGTTGACGGTTTGGCAGTTGCAGGCGCAGACAGCAAGTACGATGTAACCTATAACGGCATTATAGTTGGCGCTGACCTTTATAAGAGTGGCAAAGCAACCGTCGGTGCAGCATTGAGCTATGTTGATGGCAGTGTTAAGGGTAATACTTCGGCAGCTAGAACTGAAAATGATGCGACTTACTATGGCGCAAGCATTTATGGTGGTATTCAGAACGAAGATAGCGCTGTAATTGGCGATATCAGCTATCTGCATGGTAAGAACGATATTACTCAACGTAACAGCGGCACTACTTTGACTGCTGACGCCAAATCTGATGCTTTCAGCATTGGTGTACGTGCAGAAAAGAGCCTGAAGGCTGGTGTTGGTAAATTTGTTCCGTATGCAGGTATCCGTTACATGCATCTTGGTACTGGCAACTATAATAACAGCATTGGCATGAGCTATGATGGCGACGATATGAATCTGTGGCTGCTGCCTGTAGGTGTAAAATATAGCGCAGACATAAAATCCGGCGACTGGACAATTCGTCCTATTGCTGAAGTTGGCTATGTATGGAATATGGGCGACCGTGATGCAACGCAGACAGTAAGTCTGAATGGTGCAAGCAATGGCTTTGACTATGATGTAGCTGATAATGGCAGTTATATCGGACGCTTTGTTGTTGAGGCTGAAAAGGCTAATGTTACTTATGGCTTAGGCTATGAATATCAGAAGGGCGACAGCGTAAAGACCAACAAGTGGATGGCTAATGTAAACTGGAGCTTCTAATTAAAACAAATTAATTGTAATTTGATTAGGAAAAATGTGCAACTTGTTCTTGCAATTTACGGCAACATATAATCCTTCTCTCTGCTTGACTTCTTCCCGCTACTAATGTATAATAATAGCGTTTCTAAATATTTGTTAACGCGATGATGAAGACAGTAGCGTGCTGCGCTGGTTAAGCGAGCCGGAGTATGGTGTAAGTCCGGACGAGGCAGAGCAGGTGAAAATCACTTTGGAGCGGGTGCGGCGAAGCCTAGTAGCTGCATACGGGAGCGCCCGATAAAGCGCGCGCGAGTGGCTGGCTTTTTTGCCGTCATGAGGGTGGTACCACGGAGTATCTTTTTGATTAATTGTTAATTATGGCTTCGTCCCTTAGTGGGACGGAGCTTTTTAATTTTATTGTTTTATTTTTTTGTTTTATAAAATTGGAGGTTTTTACTAATGGATTATGGCAAAACACTAAATCTGCCGGAAACAGAGTTCCCGATGCGCGCAGGCCTGCCGCAGCGTGAGCCTGAAATTTTAAAATACTGGCAAGACAACGATATCTACTTTAAGAAGCAGGCTCTGCATGAAGGCCACACTAAATTTGTCCTGCATGACGGCCCTCCGTATGCAAATGGCAAAATCCATATGGGCCATGCACTCAACAAAATCTTAAAGGACATCATCATCAAATATAAATACGCACGTGGCTTTGACACCCCGTATGTCCCTGGCTGGGATACCCACGGCATGCCGATTGAGCACGCTGCTATTAAGGAGCTGGGCCTGAACCGTAACGAGCTGGATCCGCTGACACTGCGCCGTAAATGTCACGATTTTGCCCTGCAGTGGATTGATATCCAGCGCGAGGACTTTAAACGCCTGGGCGTTTTGGGTGATTGGGATAATCCCTATGTAACCTTGCATCACAGCTTTGAGGCAGAGCAGATCCGCGTATTTGGCAGCATGGCTAACAAGGGTTATATCTACAAGGGCAAAAAGACTGTTTACTGGTGCCCGCATTGCGAAACCGCTTTGGCTGAAGCAGAAATTGAATACGCTGAGCAAAAGACCCCGACTATCTTCGTAAAGATGCCTTTGGTTAAGGATAACGGCCAAATGCCTGAGGCAGCCAAGGGCAAGAAGGCTTATATGGTAATTTGGACCACCACACCGTGGACCATGCCTGCCAACGTCGCTGTTGCGCTGAACCCTGCTCTGGAATATGCTTGGGTTGAGTGTGAGGGCGAGGTGCTCTTTATGGCCAAGGATTTGCTGGATAAGGTTGGCGCTGTCTGCCACAAGGATTTGAGCAACGTGCTTGGCACTACCATGGGCAAGGAAATGGAATACGCTGAATGCGTACACCCCTTCCCCGAATACAACAACCGTCGTTCCTTGGTAGTTATGGCTGATTATGTAACCACCGAAGCTGGTACTGGCTGCGTACATACCGCTCCTGGCCACGGCGATGTCGACTTTGAAACCGGCTTGAAGTACAAGCTGCCGATTTTGTGCCCGGTTGACGCACAGGGCAAGCTGACCGAGGAGGCTGGCGAGCGCTTTGCAGGCATGTTTGTATTTGATGCTAATATTCCGGTGCTCAAATACCTGGCCGAGCTCAACTGCCTGCTGGGCAAGGAAAACATTAAGCACCAATACGCACACTGCTGGCGCTGCAAAAACCCCATCATCTTCCGTGCTACCAGCCAATGGTTTGCTTCTATCGACGGCTTCCGTGATGAGGCATTAAAATCTATTGCGGATGTACAATGGATTCCTTCCTGGGGCGAGCAACGCATTCACAACATGGTCAGCGACCGTCACGACTGGTGCATCAGCCGTCAGCGTGTATGGGGCGTGCCTATCCCTGTATTCTACTGCGACGATTGCGGCGAGCATTTGATTAACGATGCTACCATTGATTCTGTTGCTGGCTGGTTTGAAAAGGAAGGCAGCGACGCTTGGTGGGCACACAGCGCTGAGGAGCTGCTGCCTGAAGGCACCGTTTGCCCCAAGTGCGGCGGCAAGCATTTCCACAAGGAAACCGACATCATGGACGTATGGTTCGACAGCGGTTCTTCCCATATGGCAGTAGCTGCTAAGCGTCCGGAGCTGTCCTGGCCTGTTGCTATGTACCTGGAGGGTAGCGACCAGCATCGTGGCTGGTTCCAGTCTTCCTTGCTCACCTCTGTTGCCGTTAAGGGCCGCGCTCCGTATGAAAGAGTATTGACTCATGGCTACGTAGTTGACGGCGATGGCCGCAAGATGTCCAAGTCTGTGGGCAACGTTATCGTACCGCAGGATGTAATCAAGCAATACGGCGCCGATATTATCCGTCTGTGGACCGCTTCGTCGGATTATAAGGCAGATATCCGCATTTCTCCTAAGATTTTGAAGCAGCTGTCTGAGGTATACCGCAAGATCCGTAACACCATCCGTTACATTTTGGGCAATACCAACGACTTTAACTACGAAACCGACGCAGTACCGTTTGACGAAATGCTGGAGCTGGACCGCTGGGCGCTGATGCATCTGCAGCTGCTCAAAAAAGAGGTTACTGCTGCGTATGACAGCTATGACTTCCATGTGCTGTACCATGCAATCCACAACTTCTGTACTGTAGAGATGTCCAGCTATTATCTGGATATCCTCAAGGACCGTCTGTATGCTTACAAGGCAGACAGCAAGGAGCGCCGCAGCGCTCAGACCGCAATGCATGAAATCCTGATGGATTTGATTGTTATGCTGGCACCTGTTTTGAGCTTCACTATGGAAGAGGTTTGGCAGTTCATGAAGAAGCCTGCTAATGCGCCTGCTTCTGTACAAATGCTGCCCTGGCCTGAGGTTAAGGAGTCTTACATTGACGAGGCTCTGGAAACTAAATGGGACAACTTCATTGAAATCCGCAGTGAAATTACCAAGGTGCTGGAGCTGGCACGCCGCAACAAGCAGATTGGCCACTCCTTGGACGCTAAGGTTGAGCTGCATGCTGAGGGTGAGGCACTGGCTATCCTGCAATCTGTAGAAAAGGATTTGGCAACCCTGTTGATTGTATCCCAGGCTGTTGTAGTAGAGGGTGCTGCTAGTGGTGCCGAAGCAACCGGCCGTGAGGACTTGAAGGTTACTGTTGAGCCTGCCGAGGGTCACAAGTGCGAGCGTTGCTGGATCTATAGCGACGAGGTTGGCACTGATGCAGAGCATCCGACTCTGTGCCACCGCTGCGCTGAAGCTGTAAAATAAAATATTAAGTCTTGCGCTTATAGCGTAAAGCAAATGAGGAGCACAGTCCTACCAGTTTAAGGCGGGGCTGTGCTCTTTTATATAAAACTTGTTCTACCAGTCGCATTGACAAGCGATAGCTGACGTGTTATCTTAATAGTGACTTAGGCAGTAGCTTAAGATTTTTTGTGAAAGGAATGATATATTATGTTGAAAAATAATTTGCCACAGGCTTGTAGCGAAAAATATTTATTGCAAAGCCCCAGTTACGTAAGTGTTTTTGGCGCCATAGGCACAGTAGCAGACTATTTTTCATTTATGCTAATTCCTTGATCTGATTGAGTGGTCTCACTAAGATTAAAATGACGTAGTCTGTTGCATTGCGCTTGTAGCGGTGCAGCAGGCTTTTTTTGTGAGTAAAAAGAGGTGATATAGATGAGAGTTTTGTTACTTTTACGCGGTATTCCCGGTAGCGGCAAGAGCACGTTTATCAAACAGCAGGGACTGGAGCCTTATGTGCTGCGCGCAGATGATTTCCGTCTACGTCATGCTTCTCCCGTTTTGGACGTGCAGGGAAAGCTGTGCATCAGCCAGTTTTTTGATAATAGTGTGTGGCCCGAGCTGCAGCACCTGCTGCAGGAGCGCATGAAGCGTGGCTGCTTTACTATTGTTGATGCTACCAATATTCGTAGCAGTGAGCTGAGCAGTTATAGAAAAATGGCAGAGGAATACAAATATCGTGTTTATGTGCTGGATTTTACAGACGTGAGTCTCGAAGAGGCTAAGCGCCGCAACTTGCTACGGCCGGAATATAAGCAGGTGCCTGAATATGTTATAGACAATATGTACGAGCGCTTGGCAGATAACAAGGTTCCTAGCGGTATAACGGTGCTTAAGCCGGAGAATATAGCGTCTATTTGGTTTGCACCTAAGGATTTATCTGCATACAGGCGTATTGTCCACATTGGTGATATTCACGGCTGCTATGATGCGCTGCAGAAATATTTTACCAAGGAACCTATGACTGATGACACCTATTATATTTTTGTCGGTGATTACATTGACCGTGGTAGCCAAAACGCGCAGGTTTTGCAATTTATGCTGGATCTAGCCAAGCTGCCTAATGTAGAGCTCATAGAGGGCAATCACGAGCTGGCATTGGCCACATATGACACACCAAAGGAAGCGCAGCGCTTTAGAAAAACTGCGGACGAGCTGCGCAGGGCAGGGATTACGCATAAGGCAGCCTATGTGTTTTACAGACAGCTGGCGCAGTGCGTGTATTACAAGTTTAAGGATAAAACCGTACTAGTGACGCATGGCGGACTGAGCTGCCTGCCGCAGCAGCTGACGCTGATCGCTACGGCGGAGATGATTTATGGCACGGGAACCTATAATGATGTGTTGACTGTGGATACGGCCTTTGCTGCAAATGCGGCGGAAGAGGTGTACCAGGTGCATGGCCACCGCAATGTGGGTGGACTGCCCATGCAGGTGAACAGTCATTGTTTTGATCTGGACGGTGCTGTGGAGATGGGCGGCGCCCTGCGTGTGCTGGAGCTGGGAGCAGCAGGCTTTAAGGATATTTCGCCAGACAAGCCTGCACAGTCTGTTGCTAAAAAAGCTGCTAAGACTGCTTGCAATACTTTGGTAGCAGCCCTGCTGCAAAGCTTTCGCGGCAATACCTATATTAAAGAAAAGCAATTTGGTAATATTTCGTCCTTTAACTTTACACGGGATGCCTTTTATAATAAGGCCTGGGATAGCATTACCTGCAAGGCGCGCGGCCTTTATATCGATACAAAACGTAAGGTGATCGTTGCACGTAGCTATGATAAATTCTTCAATCTTAACGAAAGACCTGAAACGACGCTGGCAGTGCTGCAGCAAAATTTGCAATTTCCGGTACAGGCCTACGTTAAGGTTAACGGCTTTTTAGGGATAGTCGGTTATGACGTAGCAGCGGATAGGTTGATAATTACTTCTAAGGGAGATTGGGGCGGCTTATATGCACAGATCTTTCAGGAAACGCTTTTAGCGGAGCTTGGCGGCAGGGTAGCGCTGCTCAAGGAGTATGTTAAGCAAAATAACTGCTCGGTGATTTTTGAGTGTGTAGAGCCTGTACAGGACCCGCATATTATTGCTTATGATAAGCCTGAAGTGGTGCTGTTGGAGATAATAGCTAACAGTGTAGATTTTCACCACAAGCCTTATGCTGAGGTGCAGCAGCTGGCGCAACAGCTAGGCGTTCAGGCTAAAAGGCTAGCATTTACGTTCAGCAGCTGGCAGGAGCTTGCTGTGTGGCTGCAGCAAATTATGCAGCCAGGCTACAAGTATGAGGGAGAGTATATTGAGGGCTTTGTTATTGAGGATGCCAATGGCTTTATGACAAAGCTGAAGCTGGCTTACTACACGCAATGGAAGCATTTGCGGCAGCTGTCCCAGGTAGTTCTGAAGCATGGTGCCTGCAAGCAGGGCAAAGGGAAGCAGGTAGATGTGCTAGAGCAGAATTTTTACCAATGGCTAAAGCAGGAGGTGTTCCCCAAGCGCCGTAAGGATGGCACTTATGCCTTTGCTACGGATATAATCAGCCTGCGCAGGCTTTTTGAAAGGGACAGGTGAAGTGGATGAATAATTCAATATTGACCAGATGGGGCAAGCTTTTGGCGATGGTGCTGCGTCACAAGCCCCAGGAGCTGGGGCTGACTGTTGACGCGCACGGCTGGGCACAGGTAGATGCAATGGTGGAGGCGTTTAGTAAAATCGGCACATTTGATAAACAGCTGCTGGAGCGGATTGTCCGTGAGGATAGTAAGGATCGCTACAGCTTTAATGAGGACAGGACTAAAATTAGAGCTAACCAGGGACACAGCCTGCCAGTGGACGTGGAGCTAGCGCAGGTGCAGCCGCCGGAGATTTTGTATCACGGGACAGGAGAAAAATATGTTGAGTCGATAAATGTGCGGGGACTGCGGCCGCAGAGCAGGCTGTATGTGCACCTTTCTCAGGATAAGGATACAGCAGTCAAGGTAGGCAAAAGGCATGGCAGGCCTGTTGTCTATCAGGTGGCGGCAGGAGCGATGGCGCGTGCCGGCTGTGAATTTTATCTATCAGTTAACGGTGTGTGGCTTACCAAGAGCGTTCCACCTCTATATTTGCAGCTAGAAGAAAAGCAGTAATACTCTTTGCCGCTAAGGCTTGACTAAAACTGTGCTTCCCTCTTTCATTTATCACTATATTTATGCTATAATTATTTAGTTATGTGAAAAATAATTACGTAGTCAGATAGACAACAGCTACAAGGAAAAGAGGAATGTGAAATGACAAACGGATTTGCTGCCTTAAAGGTGTGCGCCCACACGGTGGAGCAGCTGCACAAAATGGGCATTAATAAACCCATGCCTGTGCAGGAACAGGCCATCCCTGCTCTGTTTGCCGGGCGTGACGTTATTGCCCGCGCGCAGACGGGCACAGGCAAGACGCTGGCGTTTTTAGTGCCGCTGGCCGAAAAAATAGATATCAGCAAAAGCTATGTGCAGGCATTGGTAATAACCCCCACCCGCGAGCTGGCACAGCAGATTGCTACCGAAATGAAGAAAATTTTGGGCGAAAGCGCAATTAAGGTGCTGGCCGTTACCGGCGGCCGCGATTATGAGCTGCAAAAATATAAGCTGGAAGGCCGCAGTCACGTGCTTATTGGCACCCCTGGCCGTCTTTTGGACCACATCCGCAAGGGCAACACTAGCCTGGGCGGCGTTAAGTACCTGGTGCTGGATGAGGTGGACGAGATGCTGCAGCAGGGCTTTATGGATGAGGCGCTGGAGCTTATTGCCATGACGGCGCCTGAACACCAGACTATGCTGTGTTCGGCAACGTTGTCGGAGGAGGTGCGCAAGCTGGGGCGCAAGCTGACCAAAAATTGTGCCTTGATTGATATTGACCCTGATAAGGCAACCGTTGATAAAATTAAGCAGATTTGCTTAAAGACGACAGATGAATATAAAAATAAGGCAGTGGCAGCGCTCATCGACCGTCTGAATCCTTATTTGATGATTGTTTTTTGCATGAGCAAGGAGCGCACCAAGGAGTTGGGAGACTGGCTGGGGCTGCAGGGTTATAATGTAGACGTGCTGCATGGTGAAATGTCGCCTGCCAAACGCAAGACAGTGATGAAGGCCTTTCGTGATGCCAAAATCCAAATCTTGGTTGCTAGTGACCTGGCTGCCCGCGGTTTGGACGTGGAGGGTGTGACACACGTTGTGAATTATGACATTCCGCATGATGTGGACTGGTATGTGCACCGCATTGGCCGCACGGGCCGCGCAGGTAACGAGGGCGAGGCTATTACGCTGTATACTGCGGACGAGGTGAAGTGGCTGCGTAATATTGAAACTAAGCTGGGTGTGCTGATGGAGCGGCAAAACCTGGAGGGTGCTACGGTGGCGCGCCGCACTGCTGTGGCAGCTAAAAAGAAGAAGGCTGCTGCTCCCAAACGTGGCCGCAATGCCGTTGCCGATAAGCGCAAGGCTCCCAAAACCGGCAGCAACCGCCGCCAGGGTCCTAAAAAGAGTAAATAATTATGTTACCGAGGTTACGGGTAGAGTGTGCTATTTATCATAGCAAGAGATGTTTTAATGTGGTATAATAGCATTAAAAATATATTTTTAGGAGAATTCTCGTGAATACAAAAATAGTTACGCCTGGTGGTATTGTTTTTGACTTTACCAATATGCTGGGCGAGGGCAGGCTGAGCGCTTCCGAGGTTGAGCAGGCACTGGCAATGCAGGGTGCTGCGGCCGAAGCGGCTGTGGGGGAGCTGCGGCGCACAGGCTATGCCAAAAAGCATTTATCCAAGGATGGTACGCCGGAGCATGTGTATTTTACGCGCATGCCTTATATTGCACAGGGCAATCCCAATACGGAGCAGTCCATAGTCAAGCTGTTGCAATACGGTAAGTATTTGCGTGAAAAGGATGTTGTTGTTTTTTTGGGTGTTGGCGGCTCGTATTTGGGTAATAAGGTGCTGTTTGATGTTTTTGGCGGCTGTCATTGGAACGCTAGTCCCATAGTGCGCCAGGGTCAGCCACGCATTTATTTTTCGGGAAATAATTTGGATCCTGTGGACTGCAACAGCCTGCTGTTTGAGCTGAAGCGCTTGGCGGCGCGGTATGTGGAGAATGGCAGACAGCTGCGCGTGATGCTTGTGCCAATTTCTAAATCTGGTACTACGCTGGAAACTGTGTCGTCCTTTACTTATTTTTATGACGTGCTGTCTAAGGATAAGGATATTGACCTTGAATGCACCGTGGTGACTGATCTTGGCGCGAAGCCAGAGACTGCACCGCTTTTGGCATTGGCGCAAAAATTTGGCTGGTGGCAGTTTGATATTAAAGAGGGCATTGGCGGCCGTTTTTGCGTGATGACTGACCCGGGCCTGGTGACGATGGCAGCCCTGGGCGGCGATATAGAGGAGTTTTTGCGCGGCGCGCGCGAAATGGACAGCTATTGCCAGCAGGCAGCTATGGACGAAAACCCTGCACTTATCAACGCGCTGCTCAAATTTTTGGCCTATGGCAAGGGTCGCGATATCGAGGTGTTTATGCCCTACAGCATGCATCTTAAATCCTTAAGCGAATGGTATGTGCAGCTTTTAGCCGAATCGTTAGGTAAGCGCTACGACCGCGCAGGACGCATAGTAAACTACGGCAGGACGCCAATCGTGGCTGTGGGGACTACGGATATGCATTCGCAGACGCAGCAGCACCAGGAGGGACGCTTGAATAAGGTGGTACAGTTCCTGGAGGTGGGCGCGCAGGAGGAAAAGGCAGTTATCCATAATCCCTTTGCCGATATGCCGCTTTTTGACAAGTATGAGGGCCTGGATATGGGCAAGGCACTGAAGACGGCGCTGGATGCCAACGAGGCAGCGCTGACGGGTGATAACCGTTATAATGCACGCTTTACGCTGCCTAAGCTGAACGAGTATTATTTGGGACAGCTGATGTACTTTTTGATGCTTACTGTGGCCTATGAGGGCGAGCTGGCAGATGTTGATGCCTTTGACCAGCCTGGTGTAGAGGTTTACAAGCGGCTGATGAAGGGAAGACTGTAAAAATAACATATTATGATCCTGGGTTAGGGCGTTTATACTTGAATAATCCAAGAAATGAAAAAAACTCTGCTGATATCTGATACCAGCAGAGTTTTTTTATGGGTAATTAATCTTCAAATTTTTCGGGGAAGAAGGTGCGCAGGGTCTTTTCGTCAACAGGCTTGCCAAAGCTGTTGCCAATGAAAAAGAGCACCAGTGACAAACCTACGCCTAGCACAATTTGGTGCAGGTCCAGCACCTTAAGCTTGAGCATCATGCTGACGCAGTAAACGAGTACGCCGCCGCCCATGGCAGCAATAGCGCCGTATTTGTTGGCCCGCGGCCAGAACAGGCCAAAGATGAGCACCCAGAAGAAGGCAGTTTCCAGGCCGCCAAAGGCAAACATATTAATCTGCCAGATAACACTAGGCGGCTTGATGGCGATTACATAAACCAAAAGGCCTAGGATGATAGTGGCGGCGAGGCTGTAAAGGCGTATCTGATTATTGGAAAGTGACTGCTGCTTTTGTCCCTTGATATTCATATACACGTCCTTGACGATAGAAGATGAGGAGGACAAAAGCAGGGAGGAGACGGTGGAAATGGTGGCGGCGATAGGTCCTATGATGATAACGCCAGCCCAGAAGGGAGAAAGGCTTTGCACTATGGCGATAGGCATGATATTATCGACGCTATTGCCGTAGGCAGCCAGGCTCTGCGTCAGGATGCCTTTGCTGAGGACGCCGATCCAGGTGGCTACAAGCGTCATGGCACCGATAACGATTGTGCCGATAATCATGGCGCGGTGCAGGGCCTTGGTATCCTTGTAGCTGATGCCACGGACAACGGACTGCGGTAGCGACAGGGTGCAGATGCCTACCAGCAGCCATTGACTAATGTAAAGCGAGATGGGCATTTTACCACGTGACAAGGGCTCGAGCATATCCGGGTGCTGAGTGGCGATGTAGGCCATCATTTTTTCAAAGCCGCCGCCAACGTGCATCATGCCGCCCATCAATATACACAGGCCCACGATCATAGCGATAGCGCAGCAGGCGTCGGTCACAGCAACGCCCTTAAAGCCGCCGATGGTGGTGTAAAAGACCACGATGAGGCCAAACATCGTCAGGCCGGTGAGGTAGGAAAAGCCTGTTACTGCTTCAAACAGCTTGGCGGCACCCACGAACTGTGCCACCATAGTAGCGCAAAAGAAGGCTACAATAACCAGCGCCGACAGATTAGCCAAAAAATTGGAATGATAGCGTGCGCGCAGCACATCGATAACGGTTACGGCGTCAATTTCGCGGGCGATGAGGGCAATTTTTTTGCCAAACACGCCCAATACCAAAAAGATAACTACAACCTGTACAATGGCCATATACAGCCAGCCGTAGCCAATGACCCAAGCCATGCCGGGACCGCCGACGAAGGTGCTGACGCTGCTGTAGGTGGCGGCAGTGGTCATAGCAAGGACGAAGCCTCCCAGCGTGCGCCCGCCGATAAAATAATCCTTGGCAAAATCCTTTTGCCTATTTTCTTTAGAAGCGCGCTGAATATAGGCGCTGATGCCAAGTAATGCAAACAAAAACAGCAGTACAGGCAGAAGGTTGAAAATATTATTCATGCTTTTGCTCCTCTTCGCTGGAATCAAGGTCGAAATTTACAAAGACCCTTTCCGTTAAGAATATGGTAATGATGATGGCGAAAATCCAGGTACCGACGCAGCCGCCCCAAACCCACAGCGGCGTGTGCCACAAAGATATATCACTATCTGCCAGACCGAAGCCTGCAAGCCACCAAAAGCTGATGACGGCTATAGTGGCGATGACCGTGGCGACGGCTTCGCGGTTGGCCTGACGGAATTTTTCACTACGTTTCATTTATACTGCTCCCTTCACGCAGGCTATGAGCCTGCCAATGCTATAAATTATATTCTATCATAAAGAGGCGTTGGCTGCAGGAAAATATATGTAATCGTGGGGAGAAAATGTAGCGTGTGTTTGTCAATTACCGTTAGCCTATGCTATAATATTACATGGTGATTATTTTGAAGAATACAATATATAATTTAGCTACAATGTGGCTTACCTTAAGCGTAATATTTTTCATCGTGGAATACCTGACTGGCTGGCTGGCGGTTGTTACCCTAGGCGGTTTGGTTGCAGGCGCGTTTATTGAAGGAGTTTTTATGCTTATCGGCCTGAAGCTTGTGCAGCTGGCCACTAGTAAGGAATTTTTCCTAGCACCGCTAAAGCAGGCGTTAACGATGCGCACGGAGGCCGCAAAGGCGCTAGTGGTTGTAGCAGCACTATCGCTAGAGGGAGCAATTAACCTTTGCCGTATGTTACCTGGCTACGAGCTGAATTTTGGCGTGGCTCATGGCATCTTTTTGCTTTTGCTGTATCCGGGAGCGGCACTTGTTTTACAAAAGCAGATAAATAGCGGGGGGCAGGTAGAAAATGGAAATTAAGCTGATTGCCAGCGATATGGATGATACACTTTTGAATAGTAACGGCAAGATTTCGGCCAGAAATGCGGCCGCAATTAAGGCAGCAATGGCCGCAGGCAAAATCTTTTTGATTGCGACAGGACGCATGTACGTTTCGGCGCAGCCTTATGCCGAGAGCCTGGGCTTGGATGTGCCGCTGGTGACCTATAACGGTGCCTTGGTTAAGGGCAGCCTGAGCGGCGAAGTGTTTTATGAGCACAAGATGAAGCTGGAAACTGCTAACGAGGTTTTGGCCTATTGCAAGGAAAAGGGCTACTACCTGCAGCTTTATGTTGGTGACAGCATTTACATCCGTCAGCAAAATGACTGCTCGCGTATGTACACCAAAATAAGCGGTGTTCCTACAACTGAAATCGGCGAGGCCTTGTATCATACGGATGCAGCGCCGTATAAAATCTTAGTTATGACCAAGGCCGAAGAATTTACCGAGGTATGGCAGCAGTTTGCACAGCGCTTTGCTGGCAAGCTGGATGTTACCAGCTCTAAGGATAACTTTTTGGAGCTGATGGAGCCTGGTGTGAACAAATGGGTGGCTGTTAAGAGCGTAGCTGCCAGCTACGGCGTACAGCCGCAGGAAATTATGTGCATCGGCGATTCCAATAACGATATCAGGATGATTGCCAATGCCGGTATTGGTGTGGCTATGGCCAACGCCAAGGATAATGTTAAAAAAGAGGCCCAAATCGTCACTGCGTCCAATGATGCTGATGGCGTAGCTATGGTTATTGAAAGTATTTTGACCAAGCAGGCAGAGCTGTAAACAGAGGGGGTGGAGCGTGCATCTGCCCCCTTTCTTAATCAGCTGGCGGAGGGAGGCATAAACATGACAGAGGAAAAATCGCTCCTGGAATATATCAGCAAGCAGAATATGCAGGCAAAAAAAGCTGCGCTGCAGGATGAGGTACACACAGCGCATGAGCATGCACATACGCATCCCAACAAAAAGAAGGTTGTGAACCGCTTAGCACGCATAGAAGGACATGTGCGCTCCATTAAGGAGATGGTGGCTGCTGACCGTGACTGCTCGGAGGTGCTGATACAGATTGCTGCTGTGCGTAAGGCGTTAGATAATACGGCTAAGGTGATTTTGAAGGAGCACTTGGAGCATTGCATCCTGCACGCTATAGAAAAGGGTGACGGCAGCAAAAGCCTGGAGGATTTTGAAACAGCTATCGACAGGTATTTGCGCTGAGTAGCATTTCTTGGCTATGATATGCAGGTAATTTAGCAAAGCAAAAGGCACTCAGCTTGGAGCCGGGTGCCTTTAATATTATGATGTCAATTGTTGTGCAGCCTTAGGCAAAGCGTTGCTGCAGCTTAGGAACAAAGAGCAGCAAGAAGCCGCTGCGGGCGATGTAAAATACCAAAAACGCCAGCCACAGGCCGATGTTGCCATAAAGCGGTATAAGCGTAAAGTAGGCCGTCAGGTAACAGCTGACCGTCATCAGCATGGATATGCAGATGGGCTTGGTGTAGAGTGCGCCGTTGAATACGCCGTAGTACACAATCCCCAAGGCGCTGATGAGCGGAAAGAAAGCAATAAACAGGTCGTACTGCTGCGCTGTAGCGATGACGCTTGGCAGATTGGTGAAGCAGCCCAAAATGGCATGACGGCAAATGTAATAGAAGACAGTCTGCGCCAGGCCGAAGCCTATGGCCCAAATGAAGCTGATGCGCAATGTGTCGTTGAGCATAGGCTTGTTGTGCTCGCCAAAGGCAATGCCAGAGTAGATGGCGCCTGCCTGCGACAGACCGGTAAGGATATCACCCATAATGAACTGAATTTGAAAAAGTATGGAATTGGCTGCCAAAAGCTCGCCGCCAAAGGCAGAGCTTTGGTGCATAAAGCTGTTGACCATGATGATCATGCAGAACATGCGCACAGTGAGGTGGGAGCCGCATTGCACCATCTGGCGGCAGGTGGGACCTGAAAATATCTCACGCAGGGGCACTGCAGTAAGCGGCAGCGGCTTGTGCCTGTAGTAAAAGAACAGGATGGCCAAAAAGCCTGTGATGTTGGCGATGCAGGTGGCTGCGGCCACGCCTGTAACCTCAAAGTTCCACACAACTACAAAGAGCACGTCTAAAGCAAGGTTGATGATGTTGCTGGCAAGGGCGGTGAAAACGGCAATGCGCACGTGCAGCGTGCCTGCAAACCAGCCCTGTGCCGTCTGAAAGACAAGCGTCAGGGGCATAATCCAAATGAGCATGCGGTAATAGCGCTCGAGCATGGGACGGGTGGCGGCATCGGGGTTAAACAGCACCAGCGCCGTCTGCCAGATGGGCTCCTGCAAAATAACCAGCAAAAGGCCGATGGCGAAGGCAGCCAGCACGCCACGCAAAAAAGCCCCTGCAAGCAGCTTGGGATCATGATGCCCCAAGGCTTGGGCGGCAAAACCGCTGGTAGAAATTTTTAAAAAGCCAAACAACCAATAAACGGTGCTGAAGATTACAGCACCGAGCGAAACGGCGTTAATATACGTATAATTTCCCAAATGACCTACAACGGCGGTATCAACCGCGCCCATGAGCGAGGCGGCCATAGTGGAAAAGGTAAAGGGAAGACTTGTTTTTATAAACTGCATGTGAGATAATTTCATTGCTGCACCACGTTCCTAATAAAATTCTTGCAACAATATAATAACCCCCATAGGGGGATAAAGTCAATAGTAAAAAATTCTGTTAAGCAAGTTCTTTTAGCTTGTTTGATATTTCATTAAATTCTCTAAATAGTTAAAGAAGGGATTCTATGTCTATCTTGCCGATTTTTATACCTCATGCTGGCTGTCCGCATCAATGCGTGTTTTGCAACCAAAGAGCTATCAGCGGCCAGCAGCTTGCTGCCACGGCTAACGCACGTGCGCAGATAGCGCGCTGGCGCCGCTGGCTGCAGCCGTCGCCGCAAAACGAGGCTGCCTTTTACGGTGGCAGCTTTACGGGACTGCCACTGGCATTGCAAGAGGAGCTGCTGGCGCTGACGGATGCGCTGTGCGCAGAGGGGCTTGTTGGTAGCGTGCGCTTGTCCACACGTCCTGATTACATAGATGAGGAGCGTTTGGCACTCTTGGCGCAGCACCGCGTGAAGCTGGTGGAGCTGGGGGTGCAGTCGCTGGACGATGCAGTTTTACAGGCGGCAGGACGGGGACACACTGCGGCGCAGGTGACAGCAGCTATGCAGCTGTTAAAGCAGCACGGCTTTGCTACAGGACTGCAGCTGATGGTGGGTCTGCCACAGCAAAGCTTTGCCAGCGTGCAGCAAACGGTGCGCCAGGCGGTGAGCCTTGCGCCTGACATTGCGCGTATATATCCGCTTTTAGTGATTAAGGACACGCCTCTGGCGGCAGATTTTGCGGCTGGGCGCTTTACGCCGCTAACGCTGGAGGCGGCGGTGGAGCAGGCAGCATGGGCGTATAAGGAGCTTGTGGCAGCTGGGATTAATGTTATCCGCGTAGGTTTGCAGGCAGATGCGGAGCTGTGCGCACCAGGTAACATCATCGCAGGGCCGTTTCATCCAGCCATGGGCGAGCTGGTTAAGAGCCGCGTGCTGCGTAATGAGCTCACTCCTAAGCTAGAGCAGTTGCTAAATATGGGGGTGGGGGGGATAGATATACTGTGTCCTCCAAAATTAGAATCCAAGCTGCGCGGGCAAAAGGGCTGCAACCTGCGCTATTGGCAGCAGCTGTTTCCTGCTATCAGCTTCACGATAGTGCAAAACGAGGCGCAGGATATACAGCTGCGTCCGCAGGCGGCTGCAGAGAAGTGAAGCACAGCGCTAAAAATATGTTGCATTTTGCTTTTACTCTTAACGCAATCTATTGTTAAAATATAACACATTATGATAAAATAAAAAGATACGATATTAGATTAGAGAAAACGGGTGATTTTTCGTGCGCTTAAAATCCTTTGCAACCTATGGATTTAAGTCCTTTGCTGATAAAACTGAATTAAGCTTTGATAAGGGCATTACTGCTGTCGTCGGCCCTAACGGGTCGGGCAAAAGTAATATCTCGGACGCGATCCGTTGGGTGCTGGGTGAGCAAAGTGCCAAATATCTGCGTGGCAGCAAGATGGAGGATGTTATCTTTTCGGGTAGCGGCAGGCGCAGGGCGTTGGGCGTGGCAGAGGTGACCATTGATTTTGATAATAGTGACCATGCCTTGCCGCTTGATTTTGAGCAGGTGAGCCTGACGCGCCGCATTTTCCGCAGTGGTGAGAGTGAATATGCTATCAACAAAAAAAGCTGCCGCTTGAAGGACATTATAGACTTAATGGCAGATACGGGCCTGGGCAAGGGATCCATGTCCATCATAGGCCAGAATAAAATAGATGAAATTTTAAATAGCCGTCCCGAGGACAGGCGCAGCCTGTTTGAAGAGGCTGCAGGCATTGCCAAATACCGCCTGCGCAAGAAGGATGCAGTGCGTAAGCTGGATGATACGGCGAACAACCTGACGCGTATTAACGATATCCGTAGCGAGGTGGATGCGCAGGTGGAGCCGTTGGCACAGGCTGCCGAAAAAACACGTCATTTTAACGAGCTAAATGAAGGCTTGCGCAGCTGCCGCCTGTCAGTACTGTTGCGCAGGCTGGATGAGATGGAAGCGATGACAAGGGAGCTGATTGCTAAAAAGGAAGCAGCAGGTGATGCATATGCAAAAAATGCTGCGGGACTGAGCCAGCAGAGGGCAGCGCAGGTGGCCTTACAGCAGGATATAGATAAGCTGGCAGAGGAGTACAGCAGGTTACAGGACGATATCAAGGAGAAGGAAACTAAGCTGGAAAAGCTTCATGGCAGCCAAAAGGTGCTTGATGAGCGTGTAAGCCAAAGCCAAAGGGCAAGCCGACGCTTGGATGAACAGAATGAGCGCCTGGCGCAGCAGGGCTCTGAGCAGGAAAAAAGGCTGCAGGCGTTGGCGGCGGATTTTGACGCTGCCGAAAAAAAGCGCGCTGCAGCAGGCAGCCTGGTTGGTGAGCTGGAATACCAGCGTGGTGAACAGGTGAAGCTGCTGGCTGCTGCAACAAAGCGTAATGACGAGCTGCAATCGCAGTTCTTTAGCGGTATGCAGGAGCTTTTGGCTTTGCGTAACGATCTGCACAGCCTGGAGGAGGCACAGGAGCAGCGTGTGCGCCGCCGCGAGGCCTTGAAAAAAAGCATTGAGGAAGCAGAAGCGGCCGCCAAGCAGCAGGAAGAGGAGTACAATGACCTGCTGGAGAATAAGGCGCAAAGCACGCATAATATAGAGCTGTTGCAAAAGCAGGGAGCGCGTTTGCGTGAAGAATATGATGTCAACAAAAGCTCCTTGGAAGCTACCATGGCCAGCCAGCAGCAGTGCCAGCGCCAGTTTGCGGCGGCCGAGGCACGGGAGCAGGCGTTAAAGCGTCTGCAGCAAAGCTATGAAGGCTTTGGCTATGGCATCAAGGCAGTGATGAAGGCCAAGGAGCAGTGGCGCTCCCAGGTTGTGGGTGTGGCGGCAGAGCTTATCCAGGTAGAGGATAAATATGTTGCCGCTATGGAAACTGCACTGGGCGAGGGTGCGCAAAACATAGTGATGCGTTCAGCGGCGGCGGCCAAGGCAGCTATTGCTTATTTAAAGAGCAGTGGCAGCGGACGTGCTACGTTTTTACCCCTGGATACGGTGCAAAGACGCATACCGACGCGTGAGGAGGAGGCACTGGCAAGGCTGCCGGGTGTTTTGGGCTATGCGGTTGATTTGATAACCTACGAGGCCGAAGCTGAAAACGCTATCCGTTTTTTGCTGGGGCGGGTGCTGGTTGCCGAAAATATTGATGCGGCACTGGCAGCAGCTAAGGCTGCACGCTACCGCCTGCGCGTGGTGACGCTTGACGGCGACGTAGTCAACGCTGGCGGCAGCTTAACCGGCGGCAGCAAAAGGCGTAAGGAAGGCTATCTAGCCCGTAATGCAGAAATTACCCAGGCTGCGGCGCAGGTGAAGCAGCTGCATCAGCGGCTGCTGACCTGGCAGGAGCAGCTGGAGGAAAAGGAAGCAATAGAAAAGAGCCAGAGCGAAAAGCTGCAGCAGCTAGCTGAAGAGCTGCGTTGTGAGCAGCTGGCGGCAGATGGGCTAGAGCTGAAGCTGAATCAGGCGGAGGAGCAGAAAAAGCGTGATGACGAACGCCTGCTGCTGCTTTTGGATGACCGCAGCAATGTAACAGCTGCCTATATGGCAAGCCGCGACAGGCTCAAGGAGCTGCGTGCGGCCGTGGCTGAGCGTGAGGGGCAGGATAGTGAGGCGAAGACGCTGCTGGAAGACATAAAGAAAGAAATTGCCCGCTTTGGCAGTGCCGTTACAGCCTTGGATAACCAGCTGCAGGATGCTAAAATAGCCTTGGAAACCTCCACGACGAAGGCGCAGCTTATCAGCAGCAATATGCAGAATATGGATGCAGATGCCCTGAGGCTGCAAAGGGAAATGGCAGCTAATGAAAAAGAAAAGGAGCGTCTGGAAAAGCTGGTTGCAGGCTGCGGCGAAGAAAAGCAGGAGCTGCAAAGGCAGTGCGACGTGCTTATGGAAGAGTTGCGGAATATGCTGGGTGGCAAGGACGATTACAGCTTGCAGCGTGGTGAGCTGCTAGATAAACAGCAGCAGGCAGAAGTTGAAATTACTGCGCTGCAAAAGCAGGTGGATGCAAGCGAAAGCAGCCTGCGGCAGGCAGAGCTGGAGCTGGCGCGGCACGAAAGCAGCTGTAGCCATGTCCAGGAGCAGCTAAAGCAGGATTACCAATTAGACGAGGCAGCGGCAAGGGCGTTGGAGGTACAGCAGCTTCATGATCTAACGCTGTCAGAGCTGCAAAAGCAGGAAAGCGCTCTGTCGTTGGCGATTGCCGAGCTGGGACCCATTAACGCGGCGGCAATAGAGGAATATAACGCTGTGCGTGAGCGTAGTGAGTTTTTGCGCAGGCAGTACAGCGATTTGTGCGAGGCCAAGGATAATTTGGAAGCGGTCATTGCTGAAATCAATAGCGGCATGAGCAGGCGCTTTAAGGAGGCCTTCGCCAAGATTAATGAATACTTTGCCCAGTGCTACACCAAGCTGTTTGGCGGCGGTACGGCGGTGCTGCTTTTGACAGAGCCGGATAATCTGCTGGATTCTGGTATTGATATACATGTGCAGCCGCCAGGTAAAAAGCTGCAGAGCCTGTATCTTTTGAGCGGCGGCGAAAGGGCGCTGACGGTTATTGCCCTGCTGTTTGCCCTGCTGAGCTATCAGCCGTCACCGTTTTGCGTGCTAGACGAAATAGATGCAGCGCTAGATGATGCCAATATCCAGCGGTTTGCCAGCTTTTTGCGCGATTACGCAGGTGATACGCAGTTTATAGTAATTACGCACCGTAAGGGTACCATGGAATGTGCCGATATTATGTATGGCGTGACTATGGAGGAATCTGGTGTTTCCAAGTTATTGTCTGTAAAGATAAATGCAAAGGAGAATGTATAATGGGATTTTTTGAGCGCTTAAAGGAAGGCCTGAGTAAGACCAGGCGTAATTTTACAGACCGTATTCAGGAATTGGTGGGGATGTCGGCTGTAATTGACGATGATTTTTTGGACGAGCTGGAAATGATCCTGCTGTCTGCCGACGTGGGCGTAAAGACTACCGAAAAGCTGATTAACGCTGTGCGCCAGGCAGCTAAAAAGAAGGAGATCGCCGGCACAGAGGAGGTTATTCCCTTCTTGAAAAAATACTTGGCTGAGCTGCTGGCTGATAGTGGCCAACGCACCCGCATCGGGGCCAAGCCCACTGTTATTTTGGTTGTCGGTGTCAACGGTGTAGGTAAAACCACCACTATCGGCAAGCTGGCCAACTATTTTACGCTGTTCAAATACAAGGTTATGCTAGCAGCTGGCGACACGTTCCGTGCGGCCGCCAGCGAGCAGCTGCAAATTTGGGGTGAACGTGCGCACTGTGATGTTATCCGCCATGCAGAGGGCGCAGACCCTGCCGCAGTTGTTTTTGATGCTATGAAGGCCGCCATCGCCCGCAAGGCTGACATTCTCTTTATCGATACTGCAGGCCGTTTGCACAACAAGGCTAATTTAATGAACGAGCTGGAAAAAATCCACCGCATCATCAAGCGTGAAATCCCCGAAGCACCGCACGAAACCTTTTTGGTGTTAGATGCTACTACGGGACAGAACGCTATTAACCAGGCCAAGGTGTTCATGGAAACTGCCAACGTGACCGGCGTTGTGCTGACCAAGCTCGACGGTACGGCCAAGGGCGGCGTAGTTGTAGCAATCAAGGAAGAGCTGGGACTGCCTGTGAAATGGATTGGCGTGGGCGAAGGCATTATGGACTTCCGTCCCTTTGAACCCGATAAGTTTGTAGAAGCGCTCTTTGATAGCGAAAAGTGAGCAGAACACTAGATAAATAGTTGAAAGTTTTGCTAATGAGTGGTAAAATATTTAGGTGATTCATGGCCATAAGTGGCTGATTTTTAAGGAAAGAGGGTAATATCATGACGCGTGTCAATAAGGTTTTGGAAGTAATGGCCAGGCTGCAGATAGATAGTGTCATTCTTAAAGATGTTACCACTATCCGTTATCTTACAGGCTTTACTGGTGATTCCAGCCTGCTGTACCTGGACAGGCAGCATGGTGTGCTCATTACGGACGGACGTTACACCGAGCAGGCCAAGCATGAGCTGAAGTACTTTGAGGTGCTGGAATACACTCCCCGTGATGCCCACAGCATTTGGGCGGCAGCGGCAGAGCTGGCTAAAGCAGCGAAGGCTGAAGCAGTTGGCTTTGACGGCAGCTGGTACAGCTATGATGATTACGTAGTTCTGCAGGAGCTTTTGGGCGATACTCGCATGCGTAGCATTGATTTGAGCGATATCCGTATGATTAAGGATAAAAAAGAGCTGGATATGCTGCTGAAGGCTGCCAGTATTGCCGATGAGGCGTTTATCAAGCTGCTGGATGATATCCATCCAGGCTGCACGGAGCGTGAGCTGGCGGGACGCTTGGAATATTATATGCGCGAGCTGGGCAGCGAAAAGACTTCCTTTGATACGATTGTTGCCTCTGGCGCGCGTAGCGCGCTGCCACATGGTATGGCCTCGGATAAGGTTGTAGAGGTTGGCGATTTCGTCACCTTTGACTTTGGCGCCGTCTATAACGGCTATCATTCGGATATGACGCGTACATTGGTTATGGGCGTGGCGACAGCCTGGCACAAGGAGATTTACACCATTGTCGAGGAGGCGCAGCGCAAAGGCCTGAGGGCTGCTGAGGTGGGCATGACTGGCAGGGAGCTGGATGCAATTGTGCGTGACAGCATTACTGCCTGCGGCTACGGTGATTATTATGTGCATGGCACGGGCCACGGCGTCGGCCTGGAGATCCACGAGATGCCGAATATTAACAAGCGCGGCGCTACTGTGCTGAAAACAGGCATGATTTTTACTATTGAACCTGGTATATACATTCCCGGCAAAGGCGGGGTTCGTATAGAAGATACTGTTGTTTTGACTGAGGAAGGGGCCAGAGCCTTAAACGGTGTCAAAAAGCAGCTTATTGAAATTGTCTAGTCATTAAATTTATAGGAGGGCTTCTAATGATTTCCACAAACGAATTTAAAACCAACGTAACTGTTACCATCGATGGCGACGCTTGGCAGGTTGTTGAATTCCAACACGTAAAACCTGGTAAGGGTGCTGCCTTCGTACGTGCTAAAATGCGCAACCTGTGCACCGGCTCTGTTGTTGAGCGTACCTTCAATGCTGGCGAGCGCCTGCCCAAGGCACACATCGACCGCCGCGAAATGCAATATCTGTATGAATCTGACGGCATGTATGTATTCATGGATAACGAAACCTATGAACAAACCGAGCTGAGCAAGGAAACCCTGGGCAGCGCACTCAACTTCCTGAAAGAGAACATGGACGTTAAGATCATGATTTATGACAACCGCGTACTGGGCGTTGACCTGCCGAACACTGTTGAGCTGACCGTAGTTGAAACCGAACCCGGCATCAAGGGTGATACTGCTACCGGCGGCAGCAAGAACGCTAAGATGGATACTGGCTATGTTGTTAAGGTTCCTCTGTTCATCAACGAGGGCGATGTGCTGGCAATTGATACTAGAACTGGCGACTATATTTCCCGTGCATAATTAAGCTGCAATAAAAAGAGGCTGTTGCTTTGGCTAATGCCACATAAGGCAGTACTTGAAAATTCAACAATAAAAACCTTATAGGGTATAGCAAAGAGCAAATTGAGGCTTTGACTGTAAACGGTCAGAGCCCTTTTTGCGTTTAGAAAATTTGCACAGACGGTATATAAAGCAGAGCCATAAGGTAAGATATTACAATCTTCTGACGAGTGAAAAGCTCTATGATTATCTTGCCGATGTCTAGCGTCAAGCAGCAAATTTATTTGAACAGACAGTAAACCTGCTCGCTGAACAGGAGCAAATTACAGAGAAACTCAAAGCGGATAATATGATGCTGCTGGTGCAAAAGAAGAACAATATCCGCAACCGAGCGGCAGAAATCGTTAATGCAGAAGTGATTTATAAATGAGATAAAGCACAGCTAACGGAGATAAAATCCGTCGGCTGTGCTTGCTTTTTGCCTATATAATTTTCATTACATCATTGTAGCGAGCAGACCATTTGGTTATCCAAACGGTAATTTTCTCATTAGGGACACCCTAAGACCTGAATATCAAATTTGTACGTAGTTACATATAAATTAATATTTCTTTTGTCGCAAAACATACTTGGTGATAATGCAATTAGTGGTTAGCAGTCAATAGAGTTACAGCTATTATTCTACAATGTCTGTAGATGCTGCAAGCTCTGTCTGTGTCTCATAATCAGCAATTCTTTCTTTTAATCTTGTAATGGTTGCCTGCAGCGCCTGAGAGCCAAGTACCATACGCATCGGTGCCTTTGGAAGATCTACGCTCTCAATAATCTTTGTTGCCATCTTAGCTGGATCACCAGGTGCAAGTCCGTTTGCCGGATCAAGCATTTTAAGGAATCCATGACAAGCCTCATACTCTGGAGTAAGCTTTGCAACTTTTGCACTTCCATAGCGAAACTCTGTTCTTGCTCCGCCCGGCTCTACGATTGTCACTCCTATATTAAATGGCTCGACTTCCTGTGCAACAGATTCACAGAATCCTTCAATTCCAAATTTTGTTGCATGATACATGGAATTTGCTGCATAAGCAACCTGTCCGCCATAAGAAGAAATCTGGATAATTCTTCCACCACCCTGTTTTCTCATAAATGGAAGTGAAGTCTTAATCAACTGAATGGAACCTGTCAGATTTGTTGCTATGATGTGATTGATCTGGTCATCCGAAAGTTCCTCTGCTGCACCAAATAGTCCATAACCGGCATTACTGATGACAACATCTATTTTTGCATGTTCTGCAAATGTATCCTTGACTGTCTTCTGAAGTGCCGGAACATCTGTTACATCAAGAATTTTTACATCTAAGTTTTTTGGATACTCCTCCATCAGACTTTTGATCTTATCGGTCTTTCTTACCGTTCCGACAACGGTATCGCCTTTTTCAAGCAACTGTTTTGTGATCTCATAACCAAATCCACTGCTGATTCCTGTAATTAACCATGTTCTGCTCATATTGTTTTCCTCCAATTATTTATTTTGCTGCTTCATTGATACAACGAAGTGCATTCAGTGTCCTCGGATACCCGATAAATGGCAGGCACTGGGAAATAACACGAATTAAAAACTGTTTATCATTTCCAAGTCTCATATTTGCTGCCGCATGGCTGGTAAGCTGAGGTTCGCATCCTCCCTGCGCATACAAGAAGCAAAACGTGATCAGTTCCCTTGTCTTATAATCCAGCCCTGTTCTTGTATAAAAATCTCCGAAGCAGTTTGATGCAAGCCATCTATTGATGTGCATTGACTCTTCCGGACCTGATTTATAAAAATCCTTCATACTGTCTCCGAAAATATCCACCTGTGACTGAATACCTTTTTCCAGTCGATTCTCCATGGTGGTTGTTGCCTGACCTTCTAATGGAAGAGTGACACCTTTTGCAGTCAATATATCATTCACTGCATGTAAAAATGGAAAAACTCTTCCAATTCCGAGATAATCTACTGCCTGATATACAATCTCTTTTATTTCAACCGGAGATACACCGAAATTCATTGCAGCTGGAAGCATTGCCTTAAATTCATCTATTCCCTGACATCCCAATAAAATTGCCAGGATACAGGTCATTCTTGTTTTTTGGTCTAACTCCATGCCTTTCTCATTTACCACTTCATCAAATGCAAAATTATCAAATCTCTCGATAAATTCTGGGTCTGTCTCCAAAAACTTTGATTTATAACCCGGAAACATTTTTTCATGATATTCCTGTGCCATTTTTGTAATATCCATCGCTTGTCACCTCATTTAATTAACATTTTTCTTTGCCCAGTCCGCTACTGCAGATTCAGCTTTTGCTGCATCCGCACCATGAACTGCAATGCCTGATCCAAATGCTGCACCTTATTCTCACCCTTTCTTGAATAATAAATAATTAAATTCTTACGTAAATTGCAAGTTGAAATTGAACACTTCTGATCAAAAAAATTTTTCAATAGCGTAAATCCTATCGAGGATATCGTCAAATAATTCTATCGGCGAATGGTAGCCC
>CAVDRP010000009.1:0-112901 GCA_963611535.1 Bacteroidaceae bacterium | reverse complement strand
CGATATAGCCGATTGGTTGCTACAAGAATAAGCAGGGCGAAATATCTCCGTCATTGATATGTACCCAGTTTTCTGGACACCGCTTAAAATTTGAATAATTATATTTGCATCATGGATGCTTTCCTGAATTTAGAGGGAGGCATCCATTTTGTTTTAGCTTGAAGTCTTCTATTGGTGTAATAGTCGATATACTCAGCAATAGCATTTGAAAAAGATTCAAAGGAAAGATAATTTTTCTCAAACCCATAGAACATCTCGTTCTTCAACCTACCAAAAAAAGTTTCCATAATGCAGTTGTCATAGCAGTTGCCTTTGCGGGACATGGATTGAATGATTCCGTGCTTCTCAAGCTCCTCTCGGTAAAATGCATGTTGGTACTGCCATCCTTGATCCGAATGCATAATCAGACCTTTTACCGAAGGAAAACTTTTAAATGCCTTCGCAAGCATATCCTTGATTTGCTCCATATTTGGACTCAGAGAAAGATTATAAGAAATAATTTCATTTGTATTCATATTCAGAATAGGAGAAAGATAGCATTTACCCCATGACAAATTAAACTGTGATACGTCGGTCGACCACTTTTGCATCGGCTTTTCTGTGCTGAAATCTTGATTGATGATATTGTCAGCGACCTTGCCGACATTACCTTTGTAAGAATGGTACCTTCCTTTTGGACGTTTTACGAGCAATGTAAGCTGGTGCATGATTCGCTGGACACGCTTGTGGGTTACCTGAAAACCACGATTTAGAAGTTCCCTGTGTACTCGTCTTACGCCATATCGTTTTTTATTTTCAGTGAAGATGGCAATGATTTCAGTTGATAAATCACCATTTCGTTCTTTAATCTTATCGTTTTTGCTAAGTTCGTAATAATATGTTGAGTGAGATAAACCAATTGCACTTAACAAATTATTCAGGGCATATCCTTCTTCACGCAGTTCTTTGACGAGTGCAGCTTTTTCGCCTTGAGTTGCGCTGCGCATTTCTCTTCTCTCAAGGCAATTTCTTTTTTTATTATGGCGATCTCCGCTTTCATACGTTCATTCTCTGCTCTGAGCAAGATCATTTCTTCTCGTTCGGACGGAGTAAGTTCTGCTGGTTCTATTTTTTTCTTCATAACAGGCTCCTTGGGTGGTCGTCCTTTTCGTTGTGCGACCAATCCCTGATACCCTTTCATTTTATAGCATTTGACCCACTGATACAAGAGACTTGAGTTAATCCCTGCTGCAATAGCTATTGTTTTGCTTGATGAACCAGCCAATACTTCTGCTACTAATTTAAACTTCTCTTCTGCTGTCCATACCTTGTTCTGATTTTTATGTTGAAGTGCTTCTGGACCACAAGTATCTTCTGTACGAACCCAAATCCGAATCATATTGTGAAATGGTTTCTCTTTTACTCCATCTGGTGTTTCCGGTCATTTCCCTTTACGGTACAATTCAACACACATCTTCTTATACTCATAACTGTATCGCATAAAAATACCCCCAATACTGGGTGTCCATTATTAGGGGTACATATCATTTTTCTTTGGGCTGCTTGCATATATTTGAAAAAGAGTTAATTGATAGACACAATTTGTCTAATCAGTGTGATATACTTGTAGTATGTAAAGATGTTAGTTGTGTGAAAAGAACAGAGGCGGTGTGACCGCCTTCGTTCTAGTACACGAAAATATAATTTTTTCAATCCACATATACTGATAATAAATCTAGTATATGACTTGATTATTATACATTACGATGAACAGTAAGGCAAGTAAGTGTTACTGTTTTCTTCTTTTAATATTGTTGACAAAATCATTACACTAAAATATAATTGAACTAAGGAATGGAGGCGATGAGAATTGTATCCAGCTCATATAAGAAATTAGGGCGGTAAAATATCAAGAAAGTAGCATACAATATTACTGAGATATATTTGGTGTATAAGAGGGTGCATAATGGAATATTGGGGACATAAAGCAGAAGATGGCAGAGTACAGATACTTATAGAGCATTTGCGTGGCACAAGTAAATTGTGTAGTGACTTTGCTGATGAATTTTCAATGAGTGACTATGGTAGGGTATTAGGGTTATATCACGATATTGGGAAATACTCTAAGGGCTTTCAAAAAAGAATTAAGTATGGTGGGCCTATAGTAGACCATTCGAGTGCTGGAGCACAATGTTTGCGTTCTATCAGTATGCTTTCGTTTTGTATAGCTGGTCACCATGCAGGTTTGATGAATGCAGGTACAAGAGGCGATGTTGACAACGGTACATTGTATGCTCGTTTAAAAAAGCAGCTTGTAGGAGAGTTAGATTATACGTCCTTCAGAAGTGAAGTAGATAGTTTTAAGGATTTACCTAAGAGTATGCTGAGTAATCTTAAGTGGGATAAGCTGTATTCTGGAGCATTTATGACGAGAATGCTTTTTTCTTGTTTAGTGGATGCTGATTTTTTGGATACAGAAGCTTTTATGAATGATAATCATTTGCTAAGAGGCGAATATGATACATTGGATAAACTATATAAACGATATATAGACTACGTTTCTGCTTTTGGTGATGACAAAAGCTCCATTAATATAAAACGTACTCAGATACGTGAAGAATGTATTGCAGCGGCTAAGGGAAGTGAAGGTTTATATAGTTTGACGGTGCCTACTGGTGGCGGTAAAACAATTGCCTCTTTGGGTTTTGCCTTAGAGCATGCAATGAGCAATAAGAATAAAAAAAGAATTATCTATGTTATTCCCTATACGTCTATAATTGAACAGACGGCAGATGTGTTCCGTAATATTGTTGGTAATAATAATGTTTTAGAGCACCATATGAATGTTGACTACGACGAAGATGAAGTTAGTGATGCTGAGCGGCATTTAGACAATCAGCGGAAAAAATTGGCAACAGAAAATTGGGATGCACCGATTGTAGTAACTACAAATGTTCAGTTTTTTGAGTCCCTTTATGCTAATAAAACAAGCAGATGTCGTAAACTTCATAACATAGCCAATAGTATTGTTATTTTTGATGAGGCGCAAATGTTACCTAATGACTTTCTTTTGCCGTGTTTGCGTTCTGTTCAAGAGTTAATATCTAATTATCATGTTACTGCGGTTTTGTGTACAGCAACTCAGCCTAGTTTAGAAAAGTTTTTCCCGGAAAATATGCAGCCAAAGGAAATATGTTCTGATGTACTTGGATTATACAAATTCTTTAAACGCATAACTTACAAAAAGAAAGAATATAATGAAATAGACAAGTTGTTAGGAAGTCTAAATAGTTATAAACAAGTTTTATGTATTGTCAATACACGAAAATTGGCACAACAAATATATGACGGACTTGACGGTGATGGTTGCTATCATTTGTCAACTTTTATGACTCCAATACATCGCAGAAATACTTTAAAAGTAATTAAAGAGCGTCTGCAGGCAGGCTTGCAATGTAAGGTAGTTGCAACTAGCCTAATTGAAGCGGGGGTCGATGTTGATTTTCCCATTGTCTATCGTGAAATGGCAGGTTTAGATAGTATTATTCAGGCTGGTGGAAGATGCAATCGTGAAGGTAAGCTGTTAGTTGATAGAAGTATAACATGTGTTTTTAAGCTAGATGATGATAATTTTAATAATGTACCTGCTTACATACGTCAGGCACAGGAAATATCTAGTATGGCTTTTAGAAAATATGATGATATAGCTGACGTTGCTGCGATAAAATTTTATTTTGATAAAATGCATGCTGTAAAGGGTTATTCTAGAAATGATAATCATATAAGTGATACTTGTAATTTGGATAAAAATAAAATTTTACAGCTTACTAAGGAACTAAAATTTAGTGATATTGCTAAACGATTTAAGCTTATCGATGAAGCAACGCGTACTGTGATTATTCCAAGCGATTCACAGGCAGAAGAACTATTGAGAAAATTACAATACGGCGAAAGAAATAGAAGTTTATTGCGTAGAGTGAGTCAATATGCAGTTAATGTATATGCTAGACAATATGAAAAGCTTTTGGGAATGGGTAAAATTGAAGCTTTGGATGAAGAAATCAACGTATTAACTGATTTAAGCAGTTATGATACTGATAAAGGACTGGTGATTAATATGGAAGACGGAATTGGTGTATTCTTGTAGCACTATAGTATTGAAATGAGGTGAATAAAATGAGTATAAAATTAGAGGTTTGGGGTGATTATGCGTTGTTTTCAAGACCCGAATTTTCTGTTGAACGTGTTACTTATGATGTAATGACACCTTCGGCAGCAAGAGGAATTTTGGAAGCGATATATTGGCATCCTGGTATGAGGTGGATTATAGACAAGATTTATGTACTTAGCCAGATAAAATTTACCAACGTTAGACGTAACGAAGTAAAATCTAAAGTCAATGTAAGAAATGTCGAAAAGGCAATGCTAGATAAAACTGTTGGCGGTTTGTATATCAATACTAAAACAGATATCCAACAGAGAGCTGCGCTCATACTTAAAGATGTACACTATGTTATTGAGGCTCATTTTGAAATAACTGCCAATGCTAATAAAACTGATAATCCTGGAAAATTTCAAGATATTATCAGGCGTCGGATAATAAAGGGTCAATGCTTTCATGAACCATATTTTGGTTGCAGGGAGTTTCCAGTGAAATTCAGATTGTATGAATTTGATAGTATTACTACAGCCATTTCAGAAGAATGTAAGGATTTAGGCTATATGCTTTATGACATGGATTATAGTAATCCAAAAGATATTAAACCAATGTTTTTTAGGGCTGAACTAAAACGAGGTGTGTTAGATTTATCTAATTGTGAGGTGCTGAAATGATATTGCAGGCGTTAGTAGAATATTATGATGCGTTGACTGCAAAAGGAAAAATTTCTAAAGTTGGTTGGGCGCCAGCAAAAATATCGTACGCACTTAATATTGATAAGCATGGCAGGCTTTTGAATATCATAACACTTTTAGAAAAAAAACAACAGGGAAATAAAGAAGTTGAAACTTCAGCTGTTATTCAATTGCCTGAAGCTGAAAAACGTTCATCGGGAATAAAGGCGCAATTCTTGTGGGATAACGCGAAGTATATGCTTGGTATTGACAAGGTCAAGCCAGACAGAGCAGAGGATTGTTTTAGGGCTATGGGTGAAAAGTGCAAAGAGGTGCTTGCAGAAGTTCACGGAGAAACTGCCGAAGCTTTAAAGGCATTTTATGATAATTGGCAACCTAAACAAGCCAATGAGAATGAAATATTAAAGCCGTATTTAGAAAAGCTTTTAGGTTCTGTTAATATAACGTTTTATGTAGAGGATGAGTTGGCGGTAAATGATAATGAGGTAAGGCAAGCATGGGAGCAATTTAAAAATACTTTTCGGGATGATTTGATGATTTCGCGTTGTCTTGTAACTGGTAAGCTTGCTCCTATCGCTCGGTTACACCCCAATATTAAGGGAGTGCCGAATACAAAACCGTCTGGTGCGTCGCTTGTTGCGTTTAATGCTGCTGCGTATGAATCTTATGGACATGAGCAGGGGTATAATGCTCCTGTAAGTGAATATGCAGCCTTTGCTTATACAACTATCTTAAATATGCTTGTGAAAAGCGAAACGAATCATCTACAGCTTGGCGAAACAACTATTCTATTTTGGTCAGAAGGTGCTGATGAAGAAAATGAAGATATCTTTGAGGATATTTTTTCAGAAACACGTGAAATAGTTAAAGATAAAGATTTAAAAAATTTTTTTAAACATGTGAAAAGGGGAGATAGATTTAATTTTAACGATTTTGAGATCAAGCCTGAAAACAAATTTTATATTTTGGGATTGTCTCCCAATTCAGCAAGAGTGTCTGTAAGATTTTTTCTTGTAAACACATTTGGCGAATTTCTAAAAAATTTTGCAAGGTATTATGAGGAGTTTGAAATAGTACAACCTGCTTATGATAGTAAAGAGCAGGTGCCGCTATGGCAGGTACTACAGGAAACCGCCAATAAAAAATCTAAGGATAAGAGTGCTACGCCGTTATTAAATGGTGCTATGTTGCGCAGTATTTTGTGTGGTGATAAGTATCCGGAGGCATTATATCAAAATATCCTTTTAAGAGTGAAGGCAGATCGAGATGATGCTGATAAAAAGATTAGTAAGATAAACAGAATTAAGGCTGCTGTAATTAAGGCATATCTAATGAGAAATAAGAAGGAGGTTGTTACAGTGTCATTGAATGAAGAGAGTAAAAAAATCCCTTATGTGTTAGGTAGAGTATTTGCAGTATTGGAATATTTACAGGAAAGTGCAAATCCAGGGATCAATAGCACGATAAAAGACAGATATTTTAATAGTGCTTGTGCGACACCAGGGATGACGTTTCCGTTGCTGCTTAAATTGGCCAATAATCATTTGAGAAAAATTTCTGATAAAAGGGTATTGGTTAGTTTTGAAAAAAAGATTGGTGGATTAATGAACATGCTTACTATGGGTAGTAAGGCTTTGCCTTCAAGATTAAGTTTGGAGGAGCAGGGTGAATTTATTTTAGGGTATTATCATCAAAAACAAAAACGTTACGAAAAAAGGGAGGAAAATTAAATGGCAGAAATTATTAAAAACAGATATGAGTTTACAGTATTGTTCGATGTTGAGAATGGTAATCCAAACGGTGATCCAGATGCTGGTAATATGCCGCGTGTTGATCCGGAAACAGGTTATGGTATTGTGACAGATGTTTGTTTAAAACGTAAAATTAGAAATTGTGTTGAAACCATGTGTGAAGGCCAAAGTGGTTATGACATTTATATTAAAAGTGGCGTTCCTTTGAATACGAGTGATAATTTAGCATATAGTCATTGCAATACTGATGAGGAAAAAGTTAAGAAGCTAAAAAAAGAAGAAAAGGACGAAATCGACAAAAAAATTCGTGATTTTATGTGTGGTCATTTCTTTGATATTCGTACATTTGGTGCAGTCATGACTACTTTTAATAAAAAAGATGTAGCACTAAATTGTGGACAAGTCCGCGGACCAGTGCAGTTGGGATTTGCGCGTAGTATTGATCCGATAATTACTCAGGAGTTGACTATTACTAGAATTGCCATTACGACAGAAAAGGATGCAATGAATAAAAATACTGAGATGGGACGTAAATACATAGTGCCATATGCTCTTTATCGTGTTGATGGTTATATATCTGCTAATTTAGCACGTAAAGTTACTGGCTTTAATGAAGATGATTTAAATTTGCTGTGGCAGGCAATTATAAATATGTTTGAGTATGATCACTCAGCAGCTAGGGGAAATATGGCGGTTAGAGAATTAATTGTATTCAAACATGAAAGTGAGCTTGGTAATGCCCCTGCATATAAATTGTTTGATACAGTAAATATTAAACGCAAAGAAGATGTTATTTCTGCTCGTAATTATCATGATTACGTAGTTAGCATTGATGAAGATGAGATTCCTCAAGGTGTAACCTGCATGCGCATGATATAAGGAATTCCTACTATGGAATATAACGAAGACGATTTCTTGCAGCTTTCAGGATTGCAGCACTTTAGCTTTTGCCGCAGGCAGTGGGCGTTAATACATATTGAACAACAGTGGCAGGAAAACCTAAAAACGGTTGAAGGCAGTATTGTACACGAACGTTGTCATGATGAGGGTTTTGTGGAAAAGCGTGGAGAACTACTTGTGACACGTGGCTTGCGTGTATCCTCCCGGGAACTTGGAGTCAGCGGTCAGTGTGACGTTGTTGAATTCAAAAAGAGTGTAAATGGCTGCAAACTGTATGGGCACGTTGGTAATTGGCTTCCTTATCCAGTAGAATACAAAAGAGGAAAGAGCAAGCTGATAAATGCAGACAGACTACAGCTGTGTTGCGAAGCAATGTGCTTAGAGCGGATGTTAGGGGTGAGAATTGAAAAAGGTGCTTTATACTACAATGAATTGCACCGTAGGGAGGAAGTGCTTTTTACGATAGAACTACGTGCGGAGGTTAAGCAATTGCTGCAAGAAATGCATGATTATTATAGGCGTGGCTATACACCTAAGGTGAAACCGAAAACCAGCTGCCGTCAATGCTCGCTACAGGATAGATGCCTGCCGGTACTGTGTAATGGAATTGATGTAAAGAGCTATTATCGGAGTTTTTTGCATGAGGACACCTTATGAGACATTTACAAAATACGCTTTATGTTACTTCTAAAGACAGCTATTTGTCTTTAGATAACGAAAATGTAGTAATCAATCGTAATGGTGCGGTGGTAAAAAAACTACCATTACGCATGTTTGAGCAAATACTATGCTTTAGTTATATGGGAGCAAGTCCTGCATTGTTGGGAGAATGTACCAAGAGAGGGATTGCGTTTAGCTTTTATAACCCTAATGGTCGATTTTTGACTAGAGTAGGTATATGTCATAACAGCAATGTTTTGTTACGTAAGACGCAATGCCGTATATCTGATGACAAGCAGTATAGCTGTGAGATAGCGCGAAACTTTATTGTGGGGAAAATTTATAATTCACGCAGTGTTTTAGAACGGGCAAGGCGCGACCATGCACTTGTAGTGGATACTGAAGCTATCGCAACAGCGAGTCGTGAAATGTTGCGCATAGCAAGGCTTGTAAAGGCTTGTGCTGATTTGTCAATTTTGAGAGGTCTTGAGGGAGAAGCTGCCAGCTTGTATTTTGCTAACTTTAACGAGTTGATTTTACAAAATAAGCAGGTATTTAGTTTTAAAACACGAGTGAAAAGGCCGCCAACAGATCCAATAAATGCATTACTTTCATTTACCTATACAATATTGGCTAATGATTGTGCTTCAGCTCTAGAGGGAGTGGGGTTAGACTCCGAAATAGGCTTTTTGCACCGAGATAGACCAGGTAGAGCATCACTGGCATTGGACTTAATGGAAGAATTTAGAAGTATATACGCTGACAGATTTGTTTTGACATTGATTAACAACCGTATAGTTAATGAAACATCATTTGATGTGCAGGATAATGGTTGCGTATTACTGACTGATAAAGCGAGAAGGTCATTCTTTGACAATTGGCAGGAACGCAAGCGTGAAATAATAACACATCCGTTATTGAAGGAAAAAGTACCGTGGGGGCTACTTCCTTTTGTTCAGGCACAATTGTTGGCTAGATATTTGCGCGGAGATATAGAAGAATATCCAAGTTTTTTATGGAAATGAGGTGATACATTGCTAGTGTTAATTACTTACGATGTAAATACTCAGGATGCTGAAGGAAGGCGCAGGCTGAATAAAATTGCTAAGCTGTGTGTCAAACATGGTCAGAGAGTGCAGAATTCTGTATTCGAGTGCTTGTTAGAAAACTATGATTACAAGCTGCTGCAAAATGAGCTGATAAAAATTGCTGATTTGGAGAAGGATAGCTTGCGCTTTTATAATTTGGGTGCAAAGTATAGTACAAAGATAGAGCATTTTGGGGCAAAAAGTACTTACGATCCTCAAGATGTGATGAAATTTTAGTGTATTTGCGTCTTGTAAAGGAGGCGGTTTAGGTTAGTGCGAAGTCATAGTAAACATTAATTATAGCGCAGGTTCGCACATGGAATTAAACTTGGTGTGTGCTGCGCAGTTACTTCAAAATAGAAGGAGTATGTTGGTAGCTTTTAGTGGTTCGCACTTTGGCGGGTGTAAAAGCTGTTATAGCATAGTACTATTTTGGGGCTGTCGCTCCCCGCATGGGGAGCGTGGATTGAAATCGTAAGCTACTGTTTTGTAGACGATATAGGCGAGGTCGCTCCCCGCATGGGGAGCGTGGATTGAAATTTAATAACAGTGGCGCAGCTGCTGGCGGTAATGGTCGCTCCCCGCATGGGGAGCGTGGATTGAAATCCACGCATGACGTCCGTAAAAAACCTCAATACCTCGGTCGCTCCCCGCATGGGGAGCGTGGATTGAAATGGCTACATCCTTGCCAACGAACCACGGCTCGCCGTCGCTCCCCGCATGGGGAGCGTGGATTGAAATTACCGCAGTGTGGGCAAAATCTAACCGGCTTATGTCGCTCCCCGCATGGGGAGCGTGGATTGAAATCTTGCGTCTGGCAGGATAATAAGCTGCCTTTTACGTCGCTCCCCGCATGGGGAGCGTGGATTGAAATTTTGTTAAACCTCTCCACTTGCAAAAGCAGCTCCAGTCGCTCCCCGCATGGGGAGCGTGGATTGAAATTTTTGCATTGTTTCTCCCCCTTTTATGCACAAAGTCGCTCCCCGCATGGGGAGCGTGGATTGAAATTTGTAGCTAGGCATCCAGCCTTCACGCTCGACATGTCGCTCCCCGCATGGGGAGCGTGGATTGAAATTTATGCTTATGATAATGGTGCAGTAGTGCCTAGGTCGCTCCCCGCATGGGGAGCGTGGATTGAAATTTCTACCCATATCCATGTCAGCTTGCCCTTGTCGCTGTCGCTCCCCGCATGGGGAGCGTGGATTGAAATTATGGAACAGCTATGCAGATACGCAGGCTGACTTTAGTCGCTCCCCGCATGGGGAGCGTGGATTGAAATATTGATGCCGCTAATACTCGGCATCTCGTTCATGGTCGCTCCCCGCATGGGGAGCGTGGATTGAAATACAAGCGTGTTGTTGGGTTTATGTCTTGCAGTTAGTCGCTCCCCGCATGGGGAGCGTGGATTGAAATGCCGACTACCGAGCATACTGTATTTGCTGGCAGCGGTCGCTCCCCGCATGGGGAGCGTGGATTGAAATATATAGGGACAACTTGCCCCCATCTGCGGCTGATGTCGCTCCCCGCATGGGGAGCGTGGATTGAAATGTTTGTCATCAGCCGTATGTCTAAGCCTTGCGTAAAGTCGCTCCCCGCATGGGGAGCGTGGATTGAAATAAGCCGTCGCACTCACATTTGCGGTTGTGGTATTGTCGCTCCCCGCATGGGGAGCGTGGATTGAAATATCCAGCACTGCGTAAAAAGCACGCCTGTTGCTGGTCGCTCCCCGCATGGGGAGCGTGGATTGAAATAAGTCTAACGTTTTCTGCATATCAATACCACCTGTCGCTCCCCGCATGGGGAGCGTGGATTGAAATTCTAGCTCTGCCAGCTTCTTGTCCGATGTCCCCAGTCGCTCCCCGCATGGGGAGCGTGGATTGAAATTCCCTGCACAAGGGCGGGGGACAGAATTTTTAGTCGCTCCCCGCATGGGGAGCGTGGATTGAAATACGCACCTCAAAAGGTGGTGGAAAATGCGGTTAACGTCGCTCCCCGCATGGGGAGCGTGGATTGAAATCATTATACCACAACTTTTTAAACCTTATTTGCCGTCGCTCCCCGCATGGGGAGCGTGGATTGAAATACCGTGCCTTAAAGTACATAACAAAATTTGTGTGTCGCTCCCCGCATGGGGAGCGTGGATTGAAATTTTGAAAAAATGATAGCGGCACCGACGTGCCGCGGTCGCTCCCCGCATGGGGAGCGTGGATTGAAATATAGACCAACATATACGTACAAAGGCTCTCGTGTCGCTCCCCGCATGGGGAGCGTGGATTGAAATGGTTATAACGCGTATGAGTCGTGGTGTCCGTCCGTCGCTCCCCGCATGGGGAGCGTGGATTGAAATATTATAGGCATAATTAATCGGTGCTGGATAGTTAGGGTCGCTCCCCGCATGGGGAGCGTGGATTGAAATTTGCAAAAGGTGATGAATAAGTGCTGACAAACAGTCGCTCCCCGCATGGGGAGCGTGGATTGAAATTTTCTTACGTCCGGCAAGCAATCGCATAATCTCATAGTCGCTCCCCGCATGGGGAGCGTGGATTGAAATATATTGCCCATAAAATAATCAGAGTGATAACCATAAGTCGCTCCCCGCATGGGGAGCGTGGATTGAAATTTGCTCAATCTTAACTAATACAAAAAAGCGCCCAGGTCGCTCCCCGCATGGGGAGCGTGGATTGAAATGCCTTATTATATAGCAGGCTATACCCAGCAGCATTATTGTCGCTCCCCGCATGGGGAGCGTGGATTGAAATCCCTACATAAAGCTGTATAGTTACAGTTCTTGTGTGTCGCTCCCCGCATGGGGAGCGTGGATTGAAATACACACAAGATATAACGTGGTTGACGAATAACTGTCGCTCCCCGCATGGGGAGCGTGGATTGAAATTTTAGCTACACGGTACGCCGTATGCAAAAGGTTTGAGCGTCGCTCCCCGCATGGGGAGCGTGGATTGAAATGATGCGTCCCGCTCTAACGCTATTTACGGTAATAGTCGCTCCCCGCATGGGGAGCGTGGATTGAAATACACATTATCCACAACTAAATAATTACTACATTGTCGCTCCCCGCATGGGGAGCGTGGATTGAAATTATTGTCTGAATATAGATATACAGAAATTTACTATGTCGCTCCCCGCATGGGGAGCGTGGATTGAAATGCCAATTCCTCCAATGTTATGCCGTGTCTAACGGTCGCTCCCCGCATGGGGAGCGTGGATTGAAATCTCAAACATCTGCTAGTGATGATAATACCCCACAAGTCGCTCCCCGCATGGGGAGCGTGGATTGAAATAAAAGCAGGATAATCAGCGCCGCAATGGATAGGTCGCTCCCCGCATGGGGAGCGTGGATTGAAATATAGGTAAATCCAGCATATCGGCGTTAATGCCAAGTCGCTCCCCGCATGGGGAGCGTGGATTGAAATCTTGTTTTCAATTTCAACATCAGCAGCCTTAAGTCGCTCCCCGCATGGGGAGCGTGGATTGAAATATATCAAAATCATTTTTTGATAAGCTAGGAAATAGACGTCGCTCCCCGCATGGGGAGCGTGGATTGAAATAATCAATTTGCCAGCATGCACATCTGTGGGTAATGTCGCTCCCCGCATGGGGAGCGTGGATTGAAATTTCAACACCTGTTACAAGCCGCCCCTTTATGTAGGTCGCTCCCCGCATGGGGAGCGTGGATTGAAATTCGTACATCTTATGTCCCCCTTGCATTGTTAAAGTCGCTCCCCGCATGGGGAGCGTGGATTGAAATGACTAAAACATATAGATTTTTGCTTGTATACCTATGTCGCTCCCCGCATGGGGAGCGTGGATTGAAATAATGGCTGTCTGATTGGCTGCTGCGAAGTGAATTGTCGCTCCCCGCATGGGGAGCGTGGATTGAAATTTTTTCTATACCATACTTCAATGGCGTATCACAGTCGCTCCCCGCATGGGGAGCGTGGATTGAAATATTTGCAAAGCTGCGTAGTGCAGGGCTTTATCCGGTCGCTCCCCGCATGGGGAGCGTGGATTGAAATGTAAGCTATATCTTACAAGTAACTTTAGGAGGTAATGTCGCTCCCCGCATGGGGAGCGTGGATTGAAATAGGACAGCTTGCTCACCGAGATGAGCAAATGTCGGCGTCGCTCCCCGCATGGGGAGCGTGGATTGAAATAACGGTGTTCCCGCCGTTGAAATAACCCGCACCGATGTCGCTCCCCGCATGGGGAGCGTGGATTGAAATCCTATTACGGAAGAACCTTGCGAATACGAGGTTATAGTCGCTCCCCGCATGGGGAGCGTGGATTGAAATCGCTGAGACTGAAAATGTTAAAGCTGATACTGCTGTCGCTCCCCGCATGGGGAGCGTGGATTGAAATAGGCACAAAGAACCAAAAAGTGTCCATATACAGATGTCGCTCCCCGCATGGGGAGCGTGGATTGAAATAAGTTTAAAAATGCAGTATTTGATATGGATGTACGTCGCTCCCCGCATGGGGAGCGTGGATTGCAGTTTGTCATGTTAAAGAGTTAACTGATAGATACACCAATATGGATGATATGCCTTTAAATCGCTTCTCAAAGAGATCATGAGAGTCAATATCTCACCTTGCCAAACTAGCACCTTCTATGCTATAATAACCTATATGCGAGCGTGGCGGAACTGGCAGACGCACTAGACTTAGGATCTAGCGCCTTTCGGCGTGCAGGTTCGATTCCTGTCGCTCGCACCAATAGCAGATTTAGCTCATGGGCTGTGTCCTGTGAGCTTTTTTGTTATGCTTAAATTGTAATAGTGCTTACACTTTTAATAATATACTGCGCGTAAATTCACGAATGTTACATATTTTCTTGACAAAGACGGTTGCTGCTGAAATAATAAAAAAATACTAATTAAATGACACCGGCAGCAATGCAAGAGTGTTGGATTGTATACGTTTTGCAGGAGGGAAAGATATGGAGCAGATTTTATCGATAGTTGTGCGCAACCAGCCAGGCGTTTTGATGCGTGTGGCAGGTATGTTTTCGCGCCGTGGCTTTAACATTGACAGCCTGGCAGTAGGCACAACGCAAAACCCGGAGTTTTCGCGTATGACGGTGACGATGGAGGCAGACGAGCCAACGATTGTACAGGTGACGAAGCAGCTGGCCAAGCTAGTGGAGGTGGAGCGCGTCAAGGTGCTGCCGCCCAAGTCCAGTGCTACCCGTAGCATGATTTTGGTGAAGGTGCGTGCGGGCAATAAGCGTCCCGAGCTGCTGCAGCTGGCAGAGGTTTTCCGTGCTCATGCAGTGGATGTAACAGGCGAATCGCTGATTTTTGTCGCTACAGGTGACGAGGGCAAGCTGCGCGCGTTTGTAGATGTTATGCGTCCATATGGCGTGACGGAAATGGTGCAGACGGGTCTGGTTGCCTTGGAGCGTGGTGATACCTCGCTGGCTGTTGAGGAGTCGCGCTTTGAGTGGCCGCCTCTTGATGATGCGCACGCTGCGATATGAGCTGCTTGATGGAAGGATGTGAACGTATGCAGATAACTGGTGCAGAAATTATGGTACGGGTTTTGGCTGAGGAGGGTGTGAGCACTGTCTTTGGCTATCCTGGTGGCGCAATACTCCCGTTTTATGATGCTTTAAGAAATAGTGATATAGAGCATGTCTTGACAGCGCACGAGCAGGGTGCTGCGCATGCTGCCGATGGCTTTGCCCGTGCCAGTGGCAAGGTGGGCGTGTGCATTGCTACCTCCGGACCAGGTGCGACCAACCTGGTGACGGGCTTGGCTACTGCCTTTTTGGATTCCATTCCTGTGGTTGCCATCACAGGCCAGGTTAACAGGCCGCTGATTGGTCATGATGCCTTTCAGGAGGTGGATATTACAGGCATTACTATGCCGATAACCAAGCATAACTTTTTGGTAAAAAGACCCGAAAACCTGGCACAGACGCTGCGCCTGGCCTTTCAGCTGGCGCGTGAGGGCCGTCCTGGCCCTGTGCTGGTGGATGTGCCGCGCGATGTGCAGACAGCACTGATAGAATTTGCTGATAAGCGTCTGGAGCCCTTGCAGCCGCTGGAGCCTGATGCTGAGCGTGTGGCGGCGGCGGTGGAGGCGCTAAATAAGGCGCAGCGGCCTGTGATGCTAGTTGGCGGCGGTGTTATTAACGCCAACGCTGAATATGATGCTATGCACCTGTGCGAAAAGCTGCATATACCTGTTGTCAGCACGTTGATGGGCCTGGGTGCTATCAGTGCCTACCGTCCGCTGTTTTTGGGTATGACGGGCCTGCATGGACACGAGCGTGCCAACAACGCTGTGAAGGAGGCCGATCTCATCCTGGCAGTTGGCAGCCGCTTTAACGACCGTGTGACGGGTGAACGCTCAAGCTACAGTGCTAATAAGCTAATCATCCACCTGGATATTGACCCTGCCGAGGTAGACAAAAATATAGATTCGGGCATTGGCATTACAGGCGATATGGTAACGACGCTGAATGCGCTGGAAAAGGCCAGCGTGGCGCATGATTTGACTCCCTGGTGGGATAAAATTGCTTCCTGGCCTGGTATGGATGACGACTTTGGCAGTGAGGAAGCACCCAAGTTCTTCAAAGCGCTCAACCCTGTGCTCAAGGATAAGGATTTTATTGTTACTACAGATGTTGGCCAGCATCAGATGTGGGCGGCGCAGCACTTAAAAATTCAATTTGCACGCCAATGGCTCACAAGCGGCGGCCTGGGTACGATGGGCTTTGGCCTGCCTGCCGCCATGGGTGCGCAGCTGGCACGGCCGCAAAGCAGAGTTATCAGCATGAGTGGCGACGGTGGCTTTAAGATGACGGGCAGCGAGCTTTTTACTATCGCCAGCAACAATATACCTGTGATCGCTATTGTCTTTAACAACAGCGGCCTGGGGATGATCCGCCAGCTGCAGACGGTGCAGTTTGCCAAACGCTTTACAGCCTGCGAGCTGCCTGGCTATGTGGATTTTGTCCAATATGCTGCCTCCTTTGGCATTGCAGGCGAGCATGTCAGCACGCCTGAGCAACTGGCGCAGGCTGTGGCCAAGGCGTGGGAGGAGCGCAGGCCGTATTTAATTGAGGTCGGCATTAATCCTAAAAACATGGTTCTGCCGATGGTAGCTCCCGGACTTGGTATTAATAATTACGTAAAATTTGCTGACGACGAGATTAATTAAGCCAAACGCCTTACGTTAGCTAAAATAAGCAAAGCAAGCTAAATTTGCGCTAAAACCCTTGATGAAACAGGGTAAAAATGTTACGATAAAAGGACAGAGAAAATTACATCTGTCCTTTTATTTTTTTATATATGGTGGAGAAACAAATGGGAGATTTATCACAATTATCGGCTCCGGTGTTTGAGGCACTGGAACGCTTCCGCAAAAAACGCGTTGTACCCTTTGACGTGCCCGGACACAAGCGTGGACGCGGCAATCCTGAGCTGCGCGAGCTGCTGGGCGAAAAGTGCGTCAGCCTAGATGTCAATTCTATGAAGCCTTTGGATAATTTGTGCCACCCTGTGTCGGTAATCCGTGACGCAGAGGCGTTGGCAGCAGAGGCCTTTGGAGCGGCGCACGCCTTTTTTATGGTGGGCGGCACTACCTCGTCCGTGCAGAGCATGGTGCTGTCATCGTGCAAGGCTGGCGATAAGATTATCCTGCCGCGCAACGTGCACAAAAGCGTCATCAACGCACTTGTATTAAACGGTGCGATACCTGTTTACATCAATCCGCAGGTGGACAGCAGGCTGGGAATTTCCCTGGGCATGGAAATCGGCGAGGTGGAAAAGGCAATTCAGGCGAACCCTGATGCCACTGCCGTTTTGGTCAACAATCCTACGTATTATGGTATCTGCTCGGACCTGCGCTCTATCGTCAAGCTGGCGCATGAGCACAACATGCTCTGCCTGGTGGATGAAGCACACGGCACGCATTTTTATTTTGGCAAGAATATGCCTGTCAACGCCATGGCGGCAGGTGCGGACATGGCCTCCGTTTCCATGCACAAGTCTGGCGGCAGTCTGACGCAAAGCAGCCTGCTTTTGACTGGTCCTGCTGTTAACTGGGAGTACGTCAGCCAGATAATCAACCTGACGCAGACAACGAGTGCCTCCTACCTTTTGCTTTCGAGCCTGGATATTTCGCGCCGTAACTTGTACATGCGCGGAGAAAGCTCCTTTGGCAAGGTGCAGGAGATGGCAGAATACGCACGCGAGGAGATAAATTCTATCGGCGGCTATTATGCCTATGGCCGCGAGCTGAAAAACGGTGGCAGCATCTATGATTTTGATGTCACTAAGCTGTCTGTCTATACGCGTGATATCGGTCTTGCAGGCATTGAGGTGTATGACCTTTTGCGCGATGAATATGATATCCAAATAGAGTTTGGCGACATTGCCAACATTCTTGCTTATATTTCTATTGGCGACCGCATTCAGGATATAGAGCGCCTGGTGGGCGCACTTGCAGACATCAAGCGCCTCTATTCCAAGGACCCGTCGCAGATGCTCAATACAGAATACATTGCACCTAAGGTTGTGGTTTCGCCGCAGCAGGCCTTTTATGCTAAGGACGAAATGCTGCCTATTCGCGAAACCGCAGGCCGCATCTGCAGTGAGTTCGTTATGTGCTATCCGCCTGGTATCCCCATCCTTGCGCCTGGTGAGGTTATCACCAAGGATATTATTGATTATATTATTTATGCCAAGGAGAAGGGGTGCTCTATGCAGGGGCCGGAGGATCCAGAAGTTAATATGATTAATGTACTAATTTAGGAATCGTCGATAAGGCATCATCTGCTTTGCCCTAGCTCTTAGGAGTACTATACTTCAAAATATTTATAAAGGATGTGATACCATGGAGCTTTGGTTTTCGGATTATCATACCGATGATGTAAAGCTTGATATTAAAATAGAAAAGCAGCTTTTTGGCGAGGATACGGATTTTCAGCGTATTGACGTTTTTGAATCCAAGGAGTTTGGCCGTTTTATCAGCTGTGATGGTACCATCGTTTTTTCGGAAAAGGACGAATTTGTTTATGATGAGATGATTGTGCATGTGCCTATGGCTGTGCACCCGCATGTGCGCAAGGTGCTTGTCATTGGTGGCGGTGACGGCGGCGTAGCGCGTGAGCTGGCGCGTTATGACGAGGTTGAGGAAATTGACGTTGTGGAAACGGACCATGTTTTTGTTGATGTCTGCCGCGATTATTTCCCCGATAACGCCTGCGGCCTGGATGATAAGCGCGTGACGGTCTACAATGCCAACGGCCTGCGCTTTTTGCGCAGCAAGGTTGATGAATATGATTTGATTATCAGTGATGCGATTGATCCTTTGGGCCATGCTGCAGGCCTTTTTACCAAGGAATTTTATGGCAACTGCTTCCGCGCGCTCAAGGAGGACGGTATTATGGTATACCAGCATGGTAGTCCCTTCTACGATGAGGACGAGGAAACCTGTCGCGCTATGCACCGTAAGGCCAGCCACAGCTTTCCCATCAGCCGTGTGTACCAGGCGCACATCCCTACCTGTCCGTCAGGCTATTGGCTGTTTGGCTTTGCTTCCAAAAAGTATCATCCGCTCAAGGATTTTGATGCAGCCAAATGGAAGGCACGCGCGATAAAGACCTGGTACTATTCTGCTAATTTGCATAAGGGAGCGTTTATGCTGCCTAAGTATGTGGAGGATATGCTGGAAGAAGAAGAGAAGTAGACGGGCTATAGCACCTCATCTGCGTTGTTAGCGCTCCTAGACGTACTAAAAGTACGCCGTCGTCGCGCTGCCTAGCATCTGAGGCACTCTAGCCCGTCTATGCGAAGTTGGGTGCATAGCACCTCATCTGCGTTGTTAGCGCTCCTAGACGTACTAAAAGTACGCCGTCGTCGCGCTGCCTAGCATCTGAGGCACTCTAGCCCGTCTATGCGAAGTTGGGTGCATAGCACCTCATCTGCGTTGTTACCCTTTAGACATACATTAAGAAATTTTACAAGGAGATGATTCATTATGAGTAAATTGTTAGTTATCGGCTGCGGCGGTGTTGCCGGCGTAGCAATCGCCAAATGCTGCCAGAACAGCAGCGTATTCACCGAGCTGTGCATTGCCAGCCGCACCAAGTCCAAATGTGACGCAGTTAAGGAAAGGCTGCAGCCCACAACTAGTACGGTTATCACCACCGCACAGGTGGATGCAGACAGCAAGGAGCAGCTGGTGCAGCTGATTAAGGCTTATGCACCGGATGCGGTACTGAACGTGGCTCTGCCCTATCAGGATTTGACGATTATGGACGCCTGCCTGGAGTGCAAGGTGGATTATATAGATACAGCCAACTATGAGCCTGAAGATATTGACGAGCCTGCCTGGCGTGCAGTTTACGACAAGCGCTGCAAGGAAGAGGGCTTTTCGGCCTACTTTGATTATTCCTGGCAGTGGGCCTACAAAGAAAAATTTGAGCAGGCAGGCATTATGGCACTTTTGGGTACAGGCTTTGATCCTGGCGTTACCAGCGTTTTCAGTGCCTATGCCTTAAAGCATTATTTTGACGAAATTGACACTATTGATATTTTGGACTGCAATGGCGGTGATCATGGCTATCCCTTTGCTACAAACTTTAATCCCGAAATTAACCTGCGTGAGGTTTCGGCCCCTGGCTCCTATTGGGAAAATGGCAAATGGGTAGAAATCCCGGCGATGAGCATTAAGCGCGAATATGATTTCCCGCAGGTTGGCATGAAGGATATGTATCTTTTGCATCATGAGGAGATTGAATCGCTGGCTAAAAATATCCCTGGCGTAAAGCGTATCCGCTTCTTTATGACCTTTGGCCAAAGCTACCTGACGCATATGAAGTGCTTGGAAAACGTGGGCATGCTTTCTACAAAGCCTATTAACTACGAGGGCAAGGAGATTGTACCTATCCAGTTTTTGAAGGCGCTGCTGCCTGATCCTGCTTCCTTAGGACCGCGCACTGTGGGCAAAACCAACATCGGCTGCATCTTTACGGGCAAAAAGGATGGCAAGGAAAAAACCATCTATATTTATAATGTGTGCGACCACCAGGAATGCTACAAGGAGGTTGGCTCGCAGGCTATCAGCTACACCACTGGCGTGCCGGCAATGATTGGTACGGCGCTGGTTGTGAGCAAAAAGTGGCAGGGTAAGGGTGTATTCAACGTGGAAGAATTTGATCCCGATCCGTACATGGATATGCTTAACGAGTTTGGCCTGCCTTGGGTAGTAGACGAAAATCCGAAGGTTGTTGAATAAGATGCAGGATACAAACACTATGCCTGCCTACGTTGTGAGCAAGCAGCAGGGCAACGCTAAGCTGCAGGCCTTGCAGCAGGAGCTGCGCAGGCAAAAGCAGGAGCAGGCGCTCAAGGCATTGCCAACGCCCTGCTACGTGGTGGATGAGGCGGCGCTTAAGCATAATTTACAGCTTTTAAAGCATGTGCAGGACGAAACTGGCTGTCACATCCTGCTGGCACAAAAATGCTTTTCTATGTTCCGCCTGTATCCTTTGCTGGGGCAGTATCTTGCCGGGACCACGGCCAGCGGCCTGTACGAGGCGCGCTTGGGCTACGAGGAAATGGGCAAGGAAAACCACGTTTTTGCTCCTGCCTTTAAGGAAGCAGATATGCAGGAGCTGGTAAAGCTTTGCGACCATATTATCTTTAACAGCGTAGCGCAGCTTAATAAATATAAGCACCTCTGCGCCGCTGCGGGTGTCAGCGTGGGCCTGCGTGTGAATCCCGAATGCTCGACGCAGGAGGGAGAGCATGCCATTTATGATCCCTGTGCCTTTGGCTCGCGCTTGGGTGTAACCTTGGCAAGCTTTCCCGAGGAGCTGCCAGGCGAGGTGGAGGGACTGCACTTTCACACATTGTGCGAGCAGGATGCGGATGATTTGCTGACGACCTGGAAGGCCTTTGAAGCGAAATTTGGCAAATACTTTGGCCAGCTTAAATGGCTGAACCTGGGCGGAGGCCATCACATTACGCGCCCTGGCTACAAGCTGGATGTGCTGGTTGATTTGTTAAAATATATTCGTGATACCTATCATCTGCAGGTTTACCTGGAGCCTGGCGAGGCGGTGGCGCTGAATGCCGGCTATTTGGTGACCGAGGTGCTGGATATCGTGCATAACGGCCTGGATATTTTGATTTTGGATGCTTCGGCGGCCTGCCATATGCCAGACGTGCTGGAGATGCCCTATCGTCCGCCGCTGCGCGGTGGCTATGAGGCCAACGAAAAGAAGCACACCTACCGCCTGTCGTCTATGACCTGCCTTGCTGGTGATGTGATTGGTGATTATAGCTTTGACGAAGAAATCAAGCTTGGCGACAAGCTTGTTTTTGAGGATATGGCGATTTATACTATGGTGAAGAACAATACCTTTAACGGCCTGCCGCTGCCTGATATTGTGCTGCTGCATGCAGACGGGCAGACGGAGCTGGTGCGCCGCTTTGGGTACAGTGATTTTAAGGAAAGATTATCATGATGCTGGCAAAAAACTTAACTCCTGCGGCAGATGGCTTTTATATGCCTGGGGAATATGAACCGCATGCAGGCTGCATTATCGTGTGGCCGCAGCGCCCAGGCTCGTGGAGCTTTGGCGCGCAAGCTGCCTGTGAGGCCTTTACGGCAGTGATACGTGCGATCGCCGCTAGTGAGAAGGTATATGTAATCTGTGGTGCTAAGCATTTTGCTGTAGCGCAGGCTTATCTTACAGGCATTGCCAACGTGGAGCTGCTGCAGCTGGAAACCGATGACAGCTGGGCGCGTGATATCGGGCCTACCTTTGTAGTGCGTGAAGGTGCACAGGGACGCAGCCTGCGCGGAGTTAACTGGCGCTTTAACGCCTGGGGCGGCGAGGTGGACGGTCTGTATCCTGATTATGAGCGCGACGATGCCTTTGCGGCAGCCTTTGCCGCAAAATGCGGCTATACGCTTTATGATGCTGCTCCCTTTGTTTTGGAGGGAGGCTCCATCCACTGCGACGGTGAAGGCACGGTGCTGGCGACAGAGTCCTGCCTGTTGAGCGCCGGACGCAATCCTGACCTTACTAAGGAGCAGATAGAGGCAAGGCTTTGTGACTTTTTGGGAGCGCAAAAGGTGATTTGGCTGCCACGCGGTATTTATAACGACGAAACCAACGAGCACGTAGATAACGTCTGCGCCTTTATCCGTCCGGGCGAGGTGGTGCTGGCGTGGACGGATGATGCGAGCGACCCGCAATATGCGCTGAGCCAGGCAAGCTATGCGGCGCTGCAGCAGGCCGTGGACGCCAAGGGACGCAGGCTTGTAGTGCACAAGCTGCCTATACCCAGCGTGCCTGTGTGCATTAGTGCGGACGAGGTGGCAGGCTTTGATTTTGTACCTGGCGAGGATGTGCGCGAGGCGGGCGAACGTCTGGCAGCGTCCTACGTTAATTTTTACTTTAGCAATGACAGCGTCGTCCTGCCTGCCTTTGGCGGCGAAAATGCGGCCAGCGACGCGCAGGCGGCGGCAATACTGGCCAAGCTGTGCCCAGAGCGCAAAATTGTGCAGATAAGCGCCAGGGCGATTTTGACGGGCGGCGGCAATATTCATTGTATTACGCAGCAGATTCCGGAGGGAGCAAAGATATGAGCAAGCTGAAGGTGGCGGCAGTGCAGCTGCGCTGTGCGCCAACAGTAGAAGAAAACCTGCGCCATGCTGAAGGCCTGGTGCGCGAGGCAGCAGCGCAGGGTGCGCAGCTGGTTTTGCTGCCGGAGCTGTGGGAGCGGCCGTACTTTTGCCAGCAGCGGCGCTATGATTTTTACAGCTACGCTCTGCCAGTGGAGCAAAACCCTGCAGTGCAGCTGGGGAAGCGCCTGGCGAAGGAGCTGGCAATAGTTTTGCCGATAAGCTTTTTTGAGCGCGATGAAAACCAACTGTATAATTCCATTGCCTGCATTGATGCAGACGGGGAAATTTTGGGCGTGTATCGCAAAACACATATACCTGACGACCATTTTTATCAGGAAAAATTTTATTTTAAGCCTGGTGACAGCGGCTTTATGGTGTTCAATAGTAAATATGGCCGCATCGGTATCGGCATCTGCTGGGATCAGTGGTTCCCTGAGACTGCACGCTGCCTGGCGCTGAATGGTGCAGAAATTTTGCTGTATCCTACGGCTATTGGCAGTGAGCCGATTTTGGAATGCGACAGCATGCCGCATTGGCGCCGGGTGATGCAGGGACATAGTGCTGCGAATCTTATGCCGGTGGTGGCTGCCAACCGCATTGGCTTGGAAACGGTGGAGCCGTGTGAGGCCAACGCAGGGCAAAGCTCGTCGCTGCTCTTTTATGGCTCGTCCTTTATGACGGACGGTACAGGTGCCATTATTGCGGACGCAGGCCGCGAGGAGGAGCAAATCCTTTATGCGGAGTACGACCTGGCGCAGCTGGCGGATGACCGCTTGAGCTGGGGGCTGTTCCGTGACCGCAGGCCTGAATGCTACGCTAAAATCTGCGGCAAATAATTGCACAAACGTAAAAAATCCCGAAGAAGGCTGTAAAGGCCTTTTTCGGGATTTTGTTATATCAGGAATTTGTACCTACCACAGGATCGGGCAGGGTTGTGACGGTGATGGTGTAGATGATGATAGTGCAGGCCGCTAAGCAGATTGCTATAGCTAGCAGCAGCTTGAGCCAGGGGATTTCTAAGCTGAGATATTTCTGGCAGTAGCGCCAGAAGCAGGTGATGGTGAAAATATTAAAGATAGCACCCATAATCAGCATAACCCAGACGCTTTTGGCAAGCGGCAGATAGGAAAGGCTGAGATTGATGGCTGCTAGCACTGGCATGCCTGTCATGGTGTTATAAAGCTTGCCTTCGGCAATGGCAAAGCAGGCTGTGAGCACCACGCTGCCAAGAATAAATGGTAGCAGTGAGGCACAAAGCAATACGTTTGTAGCAGGCTTATATTGCTGTAGCCGTCTGCGCCAAAGGTAGCGCCCAAAAAGCTTATAAAGTGTAAAAGCATAGATTGCAGTGCAAATGCCGCTGGCGAGTGCGTCCATACCACCGAAGCCTGTGATAGCGATAAAGAAGCGTATCAGAAAAAAGCCTAAAGCACCGATAAAAAAGAAAAGCTGGTTGTATAGCCAAAAGTAAAAGGCCAGTGGAAGAAAATTACGCATGGCACTGCCTCCTTTGCATGCTAGTGTTCTTATGCTTATTATAATATGAGTGAAGAAAATTTGCTATACCAAACTAAAAAGGACTGCCGCAGGCGGCAGTCCTCGAAAGCAATTTACTACGTTATACCAGTCCCAGCCATTTCCAATAGGTGGTGCCCAAAAGCATAACCAGCGCAAAGCCGATGATGGTTAGGGGAATACCGCTGCGGACAAAGTCGCGCACCTCAAAGGTGTTGGTGCCGTAGGCAATCATGTTCTGCGGGGCGTTAACCGGCAGTATGAAGCCGAAGCTGACAACGTATTGCAAAATCATTGTCATGCCAACGATGTTGACACCAGGAGTTTTGAGCTGCTGCAGCACAGAGATGATGATGGGGATAATGGCTGCTGCAAGTCCTGTAGCACTAGCAAAGCCTGTGTGCACGATGATGAGGAAGAGCGCCATAATTGCCAGCACCATGAGCGTGGTGGAATTGGACAGGTCAAAGGTGTTGACGATAACATTGGCCAGCCAGGTGGCAGCCTTGGTGGACAGCAGGGCGTTGCCCAAAGAGATGCCTACGCCGAAGAGTACTACAGTACCCCAGTTAATCTTGTGCACAACCTCCTCCCAATGCATAACGCCGATTTTAGGCAGCATCAGGATGGTGATAGCAACGATGGTGCTGGTGGAGGTGTCGATAACATGCAGCTTCTTTTCTGTGGTCCACAAAACTAAAAGGCACAGCGAAATGCACAGCAGCTTGATTTCGTCCTTGCTGATCTTGCCCATTTCGGCCAAAAGCTTTTTGATGGTTTCCTGGCCGCCGGGGATTTCGTCAATTTCGGGTGGCATAAGGAACATCATTACATGATATAAGGCAAAGCTCATGAGCACGGCAAAGGGAGCGGCGGCGATGAACCAGTCCAGCCACGAAATGTCCACTCCCAGCTGGCTGCGGATGAAGTTGATGGCTACCATGTTTTGGGCGGCAGCAGTTTTGATGCCCACGTTCCAGACGCTGTCAACCTGGGCAACCGTAATCATCAGCATGCCGGCAAAGCGGCTTTTGAGCGGTAAACCAAAGGCGCTGATCATGCCAAGCACGATAGGTACGAGGCAGGCAACGCGGGCGGTGGTGCTGGGAACAAAAAAGCTCAAAATAAAGCCGCAGCAGATGACGCCGATAACGACGCGGTTGGCCTTGGCGCCAAGCTTAGATAAAATGACAAGCGCAATACGCTTATCCAGGCCTGTTTTGGTCATAGCAGTTGCCAAAAACATAGCAGCAGCAACCAGGCAGAAGGCCGTAGTGGAAAAGCCCTTGAGGCCCATGCCCAGGCCTGCGGCAGTGCCGAAAAGCTTGCCTGTGGCGGGGTTAGGGGCAAAGCCGATGAGCACAGCCATGAGCGCGATGATGACACCAGCGCTGACGGGGTAAGAAATGGCTGTTGTTGCCCAGACAATAACTGAAAATACCATAATACCAAGCATGCGCTGACCTGCAACGGAAAGGCCCTCTGGCGTGGGCAGAGCGATGATGGCTAGCAGTACGATGAGCGCAATGTAAAAGCCGTATTGCTTAAAAAAGCCAGGCGTGGCGCTCGTGGTTGATTTTTTCTCTTCCATGATGAAAATCTCCTCTCCTAAAGTTATCCAACAAACATAAAACCCCGATATGCGTCTTCATCGACATATCGGGGTCTTCCTGCTTACAGTATAACAGTTTTAGGAAAATATGCAAGGAAAAAGTCTTAGGAAAAATATTGTTGCTTTCTATTTGTAATAAGCTTTACATTATTCTTCAGTGTAGCTGTTGGCTTCGTCATAAAGCGCTGCTACTTCCTTGGAGGGGCCGCCGCAGAGCAGCGACACGATGACGCCTGCTAGGAGGCTGGCGAAAAAGCCGGGGATGATTTCGTAAATGCCTGTTGTGGCCGACATTGTTAGGAACCAGCCGATATCAACAATAGAGCCTACCACGATGCAGGCTACCGCACCCTGGAAGGTGAAGCTGCGCCAGAAAAGGCTGAGCATGATGGCGGGGCCGAAGGCTGCGCCGAACACGCCCCAGGCGTTGGAAACCAGCTCCATAATGCTGCCTGCGCGTGGGGAATCGGCAATCAGGAGGGCGATGAAGGAGATCACCAGCACGACAATGCGTCCTGCCCACAGCATTTCCTTGTCTGCAGATTTGTTTTTGCGGATAACAGGCTTATATACGTCGCTGGCAAAGGCCGAGGCCGAAGACAGCAGCTGGCTGGAGGCCGTGCTCATGGAGGCTGCCAGTACGCCGGAAAGCAAAATGCCGCTCATGATTGCCGGGAAGATGCTGCGCACCATAGCGATGAAAACCAGGGAGTTTTTGTTGATATTTTCATCCATGCCCAAATACATGCGGCCGACAACGCCAACCATAGTAGCAAAGAAACAGATGAGCGCTGTCCAGCTGATGGCGATGATGGCAGATTTTTTCATTTCCTTTTGCGAACCCAGGGACATGAAGCGGATGATGATATGAGGCATACCAAAGTAGCCAAGGCCCCAGCCCAGGCCGGAGATGATCTCGGAGCTTTTGGCCATGGGGTTCCAGTAATCGGGCGGGATAGCGGCCACAGCCTGCGGATTGATGAGCGAAACAGCAAAAATAGGCGCAATCAACAGCGAGCCCAAAATCATCAGGCCTTGGTAAAAATCTGTCCAGCAGACAGCAGAAAAGCCGCCCAGGAAGGTGTAGCCGATGATGATGAAGGCTGCTAGGTACATAGTGTAGGTCTGGTCGATGCCGATAACGGTGTTAAAGAGCGTGCCGCAGGCCTTGATGCTGGAGGCGGAATAGATGGTATAGGCGATCAAAAAGACGATAGCGCAGATTACCTGCAGCAGGTGCGATTTGGACAGAAAGCGGTTGCTGAGGTATTGCGGTATGGTGATGGCATCATTGGCCACGATGGAAAAACGGCGCAGGCGCGGAGCCTGGAAGATCCAGCTGAGAGAATAGCCGATGAGCAGGCCGATGCTGATCCACGCCTGGCCAAGGCCCAAGGCGTAAATAGATGTGGGCAGGCCCATGAGCACCCAGGCGCTCATATCCGACGCACCTGCTGATAGCGCAGTTACCCAAGGTCCCATCTGGCGGCCGCCGAGAAAATAGGTTTTTTCACCACCGTGACGATTTTTATAAAAGAACCAAATGCCGATAGACAGCATGAATAGCAAGTAGACTAAAAAGACTACCATTTCTGTTATATTCACTAAATAACCCTCCAAAAATAAAAATAGATAACACTATTATACACGCAAATACGCACTTTGGATAGATAAAGATAGCGTGCAGCGATAAATATTTGTTGCTGCGCATTTCTTGCAGGCCGTGCTGCTGCAATGTAGCCTGCGCGGATAATAATTTTGGCTTTTTATCTTAAAGGTACAACATGGCTGGCGATAATGCTATAATATAAGCATCAAGATAAAAACGGAGGCGCACGTTATGCGGATTGAGCGGTTAAAACTAAAAAATTTCCGTTGCTATGATGCCTTGGATATTGATTTTGATCCTAGGCTGACGGTCATCGTAGGAGAAAACGGTAAGGGTAAGACGGCTATTTTTGATGCCATAGCGATTGCCCTGGAGCCTTATCTGCGCGCCTTTGGCACGTGTGGCAGGCAGCTTAGTCCTAAGGATGTGCGCCGCGTGCCGATATACAAAAGGGACAGGCGTCATATTGATGGCATGCTCTGCCATTATCCAGTGGAAATTGCCTTAGAGGGCGAGGCTTATGGCAAAAGGCTGAGCTGCAAGCGCAGCCTGCTTGAAGGAGACGCAGCTGTTGATGACAGCGAGGAGCTGCGCACGTATGGCTCCTTGCTGGCGCGTGCTGCTGCTAAAAGCACAGGAGAGCTGCTACCGGTGCTGGCTTATTACGGCACGCAGCGCATTTGGGTAGACAGCCAGCTGATGACGAATTTTGACAAGCCGCTGACGCAGCGCAGCGTGGGCTATGAGCAATGCCTGGAGCCATCGTCATCGTATAACACCTTTGGCAAATGGTTTGAATATGTAACCAAAGGCACGCAGACCGAGCAGCAATATAGTGCGGAGGTAAAGCGCAACCTGCTGCTCAAAAACGCTATCCAAAAAGCAGTTGACACCTGCCTGGAGAGCACGGGGCTGCAGGATTTATATTATAACTACAGATTGAAATGCTTTGTTGTCAGCCACCCTGATATGGGCGAAATGATTGTGGACGAGCTAAGCGACGGCTTTCGCAGCATCATCAGCATGGTGGCCGATCTGGCGTACCGCATGGTGCGGCTTAACCCGCAGCTGGGGGTGGATGCAACGCTAGAAACGCCAGGGCTGGTGCTGATTGACGAGGTGGATATGCATTTGCATCCCTCGTGGCAGCAGACGGTGCTGGTGGATCTGCAAAAGGCCTTTCCCAAGGTGCAGTTTGTGGTGACTACGCACAGTCCGCAGGTGCTCAGCAGTGCGCCTGCCGCAAGCATCCGTGTGCTGATGTGGGGTAAGCAGTTCGAGGGTGTGCGTCATGTAGATTTTTCGCTGGGCGCTAACAGCAACCAGCTTTTGCAGGATATCCAAAACGTCAGCCCCAGGCCGCAGTCACTGCCTATAGTGCAGGATTTGCAGCATTATTTGGAGCTTGTGAGCGAGGACAGGTGGGACAGTGAGGAGGCCATGGCGCTGCGCAAAAAGCTGGATGCCTGGTCGCATGGCAGGGAGCCGGCACTGCTGCGGGCCGACATGGATATCAGGCTGCGACAGTTCCGCAGGAGGCACTCATGAAACGCGTATATAAAAGCAAGGATGAACCCGAGCTTCTGCGCCAGTACCGCCTGCATAATCCCGAAGAAACCTGGGAGCACTTCCGCCGCCGCAGCCGCAGGGGCTACAAGCAGGTGAAGGAATGTATTTTGCATGATCAGCACGGGTTGTGCGCTTATTGCGAAATCAGCATTAAGCTGGCAGAGGAGGAAAACGAGGTTGATGACTTCCGTGTAGAGCATTTTTATCCTAAAAACGCTACTCTGGAGCACGGGCACAATTACCACTTGGACTGGCGTAATCTTTTAGGGGTGTGCCATGGTGGCAGCCAGCCGCAGGTGCCGGATGCCAATTGGCGCTATTCCAGCCAAAAGCGTGACCGCAGCTGCGACGTGCCCAAGGGAGGCAAGGAAATTAGTGAGATCATCCTCAATCCGCTAGAGATTCCTGGGGACGTGCGCCTTTTTCGTTATGCCGAATACAACGGCCGTATGTATGTGGACGAGGACAGCTGTCCGCGCGAGCTTCTGGGCAAGGCCGCAAGCACTATACGCGAGCTCAATCTAAACGCACCGCGGCTGATGCGTATGCGCCTGGAGGTTATGCGCAAGCTGGAGGAGGAAATCAGCGAAGGCCTGGCTAAGGGACTGCAGCTGGAGGAAATACTCGAGGTTTTGGCGGCCAGTTGTCTGGTTCCTGATTACTACGGCATAACGCTGCCGTTCTTTTCGGTCATCCGCTGGTATTTGGGCGAGGCAGCCGAAAAAATTATCCGCACAAGCGGTACAAAGCTATAAGTGTTAAATCCTGCCGCAATAGGCAGGATTTTTCTTTATTATGAAGAATAATATACGTTAGTTTATTGACAGTGAAATTTGAGATAAATACTTGCTAGCAAAAGGAGTTAAAGCAAATGGAAATTAGCAGTAAAGCCTTTAAGGCGTATGATGTGCGTGGTGTATATCCAAGTGAGGTTAACGAAGAAATGGCCTACCGCATGGGACGGATATTTTCGGCGATGTTTGCAGCAGAAACCGTTGTTGTGGGACATGATATCCGCTTGAGCGGGCCGGCGCTGGTGGCTGCGCTCACCGAGGGCCTGCGTCACGGCGGCACCAAGGTTATAGATATCGGCCAATGCGGCACTGAGATGATTTATTTTGCTACGGCGCATTTGAAAGCAGACGGTGGCATTATGGTTACTGCCAGCCACAATCCCAAGGAATACAATGGCATGAAGCTGGTGCGCCGCGATGCACGGCCGATTTCGGCAGATACAGGCCTGAAGGAGATTGGCGAGATGGTGGCCAAGTCCAACGATTTTGTACATCAGCCGGTGGCAGGCAAGACCATGGGCGAGGTGGAGCACGTTGATATCATGCCTGCGTATATAGAGCATCTTTTGACCTATGTTGATACCAGTGTGCTGAAGCCGCTGAAGATTGTGGCTAACCCTGGCAATGGCGGCGCCGGGCCTGTGTTGGCAGAGCTGGCCAAGCATCTGCCGTTTGAGTTTATCACGCTCAACGAAACGCCTGACGGCAGCTTTCCTAACGGCGTGCCTAACCCGCTGCTTTTGCCCAACCGCGAGGCTACAGCTAAGGTGGTGCGTGAAAGCGGTGCTGATCTAGGTATTGCCTGGGACGGCGATTTTGACCGCTGCTTCTTGTTTGACGAAAAGGCAGATTTTATCGAGGGCTATTATATCGTCGGCCTTTTGGCAGAGGTATTTTTGCACAAGGAGCCAGGTGCCAGGATTATGTTCGACCCGCGCCTGACCTGGAATACAGAGGCTATCCTTGCGCGTGACGGCGGCGAGGGCGTGCGCTGCAAGAGCGGCCATGCTTTTATGAAGGAATGTATGCGTAACAATGACGTATTATATGGCGGAGAGATGAGCGCTCATCACTACTTCCGTGATTTTTCGTGCTGCGACAGCGGTATGATTCCCTGGCTTTTGGTGACGGAGCTGATGTGCCGCAGCGGCAAAAAGCTGAGCGAGCTGGTGGGCGAGCGTGTGGAAATGTTCCCCTGCAGCGGCGAAATTAACCGCAAGGTGGCCGATTCGGCAGCTGTGCTGGCAGCGCTTGGCGAAAAATATGCTGACGGTGAGCAGGATAAGCTGGACGGACTGAGCGTTGCCTATGACAAGTGGCGCTTTAATGTGCGCGTATCTAACACCGAGCCTGTGATGCGCCTGAATGTGGAAACCAGGGGCGACAAGGAGCTTTTAGCAGCCAAAACAGCAGAGCTTTTGGCGCTTATCGGCGGTGAGGAAGCGTAATGGAGGAGATGAAGAGGATGTTTAAACCTGTACGTAAGGCAGTTATTCCGGCAGCAGGCCTGGGAACGCGTTTTTTACCTGCAACTAAGGCTACGCCTAAGGAGATGCTGCCGATTGTAGATAAGCCTACTATTCAATATATTGTAGAGGAGGCGCTGGCAGCAGGCATTGAAGATATTTTGATTATCACAGGCCGCAGCAAGCGCGCCATTGAGGACCATTTTGACCGCAGCATTGAGCTGGAGCTTAATTTGCAAACTAGCGGCAAGACCAAGGAGCTGGAGCTGGTGCGCAAAATTTCGGATGTGCGCATTCACTACATCCGCCAAAAGGAGCCGCGCGGATTGGGGCACGCCATTTTGTGCGCTAAGCATTTTATCGGTGATGAGCCCTTTGCCGTGCTTTTGGGCGATGACGTTGTCGACAGCACTGTGCCTGCGCTCAAACAGCTGATTAATGTTTATGACCAGACTGGTGCCAGCGTTTTGGGCGTGCAGGAGGTGCCGCAGGAAAAGGTGTCGGCCTATGGCATCGTAGCTAGTGAGCCTACGGCAGCAGCGCGCACCTTTAAGGTGCATGATATGGTGGAAAAGCCGTCTGTGGACGCAGCGCCGTCACGCCTGGCAGTGCTTGGACGTTATGTGATTACACCTGAAATTTTTGATATTCTGGAGCAGACCCCTCCTGGCCGCGGCAACGAAATCCAGCTGACGGATGCGCTGAAGGTGCTGGCAAAGCAGCAGACTATGTATGCCTATGACTTTGAGGGACGCCGCTATGACGTGGGCGATAAGCAGGGATTTTTGGAGGCAACCGTAGAAATGGCGCTCAAGCGTCCAGATTTACGTGACAAGTTCCTGGCATATTTAGAGAGTATTGTGGCCAAGGAGGCAAAATGAACAAGTTTAATGTTTTGGTGACAGGCGGCGCAGGCTACATTGGCTCCCATGTGGTGGAGGAGCTGCAGGCCTGCGGCTATAAGCCGATAGTTTATGATAATTTTTCTACAGGACATGCTGCCGCTGTGCCAGATGAGGTGCAGCTGGTGGAGGGTGATATCCACGATGTGCGTTTTGCGCGCCACATTATGGAGCAGTTTAAGATTGATGCCGTTATGCACTTTGCTGCCAGCAGCTTGGTGGGCGAATCGATGAGCGACCCTGCCAAGTACTATTTTAATAATGTGGAGGGCAGCCTGCATCTTTTGGAGGCAATGCGTGGCGCAGGCGTGGACAGGATGGTGTTTTCGTCCACGGCGGCAGTTTATGGCGAGCCCCAAAGCGTGCCTATAACAGAGGACAGCGTCCTGGCGCCAACTAACGTTTACGGCCGCACGAAGCTGGCGATAGAGGGCATGCTGGCAGATTATGACCATGCCTACGATATGCGCTATGTGGCGCTGCGTTATTTTAACGCTGCGGGTGATTCGCCCACGCGTGATATTGGCGAGGACCACAGCCCCGAAAGCCATCTTATCCCGTTGATTTTGAAAACCGCGCAGGGCGTGCGCAGGCAGGTGGCTGTCTTTGGCACCGATTACCCCACTGCCGATGGCACCTGCGTGCGTGACTACGTGCATGTGTGCGACCTGGCAAGGGCGCATGTGCTGGCCTTGGAGCATTTGATGCACGGTGGCAGCAGCCGCGTGTACAACCTGGGCAGCGAGGCAGGCTTTAGCGTGCGCCAGATGATTGACAGTGCTAAGCGCGTTACAGGTGTGGACTTTGCTGTTGTGGAGGAGGAGCGCCGCGCAGGCGATCCTGCCGTGCTTGTTGCCTCGGCAGCCAAAATACGCGCAGAGCTGGGCTGGCAGCCGCAGCATAGCAGCGTGGACGAGGTCATTGCCACCGCCTGGAAATGGCACAAGGGCCATCCGCACGGATACGAGGGCTAAGTATATAAGCTGAACTAAAAGTAAAGCAAAGCTCCGTCTGTTACACAAAATGTGCTTACAGACGGAGCTTTGCTTTACTTTTTATGGGAAGTATAGGGGAATAAACCTTTGGGGAAAGGTTATGTTGGGGACTTAGAAATTAATCCTCGCTGTTATATACCTTTTCGTCCATTAGGCCAAGGCGTTTGGCAATAATGGAGGTGCCGACGATATCGCTGACGTTGTTCAGCAGGGTGTGCGGCGGGTCAATGGCCGGCCAGATAGCGGCGAAGATGGGGATAACCGTGAGAGGCATGCCGATTGCTTCCAAAAGCACGGTGCTCATAACAATGCCTGCACCCTTGACGCCTGCAGCACCAACCGAAAGGATGATGCCCAAGAAGACGTACAGCGCCAGCTTGGAGAAGGTGATTTCTACGCCGTAAACATGGGAGCAGAAGACGCAGCACAGGCCGATGAAGATGGCGAAGCCGTTCATGCCGCAGGTGTTGCCCAGCGGCAGGGTAAAGCCATAGACGTTTTCGGGGATGCCCAGCTTAGAGCCTGCGGTTTTGAGCGATACAGGCAGCGTTGCAGCCGAGGAGGTGGTGGTGATGGCAACCAGCATCGGCTCGGTAATCTTCTTGAAGAAGGTGAGCGGCGACAGGTTAGCCAACAGCTTCAAAAGCAGCGGATACATAATAACCAGTACGATGATGGCCGCCACATAATCCATAACGATGAAGGTTATTACGTCCTTGACCGTAGCGCCAGAGATGCTGTTGACTAATTTAGCCATCAGCGAAGCAATACCAATGGGGGAGAAGGCCATAACGAAGTCGGTGATTTTGAGCATCAGCTTGCTGCATTGGTCAAAGCCCTTTATCAGGATATCCACCTCCTTGCCCAGGGTGAGCAGGGCGCAGCCGATGAAGATAGCAAAAACGATAATTTGCAGCATATCCTGCTTCACCATCGCGCTGACGATGTTTTCGGGGAACCAGGATACTACGTTATCAATAAAGCTGTAGGATACAGTCTTAACCTTAGAGGCATCAGCCAAAAATTCGGTGGTGCCAGAGCCAACGCCGCTGAAGATGCCGCAGAAGGCACCAAAGGCAGCAGCGATGCCGCTCGTTACCAGGATGTAGAGCACAAAGCGCAGGCCGACAGTGACGAGCTGCTTAACGTCGCCCATCTTGCAGATGCCGCTGATAATACTGAAGAACACCAGCGGTACGATGAGCATCTTGAGCATACGCAAAAAAACGTTGCCCAAGGGAGAAAGCGTGTTGGTTAAGGACGGGGAAAGAAAACCGATTAGCAAACCGACGATGATGCCGATTAATATTTGCGAGCCGAGGCCTAGTTTATATTTCATTTCTATTGCTCCTTTTATAGGCAGCCGATAATGCACCATATGCTTGGGCATGGCTCCTAGGAGTACTATTTGTACGCCGTCGTCACTATGCCTGCGCCTCTGGCACATTCTAGGCTGCCCTTTGTAGTATACAGCAGCCGATAATGCACCATATGCTTGGGCATGGCTCCTAGGAGTACTATTTGTACGCCGTCGTCACTATGCCTGCGCCTCTGGCACATTCTAGGCTGCCCTTTGTAGTATACAGCAGCCGATAACGCACCATATAACTAATGGCGGACTTTAGGCTGCTTTGACGATAATTTAGTAGAAAACAGCTTAAAGCTATTACGGCTGCTTAAAGAGCAGCTACCTGGGCACAAGCCTTGAGGAAGGTGGTGATTTCTTCCGGGGTGTTGACGTGCAGCGGCGACATGCGCACTACGCCCGGGGAATCAAACTGTTCGAGCATGCGGGCGGAATAGATGCTGTTGGCCATGCGTTCGAAGGCAACAACGCCGCGTTCCTCCAGCTCTTCGCGGGCCTTGACAGCGTCCATGTTGGCAAACTCAATGCCGATGATCAAATCACGCTGGTTGAGGTCGGGGTCATCCATTTTCACGGTGATGCCTTCAATGTGGCGCAGGCCCTTGGCATCGCCTGTACCCTCAAGCATCAGCTCAAGCAGGGCGCGCTCGTGGGCGGCAATGCGGTCCATGCCGTTTACAAAAAGCTCGCGGCGGCTGGCACCTGCGGCTGCAGTTTTGCTGCCAATGGCGCACACATAATCAACAATGGCGCTCATAGCGGCAAACATAGCGGTTCCAGGGCTGCCAATTTCCCAATTGTCGCTGGGGCTGCCCAACAGGCGGTGATGCGCAAAGTCCTTGACGCGTTCAGATAAATACATCAGCGCAAAGCCGCGCAGGCCAAAGAATTTATAAGGAGCAAAGTTCATCACGTCGATGCCGTCCTCCTCGGGGTTCAGCGCACCGTGAGGAGCGTGCTGTACAGCATCGCAGACGATAATGATATCAGGGTTGATGGCTCTGGCCTTTTTGGCGATGGTAGCAATGTCCATCACATGGCCAGAGATATTGGAGGCTGCCATTACGCTTAAAATGGCAGTGTTTTCATCTACTAAGGAGATAATTTCGTCGGTGTCAATGCCGCCGGTTGCAGGGTTAGCCTGGGCAACACGCAGCTCGCGGCCATATTTTTCGGCGTAGATGGTCATAGCGTCAAAGGAGGACGGATGCTCCAGGCAGGTGGTGACGCAGTTGGTTCCCTTGGCGTTTTCGCTCATCACACGTACAGCGTACATCATCAGCTGGGAGGCAGTGTAGCCAGTAGCAAACACGCCCTTTTTAATATTAAAGAGAGTGCGGATATCCTCACGTCCCTTGTTTTCGATGTCTAAAAGCTCCAGTGCGAGCTTGTTTAGATGCTCGGAAGCATCCGGATGCAAATCAACGGCATGGTAACGCTCCTCCGCATCAATCAGGCGCAGGGAGCCACCCGCGTTGTCACAGAAAATACGTCGCTTGCCGCTGTATTCTGCTTCAACATACTTGAATTTTTTTCTAAGTTCTGTCAATTCTGCCTGGTCAAAAAGCTGGCCAAATTTTGTTTGCATATTGAGCCCCTCCATTCGTAAAGTTTTATCAAAACAACCATAGTGCGTGTGAACCACAATTGGTTAACAAAATGCGCGACTACAGTTACAGTATAAGCTATAAATGTAAAGTTGCATAACTAATAATGTTTTTGTATAATATGAAAAAGTTTCATATTTAACGAGCGGAGGTAGTTTTTGCTGCTGTACTGCTGCAAGTAGCAGGCGCAATTGTAAAATCTTGCGTCTCCCCTTGCTAAGCGCCTGTAAAGGTGCTATACTGTGTATAGAAAAAGGGTGCTCCGATAGACGGTCAGCCCGTTAGCTAGTAAAAATAACCGCTAGTTTGCAGACAGGGCGGTTATTTTTTTGTGTTCTTTTTGATATCCATACTAAGCTTAATACAGGCAATGCACAAACTGAGCAGAGCAATAACCTCAAGTATATCCATCAGTAACACCTCCCTCCGTCTTACGGATTTCCAGAAAATGGATTGCGTAAAAGCAGAGGGCTAACCGCCTACCGTTATATGGAAGCACCCTATAAATTAGATTTTAACACAAGCAGTAAGAAAGCATACAGCGAACGAGATGTAAAAGATTCGCTGTATGCTGTTTTTATAAGGCGTGGCTAATTAAATTACTTATCCCTAAAGTAGCGACGCAGCGTACGCAAGCGACGCAGTTCAGTGAGCATGCGCCTTGTAGCGCGTCGCTTTAGGCAGCCTGCGTGTCCTGCTTGGCTAAAAGCTTGAGGTTGATGGTTTTTTGCAGGTGGCTGCGCCCGAAGTGATAGCAGATGCCATAATCATGCTCCAGCTGTGCGGCAGTGGTGTTGAGCTTGCGCGTGAGGACGTGTGCCGCCATCTTTACGTTTAAGGCGGCAGCAAGCTCTGTCGCAGTACCGTTCCAGGAGGGGCGCGCAGGCGTAATGAATTGCGCAATTGTATCTAGCAAGGGATCAGCCTTTGCTTTTATAGCTTCAACCTCTGCTTTGATTAGCTCCCATTGGCAGGAGCTCCTGTTAAATTTCAGCGTCAGCTGCTGGTCTGCCTGGTCACGGCCGACGATAGCAAGTGTGGCGATATCTGCTGACCTGTTTTCTTTGTCTAAAATCATAGCACCGTCAGCAGAGCCTAAAAGACCGTTGGTGCCAGAGATTTTTTCAAAAATATCGTCTGCGCCTTGTTTGCGTGTGTGATGCACAACCAGCAGGCAGATGTTGTGCTTATCTGCTAATTCCTTCAGGCGGCTGCAGGCAGTATAGTCACGGCTGTAGCTGAGCTGTTCATCCTTTTTGCTGCGCACCCTTTGCATGGTGTCTATGATGACGAGCCTGACATCGCTATAGGTAGCAAGAAATTCTGCAAGCTGCTCCTCCAGGCCGCTTTCTAAGGTGTTTGCCGTGACGGCCATGTGTAGATTTGGGACCGCCTCCAGAGCAAACATTTTGCACAGGCGCTGCTGCAGGCGGTAAAACTTATCCTCCAAGGCCAGATAAAGCACGCCGCATTTATTGGTTTGGTGGTTGAAAAACATATCCCCCTTGGCTACATGGTAGGCGAGCTGCAGGACAAAGAAGGATTTACCTATTTTGGGTGAGCCTGCCAAAATCTGCAGTCCGCTATAGAGAAATCCCTCAATAATCGGCGGGGGCAGATAAAAAGCAGTGTCGTACAGCTCCGGCATTGACATTGTCTGTAAGGCTTCTGCCTTGGCAGGCTGTTGTAGTGGCTGAAAAATTCCGTTGATACTAGTCAAGTTAAGACTTCCTTTCTTAAATTTATTTAGGTATAATGACCTGCTTATATCATAATCAATAAACTAAATAAAATCAATAGAAAATACACTCTTTTCTGAAAATTAATTCTTTGATCTTCTCCTGCTCAAGTAAAGCTTATAAAGGAGCGCTGCAAGCGCCTGCAGAAAGCTTAAGCGACGCTATTTGCTTAAAGCGTGCGCACAAAGCTCGGGTATAATCTGCTTCGCGTCGCTTGCGTACGCTGTGTCGCTATTTTTTAGGGGTGTTTTTGTGTTATGATATTGCTGCTATAATTGTAAAATCTTGCGTCTCCTCTTGCTAAGCGCCTGTAAAGGTGCTATACTGTGTATAGAAAAAGGGTGCTCCGATAGACGGTCAGCCCGTTAGCTAGTAAAAATAACCGCTAGTTTGCAGACAGGGCGGTTATTTTTTTGTGTTCTTTTTGATATCCATACTAAGCTTAATACAGGCAATGCACAAACTGAGCAGAGCAATAACCTCAAGTATATCCATCAGTAACACCTCCCTCCGTCTTACGGATTTCCAGAAAATGGATTGCGTAAAAGCAGAGGGCTAACCGCCTACCGTTATATGGAAGCACCCTATAAATTATATTTTAACACAAGTACAAGAAAGCATACAGCGAACGAGATGTGAAAGATTCGCTGTATGCTGTTTTTATAAGCACGCCTCCAGCAAAAAATCCCTGATGTTTTTGTGGATGATGCCGTCGCGGCTCATGTCAAATTCGTCAAGCGAAAGCACATATTTAGGATAATTGTCATTGATGCCTTTATATACGCCAAATTCACGCTCAATAGTTTCCGGGGAGGCTAAAATATAGGATACCTGTATATAAATTTTCTGCTGCTGCTTTTCGCAGACAAAATCGATTTCCTTAGTATCAGCCTTGCCAACATACACCTTATAGCCACGGCGCAAAAGCTCCATATAGACGATGTTTTCTAAAACCAGGTTAATATCCTTCATATTGCCGCCAAAGACTGCCTCACGTATGCCGTGGTCGGCAACATAGTATTTTTCGTTGATAGCAAGCAGCTTTTTACCCTGCACATCCTGGCGCTTGACTTGGTAGAACAAGAAGGCATCGGTGCAGGCTTTGATGTAATTAATGATTGTTTCGGCTGCCATGCTGCGACCTTCACTTTTGAGATATTTAGCGATTACGTTGGCAGAAAAAATATTGCCTGTGTTAGCTGTAATATAAGCCAGGATGCGCTCAAGCATGTCTACATCACGGATATTGTTACGTTTTACGATGTCTTTAAGTTCTACAGAGTTATATAGGTCCTGCAAATACTGCCTGCAGGCAGCTTCGTCATAGTGCAGTGCTGCAAGATATGGCATGCCGCCAAAATGGAGATATTTATTGAAGGCTTCTGCCTTGTATGTATCAGGGTATATTGTATTATATAGTGCCCAAAATTCTGCAAAGGAAAAGGGATAGATAGTAAATTCCACATAACGGCCTGCCAAATAGGTTGCCAGCTCGCCGGAAAGCAGCTTGGCGTTAGAGCCTGTGATATAAATATCGCAGTCCAGTTCTACGCGCAGTGAGTTAATACATTTTTCCCAATCCTGCACCTCCTGTATTTCGTCGAAGAAAAGATAAAGCTTTCCCGATATGCCGTTACTTAGCTTGATAATTTCCTCACGCAGTGCTTGTGCCTGGCAAAGGTGGGAAAGGCTCATATTTTCAAAATTAAAGGTAATGAATTGGCTCTTTTGGATACCTAGGGAGAGAAGCTCTTGCTTTATTAAATCTAGCATGACGGATTTGCCGCAGCGGCGGAGGCCTGTCAAAACCTTTATTAAATCACTATTGATAAAGGGGCGGATTCTTTCTATGTAAGTGTTTCTGGAAATCATGGTAATCACCTCACTAAGTATATAATATCTAAGTTATACCCGAATTACAAGTCAAAAACTACATTTTCATCAGATATAACTGATAAAAATCCTAAATCGAGTCGGTTTATCAGTTATATCTGATAAAATCATAAATAAGAGCAGCTTGTAAGATATATCTGATAAATTTCAGGAAAGCTGCGCGCCTGCCCTTGGCCTTTTCTGCGGTGGTCATTGCTGTGCGCAATGATATGTAGTAAAATTGTTTTACAAAAAGCTTGGCAGCAGTAACAGCAGTATGCTTGCGCGGTTGTGCTGCAAGTGCAGGGTGAGGCGATAACAGAATGAATTTACAAGCAATAAGTGCTTTTTTGGCTATAGTGCGCACAGGCACGATTTCTAAGGCGGCGGATGAGCTGTATCTGACGCAGTCGGCCGTGAGCCACCGCCTGAAGGCCTTAGAGGAGGAGTTTGGCGCTACGCTCGTAGTGCGCCACCAGGGACGGCAGTCGGTTACGCTCACACGCAAGGGGGAGGAGTTTATCCCAATAGCAGAGCGCTGGCTGGCGCTTTTGAAGGACACCAACCGCCTGGCGCGTAGCAACGAGCGCCATTACCTTTCTATTGCCAGTGTTGACAGCCTGAATGTTTACCTTTTTCCGCCGCTGTACCGCCAGCTGATGCATTGCAGCGAGATGGATTTGAGCCTGCGCATACGCACGCATCAGTCTAACGAAATTTATACGCTTTTGGATAAGCAGGAGATTGACGTGGGCTTTGTGCTTAGGCCGCTGCTTTTGCGCAACATAAAAACGCAGGCGGTGCTACGCGAAAAAATGGTGCTCATCAAGCGCTGTGAGGGCACAGGCAATAGCGGCATGGGCAGCATCAGCGTCAGCGAGCTGGACCCGGCGAAGGAATTTTATATCGACTGGAGCCCGTCCTTTCACAGCTGGCACGAGCATTGGTGGCCGGAGCTGGCGCGCCCGGAGCTGCACGTGGACACGGCGGCGCTAATCCTGCAGCTGATGGAGGACGAGGATGCGTGGAGCATTGTTTCGCTTTCAATGGCGCGCGAGTTCCAAAAGACGCAAAAATACCAAATCTATAACATTGTTGAAGAGCCGCCGGAGCGCGTTATTTATAAGCTGACGCACAAGTACCCCAAGCCTGGCAGCGTGCCAGCTGTTGCCCTGCTGGAAAAATATCTGGCAGCCTTTTTGAAAAGGCTGGCAAAGCAGCTGTAGCGGTGCATTACATTCCTGCTTTGCATAGCTTATATGCCGAAAAGCTATATAACGCCATCGTTATTAATGCTATAATGAGCAGGCATAGGTGCGTGCAGCAAAAAAAGCCCGATTTTGACTAAACTGGCAATTAGATAATTTATTTTTGTAACAAAAGTAATTGACGCAAGTGTCAAAAATGTTATACTATATAAGGAATAGGAAGTTACGTTTTTTTCGCGTGCGCGGAATCAGATTCTTGTGGAGAAAGAAATCAATGTTGAGTGCTTATGGTTTTCCCTTTTTGCTTGCCGCACTGGTGAGCTACATACTTACCCCGTATATAAAAACATTAGCCTTTAAGATCGGTGCGGTTGACAAGCCCGATAACCGCAAGGTGCATAAGAAGATTATGCCCCGCCTTGGCGGCCTGGCTATTTATATTGCCTTTATGATTGCCGCAGTAGCGAGTCTGGAGATGACGAAGGACATAGTAGGAATTTTGGTGGGCGGTACGGTTATTGTCATTGTGGGCGTACTAGATGACAAGTATCAGCTGCCGGCCAAGGTGAAGCTGCTGGGGCAGATTTTTGCTGCCTGCGTGTTAGTTGCCTTTGATATCCGTATCGAATGGGTGAACAATCCCTTTGGCGGCTATTTTTATCTGAATGAATGGTTCATATCCGTGCCCTTGACAATATTTTGGGTAATCAGCTTTACTAACGTTGTCAATTTGATTGATGGTCTTGACGGCTTGGCAGCTGGTGTATCGGCTATTGCCTCGATAACCGTCATTTTGCTTGCTGCGCAAATGGGCTATTATCATATCGCTGTGCTGACTGCGGCCCTAGCCGGCGGCATTATCGGCTTTATCCGCTACAACTTCAACCCTGCCACCATCTTTATGGGGGACACGGGCAGTATGTTTATCGGCTACATGCTGGCAGCGATTTCGGTTTATGGCGCGGTCAAGACTGCTGCCACCGTGGCGCTGATTGTGCCTGCGATTGCGCTGGGCCTGCCTATCATGGACACGGCGTTTGCTATTATGCGCCGCTACAGCAACGGCCGACCTATCTTCCAGCCGGACAAGGGGCATTTGCATCACCGCCTGCTGGCGATGGGCATGAACCAAAAGCAGGCAGTGCTTTTGATGTATGCCATCAGCGCTGTTTTGGGTATTGCCGCAGTGCTGTGGGCCGAGTTTGATGGGTTTTATGCCGCACTTATTATTGCCGCGATTATTACGGCAGTGGCGGTTGGTGCTAAAAAAATCGGTATTCTGAACGACAGATAAAAGGGAGGAAGAAGCCGTGAAGAAGATAAAGCTTATGACGGTCTTCGGTACACGTCCGGAGGCTATAAAGATGTGCCCGCTGGTGCTGGCTATGCGCCGCTACCCGGACTACATAGAGCCTGTTGTGGCCGTTACGGCGCAGCATCGCGAAATGCTGGACCAGGTGCTGGAGCTGTTTGGCATTACACCTGATTATGATTTGAACATTATGTCGGCAGGACAAACCCTGTACGACGTTACTACCCGTGCGCTCATGGGCCTCAAGCCTGTTATGGAGGAGGCAAAGCCTGATATGGTGCTGGTGCATGGTGATACATCAACCACCTTTGCGGGGGCGCTGGCTGCCTTTTATGCCCAAATTCCTGTGGGACACGTGGAGGCTGGCCTGCGTACAGGCAACAAGTATTCTCCCTATCCCGAGGAGATGAACCGCAAGCTGACGGGTGCCATTGCTGACATGCATTTTGCACCCACTACCACCAGTAAGGCTAACCTGCTTGCGGAAAATGTGAACCCTGCTACAATACTCGTGACGGGCAACACCGTTATCGATGCCCTGCAGACCACGGTTAAGGCTGCTTACCGCTTTGAGGACGAGGAGTTCAACAAGGTTTTCGCCAGCGGCCACCGTTTGATTTTGATGACTACCCACCGTCGTGAAAACCTGGGCGAGCCTATGCGTCATGTGTACCGCGCGCTTAAGAGCGTGCTGGAAACGCATCCTGACGTTGAAGCCATCTTCCCGGTACACAAAAACCCCAAGGTGCGCGAAATCGTAAACCAGGAGCTGGGGCATTTGGACAGGGTGCATCTCATTGAGCCTATGGAATACGAGCCCTTTGCTAACCTTATGGCGAAGGTGGACATTGTGCTGACTGATAGCGGCGGCATCCAGGAGGAAGCGCCGGCACTGGGCAAGCCAGTTTTAGTGCTGCGTGACACCACCGAGCGCCCCGAGGCCGTAGAGGCAGGCACTGTGAAGCTTGTAGGCACAGCCTATGACGATGTCCTGCGCGAAACTAACGCGCTTTTAGATGACGCTGCTCATTACCGCAGCATGGCCGAGGCTGCTAATCCCTATGGTGACGGCCAGGCCTGTGAACGTATTATCCGTGCCATTTTAAAGAAAAATGGCTTTGATGTAGAAAATTTACCCGAATTTGCAAGTAAAGCATAGACAAAAACTGTGAAAAATATTAAAATTAAAAGGGCAAATATGGTGAATTTGTGAATTTTGCCGGGGTGATAGAGCATGACAAACAATGGGCCGGACAAGGAACATATGCGGATGCTTGAAGCACTGGCGACGGTGTCCTCGCTGGCGTTTATGGCAGTGCTTGACTTTTTGCTGGCGTATTTTGGCGGCGACTGGCTGGATAACTATTTTGCCACAGGCGGCCACACTATGCGTGGCCTGTGCATTGCGCTGGCAGTTGTTTCGCTTGCTATGACCTACTATAACCTGATTAGGCGCAGCATCCTGTCAAGGGATGCCCAAGAAAAAAAGGATGAAAAGTAATTTTGATTTGACCTCTATAGCCAAAAATGGCGGCAACGCCTTTGTGGCACGCATAGCCTTTTGCGCGCTTGCGGTTGCCCTGCCGCTGTGGCTGTGGCAGCGTAGTGCCCTTGCCCATGGCGTGCTGTGCGGCGTGCTGGCTGGCACTATAGATTTATCTATCTTGTTTTTGGGGATAAAAAAATCCCTTCCCTATGTTGACGCTCCCAAGCAGGGGCTCAAGATCATGAAGCGCTTCCGCTGGGGCCGTGTGGCTGCAGCCGCGGCCTTCGTTATTGCGATGTTAAGGTTGAAGCTTGCTGTGCATGGTGCATTTGGCGGGTTTCTTCTGATACATATATTCTTTATTCTAAATCTAATATTTATCGCGTACCAACATCAAAATGAGAGGGCGTGAAGAAAGGAGTGTGTAAAAATGGGAAATGCAGCAGCTGAAGGTGCAGAAAAATCCGGAGAGATTATCCATTACCTTACCCAATCTACCTTTTTAGGTGAGGTCAACATGCAAACCATGTACATGACCTGGGTAACTATGGCAATCGTCTTCGTTCTGTTCCTTTTGGTTTGTAAGAACCCGAAAATGGTTCCTTCCGGACTGCAAAATGCTATGGAGATCATTCTTGATTTCTTAAACGGTCTGATGCAAGACAATCTGGGAACTAAAGGCCGTAAATTTATGGCACCGTTCATTGTTACCCTGTTTATGTTTATCCTGGTAGCAAATGAGCTGGGTATTGTTCTCCCGCAGATTGGCGTTCACTGGACTTCGCCTACCAACGACATTAATACCTGCTTTGCGCTTTCTTTGCTAATTGCGTTTAGCGCGTATTGCGTTGGTGTGATGAAACAAGGCATCGGCCACTTTAAACATTTTATCAGCCCGAGCCCGGCATTTTTGCCGTTGCATCTTCTGGATGCAGTGACCAAACCGCTGACCATGGCTCTTCGTCTATTTGGTAACATCCTGGCAGGCGAAATTCTGCTGATCGTATTGTATCAGCTGTCTCCGTGGGTTATTCCTGAACTGTGGGTAATGTTCTCCCTGTTCATTGGCTTCGTTCAGGCTTTTATCTTTACCATTTTGTCTCTGGGCAGCTATGCACTGGCATTTGCTAGCCATGACGAACACTAAGCTTTGCAAAGCTAAAATTTAAAATTCATTATTTGAAAGGATGAAACAAATGTCTGAAAATGCAATCATTACTGCTGCATCCGTAATCGGTGCAGGCCTTGTTTGCCTTGGTGCAGCTGCTGGCGCTGGTATCGGTAACGGCAACATGTGCGGCAAATCCATCGAATCCATGGCTCGTCAGCCGGAAGAAGCAGGTAAGATCTTCACCAACATGCTGGTTTGCGTAGGCTTGATCGAATCCATGCCTATCCTGTGCTACGTAATCGCTATCGTTCTGGTATTCGCTAACCCGTTCATTAAATAATTTTATTTTGCAAGATTTTACAAAAAGGAGCGTGCTATAATTGGTTAACTTCAATGCAACACTTATCGCGCAGATCCTGAACTTTTTGATTTTGGTTTTTGTACTTGCAAAATTTGCTTACAAACCCGTATGCAAGATTATGGATGAACGTAAGAACAAAATTGCAAGCGACCTGGAAGCTGCAGAAAAAGCAAAAACTGACGCAGAAGCAGTTAAGGCTGAATATGCTGCTAAACTGGCCGAGGCAAAACAGGAAGCTCAAGCTATTGTTGATGCTGCCCGCAAAACTGCTCAGGCTGCTCATGACAAGATCATGGCTGACACCAAAGCTGAACAAGATCAGGTTGTCGCAACTGCTAAAGAAGCAATTGCTTTGGAAAAGAAAAAGGCTATGGACGAAGTCCGTGCCCAGGTTATCAGCCTGTCCATGATTGCTGCTAGCAAGATCGTAGAACAAAAGTTGGGTTCTGAAGAAGACAAACAAATGGCAAGCAAAATCGTTGATTCTATCATGAAATAATTTTGCTGCTTTCCCTATTAGGCCGGATAAGATGCCGCTGCAGTGCGAAGCAGCAGGCAATAAGCCGGTATTCGGAGGTGATTGGTACAACATGAAGACAGAAGAAAATATTGCTTTAATTAAGCAACAATTGTCCGACTTCAAAATTGATCTGGGCTCCATTAAAGAGCTGTTAGATGTTAATGTTACTACTGCCAAGAAATTGTCAGCAGCTGAGTATCAATCCATTTCTGCAATTCTGACCGAGAAGCTCGGCCGCGAAATCTTCCTGAACAAGAAGGTTGATGCGTCTATTCTCGGCGGTATCATCGTTCAAGTTGGCGATAAGGTATTCGACGCTTCCGCACTGCGTAAGCTGAAGAAAATGGAAGTTGCTCTGAACGGCATCGACGTTCATGAGTACACCAAACCGGAAGCCCTCGGTGATGCTCTCAGCGCTAAGCTGGAGAATTACAATGTGGATGCTGATCTGGAAGAAGTTGGTATCGTAGAAAAGATCGGTGACGGTATCGCAACCGTTGTCGGTATGAAAAATGCAATGGCTGGCGAGCTGGTTGAGCTGCCCCACAATGTATCCGGCATGGTATTGAACCTGAACCCGGACAGCGTTGGTATCGTACTTATGGGTGGCGAAACCAAAATCAAGGAAGGCGACATTGTACGCCGCACCGGCCGCATCATGGAGGTTCCTGTAGGTGAAAACCTGCTGGGCCGTGTAGTAAGTGCTATCGGCGATCCTATCGACGGCAAAGGCGAAATTGCTGCTGCTGCACATCGTCCGGTTGAATCCCCTGCACATGGTATTGCAGACCGTAAGTCCGTAGATACCCCGCTGCAGACCGGTATTAAATGTATCGATGCCCTCGTTCCTATCGGACGTGGCCAGCGCGAGCTGATCATCGGCGACCGCGGCACCGGCAAAACTGCTGTTGCTATCGATACCATCATCAACCAAAAGGGCCTGGGCGTTATCTGCATTTATGTAGCTATCGGCCAAAAGGCTTCTAACATTGCCCGTATTGTCCGCACTCTGGAACAACACGGCGCTATGGAATACACCATCATCGTTGCTGCTACTGCTGCAGACTCCGCTCCGCTGCAATACCTGGCTCCGTACGCTGGCGTAACCATGGCAGAATACTTCATGGATCAGGGCAAAGACGTTCTGTGCGTATACGACGATCTGTCCAAGCACGCTGTTGCTTACCGCGCAATGTCCCTGCTGCTGCGCCGTCCTCCTGGACGCGAGGCATATCCTGGCGACGTATTCTATTTGCACTCCCGTCTGCTCGAGCGCGCTGCTAAGCTGAACGATGAGCTTAAGGGCGGTTCTATCACCGCACTGCCGATCATCGAAACCCTGGCAGGCGACGTAGGCGGCTTCATTCCGACCAACGTAATTTCTATTACCGACGGTCAGATCTTCCTGGAATCCGAGCTGTTCTACTCCGGTATCCGTCCGGCTATCAACTCTGGTCTGTCTGTATCCCGTGTAGGTGGTGCTGCTCAGATTAAGGCTATGAAGCAGGTTGCAGGTACCTTACGTCTGGATTTGGCTCAGTTCCGCGAGCTGGCAGCATTTGCCCAGTTTGCTTCTGACCTTGATAAAGCCACCAAGGCTCAGCTTGACCGCGGCCAACGTCTGACCGAGGTTTTGAAGCAAGGCCAGTACAGCCCGCTGTCTGTTGAAAAACAGGTTATGGCTATCTACCTTGGTACCAAAGGCTATCTGGATGACGTAGCAGTTAAAGAAGTAACCCGCTGCGAAAAAGAATTCCTGGACTTCATGGAAGCAAATCATCCGGAAGTTGGCGGAGATATCATCAAAACCAAGAAAATCACCGATGAGAACGAAGAAGCTCTGAAGAAAGCAATCGCCGAGTTCAAGGAAACCTTTGTTAGTGAAGGTAGGTGATTAACTAATGGCTACTGCACGCGAGATTCATCGCCACATGAAAAGTGTAGGTAACATTGGTAAGATCACGAAGGCTATGAAGATGGTTGCAGCTGCCCGCCTCAGAAGAGCGCAGGAAAAGGCTGCAGCAAGCCGTCCCTATGCCATCAAGATCAAAGAGGTGTTATCTAGCGTTGTGAGCGATCCGAGCATCCTTGCAGGCTTAAGTGCCAAAAAACACCCGCTGCTTCAACATCGTGATGTTAAAAAAGTTGGTTATCTGGTGCTCGCCTCTGATAAAGGTCTGGCAGGCGCTTATAGTTCCAACGCTTTGAAAAAAGCTGTTGCGGAGATTTCCGAATGTGAGCATGACGTTGTCATTATCACTAGCGGCCGTAAGGCGCGTGACTTCTTTAATCGCCGCGGCTATAAGGTGCTGAGCAGCCACTTTGGCTACTCTGACAGACCCACCTATGCGAATGCTGTAGAAATTGCCCAGGATGCAATCAAACAATTTGCTGATGAGCATTTCGATGAGCTGCATATCGTATTCACCCTTTTCAAAACTGCTTTGTCCCAAATCCCTACCAGCGATAAGATTCTGCCGGTAGAGCCGCCTGTAAAGGAAAGTGGCAAGGCAAGCGCAAGCTTTATCTTTGAGCCCGACGAGGACGAAACTCTGCAGGTGCTTGCACCCAAGTATCTGGAGACTGTTGTCTACGCTGCACTGGTACAATCTGCTGCCAGCGAGTTGGGTTCCCGTATGACTGCTATGAGCTCTGCTACCGACAACGCCGGCAAGCTGGTACAAAACCTGGAGCTGTCTTATAACAAGGCACGTCAGGCTTCCATTACCCGCGAGCTTAACGAAATCGTTGGCGGCGTAGAAGCTTTGAAGCAGGCACAAAATTAATCTGATATAATTCGTAGGGAGGCTAAAACCTTGAATACAGGTAGAATCGTACAAGTTGTAGGCCCTGTTATCGACGTAGAGTTCCCTCCGAAAAGCATGCCCGCTATCCTGAACGCATTGCATATCGATGGCACCACTGACGAAGGTAAGGTTAAAATCCACCTGACCGCAGAGGTTATGCAACACATCGGCAATAACATTGTCCGTGCCGTTGCTATGAGCTCCACCGATGGCCTTGTTCGTGGCATGGAAGTGGTAGATACCGGCGCTCCTATCAGCGTTCCGGTTGGCCCCGGTGTACTGGGCCGTATCTTCAACGTGCTCGGAGAGACTGTAGACCATGACGATACCCCGGTTGAAGCTGCTGATCACTGGCCTATTCATAGACCGGCACCGAGCTTTGACCAACAGGCTACAGCTACTAAAATTTTGGAAACCGGCATTAAGGTCGTAGACCTTATCGCTCCGTATGCTATGGGCGGTAAAATCGGTCTGTTCGGCGGTGCTGGCGTAGGTAAAACCGTTATTATCATGGAGCTTATCCATAACATCGCAACTGCTCACGGTGGTTATTCCGTATTCGCAGGCGTTGGCGAACGTACCCGTGAAGGCAACGATCTGTGGGGCGAAATGAAGGAATCTGGCGTTATCAACAAGACCGCTCTTGTATACGGCCAGATGAACGAGCCTCCTGGAGCACGTATGCGTGTTGGTCTGACCGGCCTGACTATGGCGGAATATTTCCGTGATATCGGCGGCCAGGACGTGCTGCTCTTTGTCGATAACATTTTCCGTTTCATTCAGGCTGGTTCCGAAGTATCCGCATTGCTCGGCCGTATGCCTTCTGCAGTAGGTTACCAACCTACTCTGGCAAACGATATCGGCGCACTGCAAGAGCGTATCACCTCCACCAAGACTGGTTCTATCACATCCGTACAGGCTGTATACGTTCCTGCGGATGACTTGACTGACCCGGCTCCGGCAGGCACCTTCGCTCACTTGGATGCAACCACCGTATTGTCCCGTCAAATCGCAGAGCTTGGTATTTATCCGGCAGTTGACCCGCTTGATTCCACCAGCCGTATCCTGGATCCGCTGGTAATCGGCGAAGAGCATTATCAAGTTGCCCGTGGCGTACAGGCAATCCTGCAACGCTACAAGGAATTGCAAGATATCATCGCAATTCTGGGCATGGAAGAATTGAGCGAGGAGGACAAAGTTACTGTTGCCCGTGCCCGCAAGATTCAGAAGTTCCTCAGCCAGGCATTCTTCGTTGCTGAACAGTTCACCGGCACCCCCGGCCAATATGTTCCTCTGAAGGAAACCATCCGCGGCTTCAAAGAAATCCTGGAAGGCAAGCATGACGACCTGCCTGAAGGTGCTTTCTACATGGTTGGTACCATTGATGACGCTGTTGCCAAGGCTGCAACTATGAAGGATTAATAATGGCTACACCTTTTACTTTTGAAATTGTCACGCCGGATAAAATGCTGTTCACTTCTGAGGAAGTAACTTACGTAGGTTTCCGTGCTTTGTCCGGTAACCTGGGTATTAAGGCCAGACATATGCCGATTATCGCTACCTTGGATATCGCTCCGATGAAATTGGAGTTTACCGATGGCAGCGTTAAGGAATTTGCTGTTTGCGGCGGTTTCCTGGAAATGAAGGACAATAAATGCACCGTTTTGGCAACTATTGCCGAGGCTGATGTAGATATTGATACTGCCCGCGCTACCGCAGCAAAGGAAAGAGCAGAACAGCGCCTTGCAGGACGCAGCGAGGATGTTGATACAGCCCGCGCTGAAAACGCCCTGAAGAGAGCACTGGCCCGCCTGCGTACTACTCATAAGCTGTAATAAGCATTGCGACAATGCCAAAATCAAAAGCCCCTGCTTCGTAAGAAGCGGGGGCTTTTTTGCTGCCTATATGTTACACTAAGGCGATAAAGGAGCAGCATTAAATGGAGTAGTTATCTATGCTGCGGGCCTCGTAATCGTCTAAAATATCCTGTAGGGTGATGTTATCCAGGTAGTCGGCAATGACCTTGTTAAGTCCCTGCCACAGCGGGAGGGTGATACATTCGTTGCGGCGTTCGCAGCCAACGGGGTTAAAGTCAAGGCAGGCAACAGGGGTGAGGCTGCCTTCTGTGAGGCGGAGAATATTGCCAACAGAATATTCACGGGGTGCTTTTACCAGGCGGTAGCCGCCCTGAAAGCCGCGGTTAGCCTGCAAAATGTTTGATTTATTGAGTATGGGAACAATTTGTTCCAAATATTTTTTAGAGATATTTTGTCTTGCAGCTATGTCCTTGAGTGCGATAAAGCCATCCTGCTGATGCTCAGCCAGGTCTAAAAGCATGCGCAGGGCATAGCGTCCTTTAGTTGAAATTTTCATACCTTCTCCACCTTTGAGTTATACTGGGAATTTTCTAAAAACCTATCTAAATTATATGCGAATGTAGGTAAGAAGTCAAATGCAATATACAGTATTAGTGTATATTATTACTGTGAGGATTTGCCAACAAGCAATTTAGGTAGTAAGATATAAATATAGGAAATTGCAGGAGGTGCACTCATGAAAATAGTTTGCATGGAGCCGTTGGGCGTAAAAATAGCAAAGATTGAGGTGCTGACAGCACCGCTAGAGGCTGCAGGACACGAATTTGTATATTATAGTGACAAGGAAACGGATCAGGAAAAGCTTTTGACCCGTGTACAGGATGCAGATATCATCATGCTGGCTAATCAGCCGCTGTCTGCAGCAATTATTGATGCCTGCCCCAAGCTAAAGCTGCTTTCCGTAGCTTTTACCGGAGTGGATCACATAGCTCTTGACGTCTGCCGCAAACGTAATATTATGGTATGTAATGCTGCAGGCTATTCTACCAACGCAGTGGCGGAGCTGGTGTTCGGACTGCTTATCAGCGTTGTCCGTAATATTGTTGCCTGTGATGCACGCTGCCGCCATGCAGGTACTAAAGACGGCTTAGTGGGCTTTGAGCTGTTGGGAAAAACCTTCGGCGTGGTAGGTACAGGTGCCATTGGCTCACGTGTGGCACAGCTTGCAGCTGCCTTTGGCTGCCGCGTTTTGGCTTATAGCCGCACGCAAAAGGCAGAGCTGGCTGCTCAAGGAGTGCAATATGTGACGCTGGATGAGCTTTTGCAGCAGGCTGATTTTGTATCATTGCATGTGCCGTTGACGGACTCTACCCGCGGCCTGATAAATACTACAGCTATAAGCAAGATGAAACCTTCCGCTGTGCTCATTAACACAGCACGTGGACCGGTGGTAGACAGTGTGGCCTTGGCAGCAGCACTCAATGAGGGACGGCTTGCAGGCGCAGGTATTGATGTCTTTGAGGGTGAGCCGCCAATTGCGGAGAACCATCCGCTGTGTGCAGCTCCTAATACGGTGCTTACACCGCATGTGGCCTTTGCTAGCCGTGAAGCGCTGGAGACTAGGGCAGATATTGTTTTTGCTAATATCAGCAAGTGGCTGGCGGATGCGCCGCAGAACGTGATTAAATAAGCCTATGAAACGGCTAAACAGTTTATATTATTCTGCTAGGCTGCAGGCGCTCTTAGAGCAGGCGGTAGGTGCAGGAACTACGCTGGTTGTTGCTCCCATGGGTTATGGCAAAACATTGGCAATGCAGCATTTCCTACAGGGACGCCAGCAGCGTGGTGCGATCGTACTGCGGCAAAGCATTTACGGCGCTGCAGGCGAAGCCTTTTGGCAGGGGGCTTGCCGTGTGTGGCAGGGAACAGAGCTGGGTGAGGTATTGGCACAGCAGCAGCAGCCTGCAGATGCCAACGCCAGAGCCTTGGTATTGGAGCTTTTCGCCAGGCTGCTGCCAGAGTCTGAGGTGTATTGGTTTATAGATGACCTGCATCTTTTGCAGGATAAATCGGTAATCGACCTGCTATATGCGCTTAGCAAGGCTGGCTTTGCCAATTTGCACCTGCTTTTGGCTAGCCGCGGGCAGATTTTTAGTAATGCCAGAATTTTGTCGCTGGGGCGGCAGGTGCTGTGTCTGGATAAGCAGGACCTGGCTCTCAGCCGCAGTGAGCTGGCAGAATATAGCGTTAAATGCGGCTTGGAGCTTTCTAGTAAGGTGCTTGACGCTTTACATGAAGCCTGTGAGGGTTGGTTTTCGGTTACCTATTTGAATTTTTTATCCTATGCCAAAAACAGGCAGCTGCTTTTGGACACCAACAGTGTTTATGAAATGATTGCCGACGTGCTGCTTAAACCGTTGCCGCAAAGGCAGCAGCGCCTTTTGCTTTTGATGGGGCAGACGGAAGAATTTACGCCGCAGCAGGTGGCCTTTGCCTATGGCGCACCCTGCGAGGAGGACATCCGCAGTCTGCTGGAATATAACGCGCTCATCATTCCGCTGGCTAACGGTAACCTGCGTTGCCACCATATGCTTAAACAGGCGACGCGACGAGCCTTCAGCTTGCTGGATGCGCAAGAGCAGCAGCAGTATTTCGGGCGTCTTGGTAAGTGGTATGTGCAGCAGGGAAATTATGAGGAAGCACTAGACTGGCTGTATTTGGGACAGGATTATGCGGGACTTTTGGAGGCAGTACAGCAGCTGCGCGATTGGTCGATGCGCCAGACGCATAAGCAAAACCTGGTTGCTTGGCTCAAAAGCTGTCCGCAGGAGATTTTGTGGCAGCATCCGCAGGCTGTACTCATAATTATGCGGCGGATGTTTTCTTTAAATATGACGCGTGAAATGCTGCAGGTAAAGGAATGGTATGTCACTGCTTTGGAGCGCAACACCTTACTCAGCCAAAAGGAACGTGATAATTATTATGGCGAGCTGGAGGTTATTTTAAGCTTTTTGGCTTATAACAGCATCACTGGTATGAGCAGGCACCACCGCCGTGCCTACGAGCTGCTGAGCGGAGCGCCGCAGACATTGAGCAAGCAGGGAGTGTGGACGTTTGGCGCGCCTAGCGTTTTGGGGCTGTATTTGCGTGCGGACGGCACTTTACAGCAGACTATAGCGGAAATGTATGACTGCATGCCGCCCTATTACCGTTTGAGCAACTGGCATGGTGCTGGCGCTGCTGAGCTGACAGAGGCGGAGGCACACCTGCTTAGGGGCGAGCTGGATTTAGTAGATAGCTGCTTGGAAAAGGCCGGTTATATGGCGAAAAAGCACAAGCAGGAGTGCATTGCCATCTGCTGTGATTTTATATCTATGCAAAAGGATATTTTCCTGGGCAGACGCAGCGAAAAGGCACAGCGCTACAGTCTGCGCGAGTGGAGCTTTAGTCCCGAAATGCAGAGCATGCTGCTTAACACGGCGGATATGTGTACAGGTTTTTATTATGCGCTGCTGGGGCAGGCAGATAAAATACCAGCGTGGCTCACATCAGCTGAGGAGCAGGCAACAGCAGTGCTGTATCCTGCACGTCCCTGCTATGATTACATTCTGGCGCAATGCTTGCTGGCGCAGGAGCGCTACACTGATGTGCTGGTGCGCCAGGCAGACTGGGAGAATGACTGCAGGCTGTACAGTAATTATATGTGTAGGCTGTATCTATCTGTGCAGCGCGCTGCAGCTTACGCTGGCAGGAACGAGCAGCAAAAGGCAGCTGCAGCATTAAATCAGGCATTGGCGATGACGGCGCACGATGAGCTTGTGCTGCCGTTTGCGCAGAATATTGTGCTTTTGCAGCCGCTTTTAGAGCAGCAGGGAGAAAGCAGTGCGCTGGCTGCTAAGGCGCTGGCGCTTGGTGCGAGCTTTAAAAAGGGTAGGGAGCAGATTTTAGGCAACGGCCGTGCACTTGATGCGTTAAAGGAGCTTTCGGCCCAGGAGCTGGAAATAGCACGTCTTGCAGCGTTAAGGCACACCAACAGGGAAATTGCAGCTATGATGGCGCTTTCAGAGGGTACAATTAAGCAATATCTCAACCGCATCTTTAGTAAGCTGCAGATTGATGCGGCATCAAAAAATAAAAGATACCAGCTAAAGCAATATTTTCCCGACCTGCAGCAACCTAAGTGAAGATGACAGCAGTTTGAGCAAAAAGAGGTGAGAATCCGTACAAAGCGGATTTTCACCTTTTTAATTGCAATCAATAGAGTAGACAGTATTTTCATAACATTTAACCAATGGTTAGTTCATTTTACTGCCAAAATAACCTATACTGTAATTGAGAAAGTATAAGCTGGGGAGTGTTTGCTATTGTACCCGGTTGGTTAGGAGGCGTAGGCTATGAAGCGGCTGAAGATGATTTTTTGTATTTGTCTGGCAGGAGTGTTTGCTGCTACGGCTTTGGCATGGGCGGCAACGCAGTACAAGACAACGGTGAAGGTAGCAGGCAGTAAGCTGACGGTACACCGTTATATTGAAGGCAAGGGACCGCTGAAGGATAACGCCAAGCTGCTGAATAAGGATAACAAAATTGTTGCCCGCTGGAAGCAGCGCACCTATGGCAAATGGTATTACGATGGTGACAGATATTTTCGCTTTATCCCTTATACGTATGATATGAAAAAGCTGCCGCCAGGTAGATACCGCCTGGTGACGAGCAGCAAGTTTGAAAAAAGCGGTGCAGTTAAAAAGACAATTAACATCAACTATAAGCCACAAAGCAAAATACAGTACAGCAAAACTAAAATCATCCGTCAGGGAAATGGTGATGTGTTGCAGCGACTGTATTTCAAAAAGCAGTATTCTACAGGCAAGACCTGCTATGCTCAGATTTATGATAAAAACAACAGATTGGTGCATAGCGTTAAATATAAGGCCAAGAACGCAAACCAGGATTTTGCCTTTAGCTGGAATGGCTGGGGAAGTGCTAATAGCAGCAAAAAATGTGCCAAGGGCATGTATACGGTGAAGTATTGGATGGACGGTGTTAATCCCAAAACAGCCAGGTTCCGTCTAAGCATTTGAGGAGGGGAGCATAATGAGCAAAAACTATGGCAAAATGATTGTAACGGTTATGCTTACTCTTTGGCTGTGCTGCCTGACGCTTTTGGCCTCTGCCGCTACGAAAGATGATTGGAAAAATGTAGGCGGCTGTTACGTGTGGACCGAAAGCAGCCAGTACAACAACGGTGTTTTGAATATCAAGCCCTTGGGTGACGATCAATATCTGTATGAATTAAAGGTTATGCGCGGTAGTGAGGAAGAAGACAGCGCCGAGGATTTTATTACTGCGGGTATTTTTACCGTAAACGAGGAGGGCGACGGTATTTCCGAGGTGGAATATACGGGTAACGATACTGTTGAGCTGCGCTTTGTTTATAAGGATAAGGCTGTAGAGGCATACCAGGACGGGCCTCTGCCCTTGGATGTCCAGGGAGAATACAGGTTTCAGGAGGCAGATTTTGATGCTTCGGAGGCCGCTGCTACGGCCTTATTGGCAGGACTACCGCAGGAGCAGACAGGACTGCCAGAAGATAAGGCTGAGTACAATTTGTTTTTTGCGGACGAAGCTATAGATGGTTGGTTTTATCAGCTGCTGGCAGTGCAGGATAGCAAGGTTATTGGCAAATACCTGGTTGCTGCCGACCTGAGCGCAATGTACCGCAATGACGATGAGGACGAGCCGAATTTAATTTATGGTAGTCCAGTAAACATGCTGGCAGCCAAAAGAGCGCCACTGGTGGAGGAAGCTGTGCAGGATGGGCCTGCCATTGAAAGCGGTGAGCTGGAAGGCAACACTGACGAAGAAGACCTGCCTGCAAATGCGGCCTCCGAGCTGAGCCCGCTGGTGACGGTGCAGCCAGAGCAGGAAAGCCTTAAAGTGGGCGAGCAGACAGCTATTGTTGCTAACATTCCTGGCAGGGTTGTTTATGCTGTCAGCAGTCTGCGCTCTAGCAATAGCAGTGTAGTAAAGGTGGAGGGTGATAACCAGCTTTTGGCAGTAGCACCAGGAACAGCCAGCATTAGCGGCAAGCTGGTTCTGGACAAGGGAGAGATGGCGTTTACAACACAAATCACAGCCTATGAACCTAAAATAGAAGCTCCCAACCTGCCTGCACATTTGGATATTGGCGCCAAGCTGAAGCTTGAGGCTTATATTACAGGTGAGTCCGAGGGAATTAGCCCGGAGTGGAGCACAAGCGACAGCAAAATTGCCGATATTATTGATGGCAAGCTGGTGGGCAAGGCCGATGGTGTGGTTACGGTTACGGCAGTGCAGGGCGAAATGAAGAGCCAATGGCCAGTAGCAGTAGGGACGGCACAGCTGCCGGAGGATAATGATCAGGATGAGGCTGCAGAGGACGAAGACGGCTTTAGCTGGCTGACCATTTTAGGCGGCATTATAGTGCTAGCCGGTGCAGCGCTATTCTTCCTGCGCAGGAAAAAATAAGCGTGTTCCATTTGATCTCGTGCAGCACAAGTAAGTAATGCTAAAAAATATATAAAATCCCCTTGTCAAATCCAAGAAAATCTGTTATACTAAACGAGTAGTCTAATGGAGTGGTACTCAAGCTGGCTGAAGAGGACGGTTTGCTAAATCGTTAGACGGTTTACCCCGTGCGTGGGTTCGAATCCCACCCACTCCGCCAACTCAAGAAATCGAGCTTTTAGAGAAATCTAAGAGCTCTTTTTTTGTTTTCTTGTAGAACAATGCAGCTTGCCTGCCCAGGCAATACTTACATAATAGTCATACATTTATTTTGCCTGCTATGTTATAATAGCTGTATTAATATATATGCTTATGCTCAAGCTGCATAAAGAAGGAGTAATTATGGCAGATAAATTTTTAGTTATAGATGGCAGTAGTCTTATCCATAGGGCATTTTTTGCCCTGCCCCCGCTTATGACCAAGCAGGGAATCCATACGGGAGCAGTTTACGGCCTATGCAATATGCTGCTCAAGCTTTTGGACGAGGTGAAGCCTAGATATATGGCGGTAGCGTTTGATAAATCGCGCAAAACCTTTCGCAGTAAGCTGTATGCGGAATATAAGGCGCAGCGCAAGCCTACGCCCAGCGAGCTGAGCGAGCAGTTTCCGCTGGCGATGAAGGTTTTGGGAGAGCTTGGCATCAGCACGCTGGAGCTGGATGATTACGAGGCAGATGATATTATTGGCACCTTTGCGGTGCACGCACCGCAGGATGTGGAGGTTATTATCGTCACAGGTGACCGCGACGAGCTACAGCTGGTGGACAAGCGCACTAAGGTGTTTTATACCAAGCGTGGCATTACGGATATCCAGGTGTTTGACGAAGCAGAGTTTGCAGCTAATTACGAGGGCTTGGTGCCTGCGCAGCTGATTGAGCTAAAGGGCTTAATGGGAGATACCTCGGATAATATCCCTGGCGTTCCTGGCGTGGGCCCCAAGACAGCGCTCAAGCTGATCAAGGAATATGGCAACGTGGAAACGGTGCTGCAAAATATTGACAACATCGCAGGCAAGGCACTCAAGGCCAAGCTGGAGGCTAACAAGGAATCGGCCCTGCTTTCTAAGCAGCTGGCAACGATTTGCACGGCCGCGCCTGTTGACATTGCTATGCAGGCCTATGAGCTTAAGCCGCTCAAGGAGGAGGCACGCACGCTGCTGCAGGATTTGGAGTTCCGCAATATGTACGACCGTTTTGCGGCGCTTTTGGGTGGCGCTCCTGTTACCTTTGACCTTTTTGGCGAGGTAGAGCCGCAGCAGGCGCTGCCTGTTATCTGCGTGCAGACACCTGCGCAGGCAGCAGAGCTTTTTGCTGCACTCAAGGCGGCGGTGGCCCCTGTGGCCGTGGCTGTGAGTGTGGGCGGCCAGCTGCCTGATTTGAGGGTTACCAGGGCAGAGCTTTTGTTGAATGACAAGGTGTACGTTTTAGATGGCGAAGGCAGCTGGCAGGAGCAGCTTGACGCCTGGCTGGCAAATGGCCGCTGCCAAAAGCTGACGGTTGACAGCAAGGAAATTTATAAATGCTGTCTGTGCCGCAAGGTGGCAGTGCAGGGAATTGTTGACGATGTGGCCTTGGCAGGCTATGTGGCTGACCCTGGACATGCGTCGTATGCGCTGCAGGATTTGGCAAAACGCTGCCTGCCAGCCGTAATGGCTAACGCCTGCGAAAACATTGCTCTTTTGGCCGATGTGCTGCGCAAGCAGCTGCAGGATATGCAGCAGCTGGCGCTGTACGAGGAGCTGGAGCTACCGCTGGCACCGGTGCTGGCGCAGATGGAGCTTGTAGGGATTACGCCTGATGTAGAGCTTTTGGCGCAGCTGAGCGAGGATATGACGCACCGCATCGCAAACCTAGAGCTTGTGGCACAGGAGCAGGCTGGCGAGGAGTTTAACCTAAAATCGCCCAAGCAGCTGGGTGTGGTGCTGTTTGAGCATTTGCAGCTGCCGGTGATCAAAAAGACCAAGACGGGTTATTCTACCGATGCCAAGGTGCTGGAGGCGCTGGAGGGCAAGCATCCGCTGGTGGCAACCATTTTGGAGCACCGCAAGCTGGCCAAGCTGCAAAGCACTTATCTGGACGGCCTGCGTCCCTTGGTCAACGCGCAGACGGGACGCATCCATACGCATTTTCAGCAGACGGTGACGGTTACAGGCAGGCTGTCGAGTACGGACCCCAATTTGCAAAACATCCCTACGCGTACAGAGGAGGGCAGGCAGATCCGCCGTATTTTTGTGCCCGGGGAAGGCTTTGACTGGCTGATGAGCTGCGATTATTCGCAGGTGGAGCTGCGGATTTTGGCCTGCATAGCCCGTGATGAGCTGCTTTTGGAAGCGTTCCGTCATGGGCAGGACGTGCATGCGCGCACTGCCAGCGAGGTATTTGGCGTGCCACTGGATGCTGTGACCCACGAGATGCGCAGCCGCGCCAAGGCTGTCAACTTTGGCATTGTCTACGGCATCAGTGATTTTGGCCTGGCCAAGCAGCTGGACGTGGGCCGTAAGGAGGCCGCAGGCTATATAGAAAGCTATTTTGCCCGCTATACGGGAGTCAAAAAATATATGGAGGATATTGTGGCAAAGGCCCGCGAGCAGGGTTATGTAACAACCCTGATGGGACGCAGACGCTATCTGCCCGATATCCGTCACAGCAATTTTAATTTGCGCAGCTTTGCCGAGCGCACAGCAATCAACACCCCCATCCAGGGCACTGCTGCCGATATTATGAAGCAGGCGATGATTGCAGTGCAGCAAGGGCTGCAGGCTGCAGGCCTTACTAGCCGCATTTTGCTGCAGGTGCACGATGAGCTGGTGCTGGAGGTTACCGAAGGCGAAAGGCAGCAGGTGGCCGAGCTGGTGCGCACTGCTATGGAGGGTGCTGCCAATCTGGAGATTCCGCTCCTGGCAGAGGTTAACCTTGGCAGAAATTGGGCAGAAACAAAGTAGATAAGTTGCAGTTAAATAAGCTTGAAAATTATATATTGCTTGCTAAAAAAGCTATTTCACTTTGCAATATAATAATAGTCTTACCTTAATTTATGTGCTTTAGTAGATGATAAGGCATTTTGTAGAAAGAAGGAATAACCATGCCGGAGATGCCGGAGGTGGAGCAGGTGCGCAAAACGCTTGCTCCGCATATAGAAGGGAAAAAAATCCTAGCGGTAGATATTTATCTGGACCGCCTCATCAAGCACCCCTCGCCGCAAGCCTTTGCTGCAGGCCTTGTGGGCAAAACCATCAGCCACGTGGGCAGACGCGGTAAATACCTGGTGCTGCAGACAGCGCCAGGGCAGCAGCTTATCGTGCATCTGCGTATGACAGGTGCGCTCATCGCACTGCCTGCGTCCGCGCCAGCGCCTGCGTATGCCAAAATCAAATTTACGCTTTCGGATGCGGTGACGCTTTGGTTTACAGACATCCGTACCTTTGGCACGCTGTATTTGCTGACTGATAATGATGCCTATATCGAAGGCTACGAAACACTGGGACCAGAGCCGCTCAGCGCAGGCTTTAATGTAAATTATCTGCTGCCGCTGGCGCAAAAAAGCAAGAAGGCTGTCAAAAGCTTTATCCTGGACCAGCATATTATTGCAGGCTTGGGGAATATCTATGCAGATGAGTGCCTGGCGCTGGCAGGGATATTGCCCAAGCGCAAGGCGCTGTCGCTGAGCGAGAACGAGGTAAAAAAACTGGTGGAGGCAGCTAACGCTGTCATCGCCCAGGGAATAAAAAACCGCGGCACCACCTTTCGTGATTACAAGGATGGCGAGGGCAGGCAGGGAGATAACCAAAACCACCTTTTAGTTTATGGCCGTGGGGGCGAGCCCTGTAAAGCCTGCGGGCAGGCGCTACAGACAACCAAGGTAGGCGGCAGGGGCACGGTATATTGTGCGCATTGCCAAAAATAGGGAGTAGAAGCATATGATAACAATTGGACTTACAGGAGGCATTGCCTCGGGCAAAAGCACGGTTTCGGCAGAGCTGCGCAGGCTGGGAGTGCCTATTTTTGATGCGGATGCCGAGGCGAAGCTGGCTGTTGCTAAGGGCAGCGAGGGACTGGCGCAGGTGGGAGCGTTATTAGGCGCAGAATATATTACAGCGGCAGGTGAGCTGGACCGCGCCAAGGTGGCAGCCCGTATTTTTCATGATAAGGAGGCGCTAAAGGGCGTGGAGGCCATCATCCACAAAATTGTGTGGGCCAGGGCCGAAGAGTTTTTGGCGCAGTGCCAAAGGGAGGCTGCGCGTGCTGCTGTGCTGGACGTGCCGCTTTTGATTGAATGTGGCTGGTATAAGCAGGTGGACAGTGTGTGGCTGGTGGCTGTAAGCCGCCGCCAGCAGATTGAACGCGCCATGAAGCGCAGCGGTATGACTGAGGCCGAGGTGGAGGCGCGCATTGCGGCGCAGATGTCCTTGGCCGAAAAGAAAAAATTTGCCGATGTAGTTATAGACAACAGCGGCACGCAGGAAGAAACTATGCAGGCAGTGCGCAGGCAGCTAGAGGCCTTACCCGGAGGTGGCCTGTGAAACGAAAACAAGCAGGCCGCAGCCAGCGCAAATGGCTGGCCCTGCTGGCCGTGCTGGTAGCTGCGGCCTTTGGCGGCTGGCGGCTGTGGAACACAGACGCTGTACAGATGCGCTTTGTCTATATGTGGGATTATCAGCAGGATATTATTACCTACAGCGAAAAAAATAATGTGGACCCGTTTTTGATTGCGGCGATCATTAAAAATGAAAGCAATTTTAAGCATAAGGCTGTATCCGGCGTGGGTGCCGTGGGACTGATGCAGATCATGCCCGATACGGGTCGCTGGATTGCCGAGCAGATGGGGCTTGCTGACTACAAGGACAGCGATTTGTACCAGACGCGCACTAATATCCGCATGGGGTGCTGGTACGTGGGTGAGCTAGAGCACGAGTTTCAGCATAACCTGGTGCTGCTGATGATTGCCTATAATGCAGGCCGTGGGCAGACGCACGATTGGATGCAGGAAAACGGCTGGGATTATAATTTTAACGATATCAAGGCTATTCCTTATGCTGACACGCGCGAATATGTGGCCAAGGTGCTGCAGGACAGGGATAAGTATTATCTGCTGTACAAGGATAGGGTAAATAGGGATGAGTGATGGGTGTTGCAAAGCGTGCCTGTTGAAGCAAATATAGGCTGCGTGTTATGTATTTGTTTGCTGTAGACTAGATAGAGTTTGCTTAGGGATACTAAAGTACTTAGTAATTAACAACTTATAAGAACCGAGAACAAGGGTACGAGGTGAAAGGAGATGGTACAAACAAGGTATATGCTCCTATAAACAGCAAGAATTTGAAATAATAATGGAGTTAGGAGCTGATTTTGGAGTAGACAAACTATGCTTCGTGTAGTAATTCTATTTATGGTTCAAGTGATACAGTCCAACCGCCTGACGTTACAGTGCGATATCTTATAAAAGTAGCATAACAGAATGAAAAAATCCCGCAGAGCTCGTGAAGTTCTGCGGGTAAGTTGCTTTTAACAAAGGTTAACCTTTGAAATATAGTGTAGAGACGAAGGTATTCAATCTTTCTGCTTCTTCTTTTGTCATATCTGCTGGGATTTCAAAGGAGATATTAAAATCAGGTCTTAGTGGATAGCTGATTTTGATAGGTTCAGTGGTTACTGCTTTTGGCATAGGCTTGTTAAAGCAGAGAGCTTCAATTTCATCATAGTGATGGCTTAAGTCTGCGGCAGTTCTATGTACTTTCAATGAAGATCTCAGAGCTTTAGAAAGGTCATCTCTTGTTATTTTAGTAAGCCATTCTACAGTTCTTTGGTGAGAATAGCCGTTATCAATGTTGTCTACTGCAGGGTTAAATTTATAGTTGCTTGTGATTACTCCAAGATAGATATTACCGTAGTCAGGAGTAAGTACAAGGTCGCCTTTATTCATTTGGTTTACGAAGATATCTACAGTTGCGTATGCGTTGCCGAGTGCTAAGGCAGTATATGAATATGGAGGCTTGGACAAGATTTCTTTGAGGTCTTGTCTGGTTTTTCCTGTAAGGTCACCGATTCCTGGCCAACCGATTGCGACAATATGTTCAGTCTGGAATTCGTTGATTCTGTTAATGTCTGATGGATATGGGCGTACGAGCCAAGCTTTATTTGCCATGATGAGTTCCTCCTTAGAGTTGACGATTTAATAATACAATTAGTGTTGTTGAAAACAAGTAGATATCAACTTGTTAAATACAGCATATCATCATATCCTCGATTTGTCAATAGGTATTAAAGAAAAATATCCAGAGCTGAAAATGATATTGCATACTGATCAGGGAAGCTTGTATGCCTCGAAAGAGTTTAATGAGATGTTGACAATGTACGGTATTCAAATTAGCTTGCAAATCTTTGTCTTGGGGCATATCTCTGAAATAAGATACTTTTTTCCGCAAAAAAATTTTCCATAACCGCTTGACGGATTCCGCAGCTTGTGTTATTATATCTATGTTGCTTGTGGCAACGAAGTGAATAGAGCATGCGGTAGTGGCGGAACGGCAGACGCGCTAGCCTCAGGAGCTAGTGGGGGCAACCCCGTGGAGGTTCAAATCCTCTCTACCGCACCATTTTTATTTACACAGTTATCCCAAAGACGCGGTCGTGGTGGAACGGCAGACACGCTACTTTGAGGGGGTAGTGAGGGAGACCTCGTATGGGTTCAAATCCCATCGACCGCACCAAATAGTAATTTGTGAGGACTTATGCTAACGCATGAGTCCTTTTTTGTTTATAATCCAAGGGAAAGTGCAAGTAATGCTAATGGTTTTCAAGGACTTTTGTGCTGTACAGAAGTCCTGTTTTTTGTGCCTTTTTATATTGGAGTACTACTCGCCTTAAAAAAGTGTGTCTCAGACGCAAAAAGTGCGGTTGAAAAAGGCGGTTTTTGCCAATGTTTTACTAACTTTTTTGTCGTTTTCAATAAAAAGGGGGAATGTAAAATGTAAAATATTTGTGAACTCAAAATTTTAATAAAAAGAACAGGGGGATTTTACAATCTACTTAATGTGCTAATCAGAAAAAACATAAAAATACTATTGACAACAAGGGTAATACGTGCTATTATATTTTTGTTGCTTATGACAGTAACAAAATGAATAAAGCATGCGGTAGTGGCGGAACGGCAGACGCGCTAGCCTCAGGAGCTAGTGGGGGCAACCCCGTGGAGGTTCAAATCCTCTCTACCGCACCATTGAAATTACAGCCTGGGTTTTACCCAGGCTTTTTTCGTGCTTGCGTAAGTTTGCTATATATGGGAAAATGTAAGTATAATTTATCAGCCAAAGGAGAAGCAGGCTATGGTTAATTCTACAAAAGGAATGGCGCTGCTGTGCATGGCAGCGTTGGCAGCAGGTATGATCGCAGGTGCCGGCTACGCTTGGAGTACGGGCGGCAGTAGTACGCATTACAACGCGGCGCAGCTGACGCAGCAGCTGCAATATGCCAAGGTGGAGGCAGGAAGGCTGCAGTGCGAGGTGCTGGTTGATAAGGCCGCCATGTACAGCGATCCTTCTGCGCTTAAGGGCAGGGTTATCGAGCATCTTTCCCGAGGGGTGAAGGTGGATTATATCGAAACTGTTTCCAGCCAGGACAAGGATGAGCGTTACGCTGTTACGGAGCAGCAGTTGCAGTTCCGCCGCTTTTTTATCGGGCCCAGGCACATTATTCCTGCAGGGACGCAGGTGCTGATTTTACGTGCTGATGATGGCGGTGGCGAAACCAGGGGACGGGTGCTGGTGGATGGCAAGGAATATGATTTAGATTTTGATACATTGCTTTTGCGCTTTCCCTACGTGGGGCAGTGGAAGAAGGTGGAGCTTGGCGGCAAGCCTGGCTTTGTCAAGTATGCAGAGCTGTCGGACAGCAGGCTGATGTGAGGTGGGCAGGATGCAAAAGAAACTTGTGGCGCTGCTGGTTGCAGCTTGTACGCTGCTGGGCTTTGCGGCAGGAATGAATATTGTGGGTAGCAAAAGCAAAACCTATAGCGTACGCGAGGGCGATGCCTTTTATTGCCAGCCGAGTGTGACGGCGGATGTGGCTCAGGCCACCCTTGCGGTGGGACGTGAGCTGCCTGTAGCTGACAGGCTGGAGCTGGATAAGCCGACGGCAGTGAAGGCCGTGGCTGACGCGGTGGTGGAGGATGCAGCGGGGATAAAGTACCAGCTGCGCCGTGGTGATATGTATAAGCTGGCGCAGGCTAATTTGGATAAGGCTAACGCCAAATGCGTTATTGAGGTTGTGACTACTAAAGGGGCGGCAGCGAAGCTGGAGGTTGCAAAGAGCGTGCTGTCCCCTGTGGATGAGGGCACATGGATTAAGCTGCAGCCTGCTAAGGGTCAGGCTGTTTGGGTGCTGGTAGAGAGCAAGTGGTATTGAAAGAGAAAGTAGCTGGTACAGCAACAAAAAAACACGTCTGACTTGCGCTATTTCTTGACTGTATTTTGCAGCTGTTATATAATATTGAAGAATATAAGAGGTCTTTTTTGGTGCAACAAAGCTTAATCGCATTAGATTGACAAAAATCTTGTAGGGCTTGCAACCTTTCGATCATAATGGTGTGGCGAAAAGGTGCAGGCTCTAGTCTTGTTTATGGAGGTACATATGCAGCCGGTAAAAATTCGCATTTTGAGCACTAATAGCGATGCGCAGTCTTTTGAACAAAAATATACGGGTACTATGACCGCCAAGGATGGCAAGTACTATGTGATGTACAGCGAGGACGAGCAGTCGGGCCTTGTAAACACCAAAACTACGCTTAAGTGGGACGACGAGCGCGTCATCATCCTGCGCAGCGGCAGCGTGGAGCACAGGCAGGAGTTTTGCATGGGATTGGCGGATAAAAGCGTTTACCACACGCCATATTTGGATATACCCATGACGACACATACAACGTATGTGGATACACGCTTTGCACGCGGCGTTTGGCAGCTGCAGATGGAATGCCGGCTGCTGCACGGTGACGAGCCATATGATGAAAGAAAGATTATAATTGAGATTGAGGAGGATACAGAGGTTGGACATTAAAAATATTTTGGCTGCTGCGATTACTGCTGCAGCGCAAAAGGCTATTGCCCAAGGAGCTTTAAAGGAAGGTGCTTTGCCAGAGGTGCTTTTAGAGGTGCCGCCGCAAAAGGAGTTTGGTGATTTTGCTACCAATTTTGCGATGCAGTCGGCCCGCAGCCTCAAATGCAACCCACGCATGATTGCCCAGGCTGTTATTGATAACCTGGATTGTGCTTATATCGCTAAGACAGAAATTGCCGGTCCCGGCTTTATTAATTTTTATCTAAAGCAGGACTGGATGTATGATATGCTGGCGCAGATTATCGCGCAGGGCGAGGAGTATGGCAATCTGCAAAACGATTGCAAGGAAAGGATTCAGATTGAATATGTCAGCGCCAATCCTACGGGCCCGCTGCATGTAGGTCATGGCCGTGGTGCTGCTGTGGGCAGTGCTTTGGCTAATTTGATGAAGGCTGCAAGCTATGATGTAACCCGTGAATATTATATCAACGATGCCGGCAACCAGATTAACAACCTGGCTGCCTCTGTAAATGCACGCTACCTTGAGCTGCAGGGACAAGAGGTGCAGTTCCCCGAAAATGGCTACCATGGTCACGATATTATTGAAACCGCTGAGCGTATTATCCGCATTTATGGCGATAAGTTCCTGCATATGGACGAAAGCGAGCGCCTGGAGCAGTTCCGCACGATTGCACTTAAAGAGAAGCTGGCAGCCTTAAAGGAGGATTTGGCAGCGTTCAACTGTGAGTTTGACGTGTGGTTCAGCGAGCAGACATTGCACGATGCTAACGCTATCAAGAGTGCCTGTGATCTGTTGACTGAGCGTGGCTATTTGTACGAAAAGGACGGCGCACTGTGGCTGAAGGCAACGGAGCATGGTGATGACAAGGACCGCGTCGTTATCCGTGATAACGGTGTACCTACTTATTTTGCAGCTGATATTGCTTACCACCGCAACAAGTTTGAACGTGGCTTTGACCGCGTAATCAACCTGTGGGGTGCAGACCATCATGGTTATATCGCCCGTATGAAGGCGGCGGTTGGCGCACTTGGTTATTCGCCTGAGCAGCTGGAGGTGCTGATTCTGCAGATGGTCAGCCTGTACCGTAACGGCGAGCTGGTGAAGATGTCTAAGCGCACAGGCCAAAGCGTAACCCTAAACGAGCTGATTGAAGAGGTTGGCACTGATGCTGCACGCTTCTTCTTTACCATGCGCTCTATCGACAGCCAGCTGGATTTTGATATGACGCTGGCTACCGAAAAGACTAACGAAAATCCTGTTTATTATATCCAATATGCTCATGCCCGTATTTGCAGCATTATGCGTCAGCTGGCTGAAGCGCAGATTACAGAATGTGCAGCAGGCGAGCTGAAGCTGGCAAGCCTGACCGAGCCTGAGGAGCTGGCACTTATTAAAAAGCTGGGTGAATATCCCGAAATGCTGCAGCGTGCTGCACGAGACCGTGCAGTGCACAACGTGGCGCATTATGTACACGAGCTGGCAGGCCTCTTCCATTCCTTCTACAACCAGTGCCGCATTTTGGGTGTAGACAGCGACGTACAGCAGGCACGCATCGCACTGGTTAAGGCAGTAGGCCATGTTATCCGCCATGCATTAGGCATTCTGGGTGTTAGCGCACCGGAAAGAATGTAATATATATCCGATGAAAGAAAGGGACGGGAAATAAGATGACAAAGTATATTTTTGTAACCGGTGGCGTTGTATCCTCCTTGGGCAAAGGCATTACTGCCGCTTCCCTGGGCCGTTTGCTTAAAAGCCGCGGTTACCGTGTGACTATTCAAAAGTTTGACCCTTATATTAACATTGATCCTGGCACCATGAGCCCCTATCAGCATGGTGAGGTTTTTGTTACTGACGACGGCGCAGAAACTGACTTGGACTTGGGCCATTATGAACGCTTTATCGATATCAACCTTTCTAAGAATTCTAATGTGACTACGGGTAAAATTTACCAGTCCGTTATCAATAAGGAGCGCCGTGGCGATTACCTAGGCGGCACTGTGCAGGTTATTCCGCATATCACCAACGAAATCAAGGCACGTGTGTTCCGTGTAGGCAAGCAGGATAATGCCGATTTTGTTATCACCGAAATCGGCGGTACTGTAGGCGATATCGAAAGCCTGCCGTTTTTGGAGGCTATCCGCCAGGTGAAAAAAGAGGTTGGCCGCAATGATGTTTTGTACATCCATGTAACCCTCGTTCCCTATATCTCGGCAGCTGGTGAGCTGAAGACCAAGCCGACGCAGCACAGCGTTAAGGAGCTGCGTAGCATTGGTATTTCCCCGGATATTATCGTTTGCCGCAGTGAAAAGCCTATCAGCAAGGATATGCGTGAAAAGATGGCTATGTTCTGCGACGTTGACCCAGACGCAGTTATCCAAAACCTTACTGCTAAAAGCATCTACCAGGTGCCGATGCTGATGGAGGAGCAGGGCTTGGATACCATCGTATTGCGCAAGCTGGATATGGAAGACAAGCCGAAGGATATGAGCGGCTGGCATGATATGGTTGACCGCATCCTTAAAAAGTACGATAAAAAGGTCACCATTGCTGTAGTAGGCAAGTATGTTGCCCTGCAGGATGCTTACATTTCTATTACTGAATCGCTGCGCCATGCAGCTGTTGCTAACGAGGCAGAGCTGGATATCCATTGGGTGAATGCCGAAGAAATTGAGGCAGAAGACACGGATATGGATAAGGTTATGGCTGGCGTTGACGGCATTTTGGTTCCTGGCGGCTTTGGCAACCGTGGCATTGAAGGCAAGATCAAGGCTATCCAATATGCCCGCGAGCACAAAATTCCTTTCTTTGGTATCTGCCTGGGCATGCAATGCGCTGTTATCGAATTTGCCCGCCACGTGTGCGGTATGGCTGACGCCAACAGCTCCGAGTTCGCTCCTGAAAGCGAGCATCCTGTTATCGATTTGATGCCGGAGCAGCTGGACGTGGAGGACATGGGCGGCACTATGCGTCTTGGCTTGTATCCCTGCAAGGTGTATCCTGAAAGCTTAACTAGCAAGGCCTATAACGAAGAGCTGATTTATGAACGTCATCGTCATCGTTATGAATTCAACAACGCCTTCCGTGAGGAGATCATCGGCAAGGGCCTGAAGCTGGGCGGTACGCTTCCCAATGGCCGCCTGGTAGAAATCGTGGAGCTTCCTGAAAGCGAGCATCCGTGGTTCTTGGGTGCGCAGTTCCACCCAGAATTTAAATCCCGTCCTACCAATCCGCATCCGCTGTTCAGAGACTTTATTGCTGCAGCGGTTAAACATCACTAAGAAGACTGCTTTGAAGCCTTGTAGCTTGTAACAAGGCGCTATAGCAGGCCTGCAAAAAACATACAGCTTCCCTCAGTCACCTTAGGCTAAAGTTTTGCCGAAAGGCCTTGGCCTGGGGGAAGCTTTTAGCATTAAAGGGAGGCAACTATGCTGAAGAAAATTTTTATTAGCGCAGTGCTGCTTTTGGCAGTATTGAGCTTTGTCGTGTCGCTTTTAAAGGGCAACAACAACGATGCAAAAACTGTTACCGTCCCTGACCGCGTAGCGGTTATTAATATCGAAGGCACTATTATGAGCGGTGCAGGTACCAGTGATAACATCTTCAGCCAGCAGAGCGGTATCACCAGCGGCAGTATCATGCAGCAAATCCGCGAGGCTGCAGCCGATGACAGCGTTAAGGCACTGGTGCTGCGTATAGACAGCGGCGGCGGCAGTGCTACGGCTGCCGAAGAGGTGGGCCGTGAGCTGAAGCGCTTTAAGGAAAAGACCAAAAAACCGGTTGTGGCAACCATGGGCAACACGGGTGCCAGCGCCGCCTATTGGATTGCTGTCTGCGCCAGTGACAAGGTGTACGCTAACGCTACCACGCTTACTGGTAGCATTGGCGTGTATATGCCGTATATGAATACCGAGGAGCTGTTTAAAAAGATTGGTATTACCAGCAGCAAGATTAAGAGCGGCCCTTATAAGGATATCATGACCAATGACCGCGCTATGACACCAGAGGAGCAGGCCATCTTGCAAAATATTGTGGACGAAATCTATAATGAGTTTGTCGTTACGGTGGCTGCAGGCCGCAAAATGGAGGAAAGCAAGGTGAAGGCCTTAGCTGACGGCCGTGTATATACAGGCCTGCAGGCCAAAAACCTAGGCTTGGTGGACGAAATCGGTGATTATTATGACGCTTTGGCAGCAGCCGGCGAGCTGGGTAAGGTTAAAGCCGGTGCTGACGGTCTGCCACCGGTCAAGAAAAAGGAAAAGCAGCAGCCGTGGGAATTTTTGCTGAGCGCGCAGATTGCTGATATGATTAAAAGCGAGCTGGCAAGCCAATTTGCAGGCAGCTTGCAGCAAAGCAGCCTGCAGATGAGGTGACGGGCTATGAGGCGTAAAACCTTTGACGTGCTCTTTGAGCCTGGCGCAGGCCTGGCGGCGCTGGTCAAGCAGCCCTGCCTGTGGCGCAGCGCTTGCTATTTTACGCTCAGCGTTGGTGCCTTTTGTGGTGTTGTCACCAACTGCTGGCTGTTAGAGCAGCCGCTTACGGTGCGCATGGCAATTCTCATCGCTGTTGTACTAGTTGCGGCTACAGCACTTTCGCTGTATGGCTTTTTGCTTCATGGTATTATGGAAACCTTTGGTGCGCTGGCAGGCGACCCTGTAGGGTTAATCTGTTTGTTGGGGTATACTACGCTGCCGTTTCTGCTGCTAACGCCGGGGGCGCTTTTGGCAGGTAAGCTGGGCTTTGGCGGCCTGACGCTTTTGGGCACATTGGTTGCCGTTGGCTGCGTCTGGATGCTCTACCTTTTGGTGCGGACGCTGGAGGCGGTGTATTTGGTGGATGCCTTTCGTGCAGCAGTGACGGTGCTTTTCAGCCTGCTGTTGCTGTATATTGTGTTTGTATTGCCCTGGCAGCTGGGACTGACGCTGCTTTTGGCTAATATTTAGCCTGCAAGCAGGAAAAACGTCTTTTTTGGATATTTATATTGCCAAGACAGCGCGAAAGTGTCATAATTAAACAAGAAAATGACTGATAAATCAGCAAAGGACAGGCCTTGTGCAGGTTCTTTGACCGACTATATTGGGACAATGATTAAGGAGTGTGTAAGTAATGAACAGAGAGCTTTCTTTGGAGTTTGTACGTGTTACCGAGGCTGCAGCCATCGCCTGCGGTCATCTTGTAGGCAGAGGTGATAAAAACGGTGCCGACGGCCTGGCTGTCGACGCTATGCGTGCTGCCTTCGATACCGTTAATATTAAGGGTACCGTAGTAATTGGCGAGGGCGAAATGGACGAGGCACCGATGCTTTATATTGGCGAAGAGGTTGGTGCAGGCGGTCCTGAGGTTGATATCGCTGTTGACCCCATCGAAGGTACAAACCTGGTTGCCAAGGGACAAAACGGTGCTATTGCTGTAATCGCCATTGCTCCGCGCGGCTGCCTGCTGCATGCTCCTGATATGTATATGGATAAAATTGCCGTTGGTCCGCGCGCTAAGGGCTGCATTGATATTGATGCGCCCATCAGCGAAAACCTGGCACGTGTTGCTAAGGCTATGGACCGCAAGATCAGCGATTTGAACGTAGTGCTTTTGGACCGTGAACGTCATTATGGCCTGATGGATGAAATCCGCAAGGCTGGTGCCCGCATTTCCCTGATCACTGACGGCGACGTTAACCCGATTGTAGAGTGCTGTATCGAGGGTAGCGGTGTGCATATGTACGTGGGCAAGGGCGGTGCTCCTGAGGGCGTTTTGGGTGCTGCTGCTGTTAAATGCCTGGGCGGCGATATGCAGGCACGCCTGGTTCCTGATGATGAGGCACAGGCTCAGCGTTGCCTGAAGATGGGTATTACCGATGTTAATAAGGTGCTGACCTTAGATGACCTGGTTAAGGGTGATGACTGCATGTTTACTGCTACCGCTATCACTAACTGCAATATGCTCAACGGCCTGCGTTACTTTGGTGACGGTGTGCGCACCCACACCATTTCGGCACGCTACAAAACAGGTACCGTGCGCTTTGTAGATGCTATCCACAGCCTGGACCGTAAGGTGCTGGCAGTAAAGCTGTAAGTATTTAATCTTTGGAGATAGAAGCTGCCAGGGAACTGGTGGCTTCTATTTGCTATAAGCAGTCTGATTTTTAGTGTTATGCAAGATCATATGGAAAATATTTTAGTAAACAAGGTGGCCTGCGTGCGTGAGGCAATGCAGGCAGCCGATTATCAGAAAAATAAACAGGCCTGTATCTTAACCGGGTTGGCTGGCAGCAGCAAGCCGGTCTTTTTTGCTGCTGTTGACAAGCTTTTGGGTGCACGTGGCAGCCTGGCCTTTATCACTGCCTCGCGCGAGGAGGTGCGTGCTTATCGCCGCGAGCTGAGCTATTTGTATCCGGAGCTTGCGATGCAGGAGCTGTATCCTGTGGGCCTGCCGCGGGTGCAGGCAGATACGCAGAGCCTGGAGCTGCAGGCAGGACGTGCTGCAGCCTTGCGCCTATTGGCCGGTGAGGAGCGCGGCATTGTTTTTATCACGGCCGAGGCGCTGCAGCAAAAGCAGCTGCGTCCTAGTGGTATTTCTAATAAAACGCTACAGCTTGCAGTGGGGGAGCAGTATGAGCAAAGCGAGCTTATCGCCTCGCTTTTGGCTTTAGGCTACGAGCGCACAGAGCAGGTGGATGCGCTGGGGCAGTTTTGCCTGCGTGGCGACATCCTGGACGTGTATCCCATCAATAGCAGCGCTCCTGTGCGTATAGAATGGTTTGATAACGAGCTGGATGCTATGCGCAGCTTTGACGTTGATAACCAGCGCAGCCTGAGCACGCTTACAAGCATCAAAATTGCACCGCTGAAGGTGGATGAAAGCTTTAGCTATGATGCTACTGTTTTTGATTACTGCGCGCCTGGCACTATGGTGGTGGTGGATGAGCCTGTGCACGTCTTTTCAATGCTCGAAAAGCTGGACAAGGAAAACAAGGACTATGCTGCCGAGCTTTTTGCTAAGGAAGCTGTAATTGCGCAATGCGCTGCTGCAGGTGCGCTTTTGGTATCGTCCTTATCCCACAGCTATTTGCGGGAGCTGCCTGCACTTAATATACCGGTACGGACGGTTTCGCCCTATAATAAAAATATAAATTTATTGGTGGAGGATTTGCAAAACTGGCTAGCTGACGGCATTACGCCTGTGATTATGCTTTCAGGCAGCGTCAAGGCACGTGGCTTTGCTGAAAATCTGCACAACTACCAATTGCAGGGGCGCTTTGCCCAGACTATGCTACGGGAGGGTGTGGTTAACGTCACCTATGGCGATCTTGACCACGGCTTCCGCTTTTGGGATGAAAATTGGCTACTGCTTACGGAAAATGATATTTTTGGCATGCAAAAGCGTAAACGTCTGCACAGCAAAAACCAAGGGCAGCAGCTGCAATATTTTTCGGATATCCGCGCAGGGGATTACGTGGTGCACAAAATCCATGGCATCGGCCGTTATGTGGGCGTAGAAAACGTAGAGGTTGGCGGTATGCACCGTGATTACCTTTTGATCACCTACGCTGGCGACGATAAGCTGTATGTGCCTGTGGAGCAGGTGAGCATGCTGCATAAATACGTTGGCAGCGAGGGAACAGTACCTCGTCTTTCTAAAATGGGCGGCAGCGACTGGAAGCGTGTCACTACCAAGGCTGCCAAGGCAATCACCGAGCTGGCCGAGGAGCTTTTAAAGCTGTATGCCCAGCGGCAGATTATGCCAGGGCACGCCTTTGCACCTGATAACGAAATCCAGCATGAGTTTGAGGAGGAGTTTCCCTACGAGGAAACGCCTGACCAGCTTAAGGCTATTGCCGAAATCAAGGCGGATATGGAAAGGCCGCAGCCTATGGAGCGTCTGTTGTGCGGTGACGTAGGCTATGGCAAGACCGAGGTGGCCCTGCGTGCTGCCTTTAAGGCAGTGCTTGACGGCAAGCAGGTGGCGGTGCTTGCGCCAACTACAGTACTGGCGCAGCAGCATTACCTAACATTTAAGGAGCGCGTGCGCAACTTTGGCTTAGAGGTGCGGCTGCTTAACCGTTTTTGTACTCCCAAGGAGCAGCGCCAGGCCTTGCAGGATCTGGCAGATGGCAAGGTGGATATCATTATCGGTACGCACCGCCTGCTGCAGCCTGATGTACATTTTAGCAGTCTGGGATTGTTGATTGTGGATGAGGAGCAGCGCTTTGGCGTAGCGCAGAAGGAAAAAATTAAAAAATGGCATCTAGGTATTGATGTGCTGTCGCTATCGGCAACGCCAATTCCCCGCACGCTGCATATGGCACTGGTCAACGGCCGTGATATGAGCGTCATCGAATCGCCGCCAGAGGACCGTCTGCCTGTGGAAACCTACGTCAGCGAGTATAACGATGGTATGATTAAGGAAGCGTTGGAGCGTGAGCTGCGCCGCGGCGGACGCATTTACTATATCAGCAACCGCGTCAACGGCCTGGAGGCTATTGCAGCCAAGCTGCGCAAGCTTGTTCCCGGCATCAGCATCAAAATTGCCCATGGACAGATGAATGAGGATACGCTTGAGGATGCTATGATCAGCTTTTATGAGGGCAGCTGTGATGTGCTTTTGTGTACGACCATTGTAGAAAATGGCTTGGACGTACCCTTGGCTAATACTATTATTATTGATGGTGCAGATAACTTTGGCCTGTCGCAGCTGTACCAGATGCGCGGACGCGTCGGCCGCAGCTCGCGCCTGGCCTATGCTTATTTTGTCTACAAGCCCAATAAGGCGCTGAGCGAGATTGCCGAAAAGCGTTTGCAGGCTATCCGTGATTTTACGGAGCTGGGGGCAGGCTTCAAGATTGCGATGCGTGATTTGGAAATCCGCGGTGCAGGCAACCTGTTGGGACCGCAGCAGCATGGACATATCACAGGTATTGGCTTTGCTGCCTATTGCGAGATGCTTGAAAAGACTATCGAGCGCCTGAAAAACGGTACAACGGCTGAACCTGAGCCAGAGCCAGTACTGGAAATTCCGCTTGAGGCTTATATACCAGAAAGCTATATTAATGACCCACGCTATAAAATGGAGCTGTACCGCCGTTTTAGTGATATGGAATATAGTATGCGCAATGATTTGCTGGACGAGATTATTGACCGCTTTGGCAGTCCGCCGCCAGAGGTGGAAATGCTGTGGCGCATATCATCGCTCAAAGCCTTGTGCCGTATTTTGCGTGTGCGTGGCATCAATGTGCGCCCGGGGGTGATTACTATTACCTTCAGCGATAAGGCGCAGGTTAATCCTGAGGCGGTGTTGAAGCTATTGGCATTGCATAAGCGGACTATGGTGCTCAAAAACGGCAAGGAGCCGCAGCTAGTGTACAAGACTGGCAGCATGAAGGAGCCATTTGCCTGGCTGGAGCACACGCTGCCCGAGCTGGCATTGGGGGAACAGGGGTAGCCATTACAATAAAAAGATGATTTTGTGAGGAATACGGATTAGGGGAGAAGATTATGCACAAGCTTGTTTCACAATTAGTAATTTACCGCGATTTGCCTGCAGGCAATTTATTGGAGCCCTTGGCGGATATTTGTGCTGCCTTTGAGGCTGGCAGCTACTGCCGTGAGGAGCTGACGGCGCAGATTTATGAGCAAATCCATAAGCTGCTGGATGTTGCCACCAGCTGTGGCTTTGATAAAAATTTGTGGCACAATTACCTGGCTTATTTGCTGGCGAGCTGCGAAACACCCTTTGCCATCACCTGCGAAAAGACAGGTGCCTGCGTTGGCAGTGTAAATTTGCTGGCTAAGCATGATTTTGCCATCTTTAAGCAACTTTTTGATTATGATTTCAGTGTCATTGAGCGTGCCTTAGGCATCAACTGCTTTAGCATCATCACAAACTATCAGGCAGTGGTGAAGCAGGAACGCCGCTACAACAAAAATATCAGCGACAGGGTGCAGGGGTTGAGTGCTGCTATAGAGCAGGCTGAGGACGCAGACGGAGTGTTTGATTGTGTGACGCAGTTTTACCATGACTACGGCGTGGGCAAGCTGGGTCTTAACAAGGCCTTTCGCCTGGTGCACGAGGAGCAGGGAGTGCAGCTTGTGCCTATATCTAATACCGAGCACATCAGCTTTGATGATTTAATCGGCTACGAGGACCAAAAGCGACGCCTGATTGAAAATACCGAAGCCTTTGTGGCAGGCCGCCCAGCTAACAACGTGCTGCTTTTTGGCGACAGCGGCACAGGTAAATCTAGCAGTATTAAGGCTATAATTAATAAATATTATGACCAGGGACTGCGCATGATAGAAATTTACAAGCATCAGTTCCGCGACCTGTCGCAGGTAATCGCGCAAATTAAAAATCGCAATTATCGCTTTATCATCTATATGGATGACCTGTCCTTTGAAGAGTTTGAAATAGAATACAAGTATCTCAAGGCTATCATTGAAGGCGGTCTGGAGGTGCGGCCGGATAATATTTTGATTTATGCTACCAGCAACCGCCGTCACCTGATTAACGAAACCTGGAAGGACAGAAACGATGTGACGGAGGAGGACGGCATCTATAAATCTGATACCATGCAGGAAAAGCTGTCGTTGGTTAACCGCTTTGGCTGCACCATCTATTACGGCCAGCCAACGCAGAAGGAGTATTTTAAAATCGTTTGCGAGCTGGCGAGGAAGCAGGGCCTGGATGTTGACGAGGAGCTGCTCTGCGCCGAGGCACGCAAGTGGGAGCTGCACCATGGTGGTATATCCGGACGCACGGCGCAGCAGTTTATCAATTACGTGCGTGGTGTAAGCGAATTTGCTAAAAAATAGCTTGCGTTTGCAGTCTCTATATGTTAAACTAGTCTAGTGTTAATGTAAGCTGTCTTGCTTGCTAAGGCTGCTTGATAAATTTGCATATAATGTTCTTGAAAAGAGAGGTGTAAAGAATGAAAGAAAAGATTCATCCGAACTACGGTGAGGTTACTGCTACCTGTGCATGTGGCGCAAGCTTCGTAACTGGCAGCACTAAAAAAGAATTACGCGTGGATGTTTGCTCTAAATGCCATCCATTCTTCACTGGCCAACAACGTAATGTTGCCGCTCGTGGTCGTATCGAGAAGTTCAACAAACGTTACAACAAAGAACAATAATCCATACAATGCAGCAGAGCTTCTCATGTCAGGGGCTCTGCTGTATTTAGTTTACTATGAAAACGATTAGATGGAGTAAATAAATAACTATGAGCACGAAAAAATTGTCTGTAGGCGGTCAGGCCGTTATCGAAGGCGTTATGATGCGTGGACCTGAGAAGGTGGCTGTTGCTGTGCGCCAGCCTAATGGTGAAATTGCTGTGGATGTCAATCCTGTAAACAGCATCCGTGATAAATATCCTATTTTGAAAAAACCGCTGCTTCGCGGCGTTATTGCTTTGTTTGAATCCTTGTATGATGGCATTAAGGCGCTTGCCTATTCAGCGCAGGTGTCGGGAGATGAGGAGGAGCAGCTGACAGGCAAGGAAATGGCTATGACTATTGCTACCTCTGTCCTTTTGGCTGTCGGCCTGTTTATCGTTATTCCTACGTGGTCGATGCGTTTCTTGCACGAGCTGACGGAGGATGCTATGGCACTTAACCTGGCAGAGGGTGTGCTGCGTATGGCTATCTTTTTGGCCTATATTGCTGCTATTTCGTCGATGGAGGATATTCAGCGCGTGTTTCAGTACCACGGTGCTGAGCATAAAACGATTTATACCTATGAGGCAGGGCTGCCGCTGCGTGTAGAAAACGTGCGCCCCTTCAGCACGCTGCATCCCCGCTGTGGCACTAACTTTTTGATGATCGTTATGCTAATCAGCATGTTTATCTTTACGTTCCTAGGCTGGCCCAGCCTGTTAGAGCGCATTGCCTCGCGCGTGGTGCTGATGCCTGTAATTGCCGGTGTCAGCTATGAGATTATCCGCTTTGCTGGTGCGCATAATGATAACAAGCTGGTGCATATGGCGATTATGCCGGGTCTTTTGCTGCAGAAGCTGACGACGCGCCAGCCAGATGACAGCCAGATAGAGGTGGCTATTGCTTCGCTGAAGGCTGTGCTGCCGCCAGAGGAGATTATAGAGTAAATAGAGCAATTATATATCGCTTTGCAACGAAAAATTAACTCGCGCTACGCGCTCAGACTAATTTTTGTTTCTGTGGTTCTATGCACTCACTTATTACAATCTACCAAGCCACTCCATGGTAATATAATTGCTCAATTGTGTTCGTCGAACTAAGCTTACGTCGAACAATTTAGGGCATGGTAAAGCCCTTTTTTGCAAAGCTTTTTTGGGCGAGCAAAAAAGTGCTGAGTTTCCCGCGCTTTCTAAAAGCGCGAACCTTTCTTGCTTCTTCTTTCAGTTATGAAAGAAGAAGGGGTAAATATCAAGCAGTAAGATAAAGGAGAGAACATTTAATGCTCGATAAGCTGCAAGCAATAGAAGACCGATATTTAGATTTAGAAGCTAAAATAAGTGACCCCGATGTTATCGCCGACCAGGCTAATTGGCTGAAGGCAACCAAGGCACATGCCAAGCTGGAGCCTGTGGTGACGGCCTTTCGTGAGTACCGCGATATGGTGCGTGCACGTGATGAGGCGCAGGAGCTGCTGGAGCTAGGCGGTGACGAGGAGCTTGCTGAAATGGCCAAGGAAGAGCTGAAGGAGCTGAAGCCGAAGCTGGAGGAGTATGAGCAAAGGCTGACGATTTTGCTGCTGCCATCCGACCCTAATGATGATAAGAATGTTATTGTAGAAATCCGCGGTGGCGCAGGCGGTGACGAGGCAGCGCTTTTTGCCGGCGTGCTTTTCAGGATGTACGTGCGCTATGCCGAAACCCGCGGCTGGCGTGTGGAGGTTATGGATGCCAATCCCACGGAGCTGGGAGGCTTTAAAGAGGTTGTCTTCCAGGTGAGCGGTGACAGCGTGTACAGCCGTATGAAGTTTGAAAGCGGCGTACACCGCGTGCAGCGTGTGCCCGAGACTGAATCCCAAGGACGCGTGCATACCTCTACTGTTACGGTGGCCGTGCTGCCCGAGGCAGAAGAGGTGGATGTAGAGATTAATCCTGCGGATTTGCGTATAGATACCTACCGTGCAGGCGGTGCAGGTGGCCAGTACGTTAATAAGACTGAATCTGCAGTGCGCATGACACATATTCCTACTGGTATTGTGGCGCAGTGCCAGGACGAAAAATCACAGCTCAAAAACCGTGAAAAATGCCTGCGCGTGCTGCGTGCGCGTATTTTGGAAAGAGCGCAGGAGGAGCAGCGTGCCGCTACCGCCGAGGACCGCAAGAGCCAGGTTGGTACAGGTGACCGCAGTGAACGTATCCGCACCTATAACTATCCGCAGGGCCGTGTGACTGACCACCGCATTGGTTTGACACTGCACAAGCTTGACAGCATTGTAAACGGTGATCTGGATGAGCTTTTGGATGCTTTGATTACGGCCAAGCAAAGCGAACAATTAAGACAGGTGAAATAAAATGAGCAAGTCTGTCTGGACAATTATGGAAATTTTAAATTGGACCAAGCAGCACTTTGCAGCTAAGGGCGTGGAAAATCCACGCCTGGATGCGGAGGTGCTGCTTTGTGCTGTCCTCAAGTGCCAACGCATCAAGCTGTATACCGAATTTGATAAGCCGCTGAGCGAGGATGAACGCCAGCTAATGCGCAGCTTTGTTGAGCGGCGCGCTAAGCATGAGCCATTGGCCTATATCATCGGTGAGCGTGCCTTTATGCGCAACAGCTTTAAGGTGACGCCGGCGACGCTGGTGCCGCGGCCGGAGACCGAGCTTTTAGTAGAAAGCTTGGTGCAGGCGGCAACGCTGCTGCAGGCAGAGGGTGCAGTCAAAATTTTGGATATAGGAACGGGCAGCGGAGCTATTTTGGTATCGCTTTTAGATTATTTGCCTGCTGCTGTGGGCGTGGGGGTGGATATCAGTAACGCTGCTTTGGCAGTGGCCAAGGAAAATGCTGCCAATATTGGTGTAGCTAAGCGTGCTGCCTTTCGCTGCAGTGACGTGTTTAGTAATGTGCCGCTAGAAAAGAAATTTGATATTATTGTTTCTAATCCGCCTTATATCCCCGCTGCCGATATTGCAACGCTGGACCAGGATGTGCAGCAGGAACCGCACAGTGCCTTGGATGGCGGTGCGGACGGATTGGATTTTTACCGCCGCATTTGCAGCGAGGCGGCAGCACATTTGGCAGAAGATGGCTTGCTGGCGTTTGAAATAGGCATCAACCAAAGCGAGGCGGTGCAAAAGCTGTGTCTTGACAACGGCTTTAAGCAGGTGGCTGTGCGTAATGATTACGCTGATATCCCACGTATGGTATTTGCCTTGAAGGAAAAAGAGGGTGAAGATAAGTATGGAGACATCCTACTGGAAATTACAAAAAAACTGTGATAATAACGAAGTGCTACAGCAGGCGGCCAAGCTCATCCGTGCAGGCGAGGTGGTAGCCTTTCCCACCGAGACCGTGTATGGCCTGGGAGCAGATGGCTTAAACAGCATTGCGGTTGCTAAAATTTTTACGGCTAAGGGCCGTCCTAACGACAATCCGCTGATTTTACATATTGCAGACAAAAAGGATATCGAGCAGCTGACAACTGGCCTGAACGCCAATGCCAAAAAGCTGATGGAGGCCTTTTGGCCCGGGCCGCTGACGCTGGTGGTTAATAAAAGTGCCGTTGTGCCTGATGCAGTGAGTGCTGGCCTGGATACGGTAGCGGTGCGCTTTCCGTCCAATAAATTTGCCCAGGATTTTATCCGCGCCTGCAAGTGTCCTATTGCCGCACCTTCAGCTAATATTTCGGGACGGCCTAGCCCTACTAATGCGCAGGACGTGCTGGAGGATATGCAGGGCAAGGTTGCTGCGGTGCTTGACGGCGGCAGCTGCGGCATCGGCTTGGAGTCTACTGTGGTCGATACTACAGAGCCTGTACCGACAATTCTCCGCCCGGGCGGCATTACCTACGAAATGCTGACAGAGGTGATGGGAGCAGTAGAGATCGACCCTGCTCTTGCAGGAGATAAGAATTTTAAACCCAAGGCGCCAGGGATGAAGTACCGTCACTATGCGCCCAAGGCACCTATGTATCTGTTTGAGGGCAAGGCGCGCAGCGTGCTGCCGCTTGTTATTCAAAAGGCACTTGCGCAGGGGCTGCGTGTGGGCGTTTTGTGCGGAGCGCCGCTGCAAGGCAGGCTGCAGCAGGAGAGCGTACAGGCAGAAGCATCCTGCTGGGGCGACAGCAAGGAGCAGCTGGCGGCAGATTTGTTTTATCTATTGCGTGATTTTGACCGTACTAAGCCGGATGTTATTTTAGCAGAGGGCGTAGATGAGGATGGCATAGGCCTTGCAATTATGAACCGTATGCGTAAGGCAGCAGGCTATCAGCTGGTGACAATGCAAAATGGCAGCCTGCAATTAAAAAATAATGTAAGTTTGCCTGATTTTATGGTACAATAAGGGTTAAGGTAATTGCAGGGCGCTTATAGGCAGTTGCCCAAATAATCTTGAAGGAGTGAAGCAAATGAAATTGGCTATAGCCTGTGATCATGGCGGCTTCCATCTGAAGGAGCATATAAAAAAATATTTACAGGATAAGGGCATCGAGGTGGTTGACCACGGCACCTACAGTGAGGAATCTGTAGATTATCCTGATTTTGCAGAAAAGCTGTGCCAGGATATCACCAGTGGTGTTAGCGGAGCCGAAAGAGGTATTTTAATCTGCGGCACTGGTATTGGCATATCTATTGCAGCTAATAAATGTAAGGGAATCCGTGCTGCGCTGTGCGGCGATGTCTTTTCGGCTAAGATGAGCCGTGAGCACAACAATGCTAACGTGCTGTGCATGGGTGAGCGTGTATTGGGCGCAGGCCTGGCTGAAATGATTACGGATGCTTGGCTGGAAACCGATTTTGCTGGTGGCCGTCATGAACGCCGCGTCAATAAGATTATGGCTTTAGAAGGCAAATAAGCAGTCCTCTTGACTGGCAGATAGAAAGAAAAGAAGTAGAAAAAGTGGACACAAAAGAGCAAGTTGTACAAGAGCTCACTGCTGCAGCAGAGGAGCTTATCAGCATAGCTAAGCCTAAAAAAGGACAGATCTTCGTTTTGGGCTGCAGCACTAGCGAGGTGCTGGGAAACAAAATAGGCACAGGCGGCAGCAAGGACATGGCCAGGGCGATGCTTTTAGCGCTCCAAAGGGTGTGCGATGAGCATAGCTTGTATTTGGCAGTGCAATGCTGCGAGCATTTGAACCGTTCGCTGGTGGTGGAGCAGGCTACAGCAGACCACTATAACCTGGATGAAGTCACCGTGCGCCCTGTGGAGCACGCAGGCGGTGCTATGGCAACGGCGGCCTACGAAAATTTTGCCGAGCCTGTAGTGGTAGAAGCTATTACGGCACATTTGGGATTAGATATTGGCCAGACGCTTATTGGCATGCACCTTAAGAGGGTGGCTGTGCCGGTGCGTCTGCAATATAAAAAAATTGGGGAGGCAGTACTTACTGCTGCCAAGACCAGACCGCCTCTTGTCGGTGGTCCGCGTGCCCAATATCTGGAAAACCGCCCCTGATACAAAAAGTGCGGTATGATGCCCATATGGGAACATGGGCAAAATTTTAATGTTTTATTTTTAGGAGGGACTTACAAATGAATCTGGACAAACTTAGCGTAGTTGATCCTGAGCTGAAAGGTTACATTGACGCAGAGCTGAACCGTCAACGTGACAAAATCGAGCTGATTGCTTCTGAGAACATCGTTACCCCTGCAGTAATGGAGGCTATGGGCAGTGTGCTTACCAATAAGTATGCTGAGGGTTACCCTGCACACCGTTATTACGGCGGCTGCGAATATGTAGACAAGGTAGAAAACCTGGCTATCGAACGTGCTAAAAAGCTGTTTAACGCAAAATTTGCTAACGTACAGGCTCATTGCGGTGCTACCACCAACATGACCGTGTACTTTGCTTTCTTAAAACCCGGTGACACCATCATGGGTATGGACCTCTCCCAGGGCGGCCATTTGAGCCATGGATCCCCGGTAAATATTTCGGGCAGCTATTTTAACGTAGTGCATTATGGCGTTAACCCCGAAACTGAGCTGATTGATTATGATGCTATCGACAAGCTGGCCAAGGAGCATCATCCTAAGCTGATTGTTGCTGGTGCCAGTGCTTATCCGCGTATTATTGACTTTGAAAAGATTGCCCAGATTGCTCATGCCAACGGCGCTATGCTGCTGGTTGATATGGCACATATCGCTGGCTTGGTTGCAGCTGGCCTGCATCCGTCCCCGGTACCGTATGCAGACGTAGTAACAACTACTACCCACAAAACCCTGCGCGGACCTCGTGGCGGTCTTATTCTGACTAACGATGAAGAAATCGCTAAAAAGATTAACAAGGCTATTTTCCCTGGCCTGCAGGGCGGTCCCTTGATGCATGTAATTGCAGCTAAGGCTGTTGCTTTTGGTGAAGCCTTGAAGCCGGACTTCCGCGAGTACGCCGAAAATATTGTTAAAAACGCCAAGGCCTTTGCTGAAGGCCTGAAGGCAGAAGGCTTCCGTCTGGTTAGCGGCGGTACTGACAACCATTTGATTTTGGTTGATGTACGCAACAAAAACTTGACTGGTAAGGAAGCAGAAAAGCTGCTGGATAACATTGGCATTACCTGCAATAAGAACACCATTCCCTTTGACCCTGCAAGCCCGTTTGTAACCAGCGGTATCCGCCTGGGTACTCCTGCTGCCACCACTCGTGGCTTTAAGGAGGAGGATTTCAAAGAGGTTGCAGCTATTATGGGCCTGGTGCTCAACAACCCTGAAGATACCGAAAAGCATGCTGAGGCTGCAAAACGTGTAGCAGCTTTGTGCAAAAAGTATCCTCTGTATGAAAACTTATAATTTATTATACCTGCGCTAAAGCGTCATCTGCTGTATATTCCTGCCCTGGCATAAGGCAGCAGATACCCAAGGCCTCACACAAGGCTTGCAAAGTAGATGCTGCTTTACCTGCCGGTAGCAAAAGGAGAACGATAACTTATGCAACTTACAGTAGTAAACCATCCGTTATTACAAGCAAAAATGACTATTCTTCGTGACAAGGACACCAAGAGCGTAACCTTCCGCCACATTATCAGTGAGGTTGCTGCCCTGCTGACCTTTGAAACCACCCGCGACCTGCCTGTGGAAGAGGTGAAGGTGAACACGCCGCTGTGCGAAACGACTGGCTGCAGGATTAAGGGCAGTGTAACTGTTGTGCCTATTCTGCGTGCAGGCTTGGGTTTTATGGAGGGCGTTTTGAGCGTTATTCCCGAAGCTAACGTGGGTCACATTGGTATGAGCCGCAACGAAGAAACCTTACTGCCGATGGAATACTATTATAAGATGCCTGCAGATATGGATGCCTACACCATTGTGGTAGACCCCATGCTGGCAACCGGCGGCAGTGCTATTGCTGCTATCAACCAGCTCAAAAAACGCGGCATGAAGAACCTACGCTTTATGTGCCTGGTGGCTGCGCCCGAGGGTGTAGAAAAGCTGAACGCAGCGCATCCTGATGTGCCTATCTACACCGTGGTTTTAGATGACCATCTTAACGAGCATGGCTACATCGTTCCTGGCCTGGGCGATGCCGGCGACAGGATTTTTGGCACGGTATAAAAGCATGGAACACAAAGCAAGACCTGGATGGGATGACTACTTTATGGAAATAGCCCAGGTAGTTAGCAGCCGTTCTACCTGCCTGCGCCGCAGTGTTGGCGCGGTGATAGTCAAAAATAAGCAGATTGTGGCGACTGGCTACAACGGTACGCCCAAGGATTTGCCCCATTGCGATGCTGTGGGCTGCCTGCGGGAGCAGCTGCATGTGCCATCGGGAAAGATGCACGAGCTGTGCCGTGGCATTCACGCGGAGCAAAATGCTGTTGTACAGGCTGCCTATCATGGTGTGTCCGTCAATGGCGGCACGGTCTATTGCACGCATCAGCCATGCGTGGTATGCACCAAGATTTTGATTAACGCAGGTATCAAGCGTATTGTTTACGCCAATCCTTATCCAGATAAGCTGGCTGAGGATATGATGGCTGCATCGGGAATTGAAATTTGTGTGCTGCATAAAAAATAAAAAAGACTGCATCGCTTTGACTGATAGTGTATATCAGCTAGGGCGGTGCAGCTTTTTTCTGCTTTATTTTATTTTGACGAAGGTGGGGCCTGCGGCATAGCAGTCCAGGTCATATGGCTGATAGATGAGGTAGATGCTGCCATCGGCGGTGATCTGGTAATCCTTGCTGACGGCAAAATGCTCGCAGTCCTTGAGGAAGGGAGCTTCGCTGGTAGTTTCTAAATCTGCGCAGTATACAGTAAGCTTTTTGTCTAAAATATCCTGCTTCAGCTGCTTAGCGTCCAGCTTTTTGGTAAAGTGGGTATAGGGCAGGCTTTTTCCTGTAGCCTTGTCATAAACCAGGCCGTGGGTGTAGCTGCTGGGATGGGCAGCAAGCTTTCTGTACTCCCAGGTGACGAGATTCAGGCTGATGTAGGCATCGGCTTCGCTGACAACGTAAAAGTTGCTGCCAACTGTCTGCATCTCATCGTCCTTTAGCAGCTTGCGTGTTTGCTCAATATGCTTTTGGATGTCGTTATTTATGCGGCTGGCGGCTTTAGGGGCCTCCTCGGTAAATACAGGGTACTTAAAGTCGTATCTGTCGCCCTGGTTTACCTCGCCGCGCGGTGCGGCGGCAACTGTTGCAGCCATTGCCAAAGATAAAACGAGGGGAAGAAGTAATTTTTTCATGCTATATATCCTCCTTGTGACTAATTTGCATCTGTTACCATAATAGTATAAAATAAAACGGTATCTGTAAAGCATAATATAGCTGTAAATAGCAAATTTTTGTGAATTTCGAAGGGAAGTAATAAGATGTTAGGGACAATAGTTAATGTAAGCACAATTTTGACAGGCTCTGTTATTGGCAGCTTTGTCAGCAAGGGGATTAACGAACGCTATAAAACAGCTCTCTTTGATGGCTTGGGACTAGCAACGCTGGGACTGGGAGCAAATGCCTTTATTAGTAATATGCCCAAAACTGCTTATCCTGTGCTGTTTATCGCCAGCATTGCCATTGGTACGGTTATTGGCACGTATTTGGATATAGACGGGCGCTTTCATAAGCTACTGGCCAGTGCCAAGGGTGGCAGCAAATTGGCCGAGGGACTTTCTACAGCTATTTTACTTTTCTGCATTGGCACGCTTTCTATACTTGGGCCTATAGAAAGCAGGCTCAATGGTAACAATACTTACCTTTATACCAATGCTACACTGGATTTTGTCTCTTCTATTATCTTTGGCAGCATCTATGGTATTGGTATCGCTGTAGCGGCGCTGGTGCTGCTTTTGTGGCAGGGAAGCATTTATCTTTTTGCCGGCTTTATAGCTCCTTATATGACGCCTGCATTGATGGGAGAAATTTCTGTCTTGGGCGGCATCTTTTTGATGAGCAGCGGCTTGGGAATTTTGCAGCTGCGAGACTGCAAGACGCTTAACATGCTGCCTGCTCTCATTGTGCCGCCGATCTTTTACGCTATTATGGCAGCTATACAATAGAAAACGCTGACTGACTAGTCAATTCATAAAAAGTTCACAATAAAACTATTGACTGGTCAGTCAATTTGCATTATAATAGGCTCATCAGTTGAAAACCCCAACAACTGATAAACCAACACCCTTTTTAACTTATACATCCTTTCACAACATCAACCCTCTCGAAAACAGCAGCGCCGACCGATGACGCTGCTGTTTTTCTTTTTTTGACAAAAATTGACTGTTCAGTCAGATTTTTTTTTCCAACTACTATATTTTTTCTTGGATTTATGCTAAAATGTACTTATGTTTCAGCATACTTTTAATGCGTCTGGAGGAATAATAATGAAAAAAATTTTGCGTTACTTATTAATGACTGTTATGGCTATCTGCTTCAGCGTTCCCTGCTTCGGTGCAGCTGAGGCCGCAAGCGTAGCACTGCTGCCGCTGATTAATAATGTTCAGGGTGGCGACGAGCTGGCAAACCAGGTTTTCTACAAGAATGCTATGGCTGTTTTGAACAGCAAAAAAGGCTTTGTAATGGTAGAAAATGACAAGCTGACTGCTGCTATTGATGCTGCAAAGGTTGGCAGCAAGGTTCCTAGTGAAGCTGCTATGGCAAAAATTGCTAAGGATGGCGATGTGGACATCGTTATCGCTATCCAACTTGATAAGCTTGATGACAAGGTTATCGATTCCAGCGAAGAGCGTAAGCTGCAGCTGGATCTGCAAGGCTATGCTGTTGCCTACAACAGACTGACTGGCCAAGCTTACCAGCACAGAATTTACAGCGACAAAACCATTCCTGAAGCTTTGAGCAGCCGTTGGGACTGGACTCATGAAGAATTTGGCCGCACTGTACGCGTAGAAATTGACCGTGCTCTGCGTGCAAAATAATTCATTAAAAACAAAATAGTTATACGTTTTTTCTTCCGATAGTTGTTAGTGCTACTGTCGGAAGTTTTTTTATGCTGTAAGTTTAGCAAAGGCTGTATATTGGGTGGAAAAAACAGACTGCTATGTGAAAATATCTGCAACTGTGGTAGCATAGCTGACTAATTGCAGAACGCTATATAAAATATGGGATTTTAAGTAACTTTGATATTTAAAGGGTAAAATAAAACAAAACTTAATCTAATCACATAATAGCTAGTTACATATATGAGGAGAAGTTAAAATAAAAAATCTACAAAAAGAGTTGACAAAATAAATAGGAACAGCTATAATTAGTACAACAAGTTGATATTGATATTACAGGTGCGTAAGCTCAATAGAGAAGTCGGTGCAAGTCCGACACGGTCCCGCCGCTGTGACGTGGAGCCTGTTTCGTTTATACCACTGGAGGGGTCCTCTGGGAAGGTGAAACATGCGAGGAAGCGAAGCCAGAAGAACTGCCTGTAAAATACATCGTCGTTTGACCTGCGAGAGACGGGGAGAGATGTCGTTAAGTTAGAAGTATAGGTTTGTGCCTACTAGCTTTGTGATGTTTCGCCGTTTTTCAAAAGTCCTACCCGTATTGGGTTTGAGGATTATTTGAGAAACGGTTTTCTGTTTCTTATGCCATTGAAGGTCGCGTGATGGCTGTGACCTTTGGAGAGTGGCCTGGCCATCGATGTTATTGATGTAGCTTGTTCGCGATACCGGACATATCGTGTTATTCAAATCCCATTCTCAAATTTTTCTTTTAGCTGAGAACATTTCCTTTCTCCTCTCAAGTACGGTAGCGTAGGGGTGCGCTGCCGTACCGACAAACCAGCCATCACGATAGTGGTGGCTTTATTTTTTGCTGCTCAAAGGGAGGTTATTAATATGAAAAAAATATACCTAGCAGGAGATTGCCTCGTTCTGCAAAAAGCTTTTGAAGCGATCAGAGGCGTAGAGACTGTAACAATTGGCAAAGCTACAGCTGACAGCGGCTTTGCAGTAAGATGCGTAGAGCTTGCGTATAATCCAAAAAAAACAGATATCTGTGAGCTTTTAAAAGAATATTTCGAAGCAGTTGACCCGTACATCATTGTCGATGAGCCGCTGGAGCAGCCGGCAGTTTTGTATTGCTCAGCTGAAGACATTCCTCAGATAGAATACTATGCCCGTTATATGCAAAACCGCGGCGCAGAGCCTGCGGCGGCCTTGGGCAACATGATTTTGAATGATTCCATCACTCCCGGCAGGGAGATTCGTAAGATGCAGGTTAATTATGGCCGTCTGGCCAGCTTTGAGGCCTGCGCTGATTAATTAGTTATATACGGCCTGGACAACCGTGACCGTGTATATAAATGCTGTTTGCTTCTTAAAAATCTATCCAAGCAAGGATGCGGCACTTGTCCCCTGATGACCGGGTGAGAGCGGTCGGATAGCAGCTGCATCGGCAGACGAGATTAGCTGGAGGTGATATGCGTTTCTAGCTTGGTGCTGTGGGCATTGCCTGCAGTAGTGATTAATATTTAAAGGAGGATTATTTGAATGGCTGATGAACAAAAATCTACAGCTGCTGTTGCGGAAGAAAGACCGTTAACAGACAAAGAACTGGAAGCCATGTTGCGTAAGTCAGAGAAAGTAACCGAATTTCCGGAGGTAACTTTTGATGAATTTAGCGAACCCACCTGGGAAGAATGGGTGGAGGCTTGTAATGCTTTGCTGAAGGGTAAACCCTTTGACAAGATCATGTATACCAAAAACTATGAGGGCATTACCTTTGACCCGATTTATACCCGTAAAGGCACCGATGCAATCCTGCCTACAGACGATTATCCGGGAATGGGCGACTTCCTGCGTGGTGCTACTGTCAATGGCTATGTACACCAACCTTGGGGTATTGCACAGGCCTGCGACGAAACCCTGCCTGCTGAAAATAACGAGCTGCTGAAGGAAGAAATCAGCAAGGGCTCTACTGTTTATAACATTAAACTGGATACTGCAACCTTAAATGGCGTTGACGTTAAGGATGCCGAAAAACCTGGCGACATTGGTGTTAACGTAACCACTGTTGAAGATATGAAGGTTTTGCTGGACGGCCTGAAGCTGGACAAGTATCCTATCATGATTTATACCGCTAACGGCTCTAAAGGCCTGCTGGCTCTGACCATCGCTGCCCTGAAGGGTGCAGGCGTTGAAATTAAGGGCTTGAAGGGCGTTGTCGGCGGCGACCCGATCGGTGAGCTGGTAAAGGCTGGCAAGACTCCTACTTCCTTGTCCTGCCTGTATGACGAAATGGCAGAAACCATTAAATATGCACGTGCTAACACTCCTGAGCTGCGCACTGTATTCGTAAACAGCGATGTTTACACCAATGGTGGTGCTGATGCCGTACAAGAGGTTGCTTACACCTTTGCTACCGCAGTTGAATATATCCGCGAAATGCAAAAACGTGGCCTGTCCATTGAAGATATTTCCAAGTCCCTGTACTTCTGCTTTAACCAAGGTGCAAACTTCTTCATGGAAATTGCTAAGCTGCGTTCCCTGCGTATGATTTGGGCTGCTATCATGGAAGCCTTCGGCGCTAAGCTGGAAGACCGTGCTATCGTAGTTCATGGCCGCAGCGCACGCTTTACCAAGACTGTTGTTGACCCGTATGTTAACATGCTGCGTAACTGCACCCAGACCTTCTCTAGCGTTGTTGGCGGCGTAACCACCTACGATAACCCGCCGTTTGACGAGCTTATCCGCAAAGGCGACGTTTTCTCCCGCCGCATTGCCCGCAACCTGCATGTAATGCTGCAAGAAGAATTCGGTATGCTGAGCCCGATTGATGCTGCAGGCGGTAGCTGGGGCGTAGAAACCTTGACCAAGCAGATCACTGAAAAAATCTGGGCTGAGTTCCAGAAAATTGAAGAAATGGGCGGTATTACTAAAGCTTTGGAAGCTGGCTATCCGCAAGCACAGGTTGCTGAAGTTTTGGCAAAACGCTTCAAAGCTTTGGAAATGCGCAGCGACCGTGCAGTTGGTGTCAACATGTACCCCAACATGACCGAAGAACCGCTGGAGCGCCGCGAAGAGGATACTCCTACGCTGAAGAAAGAGCGTGAAGCTGCTGTTGCTGCCTATGTAGCTGATATTGATACCAACTACCTGGCTGGCAAGCTGGCTAACGTGGAAACTGTAGAGGGTGCAATCGAAGCATTCAGTAATGGTGCTACCATTGGCCAGGTTGCTGCTGCAGGCTGCAAGGCCGAAGCAACCGAAACCGTCGAAGCTATTGCTGCTCATCACTGGACCGAGCGTTATGAGGCACTGCGCTTCGATACCGAAGATTATGTTAAGAAGACTGGCAAAAATGTTGAAGTATTCCTCTGCAACATGGGCCCTATTCCTCAACATAAAGCACGTGCAGACTTCTCCACCTCCTTCCTGCAGGTTGGCGAATTCAACGTTCATCTGAACGATGGCTTCCAAGACGGTGAAGATGGCGATCAATACGAAAAATGCCTGAAGGCCTTCAAGGAAGGCGACTACGATGTAGCAGTTATCTGCTCCACCGACGACACCTATCCTGAAATCGTGCCGAAGCTGGCTCCGATGATCAAAGCCGCTATGAAACCGTCTGCAACCCTGTTCCTGGCAGGTGCTGCTCCCAAAGACCTGGAGCCGGTTTATAAAGAAGCCGGTATCGATGACTTCATCAGTGTTAAAGCTAACTGCTTCCAAACTCTGAAGATGCTGCAAAAGAAGAAGGGGATGATTGAATAATGAGCATTAATCCGGATTTCACTAAAGTTGCCCTTCCTGATCATCCTTCCTGTTCTTATGATGAATGGAAGAAAAACCTGGAAGAAAAAATGGGCGAAAATTATGATGCCCTTTATGATACTACCTTGGAACGTATCCCGAAAGCTCCGCTGTACACCAAGGATATCTATGATAAATGTAACCATCTGGACTTTATGAGCGGTATTCCTCCGTTCCTGCGTGGTCCTTATTCCACAATGTACGTATTCCGTCCGTGGACTGTACGTCAATATGCAGGCTTCTCTACTGCAGAGGAATCCAACGCATTCTATCGTCGTAACCTGGCAGCAGGCCAAAAGGGCTTGTCCATTGCGTTCGACCTTCCGACCCACCGTGGTTATGACGCTGATAACCCGCGTGTAGTTGGCGACGTTGGTAAAGCAGGCGTATCTGTTTGCTCCATGCTCGATATGAACATCCTGTTCAGCGGTATTCCTCTGGATCAAATGTCCGTATCCATGACCATGAACGGCGCAGTACTGCCTGTATTGGCATTCTTCATCGTATCCGGTGAAGAGCAGGGCGTAGATAAATCCATCATGGCTGGTACCATTCAGAACGATATTCTGAAAGAGTTCATGGTACGTAACACCTACATTTATCCGCCTGCTATGTCCATGCGTATCATCGGTGATATTTTCGAATACACCACCAAATATATGCCTAAATTCAACAGTATTTCTATTTCCGGCTACCATATTCAGGAATGCGGCGCAACCTGCGACCTGGAATTAGGCTACACTCTGGCCGACGGCATGGAATATATCCGTACTGGTGAAGCAGCAGGCCTGCCTGTAGATGCTTTTGCAAAGCGTCTGTCCTTCTTCTGGGATATGGGCAAGAACTACTTCATGGAAGTTGCTAAGATGCGTGCTGCACGTGTACTGTGGGCTAAGATTTTGAAGAGCTTTGGCGCTAAGAACCCGAAATCTATGGCACTGCGTACTCACAGCCAAACCTCTGGCTGGTCCTTGACCGAGCAGGATCCGTTTAACAACATTTCTCGTACCTGTATGGAAGCTATGTCCGCAGCCCTGGGCCACACCCAGTCCCTGCACACCAACGCACTGGACGAAGCTATCGCACTGCCGACTGACTTCTCCGCACGCCTGGCTCGTAACACCCAGCTGTATATCCAGGATGAAACCAAGGTCTGCAAGATTATCGATCCGTGGGGCGGTTCCTACTATGTTGAATACCTCACCAACGAAATCATCCGCCGTGCCTGGGCTCATATCCAGGAGGTTGAAGCACTGGGCGGCATGGCTAAGGCTATTGCAACCGGCTTGCCGAAGATGCGTATCGAAGAGTGCGCAGCTCGTCGTCAGGCTAACATCGATAGCGGCAAGGAAACCATCGTTGGCCTGAACAAGTATCGTCTGGCTAAGGAAGATCCTTTGAATGTACTGTCTATCGATAATACCGCTGTACGTAACGCACAGATTAAGCGCTTGGAAAAACTGAGAGCAGAGCGTGACAATGATGCTGTTGCTCGTGATCTGGAAGCTATTACGAAGGCTGCTGAAACCCGTGACAACGGCAACCTGCTGGAGATGGCTGTACAGGCTGCACGCGACCGTGCTTCCTTGGGTGAAATTTCTGACGCAGTTGAAAAGGTATCCGGTCGTTTCAATGCTGTAATCCACACCGTATCCGGCGTATATTCCAGCGAATTTAGCGGCAATGACGATATGGAAAAAGCAACTAAGCTGGCAGACGAGTTTGAAAAGCTCGAAGGCCGTCGTCCGCGTATCTTCCTGGCTAAGATGGGTCAGGACGGCCATGACCGTGGCCAAAAGGTACTGGCAACCTCCTTTGCCGATATGGGCTGGACCGTCGACGTTGGCCCGCTGTTCCAAACCCCGGAAGAATCTGCACAGGATGCTGTAGATAATGACGTTGATATGGTTGGCTTCTCTTCCCTGGCTGCTGGTCACAAGACCCTGCTGCCTGCAATCGTAGAAGAGCTGGCTAAGCGTGGCCGTGAAGACATCATGGTTTGCATCGGCGGCGTAATTCCTGCACAGGATTATGACTTCCTGTATGAACATGGTGCAGCAGGTATCTTTGGACCTGGTACCAACATTCCTAAGTGCTGCATCCAATTACTGCAAATGTTGGTAGACCGTGCAAAGGCTGAGCACGCTGAAGACTGAGGTGATATAAATGCCTGAAACTGGTGAAAAAGATATTAGGCCGAGTTGGGTACCCCTGAAAAAAGACCCTAACTTTGCCTGCTCTGTAATGGGCGGCATCGACAGCTCTGTAAACGCTGTCAGCGAGGAGAAGTATAACCCTGTGGATAAAATTAGGAAATTCCCCTTAAGGAAAAAGCCTAGTCCGGAAGAGTTAATAAAAGGAGTCAGTGAAGGCGATCGTAAAACCCTGTCCCAAGCTATTACGCTTATAGAAAGCAATGCACCGAGGGATTTTGATAAAGCACAGCGTGTGCTGCAGGCTCTGCTGCCGCGCACCGGCAAGGCCTTGCGCATCGGTATTTCTGGTGTGCCTGGCGCTGGTAAAAGTACCTTTATAGAGGCCTTTGGCCAGATGCTGTGCCGCCAGGGCTATAAGGTTGCAGTTTTGGCTGTAGACCCCACCAGCTCTATCACAGGCGGTTCTATCTTAGGCGATAAAACGCGTATGCAGATGCTTTCGCGCGAGCCTAACTGCTTCATCCGTCCGTCTCCTGCAAAAGGAACCTTGGGCGGTGTAGCACGCAAAAGCCGCGAGACCATGCTTCTTTGCGAGGCTGCAGGCTGCGATGTAATCTTGGTCGAAACGGTAGGCGTTGGTCAATCCGAAATCACCGTCCGTTCGATGGTAGACTTCTTTATGCTGGTTGTTCTCACTGGTGCCGGTGATGACCTGCAAGGCATCAAGAAGGGCATTATGGAGGTTGCAGACGCTATCGTTGTTAACAAGGCTGATGGCGATAACCTGCCCAAGGCTATTGTTACCCAGGGTGAATACGAGCGAATGATTGAGTTCATCCGCCCTGCAACCGAAGGCTGGAAGACCCATGCTTACAGATGCTCTGCCTTGACCAAGGAGGGCCTGATGGAGCTGTGGGCTGTTATGCGTAAATTTGAAAAGGTTACCAAGGAATCCGGGGCGTTTGACCGCAGACGCAAATCCCAAACTGTTTCTTGGGTTAACAGCATGATTGATGAGCATTTGCACAACCTCTTCTTTGAAGACCCGATGATTAAGGGACGCTTGCCTGCAGTTATGGAGGCAGCTGTAAATGGCGTGGTATCGCCTAGCCAGGCTGTAACCGAGCTGATTAACGCTTTTGACATCGACCGTGCTACAATGCGGCATCGTCAGCAAAACAAATGAAATTTGGCGGCAAAGCCTCAGACGTGAGGATTGCTGACCGGTAAAGTATAGAGGTGCAGGCCGCAAGGCCTGCACCTCTATTTTTTTTGAGTGCAAAATTCAATCTATATACTTATTAGGATATTTAGTCGCATAAAAAAATTAGAGAACCTTCTCTTTAAAGTATTGACATTCTTAATCGTAATGAGTATAATTAAAGCAACAAATCAATATTTCGTATGAAGAGCTAATTGGTGTAATTCCAAACGGTCCCGCCACTGTAACAGGCTTGCCTGGAGTCAGTAAAGCTGTTTATACAAGCATATGCTTGGCCTGCGAGAGACAGGAAAAGATGTTAACAGGTAAGATACTGTTTATGTGAGAGTGGCAGCTATCTTAATTGTGCGCATTTAACCGTCTTTGCTTGCAGAGACGGTTTTTTGAATGTCGGCTGTGGGTCGAAATATTGATTTATAAATTATTGATTACAAGGGCAAAGCGGACAATTTGCTCGTTACGTAAGAAATTCCCAATTCTCCTTCTTCTCCAATTTAATCGGATGTGGCTTGTTACAGGGGTGTGGCAAGGCGACAGTAAAAAAACCGTCAGGGATGACGGCTTTTTTATTTGTTTTTTGCTGTTGTAAAAAGAGGAAAGAGTATTTCTGCTTAGCTTCAAGTTTTATTTTAGTTATTCTTGTGCAAACTAAAATAAAGTGCTAAAATAAAAATTAACAAGTTAAAAACTAAAATATGAGGAGCGAAACTGAAATGACGAGTGAAGAACTTCTGGAAAAGCTAAGGGAGATACAAAAGCTCAAATGCGAAAGTCAAATGTTAGAGTTAAAAAGTGCGGAAAAAGGTTGTCCTTCGCGTTTGTATGATTCTCTGTCCAGCTTTTCCAATCAGGATAATGGCGGAATAATAATTTTTGGTGTTGACGAAAAGCAAGATTACAAAGAAGTTGGCGTGTATGATGCGCAGGATATTCAAAAGAAAATTAATGAACAATGCCTGCAGATGGAGCCTGTAGTAAGGCCTGTATTAACGATTGTAGAAAAGGACAGGAAAATTTTCGTAGCAGCGGAGATTCCTGCTATTGATGTAACAGAACGTCCGTGTTATTACAAAGGCAGAGGCAGGCTGAAAGGTTCTTACACGCGAATTGGCGACAGCGATGAACCTATGACGGAATACGAGGTTTATAGCTACGAAGCATATCGCAAAAAATATCAGGATGATGTGCGCATAGTTCCACGTGCTGCCTTAGCCGCCTTAGATAAAACAGCCTTAGCAAAATATATGCTTTTGCTAAAAGAGGGAAAGCCAAACCTTGCGCAGCTTAGTGATGAAAGTATTTATGAGTTGATGAGTATTACACGTGATCAAGCTGTTACTTTAAGCAGTGTACTGCTCTTTAGCCCATATCCGCAGGCTTATTTTCCGCAGCTTTGCATTACAGCAATTGTTGTACCTGGCAATGAAGTCGGCGATGTTGACAAATATGGGGTGCGTTTTTTAGATAATGTGCGTATAGAAGGGCCGCTTCCTTTGTTGCTGGAAAATGCACTGCAATTTGTTAAACGCAATATGCGTCGTAAGACAATAATTAATCCTACTACAGGCAAAAGAGAGGATAAGACTGATTATCCTATGGTTGCGGTTAGAGAAGCGATTTTGAACGCGCTTGTGCATCGTGATTACAGCATTCACACAGAAGGCATGCCTATTCAGATTATTATGTATGAAGACAGGCTTGAGATTCGTAATCCTGGTGGTATTTACGGCAGGATGAGTATTGACCAGTTGGGAAAAGTACAGGCAGATACACGTAATCCTGTTATTGCCGCAGCTTTGGAAGTTTTGGGCATTACAGAAAACAGATATTCCGGAATCCCGACAATTAGGCGTGAAATGAAGGCTTATCAGTTAATGCCAGCAGAGTTTTTGGATGAACGAGGTAGCTTTATCGTTAAATTTTACAAAAAACATATTTCTGAAAAAGATGGGAGTAATGATGCTAAGGACTTGGTAGCATTTTGTCGTACTCCCAGAAGCAGACAAGAAATTTGCGAATTCTTGGGTGTGAAAACACCAGCCTATGCGATTAAGCAATATGTGCAGCCGCTAGTTGAGCAAGGACTAATTAAGCGTTTATTGCCTGAAGTACCAAGAAGTCCTAAGCAGAAATATTATAGTGGAAAATAAATTATTATTATTTTGATTGTGAGGAGGTTTTTGCATCATAAATTACAAGGGCAAAGCGGACAATTTGCTCGTTACGTAAGAAATTCCCAATTCTCCTTCTTCTCCAATTTAATCGGATGTGGCTTGTTACAGGGGTGTGGCAAGGCGACAGTAAAAAAACCGTCAGGGATGACGGCTTTTTTATTTGCACGCACCTGTTTAAACAACCCTATGCTATCAGTTATAAAAGTTACTTAATTGTCAAATAACTGTGAAGCGCTTGAAGTACAGCTAAAAAAGTGATAAAATATGAAATATAGAAATTTGCTTATGCTAACTGCACGAGAGCAGCACGAATAACAAGCTGATGTAAGTATAGTAGAGGAAACAAGGCAACTCTTACAAGAAAGCAGCAGCAGGCTAGGGCTTGCAGCCGGTGCGACAAGGCAGGGCAGGATTTCTAATTGTGTTTTCCTAAAGGAGGAAATTAAAATGAAAAAATCTTTAGTTCTTGCTATGGCAATGGCTTTGGGCGTAACCGCTAGCGCTTACGCTGCTAACCCGTTCTCCGATGTACCTGCTGGCCACTGGGCTTATGACAGCATCAACAAGCTGGCTGCTGCTGGCGTAATTGAAGGCTACGGCGACACCACCTTTGGCGGTGACAAGCTGATGACCCGTTATGAAATGGCTCAAATCGTAGCAAAGGCTATGGCAAAAGGCGCAAACGTTGACAAGCTGGCTGCAGAATTTGCTGAAGAGCTGGACAACCTGGGTGTTCGCGTTGCTAACCTGGAGAAAAAGGCTGACAATGTAAAGGTAACTGGTGAAGTTCGTTATAAATACATGAGCATGCAAAAAGAAGCTAACGACGGTGAAAGCCATGAAAACGACCTGCGTTCCCGTATCTGGATTACTGGTCAGGTTAATGATGATTGGTCCTACACTGGTATGATTGAAAACAACCAATACTTCCATGACAATAATGGTAATGAGGACACCAAATTCCAACGTGCTTATGTAGAGGGCAAGCTGGGCGGTTTGAATGTAACCGCTGGTCGTTACAATGGCTTCTTTGCTAACGGCAACATCTATGATGCACGCGTTGACGGTGTAGAGGTTTCCTACGGTAGCAAGATTAAGGTAAAAGGCTTTGCTGGTAAGGGTACTGACGCAGCTGTTGATAAATGGACCTATGATGAAAATAAAGATTTATGGGATGGCGAAGAAGTTGATGGCTCTTATGGCAACTACTGCGGTGGCGAGCTGAGCGGCAACTTTGGCAAGTTCAACATTGCAGCTGGTTATGTAAACTTTAAGGATATGTTTGAAGATGGCCAGACTAGAGATGTAGATAAAAAAGAAGTAAATGATATTGGCAAAGGCTTGGATAACGCTATTTGGTATGTTGGCGCAGATTACACCATGGGTGATGTAAATCTTTCCGCTATGTATCTGAAGGGCGATATGAGCTATAATGATAAAGATCTTGATGTCGTTAGCGATGATGGCTGGACTGTAGGCCTGACCTATAAGGGTGCAGAGGCTGCAACTGCTGGTAGCTGGGGTCTGTTCGCAAATTACTACAACTTGGGCGGTGAAACCTATGTAGCACATACCACCGATGCTAACGTATTTGGCTATGATGGCTTCAAAGGCTATGGCGTAGGCGCTAACTATGCCTTTGCTAAGAATATCGTTGGTACTGTTGTTTACTACGATACCGAAAGCAAGCTGGATAGCAAGAACGATGACCAACGCGTTTGGGCTGACCTGACTTTCACTTTCTAATTTGACACTTAGTTAGTTACAGCTTAATAATACACGCGCGTAAAGAAACCGCCCGCACCTCTTAAAGGTGCGGGCGGTTTTGGCTTCTTTATAAGCCGGCCTGTTCAATTCCACTGAACAAAAAGCCTAGGTGGTTGGTGGAGTTGAGCAGCACTATACGCCAGGTGCCGTCCTTGTATTCCAAAACGTTAATGCAGGTGTTGTCCTGCTTTATCTGCCAAAAGTGCGACATATCCAATCCCAATAAATCGCAGATAATGGCTTTGTTGACTGCATCATGCGCTGCCACTAAAACTGTTTTCCCCTCATATTTGGCCGCATATTCGTCAAACGCAGCGCGCACGCGTCTGCGCACATCCTCCAAGCTCTCGCCACCGCCTGGCATCTGCACCAGCTGCGGCTGCGTGTGCCATTGGGCAAACTCTGCAGGGTAGGCCTTTTGTATATCCTCTGCTAGCACACCCTCCCAGCTGCCGTGGTTAATTTCTAATAATCTGTCGTCTGCTGCTACAGGCAAGTTGTGCAGGTCGGCACACATTTTGCAGGTTTCAAAGGATCTTGCTAAGGGACTTGCTATGCACACATCAATAGGAATGTGGCGCAATCCCTCCGCTAGCAGCTGGCCTTGACGCAGGCCGCGCTCGCTCAGCGGCGTGTCCTCCTGGCCTTGGTAGCGGCCTTGGATGTTCCAGGTTGTTTCACCATGCCTCACTAGTAAAATCTTCATATTTAGTAAGCGGCCAATAGGGCACTATCAGTACGCTCTTGACCGCTTTCGCTCCTTTCGTGTTGGTAAATTATCAGCCTTCGCAGTTAATCAGCTTGACGTCCAGGATGCCCTCTACGCCGCGCAGCTGCAGCATGATGTCGTTGGGGATGTCGTCACCGACGGCAATAGCCATAATATTGGTGTCGGATTTAGGAGTGCTGCCAACCTGCATGCCGTTGATGTTGATGCCGGCGTTGCCGAGAATGGTAGCCATCTGTCCAATCATGTTGGGTTTATTAATATGCGGTGCCAAAAGCAGGTAGCCTTCGGGAGTGAAGTCAACATGATATTGATCAATTTGTACAATCTTGGGCTGCTTGCCGTCAAACAGCGTACCTTCAATTTTGTGTGTGCCCTTGGCGGTAGTAATGCGCACGTTGATGGCAGTAGTGAAGTAGCCAGGCTTGTTGGCCTTAACCTCCTTGACCTCCAGGTTGCGCTTTTTGGCAATACCAGGAGCGTTAACAAAGTTGACGCTGTCTTGCAATATGGGGTTCAAAAGTCCCTTGAGGAAGGCGGTGGTGAGTGCAGGGGTTTCGGTTTCGGCCAGCGCGCCGGTGTATTCCACCTCTACGCTCTTAATGGGACCGTCTGCCAGATAAATACCCACTGTGCCCATGCGCTCTGCCAGCTTAAAGTAGGGTTGGATAACGGCAGCGACACTTTTAGGAATGGGAGCCATATTAACTGCGGTCATTACCGGGCGGCCTTCTAAGGCATCAATTACGCCGTAGGCAACGTCTACAGCAACACCGATTTGTGCTTCAACAGTGGATGCACCAAGATGCGGTGTTTGCACTACGTTGAAAAGGCCCAGGAAGGGGTTATTTTCTTTAGTCAAGGGTTCGGTAGGATATACGTCAATGGCAGCGCCGGCAATTTTACCGCTTTTGACGCCGTCAGCAATGGCCTGCGGGTCCATGCAGCCGCCACGGGCGCAGTTGACGATGCGCACGCCGTCCTTCATTTTAGCAATGGCTTCGGCGTTAAGCATTTTTTCAGTTTCCTTGGTGAGCGGAGTGTGGATGGTGATGTAGTCGGATTTTGCCAGCAGGGTGTCAAAATCTACCAGCTCTACGCCAACCTGGTGGGCACGTTCTTCGGTGATATAGGGGTCATAACCGATTGTGGTCATTTCCATAGCCTGCATACGCTTGGCAACGCGGCTACCGATACGGCCTACACCGATGATACCAAGGGTTTTGCCCTGTACTTGGATGCCGTCAAAGGATTTGCGGTCCCATTTGCCTTCTTGGATGGATTGGTGTGCCTGCGGAATGTGGCGCGTCATGGCCATCATCATAGCTACGGTGTGCTCGGTGGCAGCCATAGTGTTGCCTTCGGGGGTGTTCAGTACGACAATGCCCTTGGCGGTGGCGGCAGCTACATCAATATTATCAACACCAACGCCTGCGCGGCCGATAACCTTCAGACGGGTGGAGGCTTCAATGACCTCCTTAGTAACCTTGGTCATGCTGCGGGTAACCAGGCCGTCATAATCATTGATGACCTTAATCAGTTCATCTGGCTTCATATTAGGCATTACATCTACATCAAAATGCTCGCGCAGCAGTGCTACGCCCTTTTCGCTGATATCGTTGCTAACAAAAATTTTCATTTTAATCTTCCTTTCGCTTTATCTATTTTCTTTCATATAATTTGTCATAAAATCGGCCAATGCCTTGCAGGCCTCAAGGGGTACTGCGTTGTAGGTGCTGGCGCGGCAGCCTCCTACCAGGCGGTGACCGCCGATGCCGACAAAGCCTGCAGCCTTGCCCTTAGCGACAAAATCCTTTTCCAGCTCTGGCGTTGCCAGATTAAAGGTGATGTTCATCAGGCTGCGTGCTTCCTTTTGCGCATGTCCCTTATAAAAGCCGTCGCTGTTATCAATAACATCGTAAATCAGCTTAGCCTTGGCGGCATTGTTTTTGGCAATGGCGTTTACGCCGCCCTGTTTTTTGATCCAGCGCAGGGTTTTGTTTACCATGTAGATAGCAAAAACAGGCGGTGTGTTGTACAGGGAATCGTTAGCAGCAAAGGTGCTGTATTTTAGCATAGTGGGCAGGTCCTGGCGTGCCGTTGCCAAAAAGGCTTTTTTGGCGATGACGATGACTACGCCTGCAGGACCAAGGTTTTTTTGCGCTCCTGCGTAAATCAAATCAAAATCAGCAACGTTCACCCTGCGCGAAAGGATATCGCTGGACATATCGCAGATGATGGGAACGTCGAGCTTGGGGAAGGTCTTGTATTCTGTGCCATAAATAGTGTTGTTGGCTGTAAGATGTACATAGCTCGTATCTGGACGCAGCTCAAATTCTTGCGGTATGTAGCTGTGGTTTTGGTCGGCGCTGCTAGCCGCTTCGTACACCTCGCCGTAGAATTTGCCCTCAGCCATAGCCTTTTTGGCCCAAACGCCAGTGTTGACATAGGCAGCGTATTTTTTAGTGTGGAAGTTGGCCGCCGTCATTAAAAACTGGGTGCTGCCGCCGCCCTGGATAAACATAATCTCGTAATCCTCGGGGATCTGCATCAGCTCGCGCAGTAAGGCCTTGGTCTCAGCGTGCAGGGCAGCGTATTCGGCGCTGCGGTGGCTCATTTCGATAATGCTCATGCCAGTGTTGGCGTAATTCAAAAATTCTTCCTGTGCTTCTAGCAGCACCTCCAGCGGCATGGCAGAAGGTCCGGCGTTGAAGTTGTATGCTCTTTTCATTTTGCTCAACCTTTCTCTAAATAAAAATATGGCAAGCCTCATCCCTTTGGGACGAGCTTGCCATTAATCTCGCGGTACCACCCAAATTGCCATGCTAAGACCTGCGCACACCTGCGAAAAAAATAAGCCCTTCATCCCAAAAAAAATTGGGACGAGGACTGCCTCGCGGTGCCACCCAAATTGCCTATGGCCAACTTTTAGCCGCTGTATCGGGCGCACCCGTCAAATTCTTCATTTGCCGCTCCGGAGCGGAACAACTGTACCTTGCTGCTACCTTGCATCAACCGGCAGCTTTCTGAAAAGCGTAGCACGCTGCTTCTCCTTCATAGCGTTGCGTGATGTGATTTGTAGATGATTATAGCACGCTTACGCTAGGTGTCAAGCAATTTGTTAAGAAAAAATTTCGCTAGTTGCATTTTGTAGATTTGTGTAACGTAGGTTACAGAGTAACAGAAGAAGTTGACGAAAAATATTTTGCGTGATAGAATACATGTGTAAAACAACCGTGTTGCGGGGTGGGTCGCCAAAATTCCGTAAGGAATGGAGGTGATGTCTATGATGTATTTTACATTCCAAGATCTTATGATTTTCGGTATGTTTATACTGGCATTGCTGACGTTCATATTTCAGAACAAAAAGTAATCCGAGCATAGAAAAACCGCCTCTGTAATTTGCCCAATCAGAAGGCGGCTTTTCGAAGTTTCCACTAATTTGGCAACCCACCTTGTGGGCGGTTGCTTTTACGCTTTTAATATAGCACAAATGCAAAAAAATTGCAAGCTGGCAGGGTGCGTTCATAAGGCTTGCAATCTGCTGCATTTCGTGCTAAAGTAGATGTATAAAATAATAAAGAAACCGCTAGGGGCGCATTTTGCTGAGAGGACGTACGTCCGACCCTTTGAACCTGATTTCCGGATAATACCGGCGTAGGAAAGCGAGCACGCATCTATAAGGGCTGCAAGTTATACCGTTTCCTGCGAGGAGGCGGTTTTTTGTTATCAAGCTAAGGAGGAAGAAGCATGGCAACACAAATGCAGCTGGCGCGTCAGGGCGTAATTACTGAGGCGATGAAGATTGTAGCAGAGCAGGAGCACGTTAGTGCAGAATTTATCCGCGAGGGCGTAGCTAATGGCACGATCGCTATTCCCTGCAATATTAATCATAAAAATATTATCCCCCGAGGCGTAGGCCAGGGACTGACTGTTAAGGTTAACGCCAATATCGGCACCTCCAGCAGTTATCCCGACCCTGCGCCTGAGCTGGAAAAGCTGCAGGCAGCAATTGCTGCAGGCGCGGATTCCGTTATGGATTTGTCAACAGGCGACAACATCAGCGCGTCCCGTCAGGCAATCATTGCGGCCTCTAGCGTGATGGTAGGTACTGTGCCGATGTACCAGGTGACGGTAGAAACTATCAAGAAACGCGGTGCGGTCGTGGCTATGACCAAGGAGGATATTTTTGACGTTATCCGTATGCAGGCAGCTGATGGCGCAGACTTTATGACATTACACTGTGGTATTAATAAAAATACGCTGAAGGCGCTGTTAGACGAGGGCCGCGAGATGGACGTTGTCAGCCGCGGTGGCAGCTTTATTACAGGCTGGATGCTGCATAACGATGCCGAAAACCCGCTGTATGAATACTTTGACGAGATTTTGGATATCTGTGCTGAATATGATGTAACCATCAGCCTAGGCGACGGCCTGCGTCCTGGCTGCATTGCCGATGCTACCGACAGGGCGCAGATACAGGAGCTTTTGAATTTGGGCGAGCTGACGCAGCGCGCCTGGGACAAGGGCGTGCAGGTTATGGTAGAAGGCCCCGGCCACGTTCCCTATAACCAAATTGCTGCCAATATGCAGCTGCAAAAGCGTTTGTGCCATGGTGCACCGTTCTATGTTTTGGGACCCTTGGTTACAGACGTTGCCCCAGGCTACGACCATATCACCAGTGCTATCGGTGGCACGCTGGCCGCAGTGAGTGGTGCCAACTTCCTGTGCTATGTTACTCCTGCCGAGCATTTGGGCCTGCCTGATTTGAACGATGTGCGTGAGGGTGTTATTGCTACCCGCATTGCTGCCCACGCTGCAGATTTGGCAAATGGTAACAAGGCTGCCTGGGAGTGGGATTTGAAGATGGCCAAGGCGCGCAAGGTGCTGGACTGGCCGGCGCAGCTGGATTTGGCAATTGATCCTGTTAAGGCTAAGGAATACCGCCGCCGTAAGAATAAAAGTGACGATGAGGCCTGCTCTATGTGCGGTGATTACTGCGCTGTAAAGATTGTAGGCCAGTACTTGGAAGAACACATGAGAAAGCACGATAAATAAAATGCTTGTTATAGCGGTCTGGCCCTTGGGGTCAGGCCGCTTTTCCTTTCGCCGTCAGCTGCCTGCATGAAGTGTTTCTTTAGAGTTTTAGCTTGACTTTTGGTTAACCTGGTGTTAATCTTTGGTTATTAGACAAGATAATTGATAAAACTGCTAATAAGAGAATGTGAGAGCGGGAGATAAATGGAGGTAGCGTCATGCGTAAACGTATTTTAGAATTATTGAGAAAAAGTGGCACTAAGCCTGTATCGGGTGAGGAGATTTCGCGTGAGCTGGAGGTGTCGCGTACAGCAATTTGGAAGCATATCCAGGCCTTGAAGAACGAGGGGTATGAAATTGAATCCGTACCCAAAAAGGGCTACATTTTGCGCGAGGTGCCTAACCGCCTGTTCCCACAGGAAATCTTGTCGCATTTACAGACAAAATGGTTAGGTCGCAATATCTGCTATCGTGATAGCGTGGATTCGAGCAATAATCTGGCCAAGGCATTGGCCAATGAGGGCTGTGAGAACGGACTTTTGGTGGTTGCTGAGGAGCAGGGAGCAGGTAAGGGACGTCTTTCGCGCGGCTGGATTTCTCCCTACGCTAAGGGAATCTGGTTTTCGGTGGTGCTGAAGCCGCCGTTTTTGCCGCAGGAGGCTTCTAAGTGTACGTTGCTGGCCGCTGTGGCGGTGGTGAAGGCTATCAACAAGATTGCAGGCGTGCATGCTGCCATCAAATGGCCTAACGACGTGCTGCTTTTAGGACGCAAGCTTGTGGGCATTTTGACAGAAATGAATGCTGAATTTGGCCATATTAATTATGTCGTTATTGGCACAGGCATCAATATTAACGCTACACCTGACGATTATCCCGATGAGGTGAAGCATTTGGCTGTATCCATTGCGGATGCAGCAACGGAGCCGTTTACCCGTGTGCAGCTTTTGTGCGACATCCTAAAAAACATGGAGGAGCTGTATGAGCTTGCTATAGCTGAAGGCTTTGCACCTGTGTTTGACCAGTGGCGTCAATATTCCTGCACCTTGGGGCAGGAGGTTAAGGTTATTGCTCCTGATATGACGTATTTTGGCACAGCCGAGGATATTGATGACGAGGGACTTTTGATTGTACGCCGTGAGGACGGCAGTAGGGAAAAGGTTGTGGCCGGCGATGTCTCTATCCGTCCTGCTAAGGCTAAGGACGGCGCCTATGCTTAAGGTACTACTTTTGTAATCTACAACTTTTTGATAGCTTATAGCGATAATTTTTCTTGCATTATTTTGCCTATGTGGTAAAATAATAAAGGCTTTTATGCCGTATTTTGCAAGCGGAAAGCGCACTTTCCGAGGAGGAAGCTATAATGTTACTTGTTATGGATGTGGGAAACACCAACATCGTTGCCGGTGTTTATGAAGACAAGAATTTGAGAGTACACTGGCGGTTTTCTACAGACCGTTCTAAAACAGCAGATGAGTTTGGAATTATGCTGCGCAGCATGTTTGAATATAGTGATGTAGAGATGAGCAAAATCACTTCTATCATTATTTCCAGTGTTGTGCCCCCGGTGCTGATTCCCCTGTGTCATATGTGTGAGCGCTATTTTGGTATCAAGCCGATGGTTGTGGGTCCTGGCATTAAAAACGGCATTTTTATCAGATATGATAATCCTAAGGAGGTTGGCGCAGACCGTATTGTTAACGCTGTTGCTGCCTTCCACAAATACAGCAGCTTAGGCAAGCCGATGATCGTTTTAGATTTTGGTACTGCTAACACCTTCTGCGCCTTGCTACCGACTGGCGAATATCTGGGCGGTGCTATTGCCCCTGGTATCGGCATTTCTACTGAGGCTCTTTTCCAGCGCGCTGCTAAGCTGCCGCGTATAGAGCTGGTTAAGCCTAAAAATGTTATTTGCCGCAACACTGTCAGCTCAATGCAGGCAGGTGCGATTTATGGCTTCGTAGGCCAGATGGAGGGGATCGTCAACCATATGAAGAAGGAGCTTGGTGGTGACGCCTACGTTATTGCCACTGGTGGCTTTGCTAACACTATGGCTGCTGAATCCGATTGTATTGATGTGGTAGAACCGTTCCTCACATTGGATGGCCTGCGCATTTTATACGAAAAGAACGCTAAATAAGGGCTGATTGCCTCGTAATACAAAATAAAGCTGTCGTAAGTAGCGTTTGCTATGCGGCAGCTTTTTTCGATAGGAGAATTGTTATGCGGATTGGAAAGATAGAGCTAAAGACGCCGCTGGCGCTGGCCCCGATGGCAGGTGTGACCGATTTGCCGTTCCGCCTTATCTGCCGCTGCCACGGCTGTGGTATGACGGTGTCTGAGATGGTGAGTGCCAAGGGCTTGCTGTATAAAAATGTCAAGACGACGGAAATGCTGCGTATAGCAGAGGGAGAGCGTCCTACTGCTATCCAGCTGTTTGGCAGCGTGCCGCAGGAGCTGGCTGAGGCTGCACGCATGGTGGAGGCCAGTGGTGCAGATATGATTGATTTTAATATGGGCTGCCCAGTGGCAAAAATCGTGAACAATGGCGAAGGCTCGGCGCTAATGAAGAAGCCGCAGCTGGCACATGATATTTTGGCAGCCATGGTGCAGGCAGTGAGCATACCCGTAACAGTAAAATTCCGTGCGGGCTGGGATGCTGACAACATCAACGCTGTAGAAATTGCCAAGGCGGCCGAGGCGGCAGGCGTGGCTGCAGTGGCTGTACACGGACGCACACGCCAGCAGTTTTACGAGGGAAAGGCTGACTGGAGCGTGATTGCTGCAGTCAAGCAGGCGGTGCAGATGCCTGTCTTTGGCAATGGCGATATCTTTAGTGTGGACGACGGCCTGCGTATGCTGCGCGAAACGGGCTGCGATGGCTTGATGATTGGCCGCGGTGCGGATGGCAATCCCTGGATTTTTAGCGAGCTGGCAGCAGTGCTGGCAGGAGAGCAGCGTCCTGCAGCGCCTGCGCTGGATGTACGCCTGCAGCAGGCAGCAGAGCATTTAGCGATGCTCATAGATTATAAGGGGGAATATGTTGCAGTAAAGGAGATGCGCCGCCATATTTCTGCTTATCTCAAGGGTATGCCGCATGCTGCAGAATTCCGCGGACGCTTTCATAAGGTGGATACCCATGAGCAGTTTATGACGCTTTTGGCAGAGTATGGGGAATGTGCACAGCACTATTATGAAACAGAAAAACATTTTGCACATAGCATTGCCCAAGCAAGCCAAATATGTTAAAATAATAATTTGTAAAAGAAGCAATTAGGGAGTTAAAAGCATGGAAGCAGCTAAAACAGCAAAGCATGTAGTAAGCATCAGCCTGGGATCTTCAGCGCGTGATGCTAGTGCTATTTTGGAGCTTGGTGGACAAAAAATCAGTATCGAACGCCGCGGTACGGATGGCAACCTGGACAAGGCGCGCCAGCTGCTGGAGCGGTGGGATGGCAAGGCGGATGCTATTGGCCTAGGTGGTACGGATTTATATGTTTACGCAGGCAAAAAACGCTACACCTTCCGTGAATCTGCCAAATTGATTAGTAATGTACACCAAACGCCTGTCTTAGATGGCAGTGGTTTGAAAAACTCATTGGAGCGCAAGCTTATCTGCAGCTTGGCTGCAGGTGACGAGGTTCCTATAAAGGGCAGCAGGGTGCTGCTTGTGTGCGCTGTCGACCGCTTTGGTATGGCCGAGGCACTGCTAGAGATGGGAGCGCAGGTGACCTTTGGTGATTTAATTTTCGGCTTGGGGATTAATAAGCCGTTGAGATCGCTGTCGGCGCTGGCCTGGTGGGCATCGCTTCTGGCGCCTGTTGTGACAAAGCTGCCTGTCAGCTGGTTTTACCCTATGGGCAAGGAGCAGGACGTGCGTGTTGTGCGTCACCCAGAATATTTTTTGCAAAATGATATTATTGCCGGCGATTTTCATTATATTAAAAAGTTTATGCCAGCAAAGCTGCCAGGCAAAACTATTATTACCAATACTGTTACTGCTGCTGACAGAAGAATGCTGCAGCAGGCAGGTATAAAAATGCTTATCACCACTACTCCCTGCATTGAAGGGCGCAGCTTTGGCACCAATGTGATGGAGGCCATGCTGGTTGCTTTGCACGGAGGCAGCGGACCGCTTGGCGCTGAGGAGTATTTAAGGCTCTTAGAGCATTATCATATAGAATCTTCTGTGGAGTACTTTAGTACGAAGGAGTAGTTTGTTCTCATGGAAAAATTTGCGTTTATTTTACATCCATTATCCATACAGGATATGGAGCATTTATCACCCTTGATGAAATACATCCCTAATAAAGTGATTGAAGCCTGTTTAAAAATGAAAAAACCCTTTAAGGTTTCGCACATTACAGGCATCCAAAGTCCTTATGCTGAGGCAGAGGGCTGGTTTATCGGCTGTCCGCTGACTGCAAAGCAGATGGTGGAGCTGCCTGAAGAATTTGTTATGGACCGTATCATTGAATCTGGCAGGGTTGCCCAGCAGCTGGGCGCCAAAATCGTTGGCCTGGGGGCTTTTACGTCCATTGTTGGCGATGCCGGAATCACAGTCGCTAAAAATTTGGACATTGCCGTGACCAGCGGTAACAGCTACACGGTAGCTACTGCTATTCAGGGTACTAAGCAGGCTGCCATGATGATGGGCAGGGATTTGAAGGAATGTCGTGCTGTCGTAGTTGGTGCTACAGGTTCTATTGGTGCTGCTTCTGTCCGTCTTTTAGCTAAGGAGGTTAAGCATATCACCTTGGTGGCACGTCATATGGGGCCGCTAGAGGAGCTGGCGCAGGAGCTTATAACACAAAATAACTGCGAGGTGGCTGTGAGCCAGGATATTCACGCTGCTTTGCAGGAGGCAGATATCGTCATTACTGTAACCAGCGCCTTAGACTTTTTGATTGAGCCGGGTGATTTGAAGCCTGGCGCCGTGGTATGCGACGTAGCGCGTCCACGCAATGTATCGCGTGAGGTTTCGCTCAAGCGTAACGATGTGCTTGTTATCGAGGGCGGCGTTATTAATATACCAGGGAATGTGGATTTTCATTTTAACTTTGGCTTTCCGCCGCGCACATCATATGCCTGCATGGCAGAGACAATGATCTTGGCATTAGATGGCCGTTACGAAAACTTTTCCTTGGGCAGGGCACTGGACGTTAACAAGATTAACCTGATTTCACAGCTGGCAGATAAGCACGGCTTTAAGATGGCAGGCTTCCGTAACTTTGAACGTGCAGTTTCCAACGAGCATATCGAAGAGGTGAAGCACAACGCCCAGCACGCACTGGCAGTGCATGGCTGCTGATATTGACAAGTAAATCAGGCAAAGCTTATAATCAATACATATGTAAGTAAAAATAAACATAAAATAATGATAAAGGAGCAGGAAAATGGCCACTAAAGAAACAATCTTAACAGCCGATGGTTTAAGAAAATTACAAGAAGAATTAGCAGAGCGCAAGGGCGCGATCCGCGAGGAGATAGTTGAACGCTTGAAGGAAGCAAGAGCACAGGGTGACTTGAGCGAGAACTCCGAGTATGATCAGGCGAAAGAGGACCAAGGTAAAAACGAAGGCCGTATTATCGAGCTGGAATACATGATCAAAAACGCTACCATTATCGATAATACTGCCAGCAAGGAAGCAGGCGTTGTTTCTTTGGGTTCCGTCGTTTTGCTGAAGGATGTGGAAACTGGTGAGGAGGAAACCTATTCCATCGTTGGTACCACCGAAGCAGACCCCTTTGAAAACCGCATTTCCAACGAATCTCCTGTAGGTGCTGCTATTTTGGGCAAAAAAGTAGGCGACACCGTTATCGTAAACACCCCTGTAGGCGAGCTGTCCTACAAAATCGAAGAGATTAAATAAGAAGGAGCAGGGCAAAGCATGGCAGAAGCAAAGAATAAGCAAAATGTAGAAGAAGTTGCAGCGCTCACTGAAACTGAGGTTAACGAGCAGATGCAGGTCCGCATTGACAAAATGCATAAAATTGAGGAGCATGGCTGGAAGCCCTTTGGCCACCGCTACTTGTGGACACACCGCGCAGCAGATATTAACGCACAGTTTGAGGAGCTGTCCGCAAACGAAACCCAGGTAAAAATGGCAGGCCGTGTTATGGCTATCCGTGGTCATGGTAAAACCTGCTTTATGGATATGCAGGATAAGACTGGCCGTATTCAGGTTTACGTGCGCAAGGATGTTATCGGCGAGGAAAACTATGCGTTGATTAAATTGATGGATATCGGTGATACTGTAGGCGTTACCGGTACTGCCTTCCGCACCCATATGGGTGAGCTGTCTATTAAGGCAGACGCTATTGAAATGCTGTCTAAATCGCTGCGTCCTCTGCCCGAAAAGTGGCATGGCCTGAAGGATGTAGAAACCCGTTATCGTCAGCGTTACGTTGATTTGATTGTTAACCCTGAGGTGCGTGACACCTTTGTTAAGCGCAGCCAGATTATTAAAAGCGTACGCGAAGTGCTCGACAGCCATGATTTTCTGGAGGTAGAGACTCCGATCCTGAACACCATTGCTGGTGGTGCTGCTGCACGTCCGTTTATCAGCTATCATAATGCGCTGGATATGCAGGTTTATATGCGTATTGCGCCCGAGCTGTATCTCAAACGCCTTATTGTAGGTGGCATGGACCGTGTATATGAAATGGGCCGCGTGTTCCGTAACGAGGGTCTTGACAACCGTCACAACCCTGAATTCACTAGTGTAGAGATTTACCAGGCCTTCGCTGATTACCGCGATATGATGGACTTGACCGAAGAAGTTGTTGTAAAGACCGCTGAAAAGGTTTTAGGTACTACCTCTATCGTTTACGAGGGAACTCCTATCGAGCTGGGCTCTCCGTGGAAGCGCATGAGCATGATTGAAGCTGTAAAAGAATATTCTGGTAAGGACTTTACCAACGTTACCGACCTGGAGGAGGCACGTGCCATTGCCAAGGAGCTGAACGTTGCTGTTGAGCCTACCTTTGGTATTGGTAAAATTATTAATGCTTGCTTTGAGGAATATGTTGAAGACAAGCTTATTCAACCTACCTTTATTACCGGTCATCCCAAAGAAATTTCGCCTTTGGCAAAGAGCAATCCCGAAAACCCCGAAATTACTGACCGTTTCGAGGCTTATATCTATGGCCGTGAAATCTGCAACGGCTTTACCGAGCTTAACGACCCTATTGACCAGAAGGAGCGTTTCTTGAAGCAGGTAGAAGAGCGCGCTAACGGTGATGAGGAAGCAAATATGATGGACGAGGACTTTGTCAACGCCCTAGAATTTGGCCTGCCTCCTACAGGTGGCTTGGGTATTGGTATTGACCGCTTGGTTATGTTCCTTACTAACAGCTCCACTATCCGTGATGTATTGTTCTTCCCGACAATGAAGCCTATTGGCAAGGCTGTAAGTGAGAAGCCTGATTTCATGCAGTCTGCACCTGTAGTTGAAGCAGCAGAGGTGAAAGAGGAAGTAATTGACTTCTCTAAAGTGAAAATTGAGCCTTTGTATGAGGAATTCGTAGACTTTGATGCCTTCTGCAAGTCTGATATGCGTGCAGTTAAGGTTAAAGAGTGTATTGCTGTACCCAAGAGCAAGAAGCTGCTGAGGTTTACCTTGGACGATGGTACTGGCACTGACCGCACCATTTTGAGCGGTATCCATGCCTTTTACGAGCCGGAGGAGCTTGTTGGTAAGACTTTGATTGCTATTATTAACCTGCCGCCGCGCAAGATGATGGGCATAGATTCTTGCGGCATGCTTTTGAGCGCTATCCATGAGGAAGAGGGCGAGGAGAAGCTGCATCTGTTGATGGTAGATAATCACATCCCGGCAGGCGCAAGATTGCATTAATACAAAAAAACTTATGGCGTTGCACGTAGTTGCAGCGCCATTTTTTCTGGAATTTTTCTAGAAAATTTTACGGTGATTTAGAAAAAAATCTCGCAGATTTTTGTTAAAAACAGGGCATTTTGACGAAAAAAACGGCTATTTTTACAAGTTTTTTTGAAGAATTTTAGGCACTGCAAAGCGTGTAAGCAAGATACTTCTTTTGCCAACTGACCCTAGTGTTTCGCTAAAATTTGTTAAAAAAGTTACGAAAAAGGTGTTGACATTACCTTGCCTGCGTGGTATTATATACAAGTCGACGCGATACGGCAACAAAACAAAAGCTAAAATCGCTAGACACGGAACCTTGAAAACTGAACATAAACCTAGAAAAAAGCGAATGTGCGGGTCGAGCGCCGTAAGGCGCGAGACCAAGTCAAATAACTTCTTTTAATAACTAAGAGCCAAATCGGTTCTTCAATA
>CAVDRP010000008.1:0-119534 GCA_963611535.1 Bacteroidaceae bacterium | reverse complement strand
GAGCGTCTGCCTTACAAGCAGAATGTCAGCGGTTCGATCCCGTTAGCGCCCACCAAGTAAATTCGCACTTCGTGAAAACGGAGTGCTTTTTTATTGCCTAAAATGCTACTGCCGTAAGAATACAAGCGGTAGCATTTTAGGCAATAATTATAGATTACTTTACTGCCTGAACGAGGACGACAGGTTTAATGTGTAAATAAAAATGGTCTCTAGTACATATAATCTAAATAGTATATTGCTAGAGACCATAAACTTCATTAAAGCGAAACCACAGCTTTTTTTTGGAGGCCTGGTCCTTATTGATGCGGACAATGATATTGACAACACATACTCTCTTAGTAGCTTGAGAATAGCGCAAGAAATGCTGTCTGTCAATTAATTTTACAGCTCCTGCTGCGTTACGCGCACCAAAACAGTTTGCTGCTGGCTGACATTGCCAAAGAAAACGCCCTTGTCAACAATGCAGTCGGCGGCATCGCGTCCCTCCGACAGCTTGATGTACTGATCGTCCACCACACGGTTATTGGTGGGATCGATGCCGATCCAATGGCCGCTGGCATAAATTTCCAGCCAAGCGTGCGTTGCACCCTCGCCTGTCATAAAGCCTGCTACGTAGCGCGCAGGGATGTGACACAGGCGGCACAGCGCTAGCATGATGTGGGTATAGTCCTGGCAGACGCCTTCTCCCTGGTCAAGAGCCTGTTGGGCCGTTGTCTGCGTTGTTGTTGTGTGTTGCTTGTAAACGAAATTGCGGTAAAGCTCATTGCTCATTACCAGTGCTTTTTGTACGGGGTCGTGCATCTTAGCAGCCAGCGCTAGGTAATGCTCTGCCCCCTGCGACAGCGTCGTTTGCGGCGTAGGATAGTAAAACAAGGGCTGCAGGCTGCCGCTGTCGATATTTTCGCTATTGGTCATGGCGGTGCCATCTACGCTGAAGGCAAAGCTGTCGTGTGCTTCCAGCAAAAAGCCGGAGCACAGGGTGTTGCCAAAGGCATCACTTGTCTGGCATACGCCTGCTGCAGGCGTAATGCTGTAATCCAGCTGCAGGATGCGCTGGGTGCAGGTTTCCTTGGGCAGGCAGCGCAGGGCAAAGCTATGCTTGTAGATGGGACCAGAAAACTTTAGCTGCATTTCGTAATGAAATTTTAGCTTTCTCAAAGGTTATCAATCCTTGAATATATTGTTTAGGCAGGGGAGCACTGCGTGCAGGTCGTTACCCTTTTCGAGAGCCTGGGTTACGGCCGCCAGCTTTTGCTTATCATAATCACAGCGGCTGCGCTCCAAGCGGTAGACCATACGGGTATAGGCAAGCTCCATTGCATTAGTATCATAATCTAAACGGATATATAAGTCAAGTCTTTCTATATAGCGCCCGCATTTTATAATGTTGCGGCATTCGCTGCTTTCTACATAGTCATCAATACTGCCCCAGAAGGCATACAGGTCATCGATAACCTCCTGCAGATGCAGCAGGCAGAAGGTTTCACGCTTAGCGTCCTCCATTACGTCCAGTGCCAGCTGGATATAACCAAGGGCAGTGCTGCTGATGACATCACGCATAACGCTGGCGTTGTCGCAGGCACGCGAAAGGTTGCTGTATACGGAATTGGGATCGGTTTCGTCAAAAAGATAGTTAATGATGAAGGCTTCCTTGCAGCCGTAAACATCGGGAATAGAAAGCTTTTCGCACACCTTTTTATAGGCCTCAGGGTCGCTGTCTAGCATGGTGTCGTATGCTTCCATAAAGGTGCGGATGGTGGTGAAGGCGCGCTCGCTGTAGCGTCCCAGCCAATATAGATGGTTTGATTTTTCTAACGAGATAATACCCATGTGTCCTTGAAGCCTCCTCCTTGAGATGAATTAACGACGAACGAATCGGGATTGCGCGAAAAACGTGTCAGGCCGCTGGGCCAAACCTTGGTATCCTTGCCGCTTAAAACGAAGGCGCGCAGGTCAGCCTTGCGCAGAACCTCCTTGCCGTTATCCATAATCGGCAAATCAATAAAGTCAATAATTTCCTGGGCAATAAAGCGACGTGGCTGCGCCTGCATGAGGGCGATAAAGTCAGACTTTTGCTGGCTGCTCAAATCGCGGCCAAAGAATACGCCGTAGCCGCCAGCCTCGGATACATCCTTAAAGACAAGCTCGTCAAAGTGCGCTAAGGCGTAGCTACGGTCCTTTTCGTAATACATAAGATATGTGGGCGCGTTATTGGTGATAGAATCCTCGCCCAGATAGTATTTAATCATCTTGGGAACAAAGTAGTAAATGCCCTTGTCGTCGGCCACACCGTTGCCAGGAGTGTTCATGATAGCAACATTGCCTGCGCGGTAGGCGCTAATGAGATTGGGTACGCCAATGAGCGATTCAGGCAGGAAGGTGAGCGGGTCAAGATATTCGTCGGAGATGCGGCGGTAGATGACGCCAACCTTTTGCGGCTTGTCCATAGCACGGTAATAAACATAACCATTGTCTACATATAAATCGGTGGACATAGCTAAAACGCTGTGCGTCATTTCGGCCAGGTAGGCGTGCTCGAAAAAGGCGGCGTTATAACGGCCTGGGGTGAGAATAACGGAAATGCCGCCGGTGTTGACGCTGGCCATAACACTGGCTAGCATATCACCATAATTGCGGTTATCTACGATATTGTTATTGGCATAGCTTTGCGGACTGGCGATGCGGCACAGCTTGCGTGCTATGAGCGGGTAGGAGGCGCCTGACGGGATGCGCAGGTTATCCTCTAAAATATACCATTTTTTATCCTGCGCCTGAACTAGGTCGATACCAGAAATATGCGAATAAATTTTGCCTGGTGGGGTGATGCCAGCACATTCGGGCAGATAGCCTTTGGAGGAAAAAACAAATTCTTCGGGAATTACCTTGTCCTTAATAATGTGCTGCTCGTGATAGATATCATACAAAAACATGTTGAGCGCATTTACGCGCTGGGTTAAGCCCTTTTCAATTTCAGCAAATTCTTGTGCTGTGATGATGCGCGGAATAGCATCAAAGGGAAACAGCTGCTCGTGAAAGACGTTGTTTTTGTATATGCCAAATTTAACACCAAAACGCGCTAAAAGCTTGTTGATGTTGTCGGTGTGTTTTACTAGATCCTGCATATGTCAGCTCTCCTTCCTTCCTCCCTCAATAAAAAAAGCTAGGACGCTTCAAGCGTCCTAGCTTATGATATTATTGTAGGCTTTTTAGCTACACGTGTCAAATATATTTTTCGCTAAGCAGTATAAGTTGTGACAATTGTACAAAAAGCAACAAAATTAAGGAGCTTGTAGCGTTGCCATGAGGCAGATGTGTTATAATGGTTATAGGGAAAGTCATAAGAAGGAGAGAAAAATATTGTGTCCATCTTAAAGATAAATAATAATGGCAGCTGGAAGGCAAACCTGCCAGTTTTGTGGCTGGGAGTGTTTTTATGCTGCGCCAGCTACACCATGTGTATGCCGTTTTTACCAGTCTACCTTTTGCGTGAGCTGCACGTGACGCAGGCTGATGTCAACTTCTGGACAGGTATTACCTTTGCCGTCACCTTTATGGGCAGTGCGGCGATGGCGCCATATTGGGGCGCGCTTGCTGACCACGTGGGACAGCGCAAAATGGCCATCCGCGCTGGCTATGGCCTGGCGCTGACCTACTTTTTGACGGGTGTATGTCAGGACGTGTACCAGCTTTTGCTGGTGCGTATACTCTGCGGTGTTATTGCCGGCTTTGTGCCTGCGTGCATGTCTATGGCCTCGTCCTCCCTGCCTGAAGAGCGCATGGGCTGGGGCATGGGGCTGATGCAGACAGCTGTGGCCAGCGGTACGATTATGGGTCCTTTGATGGGCGGGTATCTGAGTAGCTGGTTTGGTATGCGTGCCTCCTTTTATGTGGGGAGCGTGGCGCTGTTTGTGGCAACAAGCGCGGTGGCGTGTATCGTGCATGATATGTCGGTGCTGAGTAAGGGCAGGCATGCGGCAGGCAGCCTGCTGGCCGACCTGCGGGAGGCCTTGCACAACAAAGGCTTGCTGTACGTTATGGCAATGTTTTTTATGGTACAGACCTGCGTGATGCTCATCCAGCCGTTGATTACACTGTATGTGGGTGAGCTAATGCATGACATGGGGGATGCTGCCATCAAAATGGCTGGTATTATGTTTTCGCTGTCAGGCTTCACTGGTATTATCGCAGCACCGTTTTGGGGCAAGCGGGGACAGCGCTTTGGCTACGTGCGCACCTTTTGCGTTGTCACCTTCATTGCAGGCTTCATCAATCTGTTTCAGGTGTTTATTGCTAATGTGTGGCAGTTTGCGGCCATCCAGTTTGTTTATGGCTTGTTCTTGGCAGGCGCTGTGCCCAATATCAACGCCAACCTTACGCAGGTTACTGCAAAAAATATGCGTGGCAAGGCCTTTGGCCTGGTGACGAGCGCGCAGCAGTTTGGTGGCGTAGTGGGACCCTTGGCTGGCGGCATGCTAGGCAGCTTTATGAGCTCGCGCTATGTTTTGGTTACAACTGGTTGTGTTTTGATGAGCGTTGCCCTATATTCGTATTTTACGCATGTGCGCGGAGCGGGACAGGAGGAATAATATATAGATAAATTTACACAATATAAAAACGACAGCCAGGCGGTGAGCTTGGCTGTTGTTTTGCTTTACAGAAAAATGTACGGAAAAACGTTACAAAAACTTAATGAAAACTTAGGAAAAACGTTACAAAAGGCTTGTGGAAATATAAGAAAAACGTTACAATGAGTTTGGATGAAGCTGTAAAAGCGTGATAGGGAAATTTAAAGAGGTGGTTTTATGTTATACCGCAAGGCTTATGCTAGGTTGTTAGAATGGAAAAATGAAAAGCAAAAGAAAGCATTATGCATCGTCGGCGCCAGACAGATAGGAAAAACAACATTGGTGCGCGAATTTGCTAAGGCAGAATATAGTAGCTTTATTGAAATAAATTTTATTACTGAGCCTTCAGCAGCTGCAATTTTTGCAGGTGATTTAGATATACAAACCTTGTTGGCTAACCTTACATCTTACGCGCGTAAGGCTATGCCTATTGGTAAAACATTAGTGTTGCTTGATGAAATTCAAGAATGTCCCAATGCACGCACTGCCATAAAATTTTTGGTTGAGGATGGCCGCTTCGATTACATTGCAACCGGCTCGCTTTTGGGAACGCGCTATAAAGAGGTGCATTCGTACCCAGTTGGCTTTGAGGAGCTGTATTACATGTATCCTATGGACTTTGAAGAATTCTTGCTGGCTAATGGTGTGCAAAATGCTACATTGCAGTATCTGCAAAAATGCTTTAATAGCCTGCAACCAGTTCCTGCTGCCATACACCAAACAATCTGCAGGCTGTTTTATACTTATATCGTAGTAGGAGGGATGCCTGATATTGTGCAGACTTATGTTAACACTCATGATATAGGTCAGGTTGTCCTGCGTCAGCATGATATCCTTGTGCAATATAGGCTTGATATAACAAAATATGCACCAAATACAGATAAAACAAAAATAACTATGATTTTTGATAATATATCTGCACAGCTAGATGATAAAAACCGTCGCTTTATGTTGAGCAAATTGTCTAGTAATGCCCGGATGAACCGTTATCTGGACAGCTTTAAATGGCTGGAGGATGCAGGTGTAGCCATGCCTTGCTATAATGTGACAGCGCCACAGCTGCCGCTTGTGCTAAACACTAAGCATAATTTGTTTAAATTATATATGGGTGACACAGGTCTTTTGTGCAGCGCTTGTTTGGAAAATATTCAATTTGCTATTTTACAGGGAGATGTTACGCTGAACATGGGTAGTATATTGGAAAATGTTATGGCACAACAGCTAAAAACAAATGGCTTTAAGTTAAATTATTTTGATTCTAAGCGATATGGCGAATTGGATTTTGTAGTGCAAAATGGTGCGCAGGTAGATTTACTGGAAATAAAATCAGGCCAGGACTATAAAAAGCATGCAGCTTTAGATAAGGTCCTGGCCGTTAATGAATGGCAGTTTGGTAAGGCTATTGTATTGTGCAAGGGCAATATAGAACAGGATGAAAATATTGTTTATCTGCCGTGGTATATGGTTATGTTTATCAAACCTGCAAAGGTGCAGCTTGGTAGCTTATACAAAGTTGATCTCAGCGCACTTACCCCCGCGGCCTGGCAGTGAGCCACTGGCGGTTTTGCTCTCCCTTGGGGAAGAGCTGGTGGTCAAACCACATATAAAAGAAGCGCTCTGCAGGCACGATGTTGTAGCCGTCCTGCAAATGGTCGCTGGTGTCAAAGGGGTCTGCCATAAGCAGCACGTCATCACCTGTGTGCGCCGTACCCATGCTGTCATGGCCGATAATGACGCGCCAATGGCCGCCCCAGTCAATGTTTTCTACGATAATCGGCGTATTGCTTTGTAAATTACTCCTGACAAACTTGAGGAAATCCTCATAGTTGTCGGGAGTTTTGTCTTTGGCGGAGGAGTGCACCTCCCAGCCTAGCTTTTCAAAATAGGCGCTCATGCCCTTGGTGTTGGTGCCAACGGTTTTGCTGGTGCCCATAATTTTTGCTACTGCCAGCTCGTCATCGATAGGCTTGCCCTTAAAGTGAGTCACAACCATGTTGGCGGCAGCAGGACCGCAGGTGTAGGGAGTGATTTGCTGCGTGGTGACAAATTTTGACAGGATAAGCAGGTGGTCATTAGGCTGCAGGTTATAAATATCTGGGTGCGCAAAGTAGGATGAGTTCTTGATGTCGTGCTTGCCTACAAACTGCGCCGCTCCGCCTGAAGCTTCGTTGGCAGTGACGTCATTGGCGGCAATGGGCATAGCATTATATTGCTGCACTAGCCAGATAAGGCCGGCGATGAGTACAAGTAGACAAATAGTAAGAGTAGTTGCCTTATTTAGCTTCATAGACTGTTCCTTTCCATATCAAGCTGAAAACGTGACAGATGCTTTTTGGCTGCCTCCAGCAGATCTTCGTAATTGTTGGCCAGATTACCGCTTTGTACGCGCTGTAAAAGGTAGGTTAAGATATCTTTAATTAGCGGCTGCTCTACTAGCTTCAGCAGGCTGTTGCCCTTTAGCGCCAGGTCGCTGATAGCTACAGGCATGCGCGTGCGTGCCAGCTCTGTAACCTGCCTGCCTAGCTGGCGGCCTTCTGCCATCAGCTGCTTGTTTTCACGGGCATGCGTTGCGCCCATGTCTGCCAAGAATACTTCTGTCAGCAGCTCGTAGGCCTGCGTCAGCTTTACCTGGCTGCGAAAGCCTGCGTTTTGAGCTTCGCTGCGCACCCAGCGCATTAGTGCGCGCTCACCTGTGAGCAGCATGGGGGCAAAGCGCATATGCTGCGCCACCAGCCAGATTATGCGGTGGGTTTGCTCTTTGTTAAAATGAAAGCGTCTTAAAAAGGCCTGCGCCATTTTGGCACTTTCGGCCTCGTGTCCTGGGTCTGTGGGCTGGTCTTCTTTATTCAGCCTGCGGATATTGGGCAGTCCCTTGCCGAGGTCGTGCAGCAAAAGCGCCAAGCGGATCTCCAAGTGGCGCGGACTGTTATCAATAGCGAGCAGAGTGTGCTCCCAGGTGTTATACAGATGAAATTTGGGATTTTGCGCTAGGCCTACAAGGTGCGCAGCTTCGGGCAGAATGGGCACAGCCGTATATTGGCCGTTTGTCCGTATGCGGCAGCAGGATGACAAAACACCTGTGGCCATCATCAGCATTAGTCCCTTGCCTGCGTACTTAGCAAGCAGCAGCTTTTCTAGCTCGGCGCGTACGCGCTCTAGGGACAGGCCTGCGCAGCGGGCGGCAGGAAAGCTAAAGCTGTGCGGCAGATAGTAGGGTGTGCCGCTCTGTCCAAAGGGAGGGAGACTAGCGCAGCCTGCCTGCACATAGGTGAAGCCAAGCTGAGCCACGAAGCGGCAGGCGCGCAGCATCCGCAGGGCATCCTCCTCGTAGCGCTGGTGGGCATCGCCTACGGTGCGCAAAATTTTATTTTGCAAATCCTGCATACCGCCAAAGTAATCATAAACCTTGCCATTTATATCCATGGCCATGGCGTTGACAGTAAAATCGCGGCGGCTCAAATCCTCCCTCAGGGAGGTGCAGAACCATGTTTCCGAAGGCTTGTGGGCATCGCTGGCGTCGTAACGTTCACCGCGGAAGGTGGTGACCTCGGTGCGGATGCCGTCCAAAACGATGATGACGCAGCCAAAGTTATGACCAAGCTTGTCTATGGTATCCCAATTATGGGCTGAGCAGACAGCAAGCACCTCATCGGGCGTGGCGCTGGTGGTGATATCGTAATCATGAGGCTGCTTGTGCAGCAGCAAATCGCGCACTGCGCCGCCGACAACGTAGGCCTTGTGGCCTGCTGCCATCAGGGCCAGCAATATTTTTTTGGTATACAGTGGTAGGTCAACGTGTTTAATATTCAATGCCATCATCCTTTAGCTTGTAGTCAACATTAATGCCAAAATATTCCCAAAGGATTTCCTTTAGCTCTTCGCCGGTGGTGATTTTATAGCGGTATTTTACGCGGCCGCCCAGGTAGAACTTGAGGTAGTTGCCACGTATAGTGATGTTGCAGTCCTCACGGAAAATGGACAGCTTTTTGGTGTTGATGAAGGGCGACTTGGGATGTGCGTCGCACCAAAAGCTGGCGGTGATAAAGTCCTTGTCGATCTGAGGTTCTTCGGTAAAGCCCATAAGACGCTTCCAGACCTTGCCCTTTTCCTTTTGCCACAGCAGCCAGCCCCAAAATTCGCTCTTGGTGAATTTGTATTGGCTGATACCGTCGCTTTGCACAAGTCCTTCTGTCAGCTCCAGTGGTATACGCGGGCTTTCGCTGTTTACGCCTACGTCGGTAAAATAGCGCTTGCCACCAAGGGCAACGCACATGACGCGGTGACGGCGCAGCTGGTAGGTTTCCATCTTATCAATAAAGCGGGCGGCGAAGCTAGTCACATCAAAGCCCAATGATTCTAACAGCCAGTTATAAAGGCCGTTAAGCTCAAAGCAGATGCCGCCGCGGTTGTGCAGAATAATCTTTTCAAACATATCCTGACGCTTGAGCGAGGTAATTTTGCCGTTCATGCAGTCAAAATTTTCGTAGGGAATATATTTTAAGTGCGCGTCCTGCAATTTAGCTAGTGTGGCAAGGTCAGCAGCAGGCTCTAAATCTGCAAGCTGCAGCTTGTGCAGATATTCCTGCACCTGCCCACGTTTTAGCGGACGGCCATTAATATCGGCGTAATTTGGCAAAGCAATCATCTCCATGCTGGCAGCATCGCTGCCATTTATCTCTCAATTATTTATTGTAGCATTTATAGGCAGATAAATAAACTGCCATTAACTATATTCTGCTTTTAGTAAAGCATATATGAGAAAATATGCCAAAGAAGCCAGACTATTCCTAAATGGAATAAATATAATGCTAAACAAGAATAAGTGAAAACAAACTATAGTTTTACAAACTAATTCCTAAGTGATATTATATTAATGGCGATTTTGTTATAAAAAATATTCCTGCCGCTACACTCTCAAATAAATTTTTTGGAGGTTTCTTATGGCTTTATTGTCCCTGGTGTTCTTATTTATAGCGATTATTCTAGGCTTTTTCCGCAAGATGAATACAGGTCTTTTGTCCATTGCCTTTGCCTTGGTGCTGGGGAGGATGGCCGGCATTGCGGACGAAGAAATAATTAAAGGCTTTAATGCTTCATTATTCCTGATGCTTTTGGGTGTAACCTATTTGTTTAGCTTGGCGCAGCTCAATGGCACGCTGGATTTGCTGGCGCAAAAGATTATCGCCTTGGCAGGCAAAAGGACTTATCTTATACCTGTTATCATTTATGTATTTTCTACTATTCTTGCTGCTATCGGTCCTGGTACCGTGCCCACGATGGCTATTATGATGGTGTTTTCTATGGCGCTGGCTGCCGAAATGCAAATCAGTCCAGTGCTGCTGGCTACTCTCACAGCACTGGGTGCGACGGGTGGCGGTGTTTCACCGCTAGCAGCTACTGGTATTATTGGCATAAATTTGTGTGCCGAATTTGGCTTGACGGGTATCGAAAGAGAGTTTTTGCTCAATGGTATTTTGGCTTCTACAATCTATGCTGTGATAGTATACATTTTGCTTGGAGGCTACAAGCTGCGGGTGCAGACAGAGGCTGCGGCTAAGGAAATAGCGGCCTTTAACTGCAAGCAGCTGCTGACCATGGCAGGGATTGCTGCTATGGTGCTTTTGGTAATGGTCTGGCGCATCAACGTGGGCCTGGTAAGCTTTGCTGTAGCGGCAGTTCTGTCTTTTCTGCATGTATCGGATGAAGTAAGGGCTCTCAAGCATATTCCCTGGGGCACGCTGCTTTTGATTACAGGTGTAGGGGTTTTGATGCAGCTTATTATTGACCTGGGTGGTATTGATGTGTTGTCATCAATTTTAGTTTCTGTAATGAGTGAAAGGACTGCGGCTGCCGTTATGGGTATGACTGCAGGGATTATGAGCTGGTTTAGCTCTACATCTGGTGTGGTTATGCCTACGCTCATCCCCACGATTCCGCACGTCTCACAGCAGCTTGGCGGTGTTAACCAGCTGGAGCTGGCTTCCACCATTACGATGGTGGCTAACACTGCCTCCATCAGTCCGCTTTCTACTGGTGGTGCATTGGCACTTGCGGCCTATGCTAGCGCTGCCAGCGACGGACAGCAGCGCCAACAGCAGCTTTTTGTGCGCATGTTTGGTGTGAGCGCGCTGGGAGTAAGCGTTTTGTGCGTATTTTCATATTTTGGTATGTTCCACTGGCTGCTGTGATGCTATAATAGCAGCGTCAGCTCGGGATGCTGCGCAGTTAGCAGCTTTTTGAGCAGCAGTAAAAATTTGCTGTTGTAGCTGTTAATTTGCTCTGTATGCTTGGGCTGCAGGTAGTAAATAATTTCGTCCGGTGGCGGCTGGGTGAGCGAGCGTATGGCTATCCCTCTGCGCTCATGCAGCAGGCGTGCTACGTAGGCCGGTGCTAGCGCCCAGCCTGTGGTGCTGGTGATGAAGTATTCCAAAAGCGGCATTTGGTCTAATACTATGTGGGCCTTGGCCGTGGGACCGAACCAGTAATCATGCCACAGGTCATATTCTGGTGTCCAGGGGATGCGTATTTCCTGGCGCGGGTCCAGGTCGGCAGGATTTACGGGCGCAGTGCCATAATCGGTGCGGCTCAAAAGATAAAAGTGCGATTTGAAGGCAGGTGTGGTTTCAACGCTTTTGCTAAAGACATCGTCTGAAATTAAGGCAAAGTCCAGGGTATTATCTTCTAGATGCTCATAGCATTCGGTAGAATGGTGTTGAAAAACGTTGAGCCTGCATTCGGGATATTGCTGCAAAAAGGCTTGGAAAACAGGCTGCAGCAAAATATTGCATACGCTGCCTACGCAGCCCATGCGCAGGGCAGGTGTAGTGGTAGCGCTTGCCAGGCTGCTGCTTTCGGCTAAAAGCGTCTGCCAGCGCTGCGCTAGGCTGACGAAGGCCTTGCCCTCGTGCGTCAGCTCGATGTAACGCTGGCCCTTGCGGCGCACAATCAGCGTGCAGCCGAGCTGTTCCTCTAACGAAGCCAGGCGGCGGCTGAGTGCAGGCTGGCTCAAATATAAGTCAGCAGCGGCACCCGAAAGGGTGCCGTTTTTTACTACGCTCAAAAAGGCGTTGATTTCACTTTCGGTCATGGTGCTCTCCTGATAATATGCATTTTGCTTATATTATAAGCAAAATATGTGCATTTTACAAATATTTTCTTATGTAGTATATTGTACGTATACTTTGCAATGGGGGAACGAATATGCATAAGCTGACAGAAGGAAATATAACCAAGCAGCTGCTGCAGCTGGCACTGCCGCTGGTTATAGGTAATTTTTTGCAACAATTATATAACACCATAGATGCATGGGTAGTGGGCCGTTACATCAGCCAGGAGGCCTTTGCTGCTATCGGTATTGGCGGTACGGTGATGAATTTATTTATATTTGTGCTGGTTGGCGCGTGCACAGGTGTAGGCATTATCTGGGCACAGCTTTACGGCAAGGGTGATTTGGCTGCTTTTCGCCGCGAAGGCTTTCAGGCTGTGCTTGCTGGCAGTGCCTTTACGCTGCTGCTTAGCTTGGCGGCGTTTGTGACAACAGAAGAAATGCTGCGGCTTATCGCTACGCCTGCTAGTATTCTGCATATGGTGAAGGAGTATCTGCAGATTATCTTTGCCGGCCTCATCATGACCTTTTTATATAACTATTACAGCACAATGCTGCGTGCAGTGGGCAATACGCTGATGGCGCTGGTGTTTTTGGCAGTAGCACTGGCTGTGAACCTGGTGCTGGCACTGGTTTTTGTAGCCTATTGGCAATGGGGCATTAGCGGTGCGGCCTGGGCGACGGTGCTGGCGCAGCTAAGCTCGGTGGTGCTGTGTAACGTGTATATGCGCGTTTGTCAGCCGCAGCTTTTGTGGACCAGGCAGGATATGCAGCTTGACAGGCAGCTGCTGAAGCAAACCTGTAATTTTGCTGTGGCTACGGCTATGCACAATTCTAACCTTTATATTGGCAAGCTGCTGGTGCAGGGGGCAGTCAACGGCTGTGGCGTTGATATGGTGGCGGCTTATACGGCTGCCGGCCGTCTGGAGGGCTTTGCCAATTCCTTTGGCGACAGCGGCACAGCGGCCATGAACGTTTTTATTGGTCAAAACGTGGGCGCAGGCAATTGGCGGCGTGTGCGGCAGGGCTTTGCCCAAGGCTTCAAGCTGCTTTTGGGGCTGGGAGTGGTGTATTCGGCGGCGTTGTATATAGGCGCGGACGCAGGTGTTGCCTTTATGCTTGGTGGCAGCGACCTGCCTGGCTGGGCACAGGGTGTGCACTATATGCAGATTGTGGCCTTGTTCTACTTTTTGTGCTTTATGGGCAATGCGCTGGCAGGATACTTTGAAGGCCGCGGACGTTTGCTGATTCCGGTCATTGGCGCGACTGGACACATTACGCTGCGCGTTATTTTGTCCTACCTGTTTGCAGGTGAGTACGGCTTGGGTGCAGTAGCCTATGCTACAGGTATTGGCTGGCTGTGCGTGGTTTGCTTTTGGAGCTATTTGGCGTGGAAGGATTTGCGGCGGCTGCAAAGCCAGGTGTGAGTGCTTAGCGTAGCTTAAAGCGTGCACTTTTACAGGAGCTGGGAGTTAGCGCGCATTGATGCGCAAAAATAAAACCGACAGTCCTTTGCTGGCTGTCGGTTTTGCCGTTATTGGGATAGTGCTACACTAAAAGTAGATAATGAGCATGTTTTTATTTTGTGGCAAAGATGCCAAACATGGGGGCAGGGATGTAAAAATCGTCTTCCTGCGGATAAATTCTGCTGCCAACGCTTTTGTCTATGCTGACGGAGCTGGCACCTGCTTTTAAAAGCACTGCCTCATCCCAGGCAGGACGGTCATAGACGCTGATATCCAGCATATGGTAGATATTGTGGCAGCGCTCCAAAAGCTCGCTGCTGACGCCGGCATGAGCGTTGCGCGCAGGCAGCGGACGGTGATGGTCGCGGGCGTATTCTGCATCGTAGTTCATGAGCAGGCCGCAGGGGCGCAGCACACGCAGCCATTCGCTATAGGCTGATTGGGGATTAGGCAGGTTCCAGGTGACATTGCGTGCGATAACTATGTCAAAGCTTGCGTCTGCAAAGTCAAGCTGCTCTGCGTCCATAACCTCAAAGCTGATGCTACAACGGCATTCTTGAGCCAGCTTTTTAGCATCGGCAATCATTGCAGGGGTGATATCAACACCTGTCACGGTGTGTCCCATTTGCGCCAGCAAGATGCTAAAAAAGCCTGCGCCGCAGCCTATGTCCAAAATACGCAGGGACTTGCCCTGCGGCAGATGGGCGCTGATTTCCTGCTGCCAAAGCTGGTGCTTTGCACTAGCAAGCTCCTCTTGGCGCAGCTTGGTAAAGTCAGCGGCACGGTCATGCCAGTAGTCGCTGATATATTTTTTTGGGTCGGTTGCATGGTGAATGTTACTAGGGGTGTTGGTTGTCATATTCTTCTCCTTTATTGTTGCTAAAGGAAGTATAACACCTGGAGCTTGCTAGATGTCAAGAAAAATATGTATTTTCGCGTGCTTGGGCAGCGCCTGCTGCCTGCTTGACGGGGCAGGTAAAAAATGATATGCTCAAGCTAGGAAAGTGAGGTGCGTTTATTATGCAGAAGGAAGCCCTACAAGAGCTTGTATACGGAATTAGGCGTGCTGCAGGTGATAAGCTTATAAGTATAATTTTATATGGTTCTGTTGCACGTGGCACGCAAAGAGAAGATTCGGATGTTGATATTGCTATTATTCTCACTGCCAAGTTAGACACTCAGGCGGAGGATAAGCTATCTGATGTGATTGTAGATATGAATTTAAAGTATGATAAGGTTTTTTCCGTAGTAGATATAGAAACTGCTGAGCTGCAACAGTGGGGACGTGTTATACCATATCTTAAAAATGTGCAGGATGAAGGAATTGTGCTATGGAAAGCAGCGTAAAGGATTTATCTCAATATAGATTCAGACGTAGTCGGGAAAATTTGCGCGATGCCTGGATTTTATTAGATGCCCAAAGCTATAAATCATCTGTTAACCGTTCATACTATGCAATTTTTCATTGCTTGAGAGCAGTTACCGCCTTGGATAGCTTTGATTCTAGTAAGCATTCGGGAATTATAGCCTTCTTCAATATGCATTATGTCAAGACAGGAATTTTTACTAAAGAAGTGTCTAAAATGCTGGATAAAGCATATCGGTGGCGTGAAAAAGCAGATTATAAGGATTATGAAGAAGTGAGTATGGAAAACGCACAGGAACAGATTGTTAACGCAGAAAAAATTATGGCAGTTATTGAACGGTATTTGGCTAAGCGTTGGTATGAATGAATACAAACCCCCAAGAGCATTTGTTGCTTTGGGGGTTGTAATTTTATTTGCAGCAGAAAAAATGCCCGCAGGCCTGAAGCGGCAGGCACTGCGGGCAATATGGTTTAGTAAACGCCTTGAGGGGAGCGGCGTGCTACTAGCAAGGGTTATTTGAGCAGCTCTTGTGCTACCAGGTGGCCCATTTCGGAGGTGGAGGTCTTCTTCAGGCCCTCAGCATACAGGTCCGGAGTGCGGTAGCCCTGCTCCATGACGGCGTCAACAGCGGCTTCGATAGCGTCAGCAGCTGCGCCCTGGTTGAGAGAATAGCGTAGCATCATAGCAACGCTGAGAATGGTTGCCAGCGGATTGGCAATGCCCTGGCCTGCAATGTCGGGAGCGCTGCCGTGGATGGGTTCGTACATGCCGGTGCCGTCGCCCAGACTAGCGCTGGGAAGCAGACCGATGCTACCAGCGATGGTGCTGGCCTCGTCGCTCAAAATATCGCCAAAAATGTTATTGGTCAGGATAACGTCAAACTGCCTGGGGTTCAAAACTAGCTGCATAGCGCAGTTATCTACATAAAAATTGTTCAGCTCGATTTCGGGATATTCCTTAGCCTGCATTTCGGCAACAATTTTGCGCCACATGCGGCTGGAGCCCAAAACGTTGGCCTTGTCGACGCTGGTCACCTTGCCGCGGCGTTTTTTGGCTGCCTCAAAGGCAAAGCGGGCAATGCGTTCTACCTCAGGACGGGTGTAAAGCTCTACGTCGCTGGCTTCCTCTACACCGTCAGCGTTGGTGTGCGCTTCGTTGTGCTCGCCAAAGTAAATGCCGCCTGTCAGCTCGCGCACGATCAAAAGGTCTGCGCCCTCGGCATGCTCGGTTTTGAGCGGGGACAGATGGGCAGTAAAGCGCGAAACCGTCATCGGGCGCAGGTTGCAGTACAGGCCCAGCGCCTTGCGGATACCCAAAAGGCCCTTTTCGGGACGGATGGACGGGTCTACATTATCCCATTTGGGACCGCCGACAGCGCCCAAAAGCACTGCGTCAGCAGCCTTGGCACTGGCGATGGTTGTCTCAGGCAGGGGAACGCCGGTGGCATCAATGGCACAGCCGCCGATAAGCTGCTTGTCGTATTCAACAGTAAAGCCAAATTTTTGGGCAGCTGCGTCCAAAACCTCGGTAGCAGCAGCAACAATTTCTACGCCAATGCCGTCGCCTGGCAGTAAGCAAATCTTCATTATATATGTTCTCCTTTGATATAGTTAATCAGGCCGCCGCAGTCGGCAATTTTTTGGATAAATTCCGGCAGCGGTTTAGTTTTGATAGTGATGCCCTTGTTGATGATTTTGATTTCGCCCTTGTTTACGTCCACGTCGATTTCGTCACCAGGGGCAATTTTTTCTACCTCAGCGCCAATTTCCAGCACGGGCAGGCCGATGTTGATGGCATTGCGGTAAAAGATGCGGGCAAAGCTGTCGGCAACGATGCATTTTACGCCCTTAACCTTTAACACAACGGGGGCATGCTCACGCGAGGAGCCGCAGCCGAAGTTTTTGCCTGCTACGATGTAATCGCCGGGCTGTACGTTGGCAGCAAAGTTGATTTCCAAATTTTCCTTGGCATCCTCCATTGCGTGCTCTGCTAATTCCTTAAAATCGGCAATGTTAAGATATCTTGCCGGAATAATAACGTCGGTATCGATGTGGTCGCCATAACGCCAAATTTTGCTCATTTTACTACCTCCTCGGGGCTGGTGATGTAACCGGTGATGGCACTGGCAGCAGCAGTGTAGGGGCTTGCCAGGTAAACCTCGCTGTCTACGTGGCCCATACGGCCGCGGAAGTTACGGTTAGTGGTGGATACAGCGCGCTCGCCTGCAGCCAAAATACCCATGTAGCCGCCCAGGCACGGACCGCAGGTGGGAGTGGAAACAGCAGCACCTGCATCAATAAAGGTGTCGATATAACCCAGGTGCATAGCCTGCTGGTAGATTTGCTGGGTTGCAGGGATAACAATCATGCGCACATGGTCGCACACCTTGTGGCCCTTCATAATTTCGGCAGCCTGTGCCAGGTCCTCCAGGCGGCCGTTGGTGCAGGAGCCGATGATAACCTGGTCGATTTTGATGCTGTGGCTGTCCTTGGCAGGATGGGTGTTTTCGGGCAGGTGCGGATAGGCAACTACAGGGACCAGCTCATCCAGCTTAATATCCAGCACGCGTGCGTATTCGGCATCCTCGTCAGCAGTAACTGCCTCCCAGGGGCGGGTGACCCCGCGTTCCTTTAAGAATTCAATGGTCTTTTCGTCCACGGGAAAAATGCCGTTTTTGCCGCCGGCCTCAATAGCCATGTTGCAGATAGTCAAGCGGTCCGCCATAGACAGCTCGCCTACGCCCTCGCCACCAAACTCCAGGGATTGGTAGCGCGCGCCGTCAACGCCAATCATACCAATAATAGTGAGGATGATATCCTTGCCCTTGACGTATTTGGGCAGCTTGCCTGTGAGGTTAACCTTGATTGCCTGCGGAACCTTAAACCAGGAGGTGCCGCTGGCCATAGCGCAGCCGATATCTGTCTGTCCCATGCCGGTGCTCAGCGCGTTGAGCGCACCATAGGTGCAGGTGTGGGAATCGGCGCCGATAACAATTTCACCTGGAGCAACCAGGCCCTTGTCTGGTAGCAGTGCGTGTTCAATGCCCATTTGGCCAACCTCAAAATAGTTTTTGATTTCGTGCTTGCGGGCAAAGTCGCGCATACGCTTGCACATGGTGGCCGATTTGATATCCTTACAGGGAGAGAAATGGTCCGGAACCAGTGAGATTTTGGTTTTGTCAAAAACTGGCTTGCCAATCTTTTCAAATTCGTTGATGGCCGGTGGGCCGGTGATGTCGTTTGCTAATACTAAATCTACTTGGGAAACAAGCAGATCGCCGGCGCTGACGCTGTCCTTATGAGCGTGCTTGGCCAAGATTTTTTGAGTCATCGTCATTCCCATAGTATTTACCTCTTCCTTTTTGTTTGGGGGAGCTGGCGCTGTCGCCGTCCGCCTTATGCTTAGTTTGCACTGCTGTGCATAAATTAGTAATAAAAAAGCCCCCATCTGCGCTTGCAGATAGGGGCGAAATATCGCGGTACCACCCTAAGTTGTACTTCATTTTCCCGGTTGCGTAACCGGCAGCGTAACGTGCTAGTGGCGTCTGCTCCTACTTTGTTCAAAGCAGCTGCTTGCGGGTGAGCTCTTTGCCTGCGTGCTGGCGGCTTGCACCAAACGCCGTCTCTCTTAAAGCCTGTGCAGGTAAATTATCCCGGTCCTTGCATTTAGGTGTTTTTAAATTAAAATAAACACGACATCGTGTTCTTTACATTATCGCAACATATGCGTGATTTGTCAAGCAGATTTTTGATAAGCGTGCAAATTTAACGCTATATGTATTGCAGAGGGAGAAATTGTACAACGAAAACAATGAAAAAACATTTGCTTGACTGGGGGGGACGAATACTTATAATAAAATTAATAAATATGCTGTGTTTTTGTATTTATACGCTTTGATGGGAAAATTATTTGGGATAAGGGTGGTGTGTTTATGGATAACAAGATATCCAACTATATAGCAGAAAATACTGATGATGAAAGCAATTTGCGGCATAAAACACGTAGTGGTTGTGGGTTAGGGTGTGGCTGTGTGTTAGCAATTTTTGCCTTTCTTATTCTTGTAGGTGCTTGCGGTGGCAGTAAGGATGAAGCGAAAACAACACCTGTAGAAGCCGTTGAGGTTGAACAAAGAGCTGTAGAAGAAAAGAAGATATCAAAACCAACAGAAATACAACAACAGCAGGTTGAACAGAAGAAGCAACAAGTAGTTCCAATTCAAAAGACTGAACCTGTTACTACTACAAATACTATGCCAACTAAACAGGCTGTACAGCAAGAAACATATGTAGCTAATATAAAAACTGGTAAGATACATACAGCTGCTTGTGGTTCAGTTGCCAAAATGAAGAATAGCAATAAAGCATTTATTGGTTGTGTTTCTTGCTTAATGTTTTTTTGAACAGCGTTTTTAAACAGCACTTCTGTCTCTCATAAAATATACATGTATACAATTTGCAATAGCTTGCTGGCTGTATTATAATTAAAATTACAATTGTTGTAGTAGTCTCTAAAAGGACTACTAACGAGGATATTTTTGAGAGGGGAACTTATTATGAATACTTCGCTGCCCAAAAAGCAGGGGCTTTATGACCCTTGGTTTGAACACGATGCCTGCGGTGTTGGCGTGGTTGCCAATATCAAGGGCAAGAAGTCTAATAAAATTTTGCGACAGGCGCTGGTGGTATTGCACAATATGGACCACCGCGGCGGTCAGGGAGCCGATATGAACAGCGGCGACGGCGCTGGCGTGCTGCTGCAGATTCCGCACAACTTTTTTGTTAAGGAATGTGCTAAGCATGACGTGCAGCTGCCGGAGGCTGGCAAGTACGCTGTAGGCTTCATCTTTTTGCCACCCGACGTTGTGGAACGCGAGAACGTGCAGCGCCATTTTGAGCGCATTGTGGAGGCCAATGGCCAAAGCGTGATTGCCTGGCGCACTGTGCCCGTACACTCGGAGGTTTTGGGTGAAAAGTCGCGCCAGAGTATGCCCTATATGGCGCAAATTTTTATCAAGCCGTCGCAGGACGTGCTCGACAGGCTGGATATTGACGACAACGCCTTTGAACGCAAGCTGTACATTATCCGCCGTCAGGCCGAAAACTATATCCGTTACGGCAATTTGCGCGGCGGCAAATACTTTTATGTGAGCAGCCTGTCCTCGCGCACCATTGTTTACAAGGGCATGCTGACAACAGAGCAGCTGCGCACCTTTTATGCCGACATGGAGGACAGCAGCATTGAAACGGCACTGGCGCTGGTCCATTCGCGCTTTAGCACCAACACCTTCCCCAGCTGGGAGCGTGCGCATCCGTACCGCTATTTGATGCACAATGGTGAAATCAACACACTGCGCGGCAATATCAACTGGATGCGCGCCCGTCAGACGATGTGCGGCAACAGCCTGTGGGGTAACGATATCCAAAAGATTATGCCTATCGTGGACGAAACCGGCTCTGATTCGGGTATGTTTGATAATGTGCTGGAATTTTTGCTGATGAGCGGACGCAGCCTGCCGCACGCTGCGATGATGATGATCCCCGAGCCTTGGGGTAAGAATCCGCATCTAGATGACGATTTGAAGGCGTTTTTTGAATATCACAATTCCCAGATTGAGCCTTGGGACGGACCCGCTGCCATGGCCTTTACGGACGGTCGCATGATTTGTGCCGCCCTAGACCGCAACGGCCTGCGTCCGTCACGCTATTATATAACCAATGATAACACCATCGTGCTGGCCTCTGAGGTGGGCGTAGTGGATATCGACCCTGCAACTGTTGTGAAAAAGGACCGCCTGCGTCCGGGACGTATGCTGGTAATTGATACCGAGCAGGGACGCATCATCGGCAACGACGAGATCAAGCACAAGATTGCAGGCGAGCACCCGTACCGCCAATGGCTGGACGAAAATTCCATCAAGCTGAAAAATATCCCACTCAAGGGCGAGCTGCCTGTGACTGACCAGCAGACCTTGTTGCAGCGTCAGCGTGCCTTTGGCTATACGCTGGAGGATTTGACGAAGTTTTTGCGTCCGATGGCGCAAAAGGGCATTGATCCGCTAGGAGCAATGGGTAACGACGCACCCTTGGCTGTGCTGAGCGAAAAGCCGCAGCTTTTGTATAACTATTTTAAGCAGCTGTTTGCGCAGGTAACTAATCCGCCTATCGACGCTATCCGCGAGGAGGTGTTTACCGACACCACCAGCGCCATCGGCCCTGAGCTGAACTTTATTGACCCGCAGCCCGAAAGCTGCCGCCTGATTGCAGCAGAGTCGCCTGTGCTGAGCAATATTGAGCTGGCCAAGCTAAAGAATATCCCTAACTTTGAGGCAGCAACCATCCCCATGCTCTACAAGGTGGATGAGGGGGGCGCAGGCCTGAAAAAGGCATTGGATGCTATTTTTGCCGCTGCTGATAAATATATTGCTGAGGGCAAGTGCATTTTGATTTTGTCAGACCGTGGCATCAGCAAGGAGCTGGCTGCTGTGCCTGCACTTTTGGCTGGCGCGGGCCTGCACCATCATTTGATTAAAAACGGCACCCGTCTGCGTGCTTCTATTATCATAGAATCGGCCGAACCGCGCGAGGTGCATCACCTGGCCCTGCTTTTGGGCTATGGCGTGAGCGGCATCAACCCCTACCTGGCGTTTGAAAGCCTGGAGAGCATGTGCGCAAGCGGTATGCTGGACGTAAGCTATGAAAAGGCCAGTGAAAACTATATCAGCGCCTGCACCCACGGCATTGCCAAGATTTTGTCCAAGATGGGCATATCCACGGTGCAGTCCTACCGTGGTGCGCAGATTTTTGAAGCCATTGGCATCAGCAGCGGCGTTATCAACGAATACTTTACGGGTACGCCCTCGCGCCTTGAAGGCATAGGCTTGGATGAAATTGCCAAGGAGGTGGCCATGCGTCATGCGCCTGCCTTTATTGCAGGTGATATCGACCTCTTTAGCTATGAATCTGGCTCGCATTATCAATGGCGCAATGGCGGTGAGCAGCATGTGCTCAACCCTCAGACGATTGTGAAGCTGCAGGAGGCCTGCAAGACTGGTGACTACAAGCTGTTTAAGGAATTTAGCAAGCAGCTGCGCAGCAGCAGCTTTGCCAACCAAAACCTGCGCAGTATGCTCACCTTTACGCCGCAGCGCCTGCCTGTGAATATAGATGAGGTGGAAAGCGTAGAAAGCATTTGCCACCGCTTTAAGACCGGCGCTATGAGCTACGGCTCGCTGAGCCAGGAGGCGCATGAATGCCTGGCGATTGCCATGAACCGCATCGGCGGCAAGTCCAACACAGGCGAGGGTGGTGAAAACCCCGGACGCTTTGCACCGCTGCCTAACGGCGACAGCAAGCGCAGCGCCATTAAGCAGGTTGCTAGCGGCCGCTTTGGCGTTACTAGTAATTATTTGGTAAACGCGGACGAAATCCAAATTAAAATTGCCCAGGGAGCTAAGCCTGGCGAGGGCGGACAGCTGCCTGGCGGCAAGGTATATCCCTGGATTGCCGAATGCCGTGGCACGACAGCAGGCATTGGCCTGATTTCGCCGCCGCCGCATCATGATATTTATTCGATCGAGGATTTGGCTGAGCTCATCCACGATTTGAAGAACGCCAATCCCCGTGCCCGCATCAGCGTTAAGCTGGTAAGCGAGGTGGGCGTAGGCACTATCGCCGCAGGTGTAGTTAAGGCCTGTGCCGACGTTGTCCTCATCAGCGGTTACGATGGCGGTACTGGCGCATCACCGCGCACGTCCATCAACCACGCAGGCCTGCCCTGGGAGTTGGGCCTGATGGAAACGCACCAGACGCTGCTGCTCAACAATTTGCGTGACCGCGTAACGCTGGAAACTGATGGCAAGCTGATGACTGGCCGTGATGTAATCATCGCTGCGCTTTTGGGTGCTGAGGAGTTTGGCTTTGCCACCGCGCCGCTTGTGGCCTTGGGCTGCATTATGATGCGCGTGTGCAATCTCAACACCTGCCCCATGGGCGTGGCTACGCAGGACCCCGAGTTGCGCAAAAACTTCCGCGGCAAGCCTGAATACGTTGTCAACTTTATGCACTTTATCGCGCAGGAGGTGCGCGAATACATGGCCATGCTGGGCTTCCGTACCATTGACGAGATGGTGGGACGCACCGAGGTGCTGCTGCCTAAGCCTGCCGAGGAGCGCAACTGGAAAAACAAAAACCTGGATTTGGCGCCGCTATTGTATAAGCCTGACGTGGAGCCTGGTGCCAGCCAGGTGTGCACCAAAAAGCAAAACCACCAGCTCGAAAAATCGCTGGATATGCGTGAGCTTTTGGATATTTGCAGCAGCAACCTGGAAAGCAAAAAGCCTATCTCCATTACGCTGCCGATTAAAAATACCGACCGCGTCGTAGGCACGATTTTGGGCAGCGAAATTACCCGCCGTTATGGAGCAGAGGGCCTGCCTGCCGACACCATCAACCTGCACTTTAAGGGCAGCGCTGGCCAAAGCTTTGGCGCCTTTTTGCCCAAGGGCGTGACGCTGGAGCTGGAGGGCGATGCCAACGACCATGTGGGCAAGGGCCTTTCGGGCGGTAAGATTATCATCTACCCCGACAGCGAGGCGCGCTTTAACCCGCACGAAAATGTTATCATCGGCAACGTTGCCTTTTATGGCGCTACCAGCGGTGAGGCTTACATCAGCGGCACTGCAGGTGAACGCTTCTGCATCCGCAACAGCGGCGTAAACGCTGTTGTTGAGGGCGTGGGCGACCATGGCTGTGAATATATGACTGGTGGCACGGTGGTTATTTTGGGACGCACCGGGCGCAACTTCGCCGCAGGCATGAGCGGTGGTACGGCCTATGTTTTGGATCTGCAGGGTGATTTTGCCAGCTATTGCAATAAGGAGATTGTGCTCTTAGAAAAGCTGGAGGAAATCAGCGACAGCCTGACGGTGAAGAAGATGCTCCTAAAGCATGCTGAATACACTGGCAGCAAGCTGGCGCTAGAGGTTTTGGATAATTGGGAGGATTACCAGGACAAGTTTGTCAAGGTTATCCCTAAGGAATATAAGCTGGTAACGCAAAGGCTCAACGAATACCTGCAGCAGGGCTTGAGCATGGACGAGGCCACGCTCAAGGTTTTTGAGGAGGTGAAGGCATAATGGGTAAGCCTACTGGATTTATGGAATATAAGCGTGAGGAGCTTGCTTTGCGTGCCTGCTCCGAGCGCATTAACGACTGGGATGAAATTAAAACCAGCAGCCTGCCGCACAGCAAGGAGCTGCGCTGCCAGGCCGCACGCTGCATGGACTGCGGCGTTCCCTTCTGCCACAGCGGCGTGATGATTGGCCGCATGGTATCTGGCTGTCCGCTGCACAACCTTATGCCCGAATTTAACGATTTGGTATATCATGGCATGGATGCCTATGCCTATGCCCGTTTGAACAAGACCAATAATTTCCCAGAATTTACCTCCCACGTCTGTCCTGCACCCTGTGAGGGTGCCTGCAACGCAGGCCTTGTGAATAATCCTGTCACCATCCGCAATATCGAGCAATATGTCATCGAAAACGCCTTTGAGCAGGGCCTGGTGAAGCCTAATAAGCCAGCGCAGCGCACTGGTAAGACTGTCGCTGTTATCGGCAGCGGGCCTGCAGGCCTGGCCTGCGCCGACGAGCTGAACAAGGCAGGACACACGGTGACGGTGTACGAGCGTGCTGACCGTGCAGGTGGCCTGTTGATGTACGGTGTGCCTAACATGAAGCTGGATAAACGCTTGGTAGAACGCCGCGTGCAGCTTTTGCAGGAGGCAGGCGTACAGTTTGTCTTAAATAGCGAGGTGGGCGTGAAGCTTGCCAGCAGCACCCTGCTTGCCGAGCATGATGCTGTGGTGCTGTGCACAGGCGCCACCCTGCCGCGTGATTTGCCTGTCAAGGGACGCGAGCTTGATGGCATCTACTTTGCTAAGGAATACCTGCACAGCGTCACCAAAAGCCTTTTGGACAGCAGCTTTGCCGACGGCCTGGTCATTGATGCCAAGGATAAGGACGTTGTGATTATTGGCGGTGGCGACACGGGCAATGACTGCATGGCCACAGCTATCCGCCAGGGCTGCCGCAGCGTGCGCCAGCTTGAAATTAACCCCTGTCTGCCGCACAGCCGCACGGCTGATAACCCCTGGCCGCAGTTCCCGCGTGTCTTTAAAACGGATTATGGCCAGGAGGAGGCCATTTACAAGTTTAAGCAGGATGCGCGCGAGTTTTGCATCACCAGCAAGGAATTTGTGGGCGAGGATGGCCACGTAACTGGCGTGCGCCTGTGCCAAAACGAATGGAAGCAGGTAAATGGCCGCCGCACGCCTGTGGATATCCCTGGGACGGAGCGCGTAGTGCCGGCGCAGCTGGTGCTTTTGGCTATGGGCTTTGCTGGCAGTGAGCAGCGCCTGTTTGATGAATTTAAATTTGCCAAGGCCGCCAATGGCAGCATTGCTGCGGATGATGCCAGCTACATGACCAGCATCCCTGGTGTTTTTGCTGCAGGTGATGCCCGCCGTGGGCAGAGCCTGGTGGTGTGGGCCATTGCCGAGGGGCGCGGCGCAGCGCACGCAGTAGACAAGTATCTGCAGGAAACTAAATAAGCTAATTCCCCTTTCTCTCTCATAGGGCGCGTCTGCACTTTGCATGCAGGCGCGCCTTTTTAATGCAAGGGATACCAGGCACAACTTCTTACTTATCAAATAAGTCGCTGTGCGTTCCTGTTCGTGCCAATGTCAATACGAGTAAATCATTTTCTAACCGATAGACCAATAACCAGTTTGGCTGAATATGACACTCACGATGTCCGGCCCAGTTGCCTGTCAAAGCGTGATCTTTATTTTTCTCTGGAAGCTGTTCGCCGTTTGCCAATTTACGAATGATATCGTCAAGAAGTTCAATATCCAAATGACGTTTCATTGCCAGCTTGTAATCTTTCTTAAATTGATTTGTCCAGATGATGTCGTAATGTTTCATTCTTTTAGTGCTCTTAGCGCTTCTTCAACGTTAGAATAGCGTTTTACAGAAGGATCACGGGCAATGCGCTCTGCCTCCAGCATTGCTGCAATCGTTTCCTTGTTTGGCTGTTCTATGCGGACATCAAAAGGAAAACCGCCAACACGGAGCGATTGACGAAGAAAAACATTGATAGCGGTAGTCAGATTGACACCTAATTCACCATACAGAGCTTCGCACTGTTTTTTAATATCGCTGTCCATACGGACACTAAAATTGGTAGTAGTAGCCATATTATCAACTCCTTTTACTGCTATTACACCTATATTATATGTCTTTTGCATTGCAATAACAAGGTATTAGACGTAAAAATGCGGCCTTATAAATAAAATTAGGGAGAACATTAGCAATTGACCATTCTCGCACTAACTGTAACATCTGTTACGTCTGCAGCTGCTAAAAAAGAATTTTTTACAAAATCCTAGAAAAATGTTGAATATAAAACAAGAAAGGATTAAAATGTTGCTACATCAACAAAATGACTTTGGGAGGTGGAAATTATGACAGTTGGTAGTAGAATATATCTCAAAAAATGTGAAGACGGTCTTGCCCTTGCAGGCGAGTTTGCCAAAATCCCGACAGCCAACATTGCTGATACTATGGGACGCTCCTGCGCCCTGCATCCGCGCATCAAGCTGTATTCCGCACCACAGCAGCCGGTAACGGCAGGCATCGCGCTTACGGTTAAAACCCGCGGCGGCGACAACCTTTTGATTCATGCGGCATTGGATATGGCTAAGGAGGGCGATGTCATTATCGTCTCTAACGAGGGCGGTGTGGATAATCGTTCCCTGATGGGTGAGATTATGTTTACCTACGCTAGTTACAAAAAGCTGACTGGCCTGGTCTTAGACGGCCCTATCCGTGATGTGGACGCAGCAAAGCAGATGGCACTGCCGATTTATGCTACAGGTACTACTCCTGGCGGTCCCTATAAGGAAGGCCCAGGCGAGGTCAACGTACCCATTTCCTGCGGCGGCATCAGCGTCAACCCTGGTGACATCGTTGTTATGGACAGCGACGGCGTTATCATCATCCCGCTCAAGGATGCACCTGAGGTGCTGGCAGCAGCGCAAAAGCTGCAGGCTAACGATGAGGCTAAGGTTATCGCTGCAGGCAACGGCACCGCTAAGCGCGAATGGGTGGGCAAAAAGCTGGCAGCCAAGGAAATTGAGATCGTCGACGATATGTATTAAAAAGCCATAAGGCAAAATTAAATGGGGGGATAAATCATGAATGCATTATTTTTTGACAAAAAGCACCTGCCCTACCGCGTAGGTGCGTGTTTCATCCTAGGTATTATCGCAGGCCTGTTCTTCCACGATTTTTCGGTGTGGGTGAAGCCTGCAGGCGATTTGTTTATGAATTTGATCAAGATGCTGATCGTACCGGTTATCTTCTTTAGCGTTACGAGCGGCATTGCAGCGATTGGCGACGTGCAGCGCCTCAAGCGCATTGGTACCAAGGTCGTTGTAGTGTATGTAGCGATGACGGTTATCGCCTGCCTCATAGGCATCGTCATGGTTAACATTACGCATCCGGGCGTAGGCTTTACGCTGGAAAACATGCAGGCCTTTGATGCCTCTAAGGTAAAAACGCCATCGTTTACCAACTTTTTGTTTGACATGGTTCCTGTAAACATCGTTATGAGCATGGCCAAGCAGCAGATTATGCAGATGATCTTCTTCACCGTGCTGGTGGGCGTTGCCCTGGTTATGCTGGGCGAAAAGGTTGCAGGCGTAACCAAAATCTTTGATGAATGTGCGCAGATTATCTACAAAATGCTGGATATCGTCATGATTTATTCCCCCATCGGCGTATTTGCCCTGATGGCCAACACCACCGCTGTTTTTGGCCCCAAGCTGTTTGGCGTGCTGGCTAAGTTTGTTTTTACCGACTGGACAGGCTGCCTGCTGATTTGGCTGAGCATGAGCGGTATTGTGTGGGCCTACACCAAGGTCAACTACCTGCAGATGTGCAAATCCATGATTCCTATATGGGTTAACACCATCGCTACCAACTCCAGCGCTGGCACTATTCCTATCAGCTTGGATGTTACCACCGAGCGCCTCAAGGTGCCGATGTCCATCGCATCCTTTTCTATCCCCCTGGGCGCAACCATTAACCTGACTGGCGCAGCGCTCTACAAAACCATCCTGGCCTTCTTTGTGGCCGAAATTTATGGCCTGCAGCTGACTATAGACCAGATTTTGATGGTTATTATGATTTCGACGATCATGTCCATCGCCGCACCTGGCATCCCTGGCGGCGGTATCGTTACAGGCGCTATCTTCCTCAACCTGCTGGGACTGCCGATGGATTTGATGGGACCGATTGCAGGCATGTATCGTTTGATTGATATGTCGCACACAACCGTCAACGTATCCGGTGACGTTATGGGCACCATGCTGGTAGCCAAAAACGAAGGCATTTGGGATGGTAGCGACTTTAATAAAAGCTTAGAGTAATTTAGGAGGACACAGCAATGTTAGCAGAAAGAATGAAGCACTTTTCCGGTTCCCCAACCTCTGCCCTGATTGCCAAGGTGGCAGAGCTGCGGGCGCAGGGACAAAATATTATCTCACTCAACGTAGGCGAGCCTGATTTTGGTACGCCTGACAATATCAAATGCGGCGCTATTAAGGCCATCGTAGACAACTTTACCAAATACACCGCAGGCAATGGCATCATCGAGCTGCGCAAGCTTATTGCCAAAAAGCTCAAGGATGACAACAACCTAGAATACACTACTGATGAAATCTGTGCTACTGTCGGTGCCAAGCAGGCCATCTTTAATTCGGTTATGACCATCGCAGGCCCTGGGGACGAGGTTATTTTGCCTATCCCCTGCTGGGTAAGCTACACCGAAATGATTAAATTTGCCGGCGCTAAGCCTGTGTTTGTGCCCGTAAGCGAGCAAAACGGCTACGACCTGGACGTGGACGCTATTGCTAAGGCTATCACGCCTAATACGCGCGGCATCATCATCTGCACCCCAAATAATCCCTCGGGTGCTGTGTATAGTGAGGCAACACTGCGCAAGCTGGCTGCACTTGCTGTAGAGCATGATTTTTACATCATTGCAGATGAAATTTACGAAAAGCTGATTTACGACGGCGAAAAGCATTTTTCCATCGGCTCCATCTCTAAAGAGGTGTGGGAGCACACCATCACCGTTAACGGCTTTTCTAAGGCCTATGCTATGACTGGCTGGCGCTTGGGCTACGTTGCCTCTACTAAAGAGGTAATCGACGGCATCAAAAAGATCCAAAGCCAGACGACCTCTGCCACCAGTGCTATTTCGCAAAAAGCAGGCGTGGCAGCGCTGGCAGGACCGCAGCACGATTTAGAGGTTATGGTTGCCGAGTTCGACAAGCGCCGCAAGTATATGCTGCAGCGTCTGGCCGAAATGCCCGGCGTAACCTGCACCACCCCCAAGGGAGCGTTCTACCTGCTGCCGGACTTTAGCTGCTACTTTGGCAAAAAGTATCAGGGTAAGGAAATCAAAAACGCTATTGACTTTGCTAACACGCTGCTGGCAGCCGAGCTGGTGGCCTTGGTGCCAGGTGAAGCCTTCAACATCCCCGGCAAGGTGCGTATGTCCTATTCCAATTCCTTGGAAAACCTGGGCGCCGCTATGGATAGAATCCAAAAATTTGTCAGCGAGCTACAGGATTAATATAATATTGACTAATAAAGCCTTCAGCATGGGTGCTTGCCGCAATTTGCAGCAGGCACCCATGCTGTTTTTTTGCTCATTAGGCAGAGTTTTAGAATAGATTTTTGCAGCTTTTTACACTTTTCTATTCCCAAAGCTGCCTATAGCCGCAGGGGCAGTTTTTGTTTGCATAAGTAAGGGCGGCTGTGTATAATTAAGCTAGCAACGTGAGAAAGGTGCAAGATTATGGAAAGCTTATTAAAAAAAATCCAGACAATGAACCTGACGAAAACCGAAAAGCTTATCGCCGACTACATTGTCGATAATATGAATACGATTGGACTGAGCACCGTGACTGACGTGGCCTTAAAGATTGGCGTCAGCGACACGTCTGTCATCCGCTTTATCCGCAGCCTGGGCTTTAGCGGCTTTGCCGATTTCAAGCGCACGATGAACGAGCGCATGCTAGAGCAGTACAACGCCAATTTATCGCCCATGCAGAAGTTTACCAATACCACCGAAAAGCTTAAGGGTGATAGCGTCATCAACGAGGTGTTTTATCATGCGATGGATAATTTATCTAGTACCATACTAGAGCTTGATGAAGCCTTGATCAACAAAATTGCCGACTGCATGCTGGCCAGCCGTCACAAATACATTGTTGGCTTTAGGGGGACAAGCTGCTGCGCCGATTATTTTTACCGCAAAGCGCTGTTTTTTCTGCCGCACTTGGTGCTGTGTGACAAGGCCGAAAGCTCGGCGATGGAAATGCTGGTGGATATCACTAGTGAGGACTGCATTTTGATGTTTTCCTTCCCCCGCTATTCGGAGCTGAATTTTTCTATTTTGGATTTGGCAAAAAAACGCGGTGCGAAGGTCATCATCGTCACCGACCGTATCACCTCACCGCTTGCCGCCTATGCCGATTTTTTGGTGACGGTCAATATCAGCGGCGTGGGCTTTACCAATTCCTATGTTGTGCCTCTGTGCTTTGCCGAGGCGCTGGCCATTTTGGTGGGGCAGAAGGCAGGCGGCGAAACCGCACTGCGGATGGAGGATTTGGATACGTATATCTACAAAAATAAGCTATACTAAGGCTTGTTGGTATTATAAGGAGGAATGTGCAATGCGTTTTTATACAGCGCTGCTTGAAAATAAGGAAGAAATATTGGTGGGCTTTGCGCAGGGGACTGTGGCCTACCGCCTGACGCTTTTGGCACGATTGGCGCCGGAGCTGGCCTTTGCCGATATGAACGAGCTTGTTGCAGGCTACAGCGATAGTGTCAAGGCTAAGCTTATGCAGCTGGCAGCCAATGAGGATGCTTTGGCCGCAGCAGCAGTGGATGTTACACAAATAAAGCTTTTAGCACCCATCGTGCGTCCGCGTCAGGACGTTGTGTGCCTGGGAATTAACTACGACGCCCATGCGCAGGAGGCAGGACGCTTTTCGGATGAAGCCTTTGGCGGTGAGCGGCCGTATACGATTTATTTTTCTAAGCGCGTAAACCGCGCCACCGCTACAGGTGAGCCCGTGCCTGCGTACGCAGGACTGGTGGACAGCTTGGATTACGAGGCCGAGCTGGGCGTGATCTTGGCTAGCGATGCTAGGGGCGTCAGCAGCCAGGAGGCGCGCAAGCATATTTTTGGCTACACCATTATCAACGATATCAGCGCGCGCAATCTGCAAACACGTCACAAGCAATGGTACCTGGGCAAGAGCTTAGATGGCTTTACCCCTATGGGCCCGTGTATTGTAACGGCCGATGAAATTGGTGACGAGCAGGCGCTGGACATCAGCTGCATGGTAAACGGCCAGCTGCGCCAGAGCAGTAATACGCGCTACATGATCCAAACGGTGTGCGGTGCTATTTCGGAGCTGTCGCAGGGGATGACGCTGGCAGCGGGGACGATTATCGCTACAGGTACGCCAGCAGGCGTAGGTATGGGCATGACACCGCCTACGTTTTTACAGCATGGTGATAGGATTGTCTGCGAGATTGAAAAGATTGGCAGACTAGAAAATTATATAGATTAATTGTGTAAAAATAGCCTGCCTTATGCAAAAACACTTGTCTTTTTGGAGCAAATGACATAAAATAAGCTTAGAGACCTAAACTTATTAAAGGAGGCTACATATAATGGGTAAATTTGTAATTTCACAGGCAAAAAATGGCGTAAAGTTCAACCTGAAGGCCGCTAATGGTGAAGTAATTGCCACCTCCCAGGTTTATAAGGCTGAAAAATATTGCCGTAAAGGCATTGCGAGCGTTATTGCCAACGCACCGGTGGCAGAGATTGAGGACCAGACGGTGGAGGGCTATGAAAAATGCAAGCATCCCAAATTTGAAATCTATAAGGATAAGGCTGGAGAGTTCCGCTTCCGCCTGAAGGCCACCAATGGTCAGATTATCGCCACGGGCGAGGGCTACAAGGCAATGGCTGGCTGTAAGCGTGGTATTGCGTCTATCCAAAAGAACGCAGTTGATGCCAAAATTGTTGTAGAAGAGCCCAAAGCAGAGTAATCACTATATAAAATAAACGTGAAAGACTGTTGTACATAAGCAAATGAACCGTTCTCTGTCTAGCTGACAAAAAACGGTTCATTTGGTGCAATGGTCTTTTTTATGTTTATCTTCCCCGCAGCTCTAGTACTACTATCTCCGGTGCCACCTCGGTGCGTACAGGCGGGCCCCAAAAGCCATAGCCGTTGCTGGTGATAGCGATGAGGCTGCCAAAGCTGCTGCGGCCGTAATCCAGCTTGTACATGCGCTTGGTTACCAAACGGTTGGGAAAGAGCTGGCCTGTATGCGTGTGTCCTGCCAGGTACAGGTCATAGCCAGCCTGCGCGGCGGCATCTAGCCTGCGCGGCTGGTGATCCATGATGATGCTGTAATATTTATCGTTTGCAGCAGACAGCGCAAAAATACTGTCCGTGGTGCGGTTCTTAACCCAGTCATCGATGCCTGTGATTTTTAGCTTATCGTCTAAGATCACGTCTGCGTCCTTCAGTACGTGGATGCCGCGCTCCTCGAGCATGCGTCCCCACAGCGCAGGGTTATCTATATATTCATGGTTGCCGTAGCTCATATAGGTGCCAAGCGGTGCGCTGATGCGTGCCAATGCGCCCAGTGAATCCTGCTGCGTGACGTAAAAGATTTTTTCGTCAATGATGTCGCCTGCAATCAGCACCAAATCGGGCTGCAGGGAGTTGACGCGCGCAGCGAGCGTGGCGGCGTAATTATAACCCAAAATGCGGCCCAGGTGGATATCTGTCAAAAAGACGATTTTATAGCTTGTACCCGCAGGGAGCTTATCTGTGACCAGCTGCTCGGTGCGCACAGTGGGGTGAAAGGCACGCCAGCTACCCCAGGCGACGAAGCAGGCGATGCACAAAAGGCCGATGATGGCAATTTTACTGTTAGGCAGCTGCATGCCCAATGCCTTGGCAATGAGCCAGGCAAGGCCGTGCAAAGCAGCCACAAGCAGCGTGTAATAGCCAAAGGCTATCCATAGTCCCTCTAGCCAGGCGGATATACGCGTAATTAGTAGCGGCGTTGACGGCGGCAGCACGACGCTGATAGCGGTATTGACGGCTAAAAGCCAAAAGCATATGCCAAAGATCCAGCTGCGTGCAAAGGCAAAGCTTTGGCGGTAATAGATGTAACCCACAAGGCTCATGATAAAATCTATCGAGCCGATAAAAAGTAAGATGCGCATAGACTGCTCCTTTAGTTTATTAATATTAATATATTATACTTCCTGAAGCACGCTCTAAGTCAAGCGCCAGCTGTGAAGAATAAGCAAAAAAGAGCTGTGGGACCGTAAGCTTTTGGGTGACCAATGGCAGACGGCCTTAAAACAGCTCTTTTATTTTCTGTTGTTTATGTCTATGACCTTATGCCTCGGGGATAGCTCCTACACCTGGCAGGATGATGGACGGACGGTAGGAAAATTCCTTGATGTTTTCAGTGGTGCTCACTCCGCTCAAAACCAGCGCGGTCATCAGACCGCTTTCCATGCCTGCGACGATATCGGTGTCCATGCGGTCACCAATCATAGCGGCGTCCTCGGAATGAACGTCCAAAAGGCGCAGGCCCGTGCGCATCATGAGGGGATTAGGCTTGCCCACAAAGTAGGCCTTTTTGCCTGTGGCCAGCTCAATGGGGGCAACCAGCGCGCGGCAGGCAGGGATGATGCCAAAATCCGAAGGGCCAGTGAGGTCGCTGTTGGTGGCAACAAGGCGCGCACCCTTATTGATTAGGCTCACGGCCTTAATGATCATGTTATAGTTGTAGGAGTTGGTTTCGCCCACAACGACGTAGTCGGGGTTGACATCGTTCATGGTAATGCCAGCGTCGTACAGCGCATTGACCAGGCCTGGGGCGCCAATGACATAGGCGCTGCAGCCAGGAGCCTGGGAATGGATAAATTTGGCGGTGGCGAGGGCGCTGGTATAAAAATGACTTTCATCTACGTCTAGTCCTAGTCGCAATAGCTTTTGCTGCAGCTCCTTGGGGCTGCGCTCGCTGGAATTGGTCAGGAACAAAAAGCTTTTGTTTTCTTTATACAGCCAGCTCACAAAGTCGCCAACGCCTGGCAGCAGGCTGTTGCCGTGGTAAATAACACCATCCATATCACAGATAAAGCCGCTTTTAGCACGCAGCTTAGTTAGTAGCTCTTCATATTTTTCTTGCGTTTGCATATTTTTTACTTCCCTTTCTGTTAGTGTACACCCTTATTATGAAATAAAAGGATTATTTTGACAAGGGCGGTGGGCAGATTTTATTAAATAAACAGTTAAAAGTTTGTAAAATAATATTTTTGCTAGCATAGCTTTATCGCATAATGTTAAAAGAATTCTGAAGATGACAAAAAGACGTGCTTAAGGTTGACATATAGGTTATATAGTGGTAAAATAAAATATTTTTGACAATCTAAAAGCGGAGTGCTACAATATATTCATCGAGATTATAAGCTTAGGAGGGTTGAAAATGTTTGCTACAGGTGACCGGGTTGTATATCCACTCCACGGCGGGGCTATCGTCAGGGGGGTTGAAGCACGCATGCAGGGGGAAGAAAATGTAGAATATTATATTTTACAGATGTTGTTTGACAGCATGACTGTATCCGTACCGGTGAAAAGTGCTGACCGTTTGGGATTACGTTATATAGGTGATGAGAAAACCTTGTCGGCGATAGAAAGTGCCCTGCATGAAACGCCGGACGTGCATTCTGTAAAATCGATTTCCTGGAACAGACGCTTTCAGCTCTATATGGAAAAAATCAAGAGCGGCAGTGTTACCGAGGTTGCCCAAATTTTTAAGATACTGACGCTGCTTGAGCGCGATAAAAAAATATCTGTGGGAGAACGCAGACTGCTGCATAGCACTAAGCAAATCCTGCAAAGTGAGGTTATGCTTATCCGTAATGTAGATGCAGACGAGGCTGGTAACTGGCTGGAGCATTGCTGCGATTAAGTATTGTTTATAGGCCGTTTTAAAGCTGCCGGCTGCGTCTGGCTGTTTTAAAACGGCTTTTTGCAAATATTTTAAGGCTTTTTTTCAGTAATGCCATAATTGCTTGTTCGGAATGCTTGTAATTTGCAGACTATGGCTGTATTATATAATTGATATAGTAGCGGAGTAATATTGCTATTATGCCAAATTATACAAGAAAGGAGCAAATAAATGCTGAGAAAAATTATCAGCCTAAGTATTTCGCTTACCATTATTGCAACCGGACTCATACTCACAAATTTCTCATTACCGCTTTTATCGGAATACCTGGGCTATGATTTACATGGTAATGGTGTTTTGGGCATCACCTTTGCCACTATGATTTTGGCCTTGCCTGGCCTGTTTATTTCGGCCTGGCTGTCCTTGGTTTTGGCACCGTTTATCACCAAGTGGCTGTTTAACTACGCCGAGCGCCTGACTGTATCGCTTTCGGGCGTGCCGACGAGCGATATCCTCGTAATGATTTTTGGCATAGGCATTGGCTTGATTTTGGCCAACCTCATTGGCAGTCCCTTTGCCCGCCTGCCGCTTATCGGGCCGTTTATCCCTATCGGGCTTAGCCTGGTGCTTTCGATTGTGGGCGCAAAGCTGGCGTTGCGCAAGCACAACGATATTGTAGAATTTTTTAACCGTATTCCTGCGCGCAAGGCAGCCAAGCTGGCAGCAGCAAACCAAAACGTGCTGGATGGCCCCCTGGGTGACCGCTTGTATAGCAGCAATAAGCTGCTCGATACCAGCGTCATCATTGACGGACGTGTGATGGACATTGTTGCAGCTGGTTTTTTGGACGGCAGGCTGGTCGTACCAAACTTTGTGCTGACAGAGCTGCAGACCTTGGCCGATTCCTCGGATAACCTTAAGCGTGCCAAGGGCAGGCGCGGCCTGGACCTGGTGCAGGATTTACAAATCAGCTACAAGGAAAAGATGCTGGTTGTGGATAACGATTATGATGACCTGGAGGGCGTGGATGCTAAGCTGGTGCGCCTGGCCAAGCAGGCTAACGCGGATATCATCACCAATGACTACAATTTGAACAAGGTGGCTGGTATCCAAGGCGTCAAGGTTTTGAACATCAACGAGCTGGCCAACGCCATTAAGCCTGTAGTCGTGGCAGGCGAGGAAATGAATGTATATCTGGTTAAAGAGGGCAAGGAGCAGGGACAGGCTGTGGCTTACCTAGATGACGGCACGATGATCGTTGTCGAAAACGGCCGTCGTTCTATTGGCAGCAGTATTGCTGTCATCGTTACCAGCGTGCTGCAGACGGCTGCAGGACGGATGATTTTTGCTAAAGCAAGATAGGAGAAGCTGTGAAGGATGAATTGATTGTTATTGTCCCTGCCGCAGGCGCAGGCAGGCGGCTGGGACTGGGGATGAACAAGGCCTTTGCCATGCTGCGCGGCGCACCGCTAGTGGTGCACTGCCTGGCGATGCTGGCGGCAACAAATATGGCCAAGCGTGCCATTGTTGTGCTCGCTCCTGCCGAGGTGGAGGAGGGCCGCGCCCTTTTGGCAAGCTATCAGGAGCGTTACTTTGCCAGCCTGCCCTTTTGCGTGGTTGCAGGAGGCGCCGAGCGCCAGGACAGCGTAGCTAACGCCTTGGCGCAGGTGACGGAGGACGATGTATATATAGCAGTGCATGACGGCGCGCGCCCCTTTGCGGGCCGCGCTGTTTTTGAACGCACGCTGGCCGCTGCCGCCGAGCATGGCGCAGCTATCGCCGCCGTGCCTGTTAAGGACACCATTAAGGTGGTGGATGCGGCAGGCTCAGTTGTAGCAACACCTGTGCGCAGTACGCTTGTGGCAGTGCAAACGCCGCAGATTTTTACTGCACCGCTTTTAAAGCAGGCCTATGCGTATTTGGCAGCGCACCCTGCTGTCGTGACTGATGATGCTTCGGTGGTGGAGCTAGCTGGGCATAAGGTGGTGACGGCAATGGGACGCTATGAAAATATTAAAATAACTACGCCGGAGGACCTGCTGGTGGCAGAGCGCCTTTTGGCAGAGCAGGAGAGGGAAGATGGAAAATAAAGTAAACTGGCCGCAGCTACGCGTGGGCTGTGGATATGATGTACATAAGCTGGTAGAGGGGCGTGCACTGATTTTGTGCGGTGTACAGGTGCCTTACGAGCTGGGTCTTTTGGGCCATAGTGATGCCGACGTGGCGCTGCACGCGTTGATGGACGCACTGCTTGGTGCTGCTGCTATGGGCGACATCGGCAGGCACTTTCCGGATACGGACGAGCGCTTTAAGGGAGCAGACAGCTTAAAGCTGACGCAGCACGTGGTGCAGCTTCTGGCGCAGGCAGGCTGGAGCATTAATAACGTGGATGTCACAATCATTGCACAGCGCCCCAAGCTGGCAGGCTTTATCGCTCAAATGCGTGCTAACGTGGCCAATGTGCTTGGCGTAGAGCCTGATGCCGTTAATATCAAGGCCACTACGACAGAAAAGCTGGGCTTTACCGGACGTGGCGAAGGCATTGCCGCTGAAGCTGTGGCAAGCATAGTAAAGATGTGATATAATACATTAGTTAGACGATAACCAAGATAATAAATTTGGAGGGATATATTTATGTGTAACAATGAAGTGAGAGTAAGATTCGCACCGAGCCCCACCGGTCCGTTTCATATCGGCGGCGCACGCAGCGCCTTGTTTAACTGGCTGCTGGCACGCAAGACTGGCGGCAAGCTGATTTTGCGCATCGAGGATACTGACCGTGAGCGCTCCACCCCTGAATCCGAGGAAAACATCAAGGCAGCCTTGAAATGGCTGGGAATGGATTGGGATGAGGGCGTTGACGTTGGCGGCCCCTATGGCCCATACCATCAGATGGAGCGCCTGGACCTGTATAAAAAATATACCGATAAGCTGCTGGCAGAGGGCAAGGCCTACTACTGCTACTGCACTGACGAGGAGCTGGAGGAGGAACGCCAGTCCTTGATCAAGGAAGGCAAAATGCCGCGCTACATGGGCAAATGCCGCCACCTGACGGAAGAAGAGATTGCTAAGTTCAAGGCCGAGGGCCGTAAGCCTACCGTTCGCTTCCGTGTGCCTGCAGACCAGCAGATTTTGGTGCGTGATATGGTACGTGGCGACGTTGTTTTTGATTCCAACAACATCGGTGACTTTGTTATTGTTAAATCTGACGGCATCCCCACCTATAACTACGCTGTTGTTATTGACGATGCCCTGATGCATATTACCCATGTAATCCGCGCGGAGGAGCATCTTTCTAACACTCCGCGTCAATGCCTGGTTTATGACGCACTGGGCTTTGAAAAACCCACCTTTGGCCATATTTCCCTGATTTTGGGCAAGGACCACACCAAGATGAGCAAGCGTCACGGTGCAACTAGTGTTGACCAATACCGTCAGCTGGGTTATCTGCCCGAGGCGATTAACAACTTCCTGGCACTTTTGGGCTGGGCGCCGAACAGCGAGCAGGAAATCTTTAGCATGGACGAGCTGGTGAAGGAATTTGGCATGGACCGCGTAGCAAAAAACCCCGCAGTCTTTGATATCGACAAGCTCAACTGGATTAACCAGCATTATATGCGCCAGCTGGATGAGGCGGCCTTCTTTGAATGTGCCAAGCCGCATATGATCGCAGCAGGCTACATGACTGGCGACGAGACTGGTGACAAGCTTGACTGGCTGCACCGCGTGGTTGCCACCGCGCAGGAGCATGTATCTTACGCAGCTCAGATTCCTGCCTGCGTGGAAATGTACTTCAACGACGAATTTGACTTTGAAAACGACGAGGCCAAGGCTGTACTGACTGCCGAAACCGTGCCTGCCGTTATCAATATGCTGCTGGCAGAGCTGCCGAAGGTAGAAAACCTGGACAATGCTGCTACTAAAGCGCTCTTTAAGCAAATCCAAAAGGCAACCAAGCTCAAGGGCAAGGATGTATTTATGCCTATCCGCGTGGCCTTGACTGGTAACCAGCATGGTCCTGAGCTGGCAGCTATGGTGCCGCTTTTGGGCGTAGAGCGTACTGCTAAGCGCATTAAGTCCAGCCTGGAGAAGGCAGGAGTCAGCCTGTAACAGCATGAGCGGTGCAGGGAAGCTTATCCTTGCGCGCGCTAAAAAGAGTTAGCAGCTCCGCGTATTTGGGTGCTGCATTTAGGAGAATGATCATGACGATTAAAGTATATAACACCCTCACCAAGCAAAAGGAAGAGTTTGTACCTATTACCCCTGGCAAGGCCAACATTTATGTTTGCGGCGTTACTCCCTACAACCATCCCCATGTTGGTAACGCCCGCCCCTTTGTTACCTGGGACGTTATCCGCCGCTTCTTGGAGCACGAGGGTTATGATGTAACCCATGTGCAGAACTTTACCGATGTTGACGACAAGATCATCAACACTGCCAATAAGGAAGGAGTACAGTGGTATGATATCTGCAACCGCTATATTGATTCCTACTATGAGGTTATGGATAAGCTGAATGTGCGCCGTGCGCATGTTTATCCGCGTGTATCCGAGCATATCGCTGATATCATCGGTACTGTACAGTGCCTGATTGATAATGGTTATGCCTATGCTGTTGATGGCGACGTATTTTATAGCGTAGAAAAGTTCAAATACTATGGCCAGCTTTCCGGACGCAACCTAGAGGATATGCTTGCAGGTGCGCGCGTTGACGTGGACGAGCGCAAGCATAATCCTATGGATTTTGCTTTGTGGAAATCGGCCAAACCGGGCGAGCCTGCCTGGGAAAGCCCCTGGGGTCCTGGCCGTCCCGGCTGGCACATTGAATGCTCGACCATGAGCATGAAGTATCTGGGACAGAGCTTTGATTTTCATGGCGGCGGCAGCGATTTGATCTTCCCACACCACGAAAACGAAATTGCCCAATCCGAGGGCTGCACGGGTATCCATCCCTTTGTGCATTATTGGCTGCACAACGGCTTTATCACCGTCAACGAGGAAAAGATGTCCAAGTCCTTGGGTAACTTCTTTATGGTTATCGATATTCTGAAGGAGTTTGACCCCGAAACATTGCGCTTCTTTATCGTGTCCACGCACTACCGCAGCCCGCTGGACTTTAGTGACGCACGCTTGCAGGAGGCACAGCGCAGTCTGGCGCGTTTGCGTCAGTCGCAGCAGACCCTGGGCGAGCTGGCACAGATGATGAGCGCTGGCCCAACAGAGACAAGCCTGGCCCTGCGTGCTAAGGTGCAGGAGCTGCGCGAGGCCTTTATGGAGGCAATGCGTGACGATTTCAACACCGCGCTGGCTATCAGCCATATGTTTGCCCTGGCCAAGGAAATCAACATCTACCACAAGGCTGTTACCGATGCCGCAGGCAAGCCTGATGGCAAGCTGGTAGCAATGCTTTGTGATGTGTTTGCCGAAATGTGCTCCATCATCGGCGTGCTGGAAAAAACTGCTGCTGCTGTACCTGTTGAAGCTGCCGACAATAAGGAGGCAGAGCTGGTTGAGCTTTTGATTGGCCTGCGCCAGGATGCACGCAAGGCAAAAAATTACGCACTGGCAGACGAGCTGCGCAACAAGCTGACTGCTATCGGCATTGTGCTGCAGGATACTCCGCAGGGCGTAAAATGGTCTAAGCAATGAAGTTTGAACAATATAAAATGTTAAAGGAGCATGCGCTGGCGGCCTGCACGGCCTCTGGCGTGCGCTTTCCTGCTACGCGTGAGCTAAACCCCATTTTACTGGCCTATATTGGCGACGTGGTGTTTTCTATGTATATCCGCCTGCGCCTTTTGCCAACCTCCAGCCATGTGCGCGTTGTGCATGACCTGGGGTCAAAGATGGTGAGCGCTGTGTGCCAATGTCAGGCAATGCAGCAGCTGGAGCAGTCGCTGAGTGACGAAGAACGCTTGGTGTTCCGCCGTGGGCGCAACGCTAAATCCATGGTGCCCAAAAGCGCCTCGGTGCACGAATACCGTATGGCCACGGCCTTTGAGGCCCTGCTTGGCTGGCTCTTTTTGGAAGAACGCGAGCAGCGCCTGCAGGAAATTATGGATGCTTCCTTTGACATTATCAGTAAATATATGCAGGAGAAGTAATATGACAATGATGGTTAAATTGCTGCGCCATACGCCAGAGCCAGAGCGTACTGTGGCTATGAGCGCACGCCTGTGCTATTCGCCGGTTGGTGCAGCGCAGCTGGAGGAGCGCATAAGCGACGAGCAGGCAGCGACGCTGGTGCGCAAGCTGGCAAGCATGGGACATTTATCTACATTTGAGCACGTAACCTTTACCTTTGCTATCGAGGGCGTGTCACGCGTGCTGACGCATCAGCTGGTGCGTCACCGCATTGCCTCCTATTCGCAGCAGTCGCAGCGCTACGTTAAGGAGCATGCCTTTGAAACCATTATGCCTGCCTCGATTGCGGCCAAGCCGCAGGCGAAGGAAAAGTTTGAGCGTCTGATGGGTGAAATCCAGGAGCTGTATAATGATTTTATCGCTTTGGATATTCCTGCTGAGGATGCACGCTACATCCTGCCTAATGCTACCGAAACTAAAATTGTCTGCACCTTTAACGCCCGCTCGCTGCTGAATTTCTTCAGCCTGCGCTGCTGTACGCGCGCACAGTGGGAAATACGTGCGCTGGCCAATGAAATGCTGCGCCAGTGCCAAGAGGTGGCACCGGTTATTTTTGAAAATGCAGGCCCGAACTGTGTGTCGGAGGGTGTATGCCACGAGGGAGCAATGTCCTGCGGCCGCCTGCAGGCTATTTTGGCTGCTAAGGCTAAGGGCAGAAAGTAATAGGAGGACACATGCAACAAGCTGCTACTGATTTGATTGCCGGCCGTAACGCAGTGGGTGAGGCTCTGCGCGGCCAACGCTCTATCAACAAAATATTAGTCGCCGAAGGTGCGCATGGTGGCAGCATCGGCGAGATCCTGGCTCTGGCCAAGGGCAGAGGTGTGCCTGTGGAAACAGTCAAGGCCGAAAAGCTGGATAAGCTGGCGCAGGGTGTGCGTCACCAGGGCATTGCCGCCTTGGCCGCCCCCATTGCCTTTCAATCGCTGGATGACGTTTTTGCACGTGCAGAGGGTAAGGGCGAGGCGCCGTTCATCCTGCTTTTGGACGAGCTGCAGGACCCGCAGAACGTGGGCGCGCTCATCCGCAGTGCGGACGCAGCAGGCGTGCATGGTGTGCTGATGCCACGCCGCCGCAGCTGTCCCTTAAATGCCGTTGTCGCCAAAATTTCGGCTGGGGCAGTGGAATATGTGCCGGTGGTGCAGATAGGCAACATCGCCCAAACCATTGAAGAGCTTAAGCAGCGCGGCTGCTGGGTAGTGGGGGCGGACATGGACGGTGTGGATTATTTTGCTGCCAATATGACAGGACCCATTGTTTTGGTGATTGGTGCTGAGGGCAAGGGCCTGGGCCGCCTGGTAAAGCAAAAGTGTGATGATATCGTCAGCATCCCTATGAATGGCGGTGTAAACTCGCTCAACGCATCAGCGGCAGGAGCGGTGCTGCTGTACGAGGTGGTGCGTCAGCGGCATCAGCTGCTGTAGAAACGAGGTGCTAGCATGGGCGAATATCTGATCATAGACGGTTATAACGTAATCAACGCCTGGAAGGATTTTGCCCAGCTGCGCCAACAAAACCTGGAGCATGCACGCGAGCTCTTGATTGCCGGTGTGGCGGAATTTGCTGCCTTTAAGGGCTACAAGGCTATCGTTGTCTTTGACGCGCAGGAGGTGGCAGGTGCTGCCAGTGCTGAAAAGATCCATGGTATTGACGTTGTTTTTACTAACGAGGGTGAAACGGCAGATTCGTGGATTGAGCGCCGTGCCTACGAGCTGGGGCGTGCTCATGCCAAGGTTTTTGTTGTTACCAGTGACTATGCCGAGCAGATTAATGTTTTGGGTGCAGGTGCCTACCGCATTTCCTCGCGTGAATTCCGTGAGCAGTATTACAAGGCCAAAAAAGAAATTGCTGCCAGGCTGCGCCTGCCGCGCCGCACGCTTAACCGCAACGAGCTGGGCGGACGCATCAGCGGCAATGTGCTGGAGCATCTGGAAAAATTACGCCGTTCTAAAAGTTGACGTAAGCCACATGGCAGGATATAATTAGAATACTAGCGTTTTTTGTTAGATAAAAAGACGGAGGATTTGCAATTAATGGCTACAGATACTGTCAAGCAAAACGATCCCTATGAAGCTTTTGCGCAAATGACGGATGAGGAGATCGTTTTAGAAGCACAGCAGCATGAAAATGTCCTAGCACAGGAATATCTGCTGCATAAATACAGAAACTTCGTCAGAGCCAAGGCACGCAGTTATTTTTTAATAGGTGCCGAGCGTGAGGATATTATTCAGGAGGGTATGATTGGCCTATATAAGGCAATCCGCGACTTCCGTGATGATAAACAGGCCTCGTTTAGGGCGTTTGCCGAGCTGTGCGTAACGCGCCAAATCATTACAGCGATAAAAACGGCCACTAGGCAAAAGCACATTCCGCTAAATTCTTATGTTTCGCTGAACAAGCCTATTTACGAGGAGGACAGCGACCGCACGCTTTTGGATGTTATCAGCGGTGTCAAGGTTGCTAACCCCGAGGACATGATTATCAGCCGCGAGGAATTTAGTGATATTGAAAACAAGATGAACGATATCCTGAGTGATTTGGAATGGAAGGTGTTGATGAGTTATCTTGACGGCAAGTCCTACCAGGAAATTGCTGCCGAGCTGGGGCGTCACATCAAATCCATAGACAACGCCTTGCAGCGGGTAAAGCGCAAGCTGGAAAAATACATCATCAGCAAAGGAGATATTACTGACCTGCGTACAGTTTATAGTGGTCTGCTGGCTATTGACCCTTACGAACGTTTTAATAAAAACAATAAAGACAGCTAAAACGGCGGATTAATGATAAAACTGTAACAAAAATCTACATCATTTTGAAATTTTCAGAATGGTGTTTTTTTATTAAGAGGATTTTACGCAAGCATAGCGAATAGATACAGTAACAAGCTAGTAAAGAAAATTTTACACTTCGGTGTTATAGGAGGTTTTTCAAATGAATCAAGTTGAAGAATTAGTGAAGATTGTAGGCCAGGCACAAGCAGATAAGGGTAATGTAGTTATCGTTACAGGCAAACCCGGTAGCGGCAAGAGCAAGGTGCTGCGTGAGGCCGCAGAAGCACAAAAATGGACCTATGTTGACTGCCGTATGCTTATCAGCGAAGAATTTTTGGCAATTCCTGCTGCTGACAGAGGCTTGTATGCTCCGGATATGTTTGCTGAAATCCTGGCAAGCTATAATGCAGATGTCATTATTCTCGACAGGCTGCAGACTCTGTTCGTTCCTGTATTCCATATTAATACCGATAGCTTGATGCGCAAGTTGAGCAAAAAGTTTACCATCGTTACCGCATGGCCTGGCTATATTGATAACGGCAACCTGTGCTATGACAAGTTTGACGGCACCGAAGCAATCCGCATCAGTCCGGACGGCTTCAAGATTTGGAACGTAGAAGCTTAAAGGATAGTTTATAGGCGGAGGCGTGACATGGAGCAGAAAAAACGCCGTTTCGCGGTTTTGACCGGCGGAGGTGACTGCCCTGGACTAAATGCCGTAATCCGCGCCGTGGTAAAGACCTTTTTGCAGAACGACTGTGAGGTTTACGGCGTGCTCAACGGCTTTAACGGGTTAGTTAACGACAATCTCAAAAAAATGGATTATGCTGCTGTATCCGGCATTTTGCCGCGTGGTGGCACAATTTTGGGAACCACCAACCGTGACAATCCCTTTCATTTTGCTGTGGAAGAAAATGGCGAGCTTGTTTACAAGGATATGCGCGCTAAGGTGCTCGAAACTCTGCACAAGTATGAGATAGAGGCCTTGGTCGTTATTGGCGGCGATGGCAGCTTAAATATTGGCGCCAAGCTGGCAAAGGAATGTGATGTGAAGGTTGTGGGAGTGCCCAAGACTATTGATAACGACCTGCCGTGCACAGAGCGTACCTTTGGCTTTGATACAGCGATGGCCATGGCAACAGAGGCGCTGGATCGGCTGCACACTACGGCAGAATCGCATCACCGCGTCATGGTGCTGGAGGTTATGGGTCGTTACGCAGGCTGGATTGCCTTGCACAGCGGCATTGCCGGCGGCGCAGATGTGATACTCCTGCCCGAAATTCCCTATAAGCTGGAAGCGGTAATCGCTAAAATTGAGCAGCGCAGGAGCGCGGGCAAAAGCTTTAGCATTGTGGTTGTGGCCGAGGGCGCACGTCCTGAGGGCGGCGAGATGTCGGTAGCACGCATAGTGAAGGGAAGCTTTGAACCCGTGCGTCTGGGTGGTGCTGGTGAAAAGGTGGCGCAGGCGATAGAAGAGCGGACAGGCATTGAATCCCGTTGTACCGTTTTGGGATATTTGCAGCGCGGTGGTTCGCCTACAGCGTTTGACCGCGTGCTGTCGACGCGTTATGGCGTGGCGGCTGCGGAGGCCTGCCTGCGGCGGGAATATAACGTGATGGTTTCGCTTTATCATGACCAGATTGTCACTGTCTTTATTCAAAGGGCAGCCGCAAGCCCCAGGCAGGTTCCTGCAGACAGCGAAATTATCCGTACCGGCAGGCAGCTTGGCCTGTGCTTCGGCGATTAAATTGAACTTGATTGATAGATTTAACCCCGATTTAAGTTAATATTGCTACAGTATAGAGGATGGCTTTGGCGCCGTCCTCTATTTTTCTTTGTAATATCAGACTATATTTATTTGCAGGAAAGCTCATTTCAGAGTATAATAGAGAAGCTTGATATATTGAAAGGATGTAATTTATGGATCAGAACTTGATAGCTGTTATTGTAGGTATAGTAGAAGGCCTGACGGAATTTTTGCCTGTATCGTCCACCGGCCATATGATTATTGTTGGCCACGTGCTGGGCTTTGATGGTCCTGTGGCCGATGTGTTTGATGTATTTGTACAGCTGGGAGCAATTTTATCTGTAATTTTTATATATAAGGAGCGCTTTGCCCGTTTCTTTACCAAGGATGGCTGGGATGCAAGCAAGGGCCTGTCGGTGTGGCACATCGCAGCAGGCATTGTGCCTGTAATGGCAGTAGCCTTCTTTTTGTACAGTTATATTAAGGAATATTTGTTTTCGCCCTTTACAGTTGCCATTGGCCTGTTTTTAGGCGGCCTGCTTTTGATGTACGCCGAGCACAAGACCAAGGGTCATGAGGACGAGCTTGTGGATGATGTTGATAAAATTTCTATCCGCCAAGCAGTATGGGTGGGAATTTACCAGTTTTTGTCGCTATGGCCAGGCTTTTCGCGCAGTGGCAGCACTATTGCCGGCGGTCTTTTGGTGGGCCTCAGCCGCAGCGCTGCTGCCAACTACACCTTTTTAATTGCTGTGCCGCTGATGTTTGTGGCCTGCATTTATGACCTGCTCAAAAATTTAGAGCATCTTTCGGCAGGAGACCTGCAGGTGCTGGCAATTGGCTTTGTAGTGTCCTTTTTTGTGGCGTATCTTTCGGTGCTGTGGTTCTTAAAGTTCCTGCAAAAGTACAACCTTACTAGCTTTGCTGTTTACCGCATTGCGCTTGCAGCAGTAACCTATTGGTATTTTTATCTGTAACTGCGCCTGTCCCCTTGCTAATTTTTAGTACCAATGCGTGCATAATTCGTTTTGATGTAATGTCTTGACAAAGGGCAGTTTATCGTGTATAATTACTATATGATTTTTTGCTGGCATAGCTCAATTGGCAGAGCAGCTGATTTGTAATCAGCAGGTTGTGGGTTCGATTCCTATTGCCAGCTCCACTGAAACGCCGCTCCAGGACTGGGTTCTGGAGCTTTTTTATTTTCTCGGAAAGACGACAAATGGCTAAAATGGGTGCAAATGGGTGCAATTCATCAGCAGGTTGTAGGCAAAGATGGGCAAGTTATCCAGCGGTATAAGCTGGTAGCAAAGGAAACTAGCGACAATGCAGGAACTTATGAAGTAGCAGAAGCTACATATTATGATTTTATAAAAATAAAAGGAACGCTCTCCGCGAATTAAAATTCGCCCGCCACAGGATTGACAAGTCAATCCCCACGACGGAAGGAAAGCGTTCCTTCTGCCATCAGTGTAGCAAAACTTCTGCAAGGTGTCAAGGATAGGCAATGTAAATAGATGCAAAATTTGACAAGTATACCACCTAAAATGTTATAATTAATCTGAGCAGGATATCTGCGCGAAGACATAAAGGATTAGCGAGGTGAGCATTATGACGAAGAAGATTGCTGCTATCTGTCTGTTGGGGCTCATGCTGTTTCAAGGTGTGGCCATGGCGGGTGCTGTGACTAAGGATGGCTACTATAATGGCATCCGTCTTGCAGGCAAGGTGAAGGTTGTTACCAGCTTTCCTGATATTAAGGTGAAGATAGTAGATGCCTTCCCGGATCTTAAGGTAAAGCGTGTTAGTGCTTTCCCAACGGATATAGGTAAGTGGCAGTTCGTTACTAGTGGCGAGGATTTTACCATTCAATATGTAGATAGCTTTCCTGATATCAAAATAAAGTTTGTTGACGCCTTTCCAGGTGTGCCATAAGCCTTAAAGTGAAACAAAAGCCAGAGCTGTGCGCTCTGGCTTTTTTATATAAATATATATTGTACAAGCAGCATATAGCTGATTGTGCCTGCTGCTATAGTCAGTAGCAGGTTGTGGGTTACTGCCTGCAGCAGCACGGTGACGGCAACGGCGATAGCCTCTGGCAGGCCGTGCGCACCACTGGTGATCTGTGTGTCCTTTAAGGTATAAACCACCAGCATACCCATAACAGCTGTAGGGAGCATTTTACCTAAAAATTCTACCAGCGGCGGTGTCTTTTTGTTTGCAGGGAAAAGCACAAAGGGTAAAAAGCGTGTTACCATAGTACCAGCGATAGCGGCGGCAATGGTGATCAGCTCCTGGGTGAAGGTCATAGACGTATCCCTCCCTTATAGTAGGCTGTAATAAAGATGGCCAGGATGAGCAGCATGGCCAGGGGTATAAAGCTTTGCGGGCCGATGATAACAAGGCAGAGGAGGGGAATAATTATGCCGATGATGGCGGGGGTATGGTTTTCACTGGCCTGCCATTGACTGACGAAGATGGCAATAAAGAGAGCCGTTAAGGCAAAATCCAGTCCCTTGGTGTTGATTTGCAAGCTGCTGCTTAAGATACCGCCAAGCGTTGCGCCTGCTACCCAATAAATTTGATTCAGTAAATTGACAAAGGTCATAAACCAACCCTTGTCCACGTCAGCCGGGATGTTTACGCTACAGTTAATGGCAAAGGATTCGTCGCACATGCCAAAAATTAGATAAAACTTTTTCAGACCCATATTTTTATATTTTTCGAGCATCGTCAGGCCATAAAAAAGATGACGTGAATTAATCATAATGGCCATAAAAAAGCAATAGAGCGGATTAAAGGGTGACAGCAGCATGTTTACGAGCACAAATTCCATGCTGCCGGCAAAAACCAGCGCACTAGTGAAAAATGGGTACCAGGGCGAGAAGCCCTTGCTGCAAATATAAAAGCCATAGGAAATACCCAAAAAAAGAATCGCTGCACAGATTGGCAGCGTTAACGGAAAAGCAGCCTTAAAGGCTGTAATATATTTATTCATTAGTAAAACCTGCACATTTCAAGGCACGCACTGGCACAGCTATGCCATAAGCGGTTTGCCCCTGTGTGGGTGGCTACGCCATTGTAGCACAGCAGATAGCTAGCAGGGCGAGCCTGTAATTATCTGTAATATATACGTTGTATTTTACAACAAATAACAGAAAATGTCAACTGTGCGGAGCTTTGCCACTGCTGGAGCGGACAATTAGACGGCATTTGTATTCTACATGCGTGATAGATTCAAACCTACCGTGATGCTCGTAGCTGGTGATTTCCTCCTGCAGGAGGCGGAAGGCGCTTTTGCCACATTCGGTGAGCGAATTATCAACGGTGGTGAGACCCACGCCATGCAGGTGCGAGGGAAAGATGTTATCAAAACCGCACAGGCTGATATCATCGGGAATGCGCAGGCCGCGGTCGCAGATGGCGTTATAGGCACCATAGCCCACCATGTCGTTGATGGTGACCAAGGCGGTGGTCTCAGGCGCGCTATCAAGGCAGCGGTTAGCCAGCTCGTAGCCGGTGCTGTATTCTACGTCGACGTGCGACAGCTCGTAATCCGGCGTAATTTCTTTGGTATAAACCTCAAAGCCAGCACCTGCAGCGGCGCAGGCAGCCTCCAGGCCCTGGCAGCGGCGCACTCGCGAGGTGTGCTGGTCGTTGAGCGTGGTCGAAAGGTAGGCGATGTGTCTGTGTCCCAAATCCGTCAGATGTCTGCCAATCAGCTGGCCGGCGGTGAAGTTGTTCATATCCACGGTGGCCAGCTCTAAATCGCCACGTCTGTCACCAATGGCGACAACAGGCAGATATTTGCTCAGGTCATAGGCCAGCTGCGGCTGCTGCGGTATCATGGCGAAGATGACGCCGGCAACGTTAAATTTGCGTGCCTGCTCCATGATGAAGCGTTCAGTGGCTGTGTCCCAGTAGGTGGTGCGCACGGAGGTGACAAAGCCACGGGCACGGGCAGCGATTTCTATACCTTGGATAATAGTGGTATAGAAGGGATTAAACAGCGAAGGACAGATGATGATAATCAGCGTATCCGACGGCTTGATTAAGGCGTAGGCCTTTTCCTTGCTGCTTTTGTAGCCCATTTCGGAGGCCAGGGCAAAAATGCGCTCTACGGTTTCGGCGTTAAAGCGGTCTATGCTGCGGCGGTTCAAAATCATCGACACGCTGGCAGGCGACAGGCCCGCGCGGGCAGCAATGTCCTTGAGCGTTACTTTTTTGGGCATGGTTTGGCGTCCATCCTTTCAGCCGTCAGTGCTTATTTTTTGCCAACAACCTTGGCAGCAATATCCGGGAAGTTGGTGATGAGGGTGTCGCAGCCTGCGTCAACCAGCTGCTGCATCAGCTCTGCATCGTTAGGGGTCCAGGCCTGCAGGCCGATGCCATGTGCGTGCAGGTCGGCAGCAACGCCCTCCTTGCAGGCAAAATAGCTGCAGGCGTTGACGGTGGCAGCACCCTGGGAGGCAGCATACGCGCCCACGTTCATCAGCCAGGTGTCCATCAAAAGACCGCATTTAGCTTCGGGCAGCAGCTGCTTGATTTTGGCAACGGTGTAATGATTAAAGGAAGAATACCAGATTTGCTCCTCTAAACCGTATTCCTTGACCACGGCGATGAGCTTTTCTTCTATGCCAGCGTATTCAAATACACCTGTTTTCAGCTCGATATTGGTGATGAGCTTGGTGGTGCGCAGCCAGTCAAAATATTCGCGCAGGGTGGGGATGGTCTGACGGGGGAAGAAGCCCTTGACGTTTACGCCCACAGAAAGCGTTTTGAGCTCTGCCAGGGTGTAATCCTTCAGCCAGCCACTGCCATTGGTGGTGCGGTCCAGCTTTTCATCGTGCATAATAACGATTTCGCCGTCCTTAGTCAGCTGGATATCCAGCTCGATGCCGTCTGCGACGGTTTCTTCGGCCACCTTTTGGAAGGCGAGCATTGTGTTTTCGGGATAGTAGCCGCTAAAGCCGCGGTGAGCAAAAATTTGAGTCATATTTATTCCTCCTTGGAAAGTTTCAACAATATTCAACAACATATTACCACAACAAACAGGGAAAAACAAGTGGGACAAAAAAAGTCCATAGAGGACAAAAAGCGGCCAAAGTTCAGAGTAGAAGCGACTTTATTAAATGTACGTAAAATTATTGACAATTCTGTGTCACTCTGATAATATGGTAACAGGTTCAAAACGGAATGATGATTCCTATAAAAATTCAACAAATTTCAACAAAGGAAATTAGGAGGATGAATATGAAAAAGTTAGTTGCAATGCTCATGATGGGTGTTATGATGCTGGCCCTGGCCGGCTGCGGCGGTGGCGACAAAAAGGCCGAGGAAAAGCCTGCAGGATCTGATAAAAAGGTTGTAATCAAGCTGAGCCACGTATTTTCGCCGGACGAGCAGCTTTATAAATCCATGGAGCTGGTTGCTGAGCGTATCAACAAAAAGACCAATGGCCGTGTAGAGATCCAGTGCTTTGGTCAAAACCAGCTGGCCTGCTACAAGGATGGTTTGGAGCAGGTTGCCAATGGCGCTAACTTCATTTCGGTAGAGGATCCGTCCTACCTGGGCGACTATGTTCCTGACTTCAAGCCCTTGGTTGGCCCGATGCTGTACCAATCCTATGACGAATATGAAAAGATGATTGAAACCCCGTTGGTTAAGGATATGATCAAAAAGGCCGAGGACAAAGGCATTAAGGTTCTGGCCTTGGATTACATCTTTGGCTTCCGTAATGTAATGACCAACAAGGTTATCACCAAGCCTGAGGATATGAAGGGCCTGAAGCTGCGTACTCCCGGCAGCAAGCTGTTCATCGATACCATCAACGCTATGGGCGCTACTGCTACCAGCCTGCCGTTCTCCGAGACTCTGTCCGGCGTATCCCAAGGCGTTGTAGACGGCCTGGAAGGCTCCGAATTCACCAACATCGGCACCAAATGCTATGAGCACGTTAAAAACGTTGCTACCACCAAGCACTTCCTGGGTACCTGCGGCGTATATATTTCCCCCAAGGTATTCAACAGCCTGTCTCCTGAAGACCAAAAGATTGTTGCTGAAGAATTTGCTTATGGCGGCAAGGAAATGACTAAGATTTCCACCGAATCCTATAACAAGGTTTACAAGGAGCTGCAAGACAAGGGCGTAAAATTCAACGATGTTGACCACGTAGCCTTTGAAAAAGCAACTGAGCCTGTCTTCAAAGCAATGGAAGAAAAAGAAGGCGCAACCCCTGGCATTTATGAAAAGCTGAAGGCTGAACTGGCAAAGATCCGCGCAGCTAAATAATTGTCCTAAGGCTTTAGGCAAGCCATAAAAAAGTACACAATCCAGAAGCGTTCTGCTGAGCTTTTGAGCAGGACGCTTCCTTTGCGTAATTAATAATAGTAAAATGGAGGTAAAACCTTGAGCAAAAAAATGAGCTTCATCCTAAACAACTTTGAGGATCTGGTAGCTGCAGCCTTTATCTGTGTAACCACTATCCTGGTTGTTGTCAACATCATCATGCGGTATTTCTTAAATTCTGGCATTGTGTGGTCCGAAGAGGTGGCCACAGGCTGCTTCGTTTGGTCCGTCTTCATTGGTGCGGTGGCAGTATTTAAGCATCGCGGCCACGTTGGCGTAGACATTATCGTCAAACGCCTGCCGCAGGGTCTGCAAAGGGCAGTTATGCTGATTACCGATCTCATCCTCGTAGCCTTGAATGGCTACATGTCCTACCTGTCTGTAATTTATATCAGCAAGTCCTACACCAAGATGACTCCTGTTTTGGGCATTTCCTCGGTTTACATCAGTGCATCCGTGTTGATTGCCTTTATTATGATGACTCTTTATTCTGTTAAGTTTGTCTGGCATGATGTTACCGGTAAAGCAAAGGAGGAAAACTAATGGCTTACCTACCCGTGATAATTGTCTTCGTCCTTTATTTTTCCAGTATTCCTATCGCCTATGCTCTGTTTGGCGCAACAGTTTCCTACTTCACCTTTTTGGATGCAACCTCTCCTGCGCACCTGGTCTTCCAGCGCATTATCACCAGCACACAGTCCTTTCCGCTTTTAGCAATTCCCTTCTTCATCATGGCTGGCTCTATTATGAACTATGCTGGTATCAGCGACAAGCTGATGAAGTTTACTGACGTACTCATGGGCCATATGACCGGCGGCCTGGCGCAGGTAAACGTGCTGCTGAGCCTTTTGATGGGCGGTGTATCCGGCAGTGCTAATGCCGATGCCGCTATGCAAAGCAAGATGCTGGTTCCCGAAATGGAAAAACGCGGCTACAGCAGGGCCTTTGGTGCCGCTGTTACTGCTGCCTCCTCTGCCAGCACGCCTGTTATTCCGCCTGGTATCAACCTCATCATCTATGCCTTGATCGCCAGCGTATCTGTAACTAAAATGTTTATGGCAGGCTATGTGCCTGGCATTTTGATGGCAGTTTCTATGATGATTGTTGTAGCCATTGTTTCGCACAAGCGCGGCTATAAGCCTTCGCGTGAAAAAGCTGCTACCATCGGCGAAATTTTGACCCAGCTCAAGGAATCCATTTGGGCGCTGCTCTTCCCCTTTGGCATTATTGCCGGCCTGCGCATGGGCATGTTCACCCCGTCCGAGGCAGGTGCTGTTGCTGTTGTTTATTGCATCATCGTCGGTGCCTTTATCTACAAGGAGCTGAAATGGGAATACGCCTGGCCGATTATGAAGGAAACCATTTATGGCACCAGCTCGGTTGTGCTGATTATCGTTGCTGCCTCCTTCTTTGGCTATTACCTGAACTGGGAGCGCATTCCGCAGCAGATTACCTCCGCTATGCTGGACTTCACCCGTGACCCGTACATGATGCTGATGCTTGTCAACATCCTCCTTTTGGTTTTGGGTATGTTCTTGGAGGGTGGTGCAGCGCTGATTATCCTGGCACCGCTTTTGGTTCCTGTTGTTACTAAGCTGGGTATCGACCCTGTTCACTTTGGCATTGTCTGCATCGTTAATATTATGATTGGCGGTCTCACGCCACCCTTTGGCTCAATGATGTTTACAGTGTGCGCGATAACCGAAACGCCGCTAGGCGACTTCTTTAAGGAGGTTTGGCCGTTTATCGTGGCGCTGTTGGTAACGTTATTGATTGTTACTTATGTGCCGGGGTTGGTTATGTTCTTACCGAATCTTTAAGACGTGGTAGCGGGAAATGTCGCATCTTTGCGTAGGAAAATGTGTTGGTATATGCTAATTTCGCATACGTTTAGCTAGAGTTTTAGCACTACTTAAAAAGGCTCCCCTTGGGGGGAGCTGGCTGCGAGCGTAGCGAGCAGACTGAGAGGGGACTGTACTACTTTTTGGCAAGCCCCCTCTCCGCCTCGCATTCGCTCGGCACCTCTCCCCTAGGAGAGGCTTTAGTTAGTACTATGTACTCCGCTGAAGTGCACGACGACTAACGCATGTAGTGCAAACGCTCTCTGCAACCTGAAAAATGAGCTCTATAGTCGCCGAAATCCAGCGGAGCAGCATTACGAGGCGCTTTTTTGGATACTTCTTCCAAACATGGAAAAAGTATTGGATTGCTACCCTACGCACAATTAAAAACTGCTTGTAAACTCCCTCAGGCAAAAGTTTTACGCTTGACTGAGGGAGTTGCACGAGTAAAGAAAGGTCGTGAGACTATGAAAAATAAATATATTATGGCACTGGATTTGGGCACCACTAGCTGCCGCTGCATTTTGTTTAACCAGCAGGGAGAAATCTGCAGCGTAGCGCAAAAGGAGTTCAAGCAGTACTATCCGCAGGCTGGCTGGGTAGAGCACGATGCCGAGGAAATCTGGGCAACCCAGGTTGGCCTGATGTACGAGGCTATGAGCAAGCTGGACGCAGGCCCAGAGGATATTGCAGGCATTGGCATCACCAATCAGCGCGAGACCACCGTGGTTTGGGATAAGAACACAGGCCGCCCTGTTTGCAAGGCCATTGTGTGGCAGTGCCGCCGTACTGCGGAATATTGCGATCTGCTCAAAATCCGCGGTTATGCTAATATGTTCCGCGAAAAAACAGGCTTGGTGCTGGATGCGTATTTTTCGGGAACCAAGCTGCACTGGATTTTAGAAAACGTACCGCATGCGCGCGAAAAGGCCGAAGCAGGCAAGCTGCTTTTTGGTACGATAGACAGCTGGATTATCTGGAAGCTGACGGGGGGCAAGGTGCACGTCACCGACTACTCTAATGCTTCGCGTACGCTGATGTTTAATATCCATACGCTGCAATGGGATGACGAGATTTTGACAGTTTTGGGTATTCCCAAGGCTATGCTGCCCGAGGTGAAGCCTTCTAGCTGCGTGTATGGCACTACGGATGCCAAGCTGTTTGAGGTAAAAATCCCTATTGCCGGTGCTGCAGGCGACCAGCAGTGCGCCCTTTTTGGCCAGACCTGCTTTGCACCCGGTGAGGCTAAAAACACCTATGGCACGGGCGGCTTTATGCTGATGAATACCGGCGAAAAGCCCGTGGATAGCAAAAACGGCCTTGTTACCACTATAGCCTGGGGCGTAGATGGCAAGGTAGAATATGCGCTTGAGGGCAGTATCTTCGTTGCCGGCGCTGCTATTCAATGGCTACGTGATGAGCTGGGACTGGTGCGTGACGCTGCCGAGTCTGAGGCTATGGCCAAGGCTGTCCCTGATGCCAACGGCTGCTACATGGTGCCTGCCTTTGTGGGCCTGGGTGCTCCGCATTGGAACCAATATGCCCGCGGTGCTATTGTGGGCCTTACGCGCGGCGTCAACCGCAACCATATTGTGCGTGCAACGCTCGAAGCAATTGCCTACCAGGTGTACGATGTGCTGAAGGCTATGGAGGAGGATAGCGGCATAAAGCTTTCCTCACTGCAGGTGGATGGCGGTGCCTGTGCCAACAACTTCCTTATGCAGATGCAGGCAGATATTATCAACGTCAAGGTAGAACGCCCCTGCTGTATTGAAACCACAGCTATGGGAGCTGCTTATCTGGCGGGTCTTGCCGTTGGCTATTGGCAGGATAAGGATATGATTAAAAATAACCATGTCATTGCCAAGTCGTTTGTACCAGAAATGGATGACCAAAAGCGCGAGCATTTGCTGCGTGGCTGGCACAGAGCTGTGCGTGCGGCGTGCATCAGGCTGCATCCAGAGGAATAAATGATAAAGCAAAATCCCGTTAGCGCATTAGTGCGTTAGCGGGATTTTTGAGTTATGAAAAAGTGAGTATGAAGCTAAAGATTATTTATAGGCGTATATGCCAAACATTCCTTGGGCTTTGTTAGCGGAAAGCAAGTTAATCCGCGAGCCTAGGGTAAGGTCTAAGGTGATTTTACTAAAGCCGCTCTGCATCAGCAGCTTGGCATCCCATAGAGGGCGCCTGTGGCTGCTGATATCCAGTGCTGCCTTGATGCTGTTGCATTCTGCTAGCTGCTCTGCCTGTAGCTGGCCGTGTAGGCTAGGTTTACTTTGTTGACCGCAGGTAAAGTCGCGCTGACCAAAATCAGCGTCAAAGTTGAGCAAAATACCCTGAGGTTTCAGTACTCTGAACCATTCTGCATAGGCCTGCTGCAGGTTGGGCAGTGTCCAGGTAAGATTGCGGGTGATGAGCAGATCAAAGCTGTTATCGGCAAAGGGCAGAGCTTCGGCATCAGCAGTCAAAAATTCTGCCTCAAGCTGCAGCTGTGTCCTTAACTGCTTAGCAGCGGCAATCATGCTGTCACACAAATCTATTCCGGTGACGCTGTGTCCTTGGCTGGCAAGCAGCAAAGCCATATAGCCAGAGCCTGTGCCTATATCCAGCACACGCAGTCTTTTTTTTATGCCTATAACACCGTTTATTTCCCGGGTCCAAAGCTCCAGCTTGTGATTTTGGAGTTCCGCCAAGCTTTGACGGCCAAAATCGCTGCTGCGTTGCTCCCAGTATTGCTTAATTCGTTCTTTTAGCTCTTGGGGCATGATGGTTCGTCCTCTCATAGACAGGTCTGAGATGTAGCATACACTTTTTGTGTGGCTGCCTGCTTCAGACCCTGCGAAAAAATATCAATGGCATCGCTTATGCGTATTCCGGGACTGCGGATGGTGTAAAAGGGAATGCAATAAACCTGCTTGTTCTTGACGCAGGGAATGTTGCGCAAAGCAGGCATGCTGTTGATGGTCTGCAGCATAAGGGTTTCTGTTTCCGGTGTGCATTGTAAAAAGATTACATCTGGCTGGTTAGTGATTATTTCCTCATAGCTGATATATTCATTTTCACCAACGCTTTCATTATTCTTGCCCATAACCTCTGCCCCTAGGGCAGTGACGATGTTGCCTGGCAGGGTGCGTGGAGTGTAAATAGAAAGCACTCTGCCAAGGCTGCTTATAATAAGCACCTTTAACCGGGGGTATTTTTGCAGTTTTTGCTTTTCCTTTTGCAATTTATCTGTTATCTGCATAGTTAAAATCTGCGCCTGTGGCTTGGCATCAACAATTTCGCCCAATTCGTTAATATAGCGCAGCTCGTCGTTAATGGTATGCTCAGCCTTGAATTCCGCACCGTTCATCAGGTTCATATAAACGTTTACGCCACGCTTTTCCCAAAAGCTGCTGCTACCTACAGAGCGCCCCTTACCAGTAAAATCGAATAACCAGCCTGCGATAAAATCTGGTTGCATCAGTAACAACTGTTCCTGTGCAAAAATCTGTCTGCTTTTTACAGGAATGTGCCTGTAAGCGTCAAGATAGGCGGGATGGAGATGCTTTTCGTTGTAAACACCTGCCGCCGCAATTATTTTGTCGGCAGCACCCAATGCTATGATAGTCTCAATAGAATTTTGCCAAAGAGCAACTATACGCTTGGGGTGGTTTGTGTAGGTATAGGTGTGTTCGTGCATAGAGCTGTCATAGTTGACAATGGAAAAGGCCGTGTCTGACGCTGTGCTGATGGTGTCAGGCGTAGCTTTTGCGGATTGAGCACAGCCGCTTGCTAAAAAGCACAGGTAGGCGAGCAAAAGTAATTTAACACGCATAAGTTAATCCTTAGGACACAGAGGAAAAACTGCAAGGTGTTCCTCTGTGTTTAGTTTATTTAGAAATTGAAATTAGCAGTTACTAGGAAGTTTCTAGGAGCGCCCAGTCCAATACTGTTATCGCCGTTAGCGTACCAATAATCTTTGTTAAAGACATTATAGCACATAGCCGTGATGGTGGTGTTGTAGCCAGCGATCTTGGTGTCATAGCTTACACCCAAATCCAGCAAAGTAATGGAGGGTACACCGATAGGAGTGCTGTAGCTGCTGGTATCGTGGATAAGGGTTTTGCCAGTATAATTCAGGCGGCTGATGAATTTGGTTGCTGCATCAGGCTTGTAGGTTAGGGCAAGGTCACCACTCCATTTGGGAATACCGCAGATTTTGCGGCCATCGTCTGTACCACCCTTAGTCTTGCTCTTTTCGGCATCCATATAGGCTAGGCCGAAAATCATATCCCATTTATTGCTGAGAGAACCTACGGCGGAATATTCCAGACCAGTGTATTTATTTTCACCGTTTAAGGTATACCAGGATTTGCTGGGATCTGTGCTGTCAGGCACGCTCATGCCGCTTTGCTGGGTATTACGGAAGGCGCTGAGGGTGTGCAGGAAGCTGCCGCGTTTTACCTTTATGCCAATTTCATTTTGCTTAGTTTTAGACGGCGCTATGGTATCGCCGCTATTAAGATAACCGCTGCTTACAGTGCCGCCCTCGCTGAAGGTTTCGGTGTGGTTGGCATAGAAGGTGGTATTAGGATCAAATTTATAGGTGAGACCCCAGATAGGAGAGGTTGCGGAGCTTTGGTCCCTAGTGCCGCTGGAGGTTTTATCGTCGTTATGGGATGTATCTACACTGTGATGATGCACGCCGACAGTCAAAGCAAGCTTATCATCAGGAGATGTTAGTGTGTCAATCAGGCTCCAGCCTGTCATCACGGTAGTGTATTGCTTGGTGATAGGGTCCCAGGTGATATTGGGTTTAGGAGTGGTGCAGCCAGTGTAAATGTTGCCAATTACGGTATATTTGTTGGCAACGGTGACGTTGTTGTCGCGTGCTCTGCGGAACCAGCTGCGGTCGATATTAAGCGCATATTCGTTTTTGATGCTGCCAAGCTTAAAATCACCTTTTAGGCCTGCGCCGAAGTAGTGGGTAGAATGGTAAACAGGCATCTGGGTATATGTGCCCTTGTAATCGCCGTTAGAATTGATCAGCGCACGGCTGCTCCATTGCTGCAGCCAGCTGGGATAATCCTCCTTGTGCCAACCTGCGTTGACAAAATAGCTCATGTGGTCTGAAAATTTTTGCTCATGGTTCAAGACAGCTGTCCAGTTTTTATAGACATCATTAGACCATGTAGGTGACAGGTTCTTTTTGTTGTTGGGTACGCCAGGAAGCGAATTCATGTTACTGGCCAGGTTTATAGTGTTGGAACGGCCATCTTGGTTATCATAATCATAGCCTGCCAGGAGGTTGGTAGTGCTGTGCTTGCCGCTACGGTCAAGGTTGATGTAGATATTACGCTGCAAATCATGTGTACCCTCAACAGCAAGGTCACCTACAGCGTTCATAGCATTGATGCGGATACCGTATTCATTGTTTTTGCCAAATCGCTGGCCCACGTCGATGGATTGGGTGAGGTAGTTGTTAGTGCTCCAGCCAAGCTTAAGCGAGGCATTGGGTTCCGGGCCTGCCTTTTTGCTTATCATGTTAACTACGCCGCCAGATTGAGTGGACATGCTTGTGGACATACCTGTGATGCCGATGGAAGGACCGGCGATAACAGATACACTTTCGACGAAATTATAAGGCATCTGCATCTGGTGGCTCATGCCTGGAACGCCGTTTAAGGTCCACTTCATGCCATGCGAGGACAGACCGCGGATAGAAACGCTGGTATCCAACGAGCCATGTGAAGCACGTACAGCTGGATCCAGTGCCAGGGTATCCAGCATGCCCCTGCCAGGTTGGGAATAAATATCCAAGGCTTTTTTAGTAAAGGTAACCTCGTGCAGAGGCACATCCATGGTATCTTTACTGCCGAGAAACAGGCCAACCTTCTGTTCTGTTTTCATCATACCGCCGGCGATCGTGCCACGCTCTGCTTCGACTACAACCTCCCCCAGGTTGTATTGGTCAAGCTTGTCTGCGGCAGCTGCAACGCTGGCTTGCATTACGCAGGAGCCAAGCAGCAACGATAATGTAATAGAAGTACTTAAACATTTCAATCTTTTCACTTTTTGCACCCTTTCTTGTGAAGACCTCTTAAATATGATTATAGCTAATAAAAGCTTTAAAAGCAAAATAGGTTATCTAATGAATTGAGAATTGATTTTATTAGCTGATAATGCTATTATAAGGTTGTGAGTTACTCACATGTCAAGTGTGAAAGGAAAAAATTATGCTAAAAAATAAGTATCTTACAGTACGTGAATTTGGCAGGCTTACGCATACCAATATCGATACGCTGAAGCATTATGACCGCATAGGCCTTTTGAAGCCCGCCTATGTGGGTGAAAATAATTACCGCTATTATTTGCCGGAGCAGGCATTTTTGCTGACACGGATTTTGTTCGGTGTTAAGGCCAAGGTACAGCTGAGCGATATAAAAGAAACAATCATTGAGGATGATCCTCAAAAGGCATATGAGCACTATTTGCAGATTAACGACAATCTACAGCAGATGATGGAGGAGCTGCAGGCTATACAAAATACAATAGCGAATTTGAAATATTATTATGATTTGACTATTAAGCATCCCGTGGGTGAAATCTTCAGCAACTATTTTCCCGAATGGTTTATCATCTGTTCTCCCAAGCTGAGCCTGAACACCAAGGCTGGCAGTGCGGAGTCGAATATTGCGGATAATCTGTTTATCCGTGGTTTTTATAATGGAATGTGGCCACATTATCAACTAGGGTGTATGTATACTCAAAGAGATATAGAGCTAGATAACTTTGATAGTCCTATATACTGCCTTAAGGTAGACCACCCGGAGGAGTTTAATCCTGCGGAAATCACCTTTGTCCCCGCAGGGGATTATTACTGCCTGCTGCTGAAGGTGCGGGGACATGGGCTGCGCAGTGCTGTACGTACTTATTTACAGCAGCTGCAACGAGAGCATAAGAGTGTGCAGGGGAATATTTTTGTTCTGGATGTTATAAATAACTTTATTACTACTAACAGTGAAAATTATTGTACGATGATTTACGCACATGCGGTGCAGGAGGACGAGATCGAATGAATGATATGAGACCGGTTGCAGTGATAGCTATAAGGGTTAACGCTGTTGCCGGCATGAGTAATTTTAGGCGCAATAGGGATTTTGCTGAAAGCTTTATTTACTTCTACCGCAGCATAATCACACAATTTAAGGAGGAGGCCTGCCTTGGTATTAAGCAGGAAAACAACATCATTATAATATATTGGGATCTGTCACAGGCCGATAATAATCTGCTGACACACTACCGCCAACTGCTGCTCTTAAGGCGCAAGGTAAACAACAGCTTGTCAAAATCCAGAATAAATATTTGCCTAGCTGCAGAATATGCCAAAGCAGAAATCATCGGCCTGCCGCTAAGCGAAGGCAAGGCTGCACGCTGGCTGGTTAATAGTGATGCAGAGGAAAGAGTGCTGAAAGTGCTGCCAGCGGCAGGAACAGGTAAATATTCTGCCGTAATTTTGACGCATTCCTTTCGTAACCTTTTACCTAAAGCAGAGCAGAAGCTGTTTTGTTGTCCCTGCTATTTTTTTCATATTTGCTGTTATTGCGTCAAACACAATGAGCGATAAAGCAAAATCCCCGCGCCTCGGACAAGGTGCGGGGATTTTCTATCTTCTACTTCTCCATTTAGCATTGGGGGTGTGTTCAAGGAGTGTCGAAAATAAGGAGTGTATAAAATGGGGGTGTAGGGAAGGTTGTATATCAAGCTTTTAACTGGGAAGCAAATTAGTTGTTTTCAGTTTGTTTTTCGATATCACCAAAGTAGAAGGCGATGAGCTTTTGGTATTCGCCGCTCTTTTTGTAATCGTGCAGGGCGGTGTTAAAGCTTTTAATCAGCTCGTCATTACCCTTGGCTGCGTAAACAACCAGGTCATCCTGACGTTCGGAGTGGCCGATAACCTCCAAGCATTTATCAGTGTCGTTGTGGGTCATGATATAAGCGGCGGTAAGGTTACCGCAGATAGCAAAATCAGCCTCGCCGGTTTCAACAGCGTGCAGGGCGCTGGCATATTCAGGATATTCTACGATTTGTGCATTTGCAAAGCTTTTCGCAACACGTGCTGCAGAGGTGCCTGCCTTAATGGCAATCTTGCGGCCGGCAACGTCGTTCATAGTGAGCTTGTTTTTCTTGTTGGCTACAACAGAAAAGGCTGCCTTAGCATAGGGGTCGCTGTAAGCATATTTTTCTTTACGCTCATTGGTAGCGCTAAAGTTGTTCATAGCAAGGTCATATTCCTTGCTGGCCAGGCCGGGGAGCAGCTTTTCAAAATCCATGCTGATGAATTCCACGCGGTCATAGCCCATCTTTTTAGCGATGTCGTTCATCATGTCGATATCAAAGCCAGTGAATTTATTTTGCTCTTTCAAATAAAGCTCAAAGGGCGGGGAAGAGGGGGTTGTAGCAACGCGCAGAACCTTTGCGGCTTTTTCTGCTGCAGGAGCTGCAGATTGTTTGTTGTCACTGCCGCAGCCGGCTACAAGGAGCAGGCACAGCATACTAACGAGAATCATAAAAATCTTTTTCATAGCATATACCTCCGTATAAATGTTGTATTGAGGGGAACTTTATTAATCAATCAACTACTCATATGAGCAATTACTCATTTGTTGCCTCGATTATATACCCCCTCAAGAAGATTGTCAAGGGGGCATTTGTAGTTTTTTTCATAAAGAAAGCTTATGTAATTAAAGTAAGCAACTTTAGCTTAAGCAGAGCCATTATTAATCCAAATGCTCCGGGCGCAGGGTAGGTGGCAGGATGATATGGATGTTGTGCTTATCCTCGCTCAGCGGGTTGACATGCACCATGCAGTGCTTAACCAGGGGAAAGTTAGCTTCAATGGCAGTATGTACGGTTTCGGCAATGTGGTGCGCCTCTAGCAGCGAAAGCGTATCTAAAACAGTTATTTCAATATCAACGTAAATGCGGTTGCCAAAAAGGCGGGTTTGCAGGCTGTCCACATGCTCCACACCAGGAACGCGCAGCACCAGCTCGCGCATAGTGGCGTTAGTTGCTTCATCACAGCTTTGGTCAACCATTTTTTCCATAGCGTCCTTGAATACCTCGTAGGCAGCGTATAAAATCATAACGCTGATGACCATACTAGCGATGGGGTCGAGCAGGGGATAACCCATGCGTGCGCCCAAAATACCGATAAAGGCACCAATAGAAGAAAGCGCGTCACTGCGGTGATGCCAGGCTTCGGCCATCAAGGCGCCAGAATTGATTTTTTTGGCAGCATTACGGGTGTACCAAAACATTGCTTCCTTGACCACGATGGAGATAACCGCTGCCCACAGCGCCATTTGTCCGGGAACAACAAGCTCTGCTGCATCTGCAGTAATTTTTTCGTAGCCGCTGTAGCCAATGAGCAGCGCAATCATCGTCAAAATGGTGGCCAGGATGATGGCGGCCACGCATTCCAAGCGCTCGTGGCCGTAAGGATGCTCCTCGTCCGAAGCCTTGTTGGAAAATTTGACACCAGCCATGACGATGAGGGTGCCAAACACATCTGACGCAGAATGGATACCATCAGAAATCATAGCGGCGGACTGTGCCATAAAGCCTGCTATGAGCTTGCCTAACGATAAAATAAGGTTGCCAATAATACTGTTCACCGAAACGATCATGGCGATGCGTTCGGCTTCGTTTTCAAATTTCATAATAAAAACCTCCTATATTGGTCTTTGCATCCGTGCAGGCCGTTTAAGCACAAAAACGCCTGCGAGATAGTAGTTAACTGTCCCGCAGACGTTGTATTTAAGGTCTGCTGCCCAAAGGGCCCGGCTGCAAAAACCTCATTAGGAGGTTTATCGCCTGCTCAGTTTGTACTGTAGCTAAATTGCAGTGCAAAGAGATTATCTGTAGTATAAACGGTTAGCAAAGGCTTTGTCAAGTATTTACTTAAAATATTTTAGTATTTTTTGTATGCTGTAGCTATTTTAAAATGTCGCAGCTAACTGCGCTGTATGGGTGGCTACGGCTAACTGCCATAACGGTTATAGGAAAAATTTGTGACCATGTATTTAAGTTATTGATAATCTGAAAAATGTAGATCCTCTCTTTGTGTGGGCGTAGTCATAGTAAAGTTATTTAACGATATTCGAAACATCAAGCGCTATAATTCTATATAAAAGTTATGCCTAATGACCATATATAATCAGAAATACTAAAATATATAATAGTATTATGTTGCAAATTCTGGAAGTATAGTATATAATGAAACGCGTAGCTGAATTTATTAGGAATGACTTTGCATTGCGGAAAGGTTCTTAATAGTAGCTAGAAAATTTCTTAGGAGAGTGAACACAATGAAAAAATCTTTAGTACTCGCTATGGCTATGGCCCTGGGCGTAACTGCCAGCGCTTATGCCGCAAACCCGTTCTCTGATGTACCTGCTGGTCATTGGGCTTATGACAGCATCAACAAGCTGGCTGCTGCTGGTGTAATCGAAGGCTACGGCGACACCACCTTTGGCGGTGACAAGCTGATGACCCGTTATGAAATGGCTCAAATCGTAGCAAAGGCTATGGCAAAGGGTGCCAATGTTGACAAGCTGGCTGCAGAATTTGCAGAAGAGCTGGACAACCTGGGCGTTCGCGTTGCTAACCTGGAGAAAAAGGCTGACAATGTAAAAATCACCGGCCAGGTTCGTTATGAATATGCAAGCCGTCAAGGCGACTTCAAGGAGAAAAAGGGTGGCGTAGCTAAAAACCGTCTGCGTTCCCGTATCTATATCAACGGCCAAATCAATGATGACTGGTCCTACACTGGCCGTCTGGAAAACAACCAAGAGTTTAATGGTAAAAAAGCTAACAGCGGTGAAGAAACCACTAAATTTAACCAAGCATGGGTAAACGGCCGTCTGGGTGGCTTGGATGTTATCGCTGGTAAGACTGATCTGACCTTGGCTAATGGCAACCTGTATGATGATACCGCTGAATACGTTGGTGTTGCTTATGGCAAGGACGTAAAATTCAAAGCTTACTATGGCAAACCTGTAACTACTGACTATAACTATAACTATGATGAAGTTTATGGCGCTTCTCTGTCTGGTAAAGCTGGTAAGTTGTCCTTGAGTGCAGGCTATGATATGTTTAAGGACAGCCTTGGCGCAGACAGTGCAGCAACATATTATGCAGAAAAAGGTAAAGATAATGGCGTTTGGAACGTAAGCGCAGCCTATGCTTTTGATAAGAACGTTACCCTGAGCGCTACCTACCTGAACTCCGATCTGGATGATGAGGATATCGTATCCCGTTACGATGACGTTGATACTGACGGCTATGTAATCGGCCTGTCCTACAAGGGCGCTAACAAGGCTAAGGCTGGCAGCTGGGGTCTGTGGGCAAACTACTATGACCAAGGCGTTGGTACTGTTGTAGCTCATACCATGAAGACTGGTGACTGGGATTATTTCGCAAGTGAAGGCTTCAAAGGCTATGCTGTAGGTGCAAACTACGCTTTGGCTAAAAACATTGTTTATAACATTGATTACTATGATCTGGAAGGCAAGGAATCCGATAAAAATGACCGTGTAATTTGGAGCCGTTTGCAGATCAACTTCTAACTTGAAGGCACATGCTGCTAAATTAAAGGCTTCTTAAAAAAGAGCTGCTGCTTTGCTTTTGCTGCTGTGATGACAGCGGAGGCAGAGCGGCGGCTCTTTTTATTATTTTCTCATATGAGTACATATTGACATTTACGTAAAGAGAGTTATAATAAAGCTATAGTAATAAATCGTACGGCTTATTAATAACACTAAATTTGCGGAGGTATGAGGTATGAAGAAAATTTTGATGCTGATGTTTTGTGTAGTTATGGCGTTAACCATTGCTGGCTGCAACGGCGGCGAAAAGAAGGCCGCAGACATGGCTGCAGCCAAGGTGCTGAAGGTGGCAACGGATGCTAATTTTCCTCCCTTTGAATTTTACCAGGAGCAGAGCAAGGCTCATACAGGCTTTGACGTGGAGCTGATGCATGCTGTTGCTAAGCACATGGGCTATGATAAGGTGGAATTTGTCAACGTAGATTTTAAGGATATTTTTAACGGCCTGCAGGAGAAAAAATATGATGCTGCTATCGCCGGCATAAGCATTACTCCTGAGCGTGAGCGTATTGCCGAATTTAGCGAGCCTTATGCTGAGGATGGTTACAAGGTGGTTGTTAGTAAGAGCTCTGCTGTGGGTGACGATTTTGCGGCTCTTACTGGCAAGGTTGTTGCTGCCGAGGAGGGCAGCTATGGCCTGCAAATGGTAGAAAACCAGGCAAAAGTGCAAAAGCTGATCCCTGTAAAGGACACGGAGGCAGGTATTAAGCTGGTGGCAGAGGGTAAGGCGGATGCACTGGTTGCTTCTAAGATGGCAGCAAGCTTCTTTATTGCCCACAACTATGCCGATAAGGTGAAATTTGCTGGCGACAAGGTGCTGTATGCCGATAAAATTGGTATTGCAGTTGCCCGTGGCAACAATGACCTGGAAAAGAAAATGAACGCCGCGCTGCAAGAGGTAAAGCGTAGCGGTGAATATAAGCAGATTTATAATAGCTATTTTGGTAAATAAAGCTAAATAAACAACGCCCCCTGACGGATTGCTAAGGTAACAAGAGCAGTGCATCAGGGGGCGTCTTTTTATTTGTTAATTTGGCTGTAGTCATAGGCCAGGCAAAAGCGCTTAAAGCTTTGGGCTAGCTGCGTTTGGTAGACGTTTTCGTTTTCTACAATATATATGTAGCGGTAGCAGGGAATATCGCTGATGGGAAGCTGCATAATCTGCTGGTCATCAAAGGCTGTGTGCCGCAGCTGCGGCATGAGTGCAACACCCATATTCAGGCTGATGAGCGTCAAAAGCACATTGTTTTTTTCGATAACATTATCCATTTGCGGCGTGAAGCCCGCCAGCTGGCAATAATAGCGCTGGATTGCAAACATGTCATTACTCTTGCCAGGGGACAAAAACACCTCCTGCGTCAGCTGTGACAAGCGTACATATTGGCGGCGTGCTAAGGGATTTTCGGGGCTCAGAGTAAGGTAGAGCGGCTCTTTGAACAGCAGGCTGTAGTGGGGAGCGGTGATTAGCTCGCGTGCTGCTAAAAAGGTGAAATGCGAATTGGTGTCAATGATATTGGGAACGTTGGTTTTGAGCGTAAAATTACTGTGCGGGTGCTGCAGCTTAAAATCGTGGATGAGCAGGGGAATAATGTTTCCCGCCGAGCTGAAGCTGATGTTGAGATTGGGTGAATTAATGCCGCTGCCTTCGCGCAGCTCTTGTACCAGCTTTTGGTGGCGTGAAAAATATTCTTTGGTAAAATTATAATAACGCTGGCCGTTTTCGTTGAGCTGCATTTTGTTTTTGGCATGCACAAACAGTGGACAACCAATTTCTGTTTCTAGGTTTTTGATGCTTTTGGACAAGGCAGGCTGTGAAATATGCAGATAATCAGCAGCAGCCACCAGGCTTTTTAGCTCTACCACGGTATGAAAGTTTTTGATGTTGTTAGCATTCATGCGCTAAACCTCGCTTTACAAATAAAATATGCTCTTAGCATGATTATAGCATATTTTTATTTTTAGTATAACCAAAAGGTTAAACTGGTTATAAGAAAAAATATTTTACTAACGGTAACTGATAAACTATAATTTACATATTAGTAGCAAAAGATATGCAGAGACGCAGATAATTAACACAGACGTCTCTGTTTGTTTTTTAAGGGAGGATGGATATTGTGGAAATTGTATTGATACCGATAGCGTTTCTGATTATTGTCAGTACGTTTAAGCGCCTGCCGCTGATTGGCGGCAATCTGACTTTGGCGTTTTTTGGTGCCGGATTGTTATCGCTGTGGCTGGGTGGGGCACATGATCCGTCAGCGTGGTTTACACCCTGGCTCAAAAGCATGGATTCAATCGCTTTTATCTTTTTTATCATCATCTTTGGTGCGATATTTTCGGCATTGCAAATTGAAAGCGGTGCCATGGGCGTGGTGTTGAATATTTTGCGCGCGCTGTGGGGAAAAACGCCGCAGGGACTAGTGTTGGCGACCTTGGTAGCATTGTATTTTGGTGGGTCGCTGATGGGCACTGTTGCTGCAGTTGGTGCGGTAATTGGCCTTTTGATAGTACCGGCGATGGATGAAATGAAGATTGAACCAGATTTGATTTGCGCTATTGTCGTTACAGGCGCATCCATGGGTGGTATGATGCCACCTGTATCTAACGCCATTATCCTGGCCTGCGGTCTTGTGGGCGTGGATGAGCATCAGGCGCTGCTGATTAGTTACCTGAGCGTGGGCATAGGTCTGGCGCTTATCGCCTTTTTCTTTTGCAAGATATATATTGGCGATAAATATTCCCTGCCGGAGCATCTCATTCCTAAGGAGAGTGCCTGGAAAATTTTTCGCAATAATTGGGTAAAGCTTATTCCTATTTTTGTTCTGATTGTAATTGTTATGCTCAACAGCATTCCCGCGCTCAGGTTTAACCTGCCCAAGTATCTTTTGAGCCTGGTGCCTTTGGGTAAGGAGACACTGTTCGCAGTCATTGCCAAGGTGCCATTTGTTGGCAAGGTAGTGCATAATATCGTTATGGCTATGGTTTTTGCTATTATCGCTAATATCATCATAGCGCCAGGTTTGCTTAAAACCGTGGGTGCCAAGCTCAAAATGCAGGTGAAGGCGATTGTAGAACCAGAGGTTATTTTGGTAGCAACTGCTTTCTTTTTGGGAGCCTTTCAGCTGGGCGGACAAAACGCTGCTATTGCAGCCTGGGCCAAAGGCCTGAACAGCTCGCTGCTGATTATTGGCGGTGCGGCGGCGCTGCTGGTTGCAGGCATGCTGACGGGCGGGCAAAGCACGGCGCAGGGCATGCTGGTTCCTATCCTGGCGCCTGCGTGGACGGCGATTGGCATTACACCGCTGAATATTTCGCTGGCTAGCGCACATCTGGCAATGGCAGGACAGGGGTTCCCGCCGTGTGACCTGAATACCTTCATCATCGCCGGCCTGGTGGGGGCCATTATTGGCAGACCCGTAAATCCGCTAAGGTCAATGCTATATTCAGCGCCGTATTGTATTTACCTATTTGTTGTGGGCATTATTTTCTTGGTTATGTAGGAGGTATAAAAAATGCGTTTAAATAAAGAATATATGGGAACAGTGGAGCTTGCTCCGCAGCGCAAGGTTGTTGCAGGAGAATTTTCTACCTGGACGATTACCTTTACTGCAGGTGAATATGGTATTGATGACGGCGGTACGCTGGTTGTTGCGTGGAAGAGCGTCAGCGACTGGGATACGCCGCAGTTTGACGAGGGCAGTGAGCCTGGCTTTACCACAGTGACGACGACAGGTGATTGCTTGGTGAAGGCACGCTACAACAAATTTGTGCGCTCCTTTGGCAATAGCATTTTGATTGATGTTTATCGTGGTTATATCAAAAAGGGCGATAAGATTACTATTACGCTGGGAGATACATCCCAAGGCAGCTTGGGCATGCGTGCACAGTCCTTTTGTGAGCGGGAGCACGAATTCCGTGTGTTTTTAGATCCCTGCGGTACTAACCGTTATGAGGAAATGCCGCAGCGCCTCAAGCTGCAGATTGTATCGTCCTATCATCACGAAATCCAGGCAGTTGTGCCTGCAACAGTCAAGGTGGGTGAACCATTTGAAATAGCTATCCGTGCGTTGGATGAATTTGGCAATCCTACTGATAAATACGTGGGTGATGTACAGCTTGCGCTTAAGGGGGTGCAGGGACATAGCATTCCTGCAAGTGTGCATTTTGACGGCACAAGCAGCAATGCGCTCAAAATTGGTGGCTGCGTGATTGATGAAGCTGGCTTTTGGAATTTGCAGATTAGCGATGCACAGCATGGCTACCTGGCCTATAGCAATGCCTCTAAGGCAGAGCTGGAACCTGCTAAGCGCCTATATTGGGGCGATATGCACGGCCAGACACGCCAAACTGTGGGCACCGGCATGCTGGAGGATTACTATTCCTTTGCCCGTGACAAGGCCTGCATACAGTTTACCGGCTGGCAGGGCAATGATTTTGAGGTGTCGGACGCAACCTGGGCTGACATCCGCAGCTATAGCAAAAAATTTGACGAGGAAGGCAAATTCCTTGTCTATCTGGGCTATGAATGGTCAGGGACTACGCCGCAGGGAGGCGACCATAACGTATATTTTTTGCACGATAACGATGATTTTTATCCCAGCAGCAACTGGACTGCCACCAGCGTGGATAACAAAAATAACGCCAACCCCATAACCGAGCTGTATGCTAAGCTGCGCAAGCGTCAGGATGTGCTCTTGATTCCGCACATTGGCGGCCGTTATGCTAATCTGGATTATTTTAACTACGATTACAGCAGCGTTATCGAAATCCATTCACATCATGGTACCTTCGAATGGTTTGCCTTTGATGCTATGCAGCGTCATATGCATGTAGGCTTTATAGCTGCTAGCGACGATCACACCTGCCGTGTGGGTTTATCCTATCCACTGAGCGGCCATGGTAAGTCTGCATCGGGGGCCTTTGATGTGGCCAGCGGCTTTACCGGCGTTTTTGCTGAAGCCTTAACCAAGGAGGCCGTGTGGAACGCCATTAAGGAAAGGCATTGCTACGCATCTACCTTTGACAGGGTATATGTAAACACAACGCTAGGAGAATTGGCGATGGGTGATGCGGGGAGCGTAGCTGCTGCTACACCGCTTGAGGTGGAGGCGGCGGGGACGTACCCCATAGAAAAGCTGGAGGTATTTGACTGGGACAAAAAGGTTTACGAAAAAAATTGCCTGCCACGTGATAAAAAGCGCATCCGCATCCGCTGGAGCGGCGTAGTGTACCGCGGCCGCGGCAAGTCGCAAAGGTGGGATGGCGTTATTTATGTAGCAGGCGGCAAGCTGCTGCAGGCGCAAAAATATGCCTTCGACCGCATTGACCAAGGGATTGTGATTAAGTCGGATAAATACTTAAGGTTTACGTCCTCAACCTCGGGTGATTATGATGGCTTTATCCTAGAAATCGATGGTGACGATAACACCGTTATTAAATTCAGCTCGCTTGCAGGCAGTGTCAGCGCCAGCTACAAGGAAATTGTAGAGCATGGCTTTAGTAAGGATATGGGCGGACTCAACCTAAAGCTGGAAATGGAAGCAGCCTTCTGCGAAATCCCCAAGGAGCAATATTGTGAATATAACAAGCTGCAGGAAAAAATCTCCCTGCCGATTGACGGCAAGGAGCATGCTTATTGGGTTAAGGTGCTGCAGACAAATGGCAATGCTGCCTGGAGCTCCCCTATTTTTGTACAGGGACAAACTAAATAGTAGATATAAGAGTAAAAATAAAGCTGCCGCACTGCTCGTTAACCAAAAGCAGTGCGGCAGCTTTTTTAATTGTTGACAAACGAGGCGATAACAGAGGCCTTGGTGACGATGCCGCAAAAGAGACCGTTTTCGTCTAGCACTGGCAGAGGGAAGGGCGTGCTGGCAGACATGGGCATGATATTGGCAACGGGAGTGTCCAGGTTAGAAATTGCGGGAACATTGCGCAAAATTGCTTTTTCAAAGCTGGTGTAGCCTGCAAGCACCTGCATAGCGCCATCTAAGGTGATGATACCCAAAAAGTGCAGATGCTCATCCACTACGTAGGCACTAGAAACACCGCTGCTTTTCATATTGCGCATGGCTGTGGCTGCACCGTCAATGTTGCGCACGATGCAGGTCTGGGTGCTCATGACGTTGCGTACGGTAAAGATTTTACTGGAATCGGCATTATTGATGAAGCTGCGTACATAATCATCAGCAGGATTGGTGATCATTTCCTCGGGAGTGCCAATCTGCACCATGCGGCCGTCACGCAAAATGCCTACGTGCGTGCCCAGGCGGAAGGCTTCGTTAATATCATGGGTGATAAATACAATGGTTTTGCCTGTGCGTTCCTGGATGCGCAGCAGCTCAAACTGCAGGTCGTTGCGCACCAAGGGGTCCAAGGCCGAAAAGGCCTCGTCCATCAAAAGAATATCGGGATCGTTGGCTAGAGCGCGGGCAATGCCTACGCGTTGCTTCATGCCGCCAGAAAGTGCGCTGATGCGAGTGTGCTCCCAGCCGGCAAGACCAACCATCTCCAGCATTTTAAGAGCCCTTTCAGTACGTTCCTTTAGAGGTACGCCGCGGATTTCCAGACCGTAGTAGGTGTTTTCTAAAACATTACGGTTACTGATGAGGCCAAAGCTTTGGAAGACCATGGCCACCTTGGTGCGCCGCAGGTTTTGCAGCTGCTTGCTGTTCATGGTTGTGACATCCTCGCCATCTAGATGCACTGTGCCGCTGGTGGGTGGGTGCAGCATATTTAGGCAGCGGATGAGTGTAGATTTGCCGCTACCAGAAAGGCCGATGAGTACGAAGACCTCTCCTCTTTGCACACTGAAGTTGATGTCGATGAGGCCAGCCGTAATGCCTGTGGCCTGCTGCACCTCGCTGCGGGAGCGGCCCTGCTCGAGGAGTGTCATGGCCTCCTTTTCGTTTTGCGAATGCTCTAGGGGGATAAACAGCTTATATAAATTTTTTACTTCTAATACGGGAGTGTTCATCATCTGCCCTCCTTACCGCGTTTGGCCAGGCTTTGCGTGAGCCTGTCAATGATGATAGCAATAATAACGATAGAAATGCCAGCGATGAGGCCGCGGCCGGATTCGGTGCGGTTGATGGCAATAAGCACCTCCATACCCAGACCATTGGCACCAATCATGGCACAGGTAACAACCATTGCCACTGCCATCATCATCGTCTGGTTGATACCAGTCATAATCGTGGGCATGGCCTGCGGTATCTGCACCTTAAACAGTGTCTGCCAGCGCGAGGCGCCAAAGGCGGCGGAGGCTTCGACCACACTTTGGTCTACCTGCTGGATGCCATGGCTGGTGAGACGGATGACGGGAACAACGGCATAAACCACGGTTGCTAAAACCGCAGGCACCTTGCCTGGTCCCAGCAGCATGACAGCAGGGATCATATATACAAATGTAGGCATTGTTTGCATGGCGTCCAAGAAAGGCCGCAGCAGACGGTTAGCCAGGCGGCTGGTGGACACAAGCACGCCCACCGGCAGTCCGATAAGCAGGGAAATGATAACGGCGGAGATAACAACCGCAAGGGTTTCGTTCATCATGCTCCAATAGCCAAAGGCACCAATGGCGAAAAGGCCTGCACCGTAAATAATACCACGCGAAAGCTTGCCTGTGAGCAGCTTGGCGATAGCAGCAACGCCAATGATAGTCAGCCACCAGGGGATAAAGTTCAGCACACGCTCGATAAAAAGAATACACCAGGTAAGGATATCCTTGACGGCGTTAAAAAAGTCGGCATAGGTGGCATTGATATGGTTGACAAAATTGTCTATAGGCTTGGTCAAGTCTACCTGCACCTGCTCGGGGAAGGTCAAAAGCCAGCTGGCAGCACCGCCCTTGTCACCCTGCAGAGCCTTGTTCACCTGCTGCAGCTTCTCTGGTGGCAGCCAGGCTGCAAGCAATTCGGGATGGTGCTGCATGAACCAGATGGCTGCTTCGTCGTAGGTGCATTTTTTGTCGGCAATATAGGCCAGTGCTTCGGCGGTGAGGGCGCTGCTTGTGTGGTATTTTTGCAAAAAGGCAACAAAGTCTGGCGCCTTATTCTGCAGCTGCTTGTTGGCCACTATGCACACAGGTACGGAGCGTGCTTCTGTCAGGCCACGGGCAAAGCCTGCTTCGTTGTAGGGTTCATCTGCCAGCAGCACCAAATCTAGCTTGCCGGTGATCCAGGTGGGCTCGTAGCAGTAGCCTACGATGGGTTCCCCTTTGGTATAGGCAGCCAAAAAGGCGCTGGCCAGGGCTGCCTCGCTGCCCGAACGGAAGTAAACGTAATTTTTATCTAAGCCGTAGGCCTGGTATTTGCGGTAGAGAATATCGTCAATATTCCAGCCAGGGATGGCGCCGTAAAGCCGTCCCTTGGAGGGATCTTCGGGGTTATGGAAGATGTGCGAAAAGCGTGCCAGGTCTTTTACGGTCTTTAAATCGGGGGCAAGGGGCTTGATACCGCGGCTGGCGTCACCTTCAATAAGATAGCGGGGAACGTAAAGGCCCTGCTTATCATCATCAAAGTTGATGCCTAAATTAACAAGCTTACCTGTCTGCATGTCGGCTTCAAAGGAGGGGACGTTATCTGTCCACAGCTCCATGTGCACGTCCACATCGCCGCGCAGCAGTGCTGTTTGGATGATGGGCGTAGAGCCGCTGATGACCTTGGGGTTGATGTTATAGGCATGTGTGCCGATAAAGCCAGCAACAGCGTTATGAAATTTTACACTGTCCCAGCCTGCATCAGCAAAGACGACGTCCTGTCGCTCTCTTTGCGCGGCAGGCTCGCTAGCGCAGGCTAGCACAGCCAGCGAGGCAAGAAACAGTAAAAAAATGGCCAAGGATTTGCGTAACATGACTTCACCTCCGATAAAAATAGTGTCCCTATAAAAATTTTAGCGGATAAATGGAAAACATGTCCATTGTATGAGCAACATTTTACGATTACAATGGATTAATTAACTAAATTTATCGAAAAATAAGTGAGTTTAGGTGGGGAAGCAGAGGTTTGCAGAAAATGACGGAAGCAGGAAATAACGCTCATTGGCGCAAGCAAGCGAAAACCTCTCAGGCGCCTTTGGCGCCAGCTCTCCTAAAAGGAGAGCCAGGGGAATATCTTGCAAGTGAATGCGCACCAAAATTTCCTTAAAGGATTTTGTGAAATAATGTAGAATATCATTAATAGAGTTTTTATATAAAGCAGAAAATGAAAATAAAAATTTTTGCAAAAAGGGGGAAGCTGATGTGCTGGAAATGGGTGTGTTGACAAAAGCTGCATTGCTGCATGACGTGGGCAAGGTGTGCCTGCGTGCTGATCACAGCTTGGGTAATCATTCTAATGCTGGTGCACATTTTTTGTCTGCCTTTATGGACGACAGCGAGGAAGCGGAGCAGGTACTGCGCTGTGTACGCTTGCATCATGCTAAGGCTTTGCGTGCAGCAATGCCTGCAAAGGATGACCTAAGTTATATTGTGTACGAAGCAGATAATATTGCTGCCGCTGCAGATAGGCGTGAGCGTGAAAACGAGGGTGAGGACAGAGGGTTTGATGCTCAAAGCTGTTTGCAGAACGTATTTACGATTTTTGGTGAAAAGACTAGCACGCCGGCTGGCAAATATTATCTGCGTGGTATGGATCCCAAAGATAAATTCAACTATCCTACTACTAGTATGTGCATAGCTTCTGATGATAAATATCAAGAGCTTGTTGATGTGTTGAAAAATAATTTTCAACGTGGGCATATTATGGAAATGAGCGCCGGTGAGCTGCTGCGTATTCTGGAGGATGTCATGAGTTATGTGCCTTCCAGTACTAACAAAAGCGAGGTTTGCGATATTTCGCTGTATGTTCATTCTAAGGTTACTGCTGCGCTTGCCAGCTGTATGTATACATATTTTTCTGCAAATGGCATCTGTGATTATAAGCAGTATTGTTTTGATGCCAAGGGTAACGCAGAATTTAGGCAAAGGGATGCTTTTTTATTAGTGTCAGGTGATTTTTCGGGTATACAGGATTTTATTTATACTATTCCTAGCAAGGGCGCATTAAAGTCCTTGCGTGGACGCTCCTTTTATTTGGAGCTGTTCATGGAAAACTACATTGATGAAATCTTGCAGCAGTTGGGCTTGAGTAGAGCAAATGTGCTTTATACAGGTGGTGGGCACTTTTATTTACTGGCTGCTAATACACAAGCGACTAAGACTGCTTTGCAGGATATTCAAAATGCTTGCAATCAATGGCTGCTCAGTAATTTTGGCACCCAGCTTTATATGGCAATGGGTTATGCTCCCTGCAGTGCTCATGATTTGCAAAGCTCAGGCTTGCAGGGTAACGTGTTTGCTGCAGTGAGCAGGCAGCTGGGACAGGATAAGCTTTGCCGCTATGATGGCATAAGTTTAGAAAAGCTTTTTGATAGTTGTAGCTGTTATAATAAAAATATAGATGGAACTAGGGAATGTGCTATTTGTCATATGTCCAGCAAAGTTTTGCTGGATAACGGTGCAAATGGCGACATCTGTCCGACCTGCCAAGGATTGTATGACCTTGGTGATAAGCTTTTTGCTAAGGATAAGCATTTTGCTATACTGAGTAAGGCGCAGGAAGCTGCGGTGGAGCTTTTTGGCTATGGCAGGCAATTGTTTTTGGCAGTGCTGAACGAAAAAGAGCTGGCTGCTAGTGGTGAAGACTTGGTGCGCATTTACAGCAAAAATAAGGCGCTTACGGGTAGGCTGATAGGTACGCGCCTGTGGCTGGCAGATTATTACGCTGCTGACAGCAAGGGCAAGGTTATGGAATTTGAAGACCTGGCTGAGGCCTGCTGTGATAAGCAGCACGGCATTAAACGTCTTGGCGTTTTGCGTGCAGACGTAGATGATTTAGGCGCAGCCTTCATTGGTGGCTTTTTCCGCTATGGTACGGCCGAACCTGCTAAGTATGCCACACTTTCGCGTTATGCGGACTTATCAAGAGACTTGGGCATGTTCTTTAAGCTGGCGGTGGGCAAGCTTTGTGCAGGTGATTTAGACGGCTTTGACGGCAGCAGACAGCAGCCTTTTAGCTTGTATGGCTTGCATAAGGAGCAACAACGCAAGGTGCACGTCGTTTATTCCGGTGGTGATGACATGTTTCTTGTAGGCGCATGGGATGAGCTGATAGAGCTGGCGGTGGACATCAGGCGTGCCTTTGCCCGCTTTACTAATGGCAAGCTCAGCTTTTCGGCAGGCTTGGCAATGTTTAACCATGGTTATCCTATAAGTAAAATGGCAGAGCTGACGGGAGCACTGGAAAGCGCGGCTAAGAGTGCTAGCAAAAATAGTATTGCATTGTTTGGCTTTGCAACAGAGCAGCAGGGTGCAGAGCAGGGCCTTGCTTGTGAGCATATATATAACTGGGATGACTTTACCAAAGGTGTTTGCGCTGGCAAGCTGCACTTTTTACAGCAGCATCTTGATCTTGATGGTAACGATAGCACTAAAATGAGGGCAGGCAAGAGTATGCTGTATAAGCTGCTGAATTTGCTGGAGGAAAACGAGGACGATATGAACATAGCGCGCTTTGCTTATACGCTTGGCAGGCAGCAGCCGCCAAAGGAGGCTAAGGAAATGCAAAAGAAATGCTATGAAGAATTCAGCCAGCAGATGTATAGCTGGTTTACACGACCAGAGGACAGAAGGCAGCTGCGTACAGCACTTAATTTGATTGTTTATTATTTACGTGATACCAAGGATTCGAAGGAGGAAGCGTGATGGCTAACTATAGCTTGAGGGAGCAATTTTTAAAGAAAGGCCTTGTTGAAGAAACTGCTAGACCAGCGGAGCAGCAGACAAGACAGCGTACTAGTGGATATACCCAGCAATCCAGACCTAGTTCCAATTACAACCAGCAAAGACAGGTGACACCAGTGCCGAAAGTTAATATAAACCTGAAAGCCTTTGACGTGGTAGCTGAAGCAGAAAAGGCTATGAGTAGCCTACAGTATTTTGACAGGAACAGTAAACCAAAAATTGACGTTACTACATCGCAGATACGCAAATTTCTTACAGCTGTAAATGTTGTGCGTAATAAGGTGGACGTGTTTAAGGCTAAAAACATTGATGCAAGCCAGTTGTCTGATGAACTGGTGGCAGAGGTGAAATTTTTAAAGATTAATCTTCTTTACCAGGCAGGTAGGGCAAATACTGTAAAGAAATTTATGGAAGCGGCAAGATTAGACAGCATTATTGATAGTATTGGTGATGAAACGGAAAGCTTTATTAAGTTTACCAAATATGTTGAAGCGTTAGTGGCATATCACAAATTTTTAGGAGGTAGGGATTAATGATGGAAGAGCAAGGCAGAAAGCAGCACCAGCTGCTGGGGAAAATTAAGCTTACAGGTAATTTGCAGGTGCTGACAGGCATGCATATTGGCGGCAGCAGTGATTTTGCTCCTATTGGCGCTGTTGATAGTCCCTTTATCCGCGATCCGTTTAGCCATGAACCTATTATTCCTGGCAGCTCGCTCAAGGGCAAGCTGAGAACGCTTTTGGCCAAGGTTAATTGCAATGGGTATGTATTGAACGAGATAGCAAAGGATAACGAGGTTATTGCCCGTTTGTTTGGCGCTAGCGGCCCAAGCTTTGCCTGCCCAGCGCGTTTGCAGTTTTTTGACCTGTTTGTGACGCAGGAAACTAAAAATAAATTTGATGTACTGGAAATGGATACCTACATTGGTGAAATTAAATTTGAAAACACCATCAACCGTGCTAGCGGTGTGGCTAACCCGCGCCAGATAGAACGTGTGCCTGCAGGCGCTGAATTTGCTTTTAATTTGGTGTACAACGTAGAAAAGATGGATGAGCTGCGTCAGGATTTGCAAATGCTGGCCGAAGGCCTGGAGCTTTTGGAAAACGATTACCTTGGTGGACATGGCTCGCGTGGCTACGGCCGTGTACGGATTAAGGACATAAAGCTGCAGGCTGTTGGCAGGAAGAATATTGATTTGGCGGAGTATGAAGCACTGTTTGAGGATTTATAAGAAATGCAGTACCATATTTTTCTTTTAAAATTTTTGACGCCGGTTCATTTTGGCAATACAGCTAATGGTGGTGCTTTGGATAAGGTTGCCATTAATTGCAGTGCGGATACGCTATTTGCAGCCTTGTGCAATGAAGCAGCAGCGCAAAAAGCGGAGCTGGTGGGAGCCTTGATGCAAAAGCTAGAGTCAGGCGAGCTGCTGCTTTCCAGCTTGCTGCCATATTGGAGGACGGAAGAGGAGTTTCAGTTTTATCTGCCTAAACCGCTGATGAAGCCTGTGGATGAACAGAGGCAGCTGCCGCAAAGCTATAATGAGGTTAAGAGCCTGCGCTCGCAGATTAAAAAGCAAAAAAAATCTACTTATGTGCGGGCATCGCAAATGCAGGCACTGCTATCAGACAGCAGGGAGCTGGAAGCACATGAATTTGCTGTGCCGCTGGTTGCAGGCAGAGTGGGATTGCGTGACGAACTGCCAAGGCCGTATTACGTGGGCAGCTGTGTGTTCAGTCCTCAGGCTGGGTTGTACCTTGTGTGCGGCGTGCAGGATGAGGCAGATATTGACCTTTTGCGTGATTTGCTTGTCAGCCTTGGCTATAGCGGTATAGGCGGCAAGCGCAGCAGCGGTTATGGCAAATTTGAAGTGTTGGTGGATGAAGAAATTGATTTGTACGAGGACGGTGCCTTGTACGATGATGATTCAGCTATGGCACTTATGCTGCACGATACTCAAAGAAAGCTGCAAATGTGCATTGCACCGCTTTGTCCAAAGCAGCAGGATGTGGAAGCTGTCAAGCGTGGCTGCTATAAGCTGATTAAGCGTGGTGGGTTTATTGACTCGCCTGCTGCAAGCACCAACGTAAAGCGTGACAGTGTGTACATGCTGCAGGAAGGCACGTGCTTAGAGCGCAGGCTGCAGGGCAGGCTGCTGCAGCAAAGCGTAGATGGCCTGCCGCACAAGGTTTATCGTGCAGGCGTGGGAATGTTTGTGGGGTTGAAGGATGAATAACAAGCAATTTGAAACAGCAAGGCTGTGCCTGCACGTAATCACACCAATAAATATTGCAGATGGCATAACCTTGGGTGATAAGGATTATTTGTATGATGCTAAAACGCAAAAGGCTTATTTTTTAAACCTGCAGCTGTGGCATAAATTTATTTATAGTCATGGACTTTTGCCACGCTATGAGGCCTTTTTACAGCGTAATGGTAAAATTTTACTGGAATGGCTGCGTGAAAATGGTTATGATATTGCTGATGTGCAGGAATGTATTATTGCAGAGGTGCAGGCCAAGGTGGATTTGCGTGCTGACAATGGGCAGCAAGGAGGAGCTTGGCGAAACGGCGGTGCGCAGGCCAGGGGGAACGTGCGTACTGGTAGCAGCAAGCAAAAACTGAACGATGTCAACAGGCACATCCAACAGCCAGATGGCAGCTTGTATATCCCTGGTAGCAGCATTAAGGGAGCGTTTAGAACAGCAATTTTGTATGCCTTGCTGCAAAAGCGGCCTGATGTAAAAGCAAAATATTGGCGGCAGGTGCAGCAGCTTTTGAGCAAGTCTTACTTGAATGTGAAAAAAGATTTTGGTCTTACAGCTGCAATGGAAGCAGAGCTTTTGCATACCTTGCAGCTGCCTGATAAGGACACATATGTCAAAAGCAATAATGCTGTTTGCAGTGCTTTGCGAGGATTACAGGTGAGCGACACCTTTACAGGGAAAAACGTAAAGGCAGGAATTTTGCAAAAGCTGGATGTCGGCTTTAACATTAAGGCAGGAGGGCGCATCAAGGAGCAACCATTGCCAATTTATAGAGAATGTATTTTGCCGGGAGCAGAGCTGGCCTTTGATATAAAAATAGACAAAGCCTATATGCAGACTATAGGTATGGCTAGTATTGATGCCTTGCTGGCTACCTTGCGCAGCTTTAATATTGCAGTGATGGATCTGTTAAAAGACGCCTTCAAGGGGCATTATCCCAATGCTTTTGTTAATGTGGCTGGCGCTAATGCATTTATTGGTGCAGGCACAGGCTTTTTGAGCAAAACCCTGCTGGCAATGCTGGCACCTAATAGGGAAGCTGCCAAAGAGACTATCAGGGAGCTGCTAGATAAAAGCTTTAAACAGCATAAGCATATGCAATACGATAAGGTAATATCGCCACGCATGTTAAAATGCACCAGCTATAATGGGCAAATTATGCTGATGGGCTTAGCCGAGGTGCGCAAGCAATGATACGTACATTAGAAATAAAGCTGGCTGCGCCAGAGGGCGAGCGCCTGCCGCAGTCAGCCTGCTCGCTGCTGCACGGAGTGCTTATGCAAAATATAGACAGCGCGTATGCGGACCTGCTGCATCAGCAAAGCCTGCGGCCGTACAGCCAGTACCTGTATTTTGATAAAGAACGCAACGGCCTGTATTGGCGCCTGACAGCACTGGATGAGCTGGCGGACAACGAGCTTTTGGGGGCGGCCTATGCTTTGCCAGGCGCGGTCTTTTTGCAGCAAAAGCAAATGGAAATAAAGCTTGTAAGCAAAACCTTTTTGCCAGCAACGAGCTACGCCGCTATTGCTGAAAAATGCTTTGCCCATCCTTTGTCAGGCAGATATTTGCATTTTGATTTTGTGACCTCCACCAGCTTTAAAAGTGATGGACAGTATGCTATATATCCGCAGCAGCAGCTGCTTTTTAAGAGCCTGGTGCGCCGTTGGAACACCTTTGCTGACAAAGAGCGGCTAGATGCCCAGGGATTGGTGCAGAATTTGGCAGCAGAAACCTTTGTGGCGGCCTACAGGCTCAGTCTGCAGCCGTATAGCGTGGATGGTGTGCGCATAAGTGCCTTTAGAGGTAATTATGTGCTGGGGTTAAAAAATAATATTATGAGTAACAGGATTATCGCCATGCTTGGCGAATACTCTAACTATAGTGGTATTGGCATAAAGACTGCCTTAGGAATGGGAGCAGTTCGCAGCCAATTGCTAGCTAAATATTGACGAAACTGCGCCGCATCGCTTGCAGAGTGGGTTTGGAGGGTGTGAGGCAGTGGATTTGCCAGCAGGAAGGCTTGCAGGCAGGGACTGCGCCGCAAAGTGCAACGCAAAGCCTTGCAGCAGGCGGGCCTGCGGAGGCAGGATAAAAAAAGATCCCCTAAATGAGGGGACGGAAACCTGGGTAGAAGAGGCTTTCCAAAAAGTGCATCTCAATAAAAAAAGATCCCCTAAATGAGGGGACGGAAACTTTTTTGTTTTTGTTAACATGGCAGTCCCTCCTAATAAAAAAAGATCCCCTAAATGAGGGGACGGAAACGCAGCAGATTCACTATTCTCCGTGAAAGTGTCAATGATAAAAAAAGATCCCCTAAATGAGGGGACGGAAACTTTTTTGTCAACATGTTCCTTACCTCCTCTTTAATAAAAAAAGATCCCCTAAATGAGGGGACGGAAACTTGACTTCCCAGGCTCGTGCCTTCCAGTACGCCTTGAATAAAAAAAGATCCCCTAAATGAGGGGACGGAAACAAAAGCTCTATACTTGCCATACTTTAACTCCCTTAAATAAAAAAAGATCCCCTAAATGAGGGGACGGAAACCATTAGCACAGTAGTAACGCTTATGTCCTTGCCATTCAATAAAAAAAGATCCCCTAAATGAGGGGACGGAAACATTTTTACCTTTCCCATTTTTATCCTCCTCTTAATACTATAAAAAAAGATCCCCTAAATGAGGGGACGGAAACTCGTTGGCTTCATAAAGCCAACGGCTAACTTCCCATGCGCATAAAAAAAGATCCCCTAAATGAGGGGACGGAAACTTTTCTCACCATCCATAAAAACCTTTTGGTCTACTAATAAAAAAAGATCCCCTAAATGAGGGGACGGAAACCTCCATAATAGAGTACTCATACATTTTGTCAACGATTATAAAAAAAGATCCCCTAAATGAGGGGACGGAAACATCTAGTGGCCAAGTCATAGCCGTAGTATTTAGCCTATAAAAAAAGATCCCCTAAATGAGGGGACGGAAATTTATCAACACCTGTCGGAAGACCAAAGTAATCAGCAATATAAAAAAGGATCCCCTAAATGAGGGGACGGAAAAACTAGGTAGTACCTACGATAAAGGTTATTTCTTTTTACTCATAAAAAAGGATCCCCTAAATGAGGGGACGGAAAACTGTTAAGCTTAGGCAGGTTTTCGAACTTTTGCGCTAAATATAAAAAAGGATCCCCTAAATGAGGGGACGGAAATATTGTATCCTCGGATACATTTTCCATTTTTGGTACATATGCATAAAAAAAGATCCCCTAAATAAGGGGACGGAAACAAAATATACAGTCTCTATTATTGAGCGATACTTCAAATGAATAAAAAAAGATCCCCTAAACAAGGGGACGGAAACCGCCTAGCAGGTGGCGTGTGGTCTTTCTGTTCTAAATAAAAAAAGATCCCCTAAACAAGGGGACGGAAACCCACTCACGGGGGGGCTTCACCAGCGTTTCAGTGATAAAAAAAGATCCCCTAAACAAGGGGACGGAAACTTGTATTTACCGAAACTATTGTACTGGCTTTTGGGGAATAAAAAAAGATCCCCTAAACAAGGGGACGGAAACTTGGTGGCGCTGTGTGGTTTTCAAGGTACAAATGTGCGTATAAAAAAAGATCCCCTAAACAAGGGGACGGAAACTATCATTGATTTTAACCATTTTCACTACCTCCTTAATAATAAAAAAAGATCCCCTAAACAAGGGGACGGAAACGTGAGCTGTATTGCGAACGATACAAGACGGAAGCATAAAAAAAGATCCCCTAAACAAGGGGACGGAAACATAAAATGGATGACATACAAGCGCCACCTATTGGAAATAAAAAAAGATCCCCTAAACAAGGGGACGGAAACTGTACAATCTTAAACAGCAAAGCACTTGTTTTGTTAATTATAAAAAAAGATCCCCTAAATGAGGGGACGGAAACCCTTAATGGCACGGACCACCTTAGCTTTACGGCGCTCCCTTATAAAAAAAGATCCCCTAAATGAGGGGACGGAAACTTCTTGTAACCTCTTAAAATCGAAAAAATCTACTGGTTTTAATAAAAAAAGATCCCCTAAATGAGGGGACGGAAACAGCTTTTTGTTTCAGTTTTAAGTTTTCAATGTACTATAAAAAAAGATCCCCTAAATGAGGGGACGGAAACTGTCGGGGTCGTTCTCATAGATGTAATCATCCGTGTAATATAAAAAAGGATCCCCTAAATGAGGGGACGGAAACCCATAACGTTCTTGATAACCAAAAACTTCATCATCTGTGATAAAAAATGATCCCCTAAATGAGGGGACGGAAACCTTTTCTGTACCAATCTTGTGTATTTTTCGTACTGTTTATAAAAAATGATCCCCTAAATAAGGGGACGGAAACGGTTAATCCTTTTTGTGTCTTCTGCCGCCGTTGCTTTGGAATAAAAAATGATCCCCTAAATAAGGGGACGGAAACTTAGTGAGAGAGGATAACTTCGGTGCAGAATTTGATAAAAAAAGATCCCCTAAATGAGGGGACGGAAACTCAACGTAGGCCAACCCGTCTTCGTACGTCTCAAAGATAAAAAAAGATCCCCTAAATGAGGGGACGGAAACCCTTGTGCGTAAATCTCTTTGTTATACACAGGCTGCATAAAAAAGGATCCCCTAAACAAGGGGACGGAAACATAAGGTAAAGTAATATTGACTTCATGGAATCTATCATGGTAAAACAGGGCAACGATAATTTATGATATAAGTAAAGTGGATAAATTAAATTGTTAAAGGTGGTTTAAATGAATCCTATAATGCGAAAGAAAATGATATTCAGCAAAGCTCTAAGAAATCTGGACGATCCAGAATGTTTGCTTTATGTTCTGCAGCATTCTGCTCGTACTGTTCGTAAAATAGTTCGAGAAAATGGTGATGAAGAAATAATTATACTTGACCAAGAAAATTTAACAGCTATTAGGTATATTCGAAAAAAAAGCGGTGGTTCGGATGTTAAAATCCACGCTTTATGGGAATGAATTATAAATAACAAAAGAAATGTTATAAAAAAGGATCCCCTAAATGAGGAGACGGAAACCTCTCAGGCGCCTTTGGCGCCAGCTCTCCTAAAAGGAGAGCCTTGGGAAAGCGGTGAGGTGTAGTATGACTTCTTTGTACATTACAGAAAGCGGAGCATATCTAAAAAAACGTGGTGGGCATGTGCTTGTGGGCCGCAATAACGAAATTTTGCTAGAGGTTCCGCTTGAGCGTGTGGAGGATGTCACACTGGTTGACAGTGTGCAAATTTCATCGGCATTAATTACAGAGTTTTTGGAACGTGATGTTCCCTTGTCTTGGCTTTCAGGGCAGGGACGCTATTTTGGTTCGCTTTTAAGCAATGGCTCTATAGATATTTTGAAGCACCAAAAGCAGTTTGCCCTTTTGCAGGATGGCAGGTTATACTTTGAACTGGCCAAAAAGGTTATTTTTGCTAAGGTGCATAACCAGCTGACGATTTTGCGCCGTTATAACCGCAATTTAGAATCCAATAGCGTGGATTCGGATATTAATAACATTGTGGCCGTGCGGAAAAATATTTTCTTTGCGCAGGATTATCATGCGCTCATGGGCTATGAAGGTATTATCAGCCGTATTTATTTTGGAGCCTTGGGTAAAATTGTCCCGGAAACATTTAAATTTGATAAGCGTAGTAAAATGCCGCCGCGAGACCCGTTTAATAGTATGCTTAGCTTGGGCTACAGTATGCTGTTTAATGAAATTATGTCGGACGTTTTATCTATAGGCCTGCATCCTTACGTTGGCTTTATGCATAAAATAGCTAAGGGGCATCCTGCCTTAGTATCAGATTTGATAGAAGAATGGCGTGCGCCGCTTGTAGATTCTATGGTGCTGGCGATGGTTAAGCGCAATATGCTGACGAGCGATATGTTTGAAATTACGGAGGAAGGCTGCTTTTTGAATACAGAAGCACGCAAGATTTATTTGCAGACCTACAATAAAAAGCTACGCTCGGATAATCAGTATCTTGATGGCAAATATACATACCGTGAAAGCATACGCCAGCAATGCCGCAGGTACGCTAGCGCTGTTATGAATGATGATCTTTCGCTTTATACACCATTGGAGTTGAGGTAATGGAAAGAAAATTTATTGTACTAATGATTTACGATATTGTTGATAATAAGCGGCGCAATAAGATGGTAAAATGTCTTGAGGCATATGGTGTGCGTGTGCAAAAGTCGGCTTTTGAGGCCTTGCTAAACCGCAAGCAGTACGAAAAAATGCTGCGTGAAAGCAGCAGCTTGATTGATGAAGAGGTCGATTCCTTGCGTGTGTATGTGTTGGATGACATTATAGATGTATATACCTGGGGAATTGGCGAACGTAAGGAAAATGACTGTGTGATTTTGTAGATTGGAGGATTGCCGATGAGCATTTTATATTCACCAGTGGGGGATACTGACCCAATCAGAGACTGTTATGATGGTGCGCTTTTGCATATAATCAGAACGTATAAACCAAGCTATGCACGCATTTTTTTGAGTGCGGAAATGACAGCCAAGGAAGATTCAAGGCAGGTGTATTCTAAGGCAATAAATTGTGTTGCCCCAGCATGCAAGTTAGATTTTATTAAAACGGATATTGTAGACGTGCAGCTTATGGAAAAGCTGGTGCCACTGGCAGAGGGATTTTTACAGCTGCGCAAGGAATATCCTAATGAGGAAATTCTACTAAATTTAAGCTCTGGCACACCGCAGATGAAGACGGTGATGAGCTTTTTGGCTACTGATTTTGAAAACGTGCGTGCTATACAGGTGGATTCACCGCAAAAAGGTTCTAACAGGGCAGCGCATGCTACACAGGATGCAGAAGATATAGACGCTGTTATAGAAAACAACTTTGATAACGCACCTGATTATAAATGTCGTTGTCATGAGGCACCGCTGTCACTTTTGCGGCGTTACAGCATTCGGCATCAATTGATTAGCTTGGTGCAAAATTATGAATATAGTGCGGCTTTAGCTTTGTATAACAAAAATAAAGCTTTATTTGCAGATGAAACAGGCAAGCTATTGAAGCATGCAGATTTGCGTTCCAAGATGTTGATTGAAGAAGCCTTTGCTGTCATGGGCAAGGATATATATAGAAATAACTCTATCAAGAAAACTAATGAATTTTTGATGGTCATGGAGCTTAACCAACGCAAGGGTAAATTGGTGGAATTTATTCCCAAGCTGACGCCGTTTTTGTACGAGCTGACGCTGTTTTATTTGGGAAGCAAACTTGGATTCAATCCCAGTCGTTTTTGCTACAGTAAGCAAAAACCTGGTGATAGCTGGCGTATAAGCACTAAAATGCTACGAGAGACTGCTCCGGAGGTGATGGCACATTTAAATAAAATGTATGCAGGTTCATTTGTGGATAACAAGGAGCTATCTTTTACTAATATATTGTGCATGCTGGAAGCAATAAAAGCTGTTGATGTCAATTTATTGGAGATTCTACATACGTTACGCATTGTTGAAAAAAAACAACGTAATAAGATTGCCCATACGATCTTAATGAATATTACGGAGGAAACTTTTAAAGCGGTAGAACCATGTCTAAGCTCGGCGCAGCTTGTTCAGCTTTTACGCAAGGCATTTTTGCAAATTATGCAGGGGGAAAGTATTTATAAGTATAATGTGTATGACGAATTAAACGAAAAGATTGTGTTAAGTTTAGATAAGTTTCGCTCATAAGTGCAAGCAAGCGGAAACCTCTCAGGCGTCAAAGCTTTTACACATCAAAAAAGACCGTCCGCATGTTGGAGCTACGGACGGTCTTTGTGCAATTTTCCGGATGGGAGAAGTTATCCGGATGGGAGAGGGAATCAGGGATTAACGGTGGAGCAGTATGCTTGCTTGCCATCCTGGAATTTGATGATAGTTACGCTCTTGACTGCGTCGTGCTTGTCGTTGAGGGCAAGGGCACCAGTTACGGCGTTAAAGGATTTGGTCTCGGCCAAAGCCTTAGAAACCTTTGCAGGGTCAGCTGCACCGGCACGTTTGATAGCGTCTACCATCAGCTTGAGGGCATCATAGCCAAGAACTGCAGGAGCGTCAGGCTTTTGGTTGTATTCCTTTTCGAAGGCTGCAACAAAGGCCTTGGATTCAGCAGAATCGGAATCCGGGGAATAGTGATTGGTGAAGAAGGTGTTGTTCAAAGCTTCTGCGCCGGCAATTTCAGGCAGCTTGGGGCTGTCCCAGCCATCGCCGCCAACGATAGGAACGGTAATGCCAAGCTCGCGTGCTTGTTTGATGATTTTGCCAACCTCTTCATAGTAACCAGGAACGTAGATGAGTTCGGGGTTAGTAGCCTTAATCTTGGTCAATACTGCCTTGAAGTCGGTATCCTTTTGCAGGTAGGCTTCTTCGGCAACAATGCTGCCGCCATTTGCTACAAAGGATTTTTTGAAGAAATCGGCCAGGCCTTTAGAATAATCACTGCTGTTATCGATATAGATAGCGGCAGTTTTTGCTTTTAATTCGTTAGTAACAAAGTTTGCGCCAACAGTGCCCTGGAAGGGATCAATGAAGCAAACGCGGAAGGTGTTGGGCTTGGTGCTGCCATCCTTGGCTACGGTAACAGCAGGGTTGGTGGCGCCAACTGCCAGGTAGGGAACCTTGGCGGTTTCGCTGATGTTGCAGGCTGCAATGGCGCTAGAGCTGGTGAAGATGCCGCTGACAAAGGATACCTTGTCTTGGTTAATCAGCTTGCTCATAGCATTGGCAGCTTCGGCAGGCTCGCTCTTGGTGTCGGCTTCAACTATAGTGATCTTTTTGCCGTCGATACCGCCAGCAGCGTTAATTTCTTTAACGGCCAGGTTAAAGCCACGCATCATGGATGTGCCGTAGGAGGCGTTGCCGCCAGTCATTTCACCGATGGCACCAATTTTGATGGTGTCGGCGCTGCTGCCCTTGTCACTGCCGCCACAGCCTGTTATTAAAATACTTGCAGCACAGATTGCTGCTGCCATTGTCTTAAATAATTTACCCCTCATTTGAATCAGCTCCTTTGTTTTGATCTGCCCTTTTGTTTATATATTTTATTTATCTATCAGGCAGTTTGCTATAGACAGCTTGGCGTTTTGTATCTAAAAAGCCTGGACGCAAGCTTTGTGCATCCAGGCTTCGTTGCCATTTGTTTGTCTATGTGCCTAGTATAAACGACAAAACTGTAAATGTCAACAGTAAATTATGTATACATTTGTGGAATGATAATATACAGAATATTGTTACTGTCCACTGTCAAGCGGGAAAAGACAAGAAAATGCTTTTTATACACGGAAAAGACTACTAAAGTACTAGTGTAAAGTTTTTTACATGGATTTAACCACGAGGGTGCTTTGGATTTAACATTAGTCATGTACAATAAAGGCACGTTGTAGATATTGAAAGCAACAAATATTGCGTATGTGATGAACAAACGGAGGAATGGAAATGAAATTAAAAAAAGTTTTGGCAGCAGCTATGGTTTCCCTGCTGGCAGCTACAGCAATCGTTGGCTGTGGTAGTGAAAAGAAAAGTGCTGATACTGGCAAAAAGGTGCAAATTGAATATTGGCACGTTGCAGCCGAAAGCTTTGGTGGCGCAACCGTAAAGGAACTGGTTGCAGATTTTAATAAAACGCATCCTAACATCGAGGTTGTAGAAAAATATAACCCGGATATGTACAAGGGCCTGACCCAAAACCTGCAGGCAGCTATGGCATCCGGCAAGAATCCTGACGTAGTGCAGATGGGTTATTCCTTCTTGAACTACGCAGCCGAAAACTTTAAATATACTGATTTGAATGAAGCCTTCAAAACTGCTGGCGATGCCAACTTTATGAAGGATAATTACCTGCCTAACGTGCTGGCTCTGGCACAGACTGAGGATGGCAAGCAGATTGGCCTGCCGTATTCTGTAAGCGTACCGGTGCTGTTCTACAATCCGGACATTCTGAAGCAGGCTGGCCTGGATCCCGAAAATCCGCCTAAAACCTGGGCAGAGGTTACTGCAGCAGCTAAGCAGATTAAAGACAAGACTGGCAACATGGGCTTCTTTATGCAGGAGTATGCTGATAACTGGACCCAACAGGCCTTGATTGAATCTAACGGCGGCAGCATGCTGACCAAGGTTGACGGTAAGGTTAAGGCTGGCTTTGATACTCCGGAATCTGCTGCAGCTTACCAAGTAATTGCAGACATGGTTAAAAACGGCAGCGGCCTGCACGCTACCAACGAGGAAGGCTTCCAAGCTTACATCAGCGGCAAGCTGGGTATGGTTTGCACCACTATCGGCAAGCGTGCTAACTTTGAAAAGAGCGCTAAGTTTAACGTAAGAGCAGTTCCGTTCCCGGCCTTCGAGGGCAAGGAAACCAAGATTCCTGCTGGCGGCAACTTCCTGATGGTCTTCTCCAAGGATGCTGAAAAGCAAAAGGCTGCTGTTGAATTTATCAAATACCTGGAATCTCCCGAAGCACTTGCTAAATGGAGCACTGGTACTGGTTACCTGCCGCCGCGTAAGGGCGTAGCTGATGACCCGCAAGGCTTCAAGAAGCTGGCTGACGAAAACCCCAACATCAAAATGGCACTTGCAGAAATGCCTAAGGTTACCAAATGGGCAAGCTTCCCTGGTGCTAACGGTCTGCAAGCAGAGCAGCTGCTGATTGATGCACGCGACATCATCTTAAGCGGTAAGATGACTGCAGCTGAAGCGCTGCACCAGACCGCAGAAAAAATTAATAAGCTTCTGTAAGAAACTCAACAAGCGAGCTGCCGCCCTGAGCGGCAGCTTATTTTAATAGGAGGCATATATGTCAAAAAATAGCAAGGAGGCGCTGCTGTATCTGCTGCCAGCTGCAGTGCTCTTTCTCCTCTTTTATTACTGGCCGCTGGTGCAGAATATTTATCTGAGCGTATTTTCGTGGAACATGATTAGTCCTAGCAAGCAGTTTGTGGGCTTCGAAAATTTTGCTACTGTCTTTGGCTCGGCAGAGCTGATTAAAATTTTGGTCAACACGGTGCTTTTTGTGGGGATTATGCTGGTGCTCAACTTTGTGCTGCCATATTTGTATTCCTTCGTACTGGGGCATTTGGTGCACAGGTGGACCACCTTTTATCGCAGCGCGCTGTTTTTGCCCTCCACGCTGTCGCTGGCGGTAGCAAGCATCCTCTTTTTGTGGATCTATAATCCGCTGGCAGGACCGCTGAGCATTGTGCTTGGCGGTGTAGGCCTGGAATCCCCACGCTGGTTTAAGGAAAACTATTTGGTTATCTTCGCTATCTGCACCATCATCGGCTGGAAGGTGTTTGGCTACAACCTTATCGTTATGCTGGCGGCCATGGTGGCAGTGCCTAAGGAGATGATTGAGGCTGCCAGATTAGAAAACGCCTCCAACTGGGTTATCTTCAAAAAGATCATCCTGCCGATGACCTCGTCGACAGCGATTTACGTGTTTACGATTACGGTTGTCTTTGGCCTGCAATACGTGCTGGTGCCTGTCAATATGCTTACGCAGGGCGGTCCTGACCAGGGCAGCAGCAACCTGGTTTATATTATTTACCAATATGCCTTCACCTTCTTTAAGGCAGGCACCAGTGCAGCCTATGCGGTTATCACCATGGTCTGCTACCTTATCTTCCTCTTTGTGAAGAACAAATATCTGGAAAAGAAGGTGTACTATGAAAACTAAGCTGCAAAACGAATGGTATTGGCATGTATTTTTGCTGCTTGCGGTGTTTTTGATGCTGTGGCCGATTGTCTTTATGATTTCGACCTCGCTCAAGGATTTGAACCAGGTTTTTGAATCCACCCTCAATCCGCTGCCGTTTCCGCCTACCTTTGATAATTACCTTACGGTGCTCGAAAACTTCCCGCTGTTTACCTATATCTGGAACACCTTTTATATCGCCATCGTGGTGACGGTGAGCAAGGCAGCGACCAGCGTGTTGGCGGCATTTGCCTTTGTTTATTACAATTTCAAATACAAGGAAACTATTTTTAACGGCATGCTGCTGACGTTTTTTATCCCCATCACCGTGCTGATTATGCCCAACTACCTGATGATGTCGAAGCTAGGACTGTTGGATACACCCTATGGCGTTATGCTACCGGGGCTGGTGGATGGCATGGGCATCTTTTTGATGCGCCAGACGATGCGCAGCATCCCCAAGCCTTTGCTTGAGGCAGCAATTTTAGACGGTGCCAAGCCGCATCAGGTGCTCTTTAAGGTTATTCTGCCGCTGATTAAGCCGTCTATCCTGGCCATTTCGATTTTGTTTTTCATCAACAGCTGGAACGAATATTTTTGGCCGCTGCTGATTTTGCAGGATAAGGCTAATTTGACGCTGCCATTGGCCTTGCAGATGTTTATCAGTGCCGAGGGTGGCAGCGAATGGGGCATCGCTATGGCGGTAGCTACGCTTACAAGCCTGCCGCCGCTGGTGCTTTACGGCTTCTGCCAAAAATTTATTATCAACACATTTATGCAATCGGGCGTGAAAGGATAAAAAGATGGACAACGCAACAAATGATTACAGCATTATATTTTCGCAGGTGCAAAAGGCCTATGGCAAAAACGTCGTTATTAACGATTTAAATTTGGAAATAAAAAAGGGCGAGCGCCTGATACTGCTTGGCCCTTCCGGCTGCGGCAAGACCACAACCCTGCGCATGATTGCCGGCTTTGAGGAAATCACCGGCGGCCAGCTGTTTATGGATGGCCAGGTGGTGAACGACATTGCCCCGGGCGAGCGCAACATTGCGATGGTGTTTCAAAGCTATGCACTGTTTCCGCATCTGACGGTGTGGGAAAACATTACCTTTGGCCTTGTGCTGCAAAAGCTGCCGCAGGCCGAGATTGAAAGCCGCACCCGCAAGGCCATGGAGATTTTGCACCTTGAAGGCTACGAAAACAAAAAAACACACGAGCTGAGCGGCGGCCAAAAGCAGCGTGTTGCCCTGTGCCGTGCGCTGGTGAAGCAGTCACCGTATTTTTTGCTGGATGAGCCGCTGTCCAACCTGGATGCCAAGCTGCGCCAGAAGGCGCGCACCGAGCTGGTAAAAATCCACGAGATGTTTAAGCCTACCATGGTGTATGTAACCCACGACCAGATTGAGGCGATGACCGTGGCACACCGCATTGCTGTTATGAACCAGGGCAAAATCCAGCAGATCGATACTCCTGCAAATATTTACCATCATCCTGCCAACACCTTTGTCGCAGGCTTCATCGGTTCGCCTGCAATGAACATTTTGCAGGCAGATGTCATGGACGGCAAAATTATCGTGGGCAACAGCGCCATAAGCCTGCCTGCTGAGCGTGTGGCCGAGGTGGGCGTGCGCCGTAGGGTGCTCTTTGGCCTGCGTCCTGAGGCTTGCCAACCACGCTTTGAAAGTGCTATGATTAATGGCAGGGTGGAGTTTGTGGAAAACACAGGCAACCTCAAAACTGTCACCCTGCGCTTGGGTACAGGCGAAGGCTTTTATCTGCAGGATAGCAACCAGAGCATTGCGCTGGAGGATATCCACGGCTTTGATTTTGACTGGCAAAACGTTTGCCTGTTTGATGAGCAGTCAGGCGAAAATTTGGCGAACGCTAAATAAGGATGGTGGATTAAATGCAATTTGAGGTTAGTGATTTGCTATTTCCCGGCTTTCCTAAGGCTGCTATGGCGGCTTTGGATAAGCAATATGGCATTGAGTTCTTTTATGAGTTTGGCAAGGATTACTACTGGAACCAGCAGGTGGAGGACTGGGGTGAGCGTGCGCTGTCTATCCATGCGCCCTGCGTGGCGGTGAATTTGGCTGCAGCTAAGCAGAAGAGTTATGCAAAGGTTTTTGAAAAGACCTTTGCTTATGCGCAAAAATGCCATGCTGGCTTTGTGGTGGTACACACTAACGAGGCTATAGAGGGCGATAAGGAAATTTTACAGGCACGCGTCATCCGCCGCCTGCGTCAGGTTATCAGCCTGGGCAAGAGCTATGGAGTGAAGGTGCTTATCGAAAACGTGGGCCTGCGCACGAAGGGCAACGTGCTGTTTGATTTGAGCGAATATATGGCGCTGTTTGATATTTTTCCGCAGGCAGGTGCGTTGATTGACACGGGCCATGCGCATGTCAACGGTTGGGATATCCCTGCGGTGGTTCAGGCCTTGGGCGGCCGTTTGGTGGCCTGCCATATCCACGATAATGATGGCAGCGGCGACGCACACTTGCCTGTAGGTGAGGGCGATATTGACTGGAAGGCTTATTTTGCTGCTGTCAAAAAGCATGCGCCGCAGGCTGTGCAGGTGCTGGAATATTGCTGCGGCTTTAGCGATACGCAGACGCTGGAGGCGCACATTGCCGACCTGAAGGCAAAATATAAGCTTGAAAAATAACACGGATTTTACGCAAAACTTCAGTTAGATTTAATATGCAGATGATACTATAAGCATAACGAAGACGATGTAACAATTTAGTGCATTAGGGAGGTAAGCGTTATGCAGGATTTGTATCCGCTTTTAGTATTATTTGCTGGCTGGATGGCTGTGGATTTGTTTGTGATGTGATAGGGGCCGCAAGGCCTGCGATGATGATCCCCCTTAGGTAGACGGGTTGTATGACCTGGGCTGCTTGAGGGGGATTTTGTTGTTTCGGGGGAGTAGCTACGCTTGGTAAAATATATGGTTTTGTCTACAGGTATGGTAGATAACTTAGATACTTAGTGGCATGTATAAGTAGTATAATATAATTACAGGGGTTATGATTGAGTATATTTTTAAGTATAACAGTTGGTAAAGAATTATAATGTGATATACTAGGATTGAGTATATTTTAATATAGTACATAGGTAAGGAGAACATCAAGGATGAGCAATAATTACGCTGCGGAAGGCATGTCGATTCAAAAGAAGGCGATCAATCTATTTGATTATCTCAAAGCAATGCAAAAGCAAAATGAGAGCATTGTGCTAAATTATGAAGATTATGAGGGTGATGAGTGGCACAAGCTTGTTGTTGAACTACCGCTTAATGATAAGGAAAATATTGATTTTAATTATTGTGATTATGTGCAAAATGGCGATCATGAGGCATTGGAGGATAAACCGTATATTTTAAAAGTACACAATCCTTTATTAGAGTCTTGTCCGGAGCCGCAAGCAGAATTAAGGCCTTGGCTTTTAACTGGCTGGGATGATTATACAGTGGAGCAGCCAGCTTTGCTGGAAAAAATTGCTATAAAGGGAACTAATCCTGTTAGGTATCGTAGCTTTAATAATGTGTATGATTCTGAGCTGATGTACAGAAAATGGCTTGAAAAGAGAGAGCATTGGCGCAAGCGTCAGCAAATTTTGGCTAAGACCAAAAATTTATTCAATGAGCTTTTTGTTAATAGACAAAATTTACTGAAGGCTGATGGTGAGCTAGAGTTGCTTATAGCTAATGGTGTGCTTAGAGTAAAAAAGCAGTCACAAATTTGTCATCCAGTTTTACTTAAGAGAGTAGTTATTGACTTTGACACACAGAAGAATGATATTTACATTAAAGAGTGCGACAGCAATAGCAGTTTTAATATAGAATTGTTTAATGACGTAGAAGATATTGCTCATACTGTAGTGCAACGGGCTGATAATGAAAATGCTAATAAGCAATATTATCCATTTGACAGGAACGAAGCAAGAGCCTTTTTGGAACGCACTATTCATGAGTTGTCGCCTAAGGGCCGTTATTTTGAGAGCGGTCAAGAAGCAGAAAATGATGATGATGCTCAATATTCATTATCTTGGGAGCCAATGTTTATTTTGCGCAGACGGCCGAGCGGCATGGCTAAGATGATAGACAGAATTAAGGAACGTATAGAAGCTAATGGTGAGGTGCCGCTACATTTACAGGAGATTTTAGAACCTGGCAGCAGCAAAATAGTTGATGCTGAGATTGTAGATGAAAATATAGAGGATAAATTAGCTTCTGTTGGTGGTGAGTCGATAGATATATTGCTTCCTAAAGAAGCTAACAGGGAACAGCTTGAAATTGCTAAAACTATAAGCTGCAATGATGCTATGGTGGTGCAGGGACCACCTGGTACGGGTAAGACTCACACTATTGCTAATTTGTTGGGAAACTTTTTGGCAGAGGGCAAGCGCGTGCTTGTAACCAGCCATACGAACAAAGCGTTGAAGGTATTAAAGGATAAGGTAGAGCCGCAGTTGCAGCCATTGTGTGTTTCTGTGTTAGATGATTCTAAAAAGGATATAGAGAGAGCCGTTGAAAGAATTGCTAATTTTTCAGAACCAGCTTCTGTGTTACAACAGAAGATTAACGAAAAGCGTGAAGAACGTAATGATATTATTGAGAGGTTAAGAGATACCAGAAAAAAGCTTTTCCAAATACGCAATCAGCAATGTGATACTATAGTTCTCAATGGGGACAGTTTTTCTCCTATGGAAGCTGCAAAATATTTGGATAGTAATAGAGATTTGCTGCAAGATATAATTCCAGGAGCTGTTTTGAGACATGATGTCTTGCCGTTATCTTTTGCTGAACTCGTAGAATTATACTCCAGTAATGAACAAGTGACTGAAAAAGAAGAAAAGCAGTTAGCATGCGATTTACCTGAGGTTGACGAGATATGGGGGAAAGAGAAATTTGCTAAACTTGTTAATAGCTTAAACTACAATCAAAGCCTTATAAATCAGCTTTCTCAAGGTAATGAATGGTGTTTTACTGTAGAGTCTAAGGATGGTATTGCTGTTACTGTACAGGGAAATACCATGAATTTTCAACTGCAAACGAAGGAAAATTTGCTGGAATTGAAGGAGTTGTTGCAGAATTTACCAAATTTTGAGCCGTGGGAACAAGTTATTATCGCAGATGGCAGAAGCGGAGCTAAAAAAGATAGTTGGAATCAGCTTATAACTAAAATTAATCAAGCTTATGAGCAATACATGATAGTGCAGAAGCTGGCGTTTGGTAAGGAAGTGACTTTTACTAACGTGCAGGAAGCAAAGACTCATCTTGACGACTACTGTCAATTAAGAGAATCCGATGGTAAGATTGGCTTTTTACAAGGGCTGTTTAACAGCAGCTTAAAAAGAGCTAAAGAGCTAGTGTTGATTAACAATAGGCAGATAAATAGTAGTGATGATGCTAGGCTGGTTGTAGAAGCATTAAAGCTCGAGGATTTGGAAAATGTATGTCAGATTGCCTGGAAGCAGTTATTTGGCAGTCAGGTTATGGATTATCGGGCAATTGGTGTGGAAACGGCGGTTAAATATGCCAAATCTATTGCTAACTTGTTAAATTGGTATAATGGTCGATATGTGGGACTGCTTAATAAGATTGAGCAATTGGGCGTTGCTGTACAGAATTTAGATGGCAGACAAGACTTGGTGTCTGATTTAGAAAATCTGAAAGCTTCTTTGAAATTCATCAAAGAAATTTTGCCTGAGCTTTTGACAGGAGTAATTGCTACTATAGACTATAAGGTTGCCCTTACAAGTTTGCAAAGATATTATGATGCCTTAACTGCAGGTGAATTGGATCAAGCTGAAAGCTGCGTTGCTTTGGCAGCAGCAGTAGACAATAGGAACATTGAAGCTTACGCAGAAGCACGTAATGTATTAGTTTTGCTAACAGCCAAGTATAGTTTGCAAGCTAAACGTTATGATGCTCTGAAAAAAATAAACTCCTATGCTCCGGAATGGGCGCAGGCTATAAAATTACGTGGAGGCATTCATGGTGGCAACGCGGTTCCTAAAAATATTGCTGATGCCTGGAAATGGAAACAGTTAGAATTAATTATAAATGAAATTAACAATTGTGATTATAATGAGTTACAAAAGCAAGCATTAGTTTTATCAAAGGATTATCATAGGGTTACGGCAGATTTAGCTGCTGCTAAGGCGTGGTATGAATTGCAAAAGCGTTATAATAACAACGGCGTGATGCGAAGTGCCCTAAAAGGATGGGGGGAGCTAGTAAAGAAAATTGGTAAAGGTACTGGTAAAAATGCAGAATTCTACAAAATGGAGGCTCGTAAGAAGCTGACGGAATGTCAAGATGCTGTACCTGTGTGGATTATGTCTATTAGCAAGGTTTTGGAAAGCATTGACCCTTTAACTATGCAGGAATCGTTTGACGTGGTAATTGTAGATGAGGCAAGTCAGGCAAATTTAACCTCTCTTGCGGTAACCTTTTTAGGCAAAAAGCTTATCGTTGTTGGTGATGACAAGCAGGTTAGTCCGTTAGCTGTGGGCGTAGATTTAGCACCTATTAAAGCTAAAGCTGATTTGTATATTTCACAATGGATCCCTAATGCTAATCTGTTTGAGCCTAAGGATTCCTTGTATTCCATTGCGTCAGTTTCCTATCCAACAAGGATGCTGTTAGAGCATTTTAGATGCGTGCCGGAGATAATAGGTTTTAGTAATATGCTTTCCTATAATTATCGGATTAAACCTTTGCGTGAGGCATCTAGCAGCAAGCTTTTACCAGCAGTGATTAACTATAGGGTAGATGGTAAGCGTGAAGCTAAAAAGACTAATCCGACAGAGGCAAAGGCTATTGCTGCGTTGGTACAGTCCTGTATAGAGCAGCCTGAATATGCAGGAAAAACGTTTGGCGTAATTTCATTGCTTGGTAAAGAACAAGCTAACTGTATTCAAAAAGAGCTGTTTAAAACAATCAGCAATATTGATTATGAGAAGCGGCAAATTATTTGTGGTGATTCTGCTAATTTTCAGGGTGATGAGCGTGACGTTATCTTTTTGAGCATGGTTGATAGTAACGAAGGCGATGGAGTGTTGAGCCTTAGAGGTGATGGCGCTGGAGATACGTATAAAAAACGTTATAATGTTGCAGCAAGCAGAGCTAAAGATCAGCTGTGGGTAGTAAATTCATTAGATGAAAATAACAGTTTAAAGGATGGCGATTTGAGGCGTTCGCTTTTGAGCTATGCAAAGAATCCCAAAAGCTTTAAGCAGGCACAGGTGCAGATAGAGCGACAATCAGAATCCCCATTTGAGGAGGCAGTCGCTAAAGCACTTGTAAGCTGCGGTTTTCACATTGTGCAGCAGTGGGAGGTTGGCGCTTATCGTATAGACATGGTTGCTGTTTACAAAAAACGCAAGATAGCTATTGAATGTGATGGTGAAAGTTATCATAGCGGCGCAGATAAAATACTAGAGGACATGCAGCGTCAAACTATTTTGGAGCGTCTTGGCTGGACCTTTATCCGTATACGTGGTAGTGAATATTTTGCAGATCCTGAAAATACTATTAGCAATGTTATTGCACGTTTGCGAGAATATGGTATTGAGGAAGAGAATACTATGACTGTGACTCCAGTAGACCGAGATACAGAATTATTGCAGCGTGTTAAACAGAGAGCAGGCGAGATATTAGCAGATGCTTCGAGAAATCCTGTTGTGACAACAAAGCCTGTTGTGACAACGAGGTAACAACAGACGTCATCAGATGAGTTAGGTAAGTTAGATGAGCTTAAAAAAATCCTGGACAGAAAAGGATTGTGAGTTTATGCAAATTGTATTTAGCGATTGGTATATACAATTTGCAGACTGTTATCCATGTGATAATACACCATAAATGCTAAAAGAGGTTGAGGCAGAAACAACTTCACAAATTCAAGAATCGCTAGAATTTAAGTGTTTTATAAAGTTTTGTACTAAAAAACCAGTAGAAATTTATCTGATGATAAACCTTTACTGGTTTTTCTGTATTAGGCTTGGTTTTGTCTCAGCCTCTTTTGTATAAGCATCACATTTGAAGCTTATGGCTTACGCTTTCTCTGTCTCAGGCTCTGCCTTTATTTTTTCGACTTCTGCGGCTGGCAGGTTGGTAGCAAGGGCGACCTGTGCTGTGCTCAATCCCATGCGCAACAGATTTTTAGCCACTTGGATTTCTGCTTCAGCTTTACCTTTAGCCATACCCTCTGCTAAGGCTTCGTTGCGCAGGTCCTTCATGCGGATTTCGTAAAGCATATATTCCTTCCTCACTTTCTTGTCATACTTAACGTCGACGATGGTTTTGGCAATCTCGTCGGTAAATTCACTGGTTACGACGTTGCTGTTAATGTAGTCGCAAAAGCTTTGCAGATCCTTGGAAACACTGCCCTTGGTGCCAAGCGTGTTCAAGAATACGACTGTCGCCTGGTCGTTAAGCTCTAAAGCTGGCTTTTCCAGGCACTGCTTTTTGAATGTGTAGACGCGCTGTGCTTCCTTGAACAAGTCAAAAATGCAGATAAAGATTACGAATGTGGGCGGAAGTTTATCAAAATCCTGCCCCTTATGTAGTGAGTCTACGTCCATCATGGCCTGGTAATAGCGCGTGCGCTTGGGCAGCAGGTATTCACCCGTCATGCTGTCGACTGGGTTCTTCACCTGCATTTCCAGGTTGTAATGCGTGTTTTTGTCATCTGCGACGATGATATCCAGGCGGATGCCACGGCTGTCGTAATACACGTCAAGCGTGCGTTCTACCTCAGGGTAGCTGATATCTGCGATTTTGATTTGCAACAGCTCCTCTAAGAGGTGCTTGCAAATGCGCTTTTTACTCATGACCTTCTTAAAAATAAAGTCACTTTGGATGGTCAGATGGTCGAATTTTGTTAATGCTTGTTGCATGCTTCTTCCTCCTTTAAGTATAGCATAGGGCTTGCTAAAAATACAGCTGTAAAAGAAAAAGCAGTACTTGCTAAGCCCAAAAAGCAAGCTTAGCAGGTACTGCAAATAGTGACCAATGATTATAGGTTAGTTTGTCGCTAGTGATTTACCATCGTTCACTATTGTTACTGCCGAAAGGAGCGCTGGCAGGTCCTACGCTGTAAATTTAGTTTTGGGGATATTATATAATAAAGTGTGTGAAAAATCAAATAATATACGAGTTAGATACCTAGCACAAACTTAGTCCAAACCCGACAATAATTATTTTTTGATTTTTTTGACTGCTTGTGCTTGACTATATACCTGCTATACCCAATATCATTATAAATACAGGATAATGTATTTCTTGTTATTTTATCTCAATAATAAGAACATATTAAAGCCTTGAGATGAGTGAATGGAGGAATATTTGTGAAGAGTTTAGGAAGAAAAGGGCTGCTTATGACGGCACTGCTGTGTGGTAACGTAATTTGGGGAGCGTCTGCTTTTGCTGAGGATTTGCAGGAGTATGGACTAGACGAGGTCGTTGTAACGGCAACGAGAACAATGAAGCAGATCCAGGAGGTTCCGTCGAGTGTTAGCGTTGTAACAGCAAAGGATATTGCAGAAAAGAACATTATGTCTGTGCCTGAAGCTTTGCAGACCTTGCCGGGTGTGTATAAAAGTCAGGCCATTCAAGGCGGCATACAGTTTAGAGGCTTTGATTCTACTGATATATTGGTTTTGGTTGATGGCGCACAGATGAATTTCCCGTTCAATAATGGGGTAGATTGGGAAATGATTCCTGTAGAAAACATTGCTAGAATCGAGGTTGTGCGTGGAGCAGGGTCATCTCTCTATGGTGGTCGTGCTGTGGGCGGTGTTATAAACATCATTACCAAAGATTCCAATAAAAAAGGTTTGCATGGTGATATCGTTCTCAATTATGGCAGTAATAATACATGGAAAAAATCAATATATGCTGATATAAGACCAAATGAAAAATTCTCCTTTGGCGTTGGGTATGAAAACCGCAAGTCCAATGGTTGGGACAATTATTATCAGACCAAAACTGCATCTAAGGGGACTGCGACTGTAGTGCCGGATAATCCATTGCCGCAGCTGTCGAATGGTGCATATGTTGTGGGTACAAGAGGCAAAAGGAAATATGAGAGTGAAACCTATACTGCGAATGTTAAATATAACTTTGATGCAGAACGATCCTTGAAATATACTTTTGCTAGGACAAACAGCACCTATTACTACCCTAATCCTAAGACCTATGTTTATCAAAATGACAAGCCTGTTTGGAGTGGTAGTGTCGATGTTGGTGGAGGCAAGGTGGTAAAACCTACTTTGAGCACATACTTGGGTTATGACGGGGAAAAGGAATATAATAAGCATACCTTGGCCTATAACGATGAAAAGAATAAAATCGTTGCTAATTTTAGCCTGCTTGATATGAGAAAAGCTGGTTACAGTAGTGCGGGCAGTGCTACAACAGTGCCTTGGTATGGTGCTGGTACCGATTCTTTTTATCCTGGTAAGACCTATAGCTTTGATATTCAAAAGGCTTGGGAAAATGTCGGCAAGCATAACATTGTAGTAGGCGGCGACCTTAAGCAGGAAAGCTATACACAATACAGAAAATACCTTACAAACTATCATGACCATGATTCGGTTGATACAAGTAAGGGTAATAACGGGCTTTACCAGATGCATGAAGGCAATGCAAGAAATATTGCATTGTTCGTGCAGGATGAATATAAATTTAGTGAGCCTTGGACAATGTATTTAGGAGTGCGCTATGATCACTACAAGAAATACGATGGACATAGTGTGTTTTACGATACCAAAGGAGCATTGACACAGGAAGCTCATCATGATACTGGCTCTTATAATGAGCTTAGTCCTAAAATTGCTTTTGACTTTAAGGCAGATGATAATACTAATTATTATGTATCCTATGGTCACTCGTTTAATCCGCCACCATTTAGCCAGATTTACCGTTACGAGCCACCTACGATTGCAAATCCTGATCTTGATCCCGAAACGTCGGATACCTATGAAATTGGTATGAAGAAAAAGCTGAGCGACAAAGCTCAATTGGGTGTATCGCTGTATCAAGTTAAGACCGATGATAAAATTATTTATACCTATCATTATAAACCAGGAACTTCGACCGTAGATTATAAGCGTTACGAAAACTACGGAACAGAAAAGCGTCGTGGTGTGGAATTAAGCTTTGAGCAACAGTTTTCGGATGAGCTTGGTGCATATATTAATTATTCCTGGCAGCATGGCCGTGTAGAACGAAGTGCAGTCCAGAATACTAATATCAAGGATGTTAATTCTACTGATTATGGAATCCCCAAGCATTTGCTGCATGCTGGTTTAAATTACAAGAAGGATAGATTTGGTGCTAATTTAGATTGCCAGTATGTAAGCGCACGCCAGGCTCCGGATGCAGAAACTGGGGAATACGGGGCAGAGGATCCGTATTTTATTGTTAATGTTGGCTTTAATTATGAGGTTGCCAAGAATGCCGTATTGCAGTTCACTATTGATAATCTGTTTGATCGTGAGTTTTATGCCAGCGAGCCTACTTCGGGCAGAACCTACAGCGTTGGCCTGCGCTACAGCTTTTAATAAATAATTGCCTAGATTTGTTTGTATTACCCAGGGCAGGGGCAAAGGAGTTTTGTACCCTGCCTGCTACCGAGGTGGAGTTTATGCTGTTTAACCTGAAACGCCTTGCGGGCTATGCTGCAGGCTTTGTGCTGTTTTATGCGCCAGCTGCGCTATTTACAAGAGCGCTTAATTATCTGCTGTATGGCAGCTGGCAGGCACAAAGCATCCACAGCCTATGCCTGCGCATACCGTTGGAGCACATTTTAGATGGTCAGATGTTCCGTTATGCACCCGTAAGCGTTATCAGCACGTTGCTGCTACTGGTGAGTGCCTTCCTTTTTGGCCCGCTGTTTTGCGGCAGGCTGTGTCCTGCAGGAGCGTTTACAGAATACCTGGCTAAGCTTGTTCCTGCTAGGCTGCAGGTGAATTGGCGCAGCTATACTGAAATTGCACCCATCCGCTACGGTATGCTGGCAGGCTTTTGCCTGGTACCGTTTTTTGGTGGCATTTTGGCCTGTGCCTATTGCAATTTCTTTTTGTTCGATTTGCTGGCTAATTATTACACACAGAGGTATTTTATCTCGCTGACATCCAGCCTGCTTTTGACAGCTATTTTGTGGGTTGTGGTTTTTGGCCTTTTTACCAGGGGCGGACGCGGATTTTGTAATTTTTTGTGCCCTGTAGGGGCGGCACAGAGCCTGGTGCACACTTTAGGCTGCAGGCTGCCGTTTGTGCTGCGCATGCGTGTAAATATTAATGAGTGCATCGGCTGCGGCAAGTGCGCCCAAAAGTGTCCTATGCAGGCTGCAGCTGTTGTAGACGGACATGCGGTGATAAGCAGGAATAACTGTATTTGCTGCGGTGTGTGTCAGCACAGCTGTCCTGTGAAGGCTATAAGCTATGGGAGGAAACAGGCATGAAGGCAAGACTTTTTAATTTTGTGGCAGCAATGGGAATTCCTGTGAGCAGTGTGACGACGCAGGGAACGGGCTGCAATGGCATTTGTGGCAGCTGCGCCTTTAGCTGTGCACCTGGTGTGCTCGCCGTATTGCTTTTGCTTGCTAAGGCTGCGTATAAAAGGCTTAAGAATGGGGAGATGCAGCATGGATAGGCTGGTTAAGCGTGTGCTGGCTTTTGTAGCTATGGTGCTGCTGATGCTTGGCCTGGCGTTCTTTCGTAGCGAGAATGACTATGATAAGCTTTATTATAAGTCTGGCCTTGCGCGGGGGCAGCAGCTGCATTGCGTTGTTGACCTGAGCAGGGAGGGAAGGCTGAAGCAATGCCTGCAGCCTAATATTTATACGCTATACCTACGTCTGCAGCTAAAGGACAAGGCTATCAGGCTTCGCTGTGAGGCCGAAGGGGTAGCCATGCTGCTGTCGCAGGGTAGCAAAAAGGGCTTGTGGCGGCAGCTTGAGCCAGGCGACGTTTTACAGCTGCAGCGTGGACGTCTGCCGCTTAGTGCAGAGCTGTATGTAGCTCGTGATACGGTAGCTCAGCAGGGGAAAATAAAATTTTATGATGAGCAGGGAGCTTTATATGCGACTGTGTTAATAGATATAGTCAACAGTAGTGGTTCAGCCCCAAAAAGTAACTAAAATATCTACAAAAAACTTTAAGTAATCTGCCATTACGTTTCTAAAATATAATGGCAGATTTTCATCTGACAATAGTAATTTGCGCTTTTAGTAACTTTAGCTGTGTTTATGCTAACGATTCTTTGTTAAAATGTAACACTTTTGTGACTAAACAAAGTAAAATAGATGAAATTTGCAAATTAAAGCAGGAATTTTTACCCCTATAGCGAAATATAAAAGCAAAGGGATAAAGCCCGAGCCCTTGATAGAAAAATGGTAGCGCCAAAGCAATTTGGTGACATACCAAAGGAGGCATTTATTATGAGTGTAAACGTAAAAGGCAGAAACATTGACGTAACTCCGGCTTTGAAAGAGTATGTGGAGAAAAAAATTACCAAGGTCACCAAGCAGTTTAAGACTGTAGGCGACATTTCTGCAGTATTGAAGGTAGAAAAGGGTAATCATATTGTAGAGATTACAGTTCCTGCCAGCGGCATTTTGCTGAGAGCACAGGAAACCACCAAGGATATGTATTCTTCGATAGATTTGGTTGTTGATAAGCTTGAGCGTCAGATTCACAAATACAAAACCCGCCTGATGAAGAGAAAATACAGCAACTTTGCAGAACCTGCACCGGCTCCTGCACCTGCAGCCGAGCCTGCGGAGGAGGGCGAGTTCGAGATTATCAAAAATAAGCATTTCACCATGCATCCTATGACTGCTGAGGAAGCAATCCTGCAGATGAATTTGCTGAACCATGATTTCTTCGTATTCTTTGACCCTGATCTGGGCAGCACCAATGTTGTGTACCGCCGCAAGGATGGCAAGTATGGACTCTTGAGCCCGGAGCTGAAATGATTTGATGGTTTTTACCTAAACTTCACAAAAAAGCACAGGAATTACTCCTGTGCTTTTTGCTTTTTGAGATAGATTCTGCTATAATTTAAAATTAGGTGTATAGTCTTTTAACGCACCATATTATTAAGGAGTGATTGTGTTGCTCGAAGGAATCTTGAAAAAAATTTTTGGTGATCCCAATGAAAAAGAAATTAAAAACATTCGTGAAATCGTAGATAAGATTAATAGTCTGGAAGGGGAGATGCAGTCCTTGAGCTCTGCCAATTTGGCTGCCAAGACTGCGGAGTTTAAGGTGCGTCTGCAAAAGGGCGAAACCCTGGATGATATTCTGCCGGAGGCCTTTGCTGTTGTGCGCGAGGCTTCTAAGCGCGTTACAGGCATGCGCCATTTTGACGTACAGATGATTGGTGGCGTGGTGCTGCACCGCGGCAAAATTGCCGAAATGCGCACTGGCGAGGGCAAAACGCTGGTAGCAACTGCGCCTGTTTACCTCAACGCGCTGACCGGCAAGGGTGTGCATGTTGTCACCGTCAATGACTACCTGGCAAAGCGCGACAGCGAGGACATGGGCCGTATTTACAAGGCGCTGGGCCTTTCTGTAGGCCTGATTGTGCATGATATGGATTTCCCTGACCGCAAGGCTGCCTATGCCAGCGACATTACATATGGCACTAACAACGAGTTCGGCTTTGACTACCTGCGTGATAACATGGTAGTTGATGAAAACCAGATGGTGCAGCGCGAGCTTAACTATTGCATCGTCGACGAGGTGGATAGCATTTTGATTGACGAGGCGCGCACACCGCTGATTATTTCTGGCCCTGGCGAAAAATCTACCGACCTGTACAGAGTGCTGGCGCAGGTTGTTGCCAAGATGGATGAGGGCGAGGATTACACTGTTGACGAAAAGCAAAAGCAGGTAGCTCCCACCGAAAAGGGTATTGCCAAGGCCGAAAAGATGCTGGGTATTGGAAATTTATATGACAACGAGCATGGTGTGGATTATTCCCACCAGATTATGTGCGCCTTAAAGGCTAAGGCCTTGATGCACCGTGACCGCGATTATGTAGTTAAGGACGGCCAGGTTATCATCGTCGATGAATTTACGGGCCGCTTGATGTTTGGCCGCCGCTTCTCTGAGGGCCTGCATCAGGCCATTGAAGCTAAGGAAGGCGTTAAGGTGGAGCGCGAAAGCCAAACCCTGGCAACCATCACCTTCCAGAACTACTTCCGTATGTATAACAAGCTTGCTGGTATGACCGGTACTGCTAAGACCGAGGAGCAGGAGTTCCAGAAGATTTATAATCTGCCTGTTGTGGTTGTGCCTACCAATAAGCCGATGATCCGTGTGGATTATCCGGATGTTATCTACAAAACCCGTATTGCTAAATACAAGGCTGCGGTTAACGAAATCGAAGAGTGTCACAACTCTGGCCGTCCTGTTTTGGTTGGCACCACGTCCATTGCCCAATCCGAGGAGCTGAGCGCGATGCTGACACGCCGCAATATTCCCCACAATGTGCTGAATGCTAAATACCATGAAAAGGAAGCAGAAATTATTTCCCACGCAGGCCAGTACGGTGCAGTAACTATCGCCACCAACATGGCCGGCCGCGGTACGGATATTACGCTGGGCGAGGGTGTGCCTGAGCTTGGCGGCCTGCACATCATCGGTACGGAGCGCCATGAAAGCCGCCGTATTGATAACCAGCTGCGCGGACGCTGCGCCCGTCAGGGCGATCCTGGCTCCTCTAAGTTCTTCCTGAGCCTGGAGGACGATTTGATGCGTCTTTTTGGTAGTGACAGCATTGCCGGTATTATGGACAAGCTTGGCATGGAGGACGATGAGCCCATCGAGCACAGCCTGGTTACCAAGTCCATCGAAAATGCACAGAAGAAGGTGGAAGCGCGTAACTTCAGCATTCGTAAGCACGTTTTGGAATATGACGATGTTATGAACCAGCAGCGCGAGGTTATCTATTCGCAGCGTCACAAGATTTTACATCAGGAGAATTTGCGCGACACGATCATGGAAATGGTACACAAGGTTGTGGATCGCACTATGGTTATGTACGCTCCGCCCGAGGTTTATTCCGAGGACTGGGATCTGCAGGCTCTCATTAACTATGCAGAGGACTTTTACGCTCCGCGTGGTCTGCTGACTATTGATTATCTGCAGAACCTGAGCCGTGAGGAGCTGGAGGAATATCTGCATAAGCTGGCAGATGACAATTATAAGGCACGTGAGGACGCAATCGGGCCTGAGCTGATGCGTGAGCTGGAAAACCTGGTTATGCTGAAGGTTGTAGACAACCATTGGATGGAGCATCTGGATGCTATGGATATGCTGCGTGAGGGCGTGGGCCTGCGCGCGTATGGCCAAAAGGACCCGTTGGTTGAATACAAGTTTGAGGCCTATGATATGTTTGAGGCTATGATTGATGCTATTCAGGACGACGTTGTGCGTTACATTTACCGCGTCAATGTTATTACCCAGCCTCGTATGGAGGATCCCTTGGAGGATGCTTCCACCAATAACCCCACCCCCGAGGGTGATGAGGGCAAGCTGAGCGCAGAGCCTGCTGCAAAAGAGGCATAAGCGTATAATAGTAACCCTGAGGCGTGGGTGGTTCGCTTGCAAAAGGCGTGCCGTCTGCGCCATAAATAAGTCAGGCGCAAGCCTGCAAATAACTAATATTTGCTAACTGAAAGGTTGTGAGGAATTTTGTTGATTGAAGAGTACAAACCAGAAATCGCTAATCTGCAAGCAAAATTAGAGGAAATGAGGGGATCTCTTTGACATCGCTGTCAAGGAGGACCGTATTGCAGAATTAGAGCATAAAATGGGTGACCCCACATTTTGGGATGATCCCGAAAAGGCGCAGAAGACAGCGCAGGACGTTAATGGCCTGAAGGAAGAGGTTGACGGCTTCCACAAGCTTAGTGATAGCGTGGGTGATTTGGAGGCCTTGCAGGAGCTGGCTGCTGAGGAAAACGACGAAAGCCTGGTGCCGGAAATGGACGAGCTGCTGGAAAAATGCCGCGCTGAGCTGGAGCATTTGGAGCTAGGCATGCTGCTGAGCGGCGAATATGACGCTAACAACGCTATTTTGACACTGCACGCAGGTGCTGGCGGCACCGAGGCGCAGGACTGGACAAGCATGCTGCTGCGTATGTTTACCCGCTTTGCTGAGCAAAATGGCTTTGCGCTGGAGATGCTGGACTATCAGCCTGGTGATGAGGCAGGCGTAAAAAGTGCTACCATTCAGGTTAATGGCCACAATGCCTACGGCTTTTTACGTTCGGAAAAGGGCGTACACCGCCTGGTGCGCATTTCGCCGTTTGATGCGAACGCACGCCGCCACACATCCTTTGCAGCGGTGGACGTTATGCCGGAGCTGGATGATACGGTTGAGGTTAATATTAACATGGACGAGGTACGCGTGGATGTTTACCGTTCCAGCGGCGCAGGTGGCCAGCACGTTAACAAGACCTCGTCTGCAGTACGTATGACGCACGAGCCTACAGGCATCGTCGTACAATGCCAGAACGAGCGCTCCCAGATCCAAAACCGCGAGCGCTGCCTGCAGATGCTGCGTGCAAAGCTGTACGAGTACGAAAAGGCTAAGCAGGATGCGTTGGTAAGCGATATTGCCGGCGATTACCAAAATATTGAATGGGGCAGCCAGATCCGCTCTTATGTTTTCCAACCCTATACTATGGTCAAGGACCACCGCACGGGCTGTGAAACAGGCAACATTCAGGCTGTCATGGATGGCGACTTGATGCCGTTTGTAGAAGCATATTTGCGCAGCCAGCAGAAAAAGGTTTAATAAAGCGAGGTTTGGCAGGTGAATTTTATGAAGGGCCGATACAATCCGTTGCTGCTCGCAGTAATCGTGATCGGGTTAGTGAGCGCGCTGTGGCTGAACGTGGCGCGTCATAATATCGAACAAAAAAACAATACTGTAGAGCTGGCCATGGAGTACGAGGGCTTGCGCAAGGTTGCTGCCCTGCAGGGCTTACCTGAGCAGGATGTGCTGCTAAAATTTAAGGAGGCAGGCATCAACTCGCTGATGATTTTTGATACAACCTTGGAACGCTTGACGAAAAATGGTGAGCTGAAGACTGCAACTGGTGGCGAGCTGCGCCAAATTGTTGCTTTAGGCGCGGATAAGGGCGTGTTTGCTGCCGTTCCTGCAGCAGCTGTTGAAGAAAATGCTGCTTACGTCGCTGCTGCTAAGGATGCTGCTATTTTGGCGGACGTGGAGGAGGATTTGCGCCTGCGTTACGGCGAAGACCGCGTGCAGGTTGTAAGCGCTAGTCCCCGCATCGTCAAGATTAAGGGTAGCACTGAGCCGTTGCCGGACGGCAAATATGATGAGCCTTTGGGCATTATGCAGGCACCATTAGGCTTGCCCGCGCAGGATTTGCGTAAGGTTGCTGCTTTAGGCTTTAAGATTATCGTGCGTCCGCAAAATTATGTCAACGTAACCGATAAGCAGATAGATGCGATTTTTGAGCGCATCAAAAAGGCAGGCGTGCCTGTGCACGCACTCATGCCCTGCGGTACCGAAAGCGTTGGCTACCCTGATAAAATTGCTTATTTGGGCGAGCGTATGCGTGAAAATAACATGATGCTGGTGATGCTGGAGCATTATACGCAGCTGCAGTTTGCCAAAATTGACGGTATGGTACAGCTGGGTGAGGCGATAGATTACAACGCTGCCCGTTCTTACGTAATCGACCCGCTGGAGCAAAAGAAAATCAGCGTGGGTGAGGCTCTGCGCCGCTGGGCACTGACGGACGAGGAGCGTAATATCCGCGTTAACTATATCCGTACTTTTATGATGCCCAAGGAAGGCAAGGATATCATGCAGATAAACCTGCAATACGTGCGGGATATTAAGGCCAGCGTTGAGGCGCGTGGCTACACGATTGGCGAGGCAGGCGTGTTTAATAGTGCCGAAGACAGTGCTTATGCACCATATTTCCCAAGTAAGCTGCTGCTGGTTCCCAGCGTGCTGGCTGTTGTGGCAGGCCTAGTGCTGTACCTGGCACTGCTCTTTAACATGAGCGCTGCAAGACAGGTGCTGCTGTGGGCGGTGGCTTCGGCAGCGGTTTTGGCGTTGCTCTTTATCGGGCGCGGCCTTTTGACGCGTCAGCTTTTGTCCTTGGCAGCGGCAAGCGTCTTCCCCGTGCTTTCAATGAGCGTTATCTTTAGCATATGGGATAAAAATGCTTCTGATAAGCACAGCCTGCCTGCTATCTGCATCAAGGGACTGTGGCAGCTGGCGCTGGCAGTGGCGCTGTCGCTTGTGGGTGCGGCCTTTATGTCGGCTATCATGACGGACAGCCGCTTCTTGCTGGAGATTGATATTTACCGCGGCGTAAAGCTCACCTTTATTCTGCCAGTACTGCTCACGGCCATTCTCTTTATCAAGCGCTACGACCTGCTACAGGTTGTGGGGCGTGGCCTGGCGGTGCTGTGGCAGCGCCTGAACGGCTTGTTGGATACAGGTCTGACCTTCCGGCATGTTGTGGTTTTGGCTGTGCTGCTTTTTGTAGCCTATTATTTTGTTGGCCGCAGCGGCCACACAGGTGGCGTGCCTGTGCCAGCCATTGAGCTGAAGATGCGTGCGCTGTTGGAGCAGTTGATGTATGCGCGTCCGCGTGAAAAGGAGTTTATGGTGGGTCATCCTGCGTTCTTTATCGCGGTTTTGGCAGTGTACCGCTGCGCACCGCGCTGGTGGCAGTTTGTGCTGGCCTGCGCTGCTGTTATCGGCCAGGGCAGTCTGGTGCAGACCTTCTGCCATATGCGTACACCTGTGATCATGAGCTTTTGGCGTGCTATTGACGGTTATGCAGTAGGCGCTGTATTTGGCATTATTGGCGTGCTGGTGATCGGCGCGCTGCTGCCACTTGTTTTGAAACTGAGAAGGAGATACCTTGAACAATGAGTAAGATCGTGATTTCCGGATACTATGGATTTGCTAATGCCGGAGATGAAGCTATGCTGACCGCGATCGTCAAGGCCCTGCGCAGTACCGAAAAGGCTGTGGAGCTTACAGTCCTTTCGGGTAATCCTGCAGTGACAGCTGCAAGGCACAGGGTAAAATCCATTCATCGGTTTAGTTTCTTGGAAATTTGGGCGGCGCTGCGTGACTGCGACCTGCTGCTTAGCGGTGGTGGCAGCCTGTTGCAGGATGTAACCAGCAAGCGCAGTCTGCTTTATTATCTGTTTATCTTGGCACTTGGTATCCTGCTCAAAAAGCGGGTAATGCTTTTTGGGCAGGGTATAGGCCCTATCCATAGCAGGCCGCTGCGCAGGCTTACTAAGCTAGTCTGCAGCAGGGTTGACCTTATTACCGTGCGTGATCAGGATTCGCTCTATGAGCTGCGGCGCATTGGCGTGCCTGCTGAAAAGGTGCAGCTAACAGCCGATTCTGTACTTACGCTGCCACAGGAGAGCAAGGATAAGGGGCAGGAGCTTTTGCAGCGCTTTGGCGTGCCGCAGGACAAAATGCTGATTGCCATCAGCGTGCGCAAATGGCAGGATGATGATAAATATTTGCTGGAGCTTGCCAAGGCGGCCGATGTGCTGGCGCGCGATTACGGTGCTCACATCGTGCTGCTGCCTTTGCAATATCCCGTGGATGTGGAGGCCTGCAGGCGTCTGCAGCACTTTATGGGGCAGAAAACTGCCAGCACGGTACTAGCGGCAGATTGTGATACCGAGCAATTTTTGTCGCTGATGGGCTGCTTTGACCTACTTATCGGCATGCGCCTGCACGCGCTTATTTTTGCAGCAGTTATGGAGCGTCCCTTTGTAGCAGTTTCCTATGATCCCAAAATCGACGGCTTTGTAAAGGATATCAGCGGTATTAGTGCAGGAACGGTAGAATCGCTGCAGGCCGTGCAGGTGGTTAGGGCGGCACACCAGGCGCTGTCTCCCACCAACGATTTTCATGGGATGCTGGATACACTGCGGGAGAAGGCTCTTTTGAATGCTAAGGAAGCCTTTGATTTGTTAAATTGAGAGGAGATTGAAGGTAGTGCTGAAAATGAATGATGTGAGTAAGGTGTACCCTAGCGGGTCAACGGCCTTGCAGGACGTCAACATACATATCGGGCCAGGCGAATTTGTCTTCGTTGTAGGACCAAGCGGCGCTGGTAAGTCTACCTTTATCAAAATGCTGTTCCGTGAGGTTTTGCCTACTACGGGCAGCATTTTTGTTAACGGCGTGGATATTTTAGCCCTCACCCCTAAAGAAATTCCCTACCTGCGGCGGCAGCTGGGCATAATCTTTCAGGATTACCGCCTGCTGCCCGACCGTACCGTATATGAAAACGTGGCCTTTGCCATGCAGGTTATCGAAACACCACGTCGCAAAATCAAGCGCCGTGTGCTTAACGTATTGGAGCTTGTAGGCCTGCGTCATCGTGCAGATGCCTATCCCAGCGAGCTTAGCGGTGGCGAGCAGCAGCGTATTGCTATTGCCCGCGCTATTGTCAATGATCCTATTTTGGTTATTGCTGACGAGCCTACGGGTAATCTGGATCCTGAAACGAGCTGGGACATCATGGAAATATTTAAGGAAATCAATGCTGGCGGCACCACGATAGTTATGGCAACTCATGACAAGGATATCGTTGATGCTATGGGCAAGCGCGTTATCGCAATAGAAAATGGTCATATCGTGCGCGATGAGGCAAGCGGGGTGTATGGCTATGAGCTTTAGTACGAAGGAATATTTTATTAAGGAAACCTATAAATCTATCCGCCGCAACGGCTTTATGAGCTTTGCTTCAATTTCGACTGTAGCAGTGTCTCTGCTGGTGCTGGGAATGTTTCTGCTGATTTTCCTAAACACCAATAATCTGGCTAAGTACCTGGAAAGTCAGGTGCAGGTATCGGTTTATATGCAGGACGATGCCTCGTCAGACGAGCTGAAGGCGGTAGAGGCTAAGCTTAAGCAGCTCCCTGGCGTTGTTAAGGTTACAGCAGTTAATAAGGAGCAGGCACTGGCACGCTTTAAAGAGCGTTTGGGTGACCAGGACCAGCTGCTGAGCAGCCTGGGAAAGGACAATCCATTTCCTAATTCCTTTGAGCTGCAGGTAGACAGTCCGGAGCGGATTAAGGTAATCACTCCATCCATCAGCCAGATCCCCAAGGTGGAAACGGCCAAGTTTGGGCAGGAGGTGGTGGAGCATTTGTTTTCGCTCACCAAGATTCTGCGCCTTGGCGGCATCGTGCTGATAATCTTTTTGGCTATGGCGACTCTCTTTATTATTTCTAATACCATCCGCCTGACGGTGTTCGCGCGCCGCAAGGAGGTAATTATTATGAAATATGTAGGCGCGACGGATTGGTTTATCCGTTGGCCCTTTCTGTTGGAGGGCATGACATTGGGCTTTTTTGGCGCAGTGCTTGCGTCCATCTGCATCAACAGCATTTATGCTGGTCTTTTGGAGAAAATACATGCTACATTGGCCTTTTTGCCGCTTTTGCCAGCTTCGCCGCTGCTGTTTTATGTAACCATCGTTTTGCTGGCTGCCGGCACAGGCATTGGCGCACTGGGCAGCTACATCTCCCTGCGTAAATTTTTGCAAGTATAAGGCAGGTGCAGGCGATGGAAAGAAAAAAGCTTGTTGGCATAGCCTTGGCATTGTGGCTGGCGGCCCTGCCGCTGTATGCGGCCTTTGGCTTTGCCAATGCTGCCGATGACAAACGGGCCGAGCTCAACGATGTAAAGTACAAGATGCAGCAGATGCAGCAGCGCAAGGCGCAGGCTCGCCAAAGGGCGGATGCGGCAAATGCACAGCTACAGGATGTTATGAGCAGCCTGGGTGAGCTGCAGGCGCAGACAAACGAGCTGCAGAAAAAGAGTAATGCATTGCAGGAAAAGATAGACGCTAACCAGGCAGAGTTAGAAAAAAAGCAGCAGCAGGTGCAGCAGCGTATGCACATATACCGCAGACGCCTGCGTGACATCTATATCAATGGTCAGATAAATTACCTGGACGTGCTTTTGGGAGCTAAGGATTTCAGCGATTTTTCTTCGCGTATGTATTTGCTGCAAAAGATTATTGCCAGCGACCTGGCTATGCTGGATCAGCTCAAGCGTGATGCAGAGGAAATAAACAACCGTAAGGCACAGCTTGCTGCCGAAATGAAGGAAATCAAGGCAACGCAGACACAGCTTGAAGCTAAAAAAGCAAAGGTCAATAAGCTACGTGAGCAGCGTGCTCAAATGCTCTACAAGGCACAGGAGGATGAGCAGTCCAGCCAGGCAGAGTATGACAGGCTGCTAGCGATTTCAGAAAATATCGCGGCCATGCTGCGTAATATCGAAAGCAGCGGTGGTGGTGCGGCGGCTACGGGCAGCGGCGGTACAGGGCAGTTTATGTGGCCCTGCACAGGACCAATTACCTCGTATTATGGCTGGCGCACGCATCCTATTTTTGGTACTACTAAGTATCACAGCGGTATGGATATCGCTGTGGATACAGGTACGCCGATCCATGCTGCAGATAGCGGTACGGTTGTATACAGTGGCTGGCTGGGTGGCTATGGTAACTGCGTGATGATAGATCATGGCGGCGGCCTGGTAAGCCTTTACGGGCATAATTCGGCGCTCAATGTGAGCGAGGGTCAGCATGTGGACAAGGGCACGGTCATAGCCTATGCCGGAAGCACAGGCTATTCTACCGGTCCGCACTGTCACTTTGAGGTACGCCTGCATGGTGAGCTTACAGAGCCGTTGAATTATTTGCCTTGATAGAAAGACGGAGGCAGGAAAAGTGTTTGAAAAAAGAAGCTGGCAGATAGCAGCCTGCTGCCTGGCGACGGCAGTGCTGACGACAGCCGTAGTTGTAGGAGCTGAGGCTGTACTGCTGAATAGATTGACTGGCAGTGCCTCTGAATCGGTGCGTTTTTTGCGCACAATGAATTTGTTGAAGCATAATTATAATGGCGAGGTTGAAAATCACCAGCTGTTTGACGGCGCCATTAAGGGTATGGTAGAAGCGGTTGGTGACCCATATACTGTGTATTTGAACCGTAAGGATTATCAGCAGCTAAGTGAAATGACTGGCGGCAGCTTTGGTGGTATCGGCATCGTCTTTGGCAAGCGTGGAAATGACTATGTGGTTATCTCGGCGTTGGAGGATAACCCTGGTGCCAAGTCTGGTATCAAGAGCGGCGATATTATTACGGCTATCGATGATAAGCCTACGCGCGACATGAATATGGACCAGGTGGCAAACAGCATCCGCGGCAAGCAGGGCACAGAGGTGCTGCTGGAGCTTAAGGGCAAGGATGGCACGTTGCGCAAGGTACGTGTCGTGCGTGCCGAGATCAAAAATCCGTCGGTTGGCGGACAGCTGCTACCCAATAGCAAAATTGGCTACATCCGCATAGCAGTGTTCAATGAGAATACGGGCGATGACTTTGCTAAAAAGTACGAGGAGCTGGAAAAGCAGGGGATGCAGGCCTTGGTTTTGGATCTGCGCGGCAATCCCGGCGGTGTCTTTGACGCGGGCGTGCAGGTTGCAGGCATGCTGGTACCCAAGGGACCAATTGTTTCTGTAGTAGATAAAAACGGCAACAAGTATGAGGAAACATCAAAACTGGAAAAGGTAAAATATCCGCTGGCAGTGCTGGTGGATCATGGTAGCGCCAGTGCCAGCGAAATCGTGGCCGGCGCCATCAAGGATACCAAAAGCGGCAGGCTTTTTGGTGTCAAAACCTTTGGCAAGGGCAGCGTGCAGAGCGTCTATCGCCTGGACAGTGGTACCGCGGTGAAAATTACTGTTGCCAAGTATTACACTCCTTCGGGTGTATCTATTCATAACGTGGGCATTGAGCCTGACGAAAGGGTGGAGCTTCCCGAAAACGCAACCAGTGACGTACAGCTAAAGGCGGCAGAGGCTTATCTGCGCCAACAGCTGCAATAAATGGAGGTGCAGAAAATGCTATTTGTATGCTATCACAAGTGCTCTACCTGCAAAAAGGCAGAGCAGTACCTAAAGGCCAAGGGCCTGGACTTTGAGGTGCGCGATATCAAAGCCGCTAATCCGACGGCTGACGAGCTGCGTGCGTGGTACGTTGCCAGCGGCCTGCCATTGAAGCGCTTTTTTAACACCAGCGGTAATTTGTACAAGCAGCTGGGGCTGAAGGATAAGCTGCCCGCAATGAGCGAGGAGGAGCAGCTAGAGCTTTTGGCTACGGACGGTATGCTGGTAAAGCGTCCGCTGGTTATTTATGACGGCGGCGTGCTTGTGGGCTTTAAGCAGGCAGAATATGATGCCAAGCTGTAAAAACAAAAAGAGACTATAGTCTGAGTCAAAGAAAGCGAGGTCTTAGGTAATGGAAGAATACTATAAGGCTAAAGTAAAGTGTTCCCATGGTATTGCCAGCTACATGCTGGGTGCAGTGGCGATTGCCTGTTTGCTGTTTACCAATCCCGTTATCAGCAGTGCCATGGATAAAGTGGTCAATGAAGGCGATAGTGAAAAAGCTGTACTGATGGGCGATAGCGCAATAGATAAAGAACAAAAGCAAGTTGCAGCTAATGCTTTTAAGCCGCAAATTGCTTATGTCAATGCTGACGGCGTGTTTTTGAGAAGCGGGCATTCTAGCGCTAGTGATGTTATCAGAACACTTAACCGCGATAGTGGCTTGGATGCCATAGAAATGTGGCGTTGTAATAAAAAAAATGCAGGTATGATTACAGAAGGACTGACAGTTGACTATAATGGCCAGCGTATCGAGCTTAGTAAGGGACAGCCTGTGACAATAACCGCCGAAAATGCTGATATGTACCAATGTCGCCTGAAGCTGGAAGGTAAGAGTACTAGGATTTATGTTAATAAGGAGCATGTTAGAAAGCTTTATGGTGAGGTCTGGTATAAGGTGCAGCTGGCAGATGGCACTATTGGCTGGGTGTATAAGGATTTTATTACACTTAAATGTGATATATAATAAGAGTTGTTGTGAAAATTGTCTTTAAGGTAACAACAAGCCGTAACAAACAAAAATGCACAGGATCCGTTCCTGTGCATTTTTGTTGTCATATGAGCTGACAAAGCAGTCTGCCGTAAGGCAAGGGACAAGTGGCTGCTTTGTCAGCAAGGTATTAAACAGTATTAAATTAAACGATCTGCTCGCCGTGGTAGCGTTCACCGCCGCCGTCAGGCAGCAGGCCGTAGCGTTCGGTCCACAGGGTTTTGTATTTTAAGGCTTGCGCATGAATTGCGTCCACACCCTTTTCGTCCAGCTTTTTGATGACCTTGGCAGGAATGCCTGCAACCAGGGAATACGGCGGTACGATAGTTCCCTTGGTAACAACGGCACCAGCAGCAACGATGGAGCCGTGACCGATAACAGCGCCGTCTAAAACTGTGCTGTGCATGCCAATGAGGCAGTGGTCTTCGACTGTGCAGGCGTGTAGCAGGGCGCAGTGGCCAACGGTTACATAATCGCCAACGATGCAGGCGTGCTTGTCGGCAACATGCAGCACGCTGTTATCCTGAATATTACTGTAGCGGCCAACCTCGATACGGTTAACATCGCCACGGATGGTTACGCCCGGCCAAACACTGGCATATTCCTTGAGCTCTACCTTACCAATGAGGGTAGCGGTATTGAACGCGTAAGCCTTTTCGTCAATTTTGGGAGCTTGTGCTTCAAACTTAAAAATCATAGTATCACCACTTTCTTGAAGATGGCTGCCTTCACGGCAGTCGTTAAAGGATATACAAATTATTCTTGCACTATAATTATTATATGAACAGGCGTTAAAGTCAAGGTATTCACAGTTATTTTGCATATTTACAGGATTTAGGCGCTTGCCTAGCGGCAGTGGTGCGCTGTCTGCTGCTTAAAGTATAAAATTATACTTGGTTGCCTGCTGATAAAATGATATAATTAAATAAAGAGGGGAGTTAGTTTATGTATATGGAGGTTAGAGCTATGATATTATATAATCTGAAAATGAAATTAGCATTTGAAGAGAGCATAGGAATGCCTGTGGATATTGTAGATAGTCCTTTGAAAAAGGATGATTTATTAGAGGTGAATAAGGAGATAGAGTTATATGTCGCATAGAGATGTGATTATACTCAAAGCTGACTAGATGAAGAGGAAATATCTATATTTATTTTTACGCGTGCTAGCTTATCTTGCAGTATTGGGCGCGATTGTGTACGGCTTATATGAATCACCCTACAACCCGCATCCGCACAGCGCAGAGGATATTCGCCGCTGGGTGGTGGGCTTTGGCGTATGGGCACCTGTGATTTATATAGCGGTGTATACTGTGCGGCCGCTGCTGCTTTTTCCTACGCTGCTTTTGAATTTAAGCGCCGGCGTGCTCTTTGGCCCCTGGTGGGGCATTGTTTTTTTGCTTGCAGGCGGCTTTGGCTGTGCCAGCTTTTGTTATCTTTTGGGACGCTTTGGCGGCGGCAGCTGGCTTTTGCGCAATTTTGGCGGCAGCTGGGGCATGCGGTTGACAGCTTATCTTGTGGGCAGTGCCAGCTTTAAGAAGATGATCGTTTTACGAACGGTGCCCATTTTCCCTTATGACCCGGTGAGCATTATTGCTGGGAGCGTGCATCTACCTTATAATATTTATGCTGTTGCAACGCTTTTGGGGATGCTTCCAGGGGCAATAGCCTACAATTTTTTGGCAGATGCCTTTGGTACGGCGCGGTTTTATGCAGCGGTGGCTGTGACGCTGGTGGCGTTTGGCGTGCCACTGCTTTGGTGGCAGCGTGCAAGTGATGGTGGCTTGAAAGTATTTACAAAGGATAGTGATAGTGATGAGCAAAAATACCGAGATTGAATTAAAGCTAGTGCTGCAGCCGTCAGAGCTGGTGAAGCTGCTGACGCTGGATGTTTTTACGCAGGCAATGCGTCCTGGCAGTTGCAGGGAACACCAGCTTGTCAGCACCTATTATGATACGCAGGACATGGCGCTGACAGCGCATGGCATTGCCTACCGTGTGCGCGATAAGGGTGACGGCAGCTTTGAAGCGACAGTAAAGACCAGCAAAAAAAGCAGCGGCGGCCTGAGCGAGCGCTTGGAGCTTAACCTGCCTATAGCTAAGGCAGAGCCTGTACTAGACGGCTTTGCGGCCCTGGGTCTGGGCTATGAGCTGAGCGAGCTGGCGCCGCAGGGAGTGCAGGCACTGTTTACGGTGCGAGTAAAACGTATTACTTATATTTTGCAATACAAGAGCGCAGTAATAGAAATGGCCATTGACAGGGGTGAAATTACCACTGGCACTGCCACAGACAACATTGACGAGGTGGAGCTGGAGCTTTTGGAGGGTGAAACCAGTGATTTGTTGGCATATAAGGAGCTTGTGGCAGATGAGGTGAGCCTGCGTGCAGAGGACCGCAGCAAGTTTGCCCGCGGGCTGGCGCTAGTGCAAAAAAAATAAATTTTTATTTTGTCAAAAGCTGTTGACAAAGCTCAATAAATCCTGTATAATTCTCCTTGTCGCAAATGGATGGGTTCCCGAGTGGTTAAAGGGAGCAGACTGTAAATCTGCCGCGTTTCGCT
>CAVDRP010000007.1:0-120726 GCA_963611535.1 Bacteroidaceae bacterium | reverse complement strand
ATTGGCGACCCGGATGGGACTCGAACCCACGACCTCCGCCGTGACAGGGCGGCATTCTAACCAACTGAACCACCGGGCCAATGTCAGGTGTCTGACAGGTATATATATTACCATACCTTTAGCAGTTTGGCAAGTGTTTTTTTACATTTCTTAGAAAAACTTTTTTAAGGCCAGCTTATCCACCTTGCCGCTTTCATTGTGCGGCAGCTGTTTAAGGCAAATAAACTGCTTAGGCAGCTCGTAATCCGCCAGCGTCCCCCGCAAAAGCCTCACCAGCTCCTGCTTGCTAAATTCCTGCGCTGAGCCAATGAACGCCGCGAGGATATCAGCATCATCCACATGCTGGCACAGCACTGCTGCCTCCTCTACGCCGGCGATGGCCGTCAGTGCCTCGCGCACCTTCACTGTCGACACCTTGCGGCCGTTAACACTGACAATATCATCTGTGCGTCCCAAAAAGTGCAGGCAGCCTGCTGCATCCAGTCTTCCCCTATCCTTGAGCGAAAACGGCAGCGTAATGCCTTCAACGTGATAAGGCGTGTTGATAAAAATTTCCTCATTTTTAACACTCACCTCCACGCCGGCAAAGGGCCTGCCAATAAGCGTGCGGTCATCGGTCATGTCCTGCGCCTTGATATAGGTTATATAGTTTAGCTCACTGGCGCCATAATACAGCGTAATGTCCGCATTAGGATAGATGGCAAGCAGTCGCTGCGCCTCTTCCCTGCCCATGCTCTGCGAGCCGCTGATAATACTGCGCACGCGCGTATCTGCCGTATGCAAAAACTTGGGCAGCAAAAGCAGCTTGGAGGGGATAAGGTAAATCGCGTTCGCCTGATACTGGTCCATAAGCTGCAGCCAGTGGCGCGGGCGGAAGCGTTCTGTCACCACCAGCGTTCCCCCTGCGGCCAGCACACCCATATATATATTCAAATTGCCTGTAAAGGCCAGGCTGCCCTGGCAAAAGATCACCGTATCAGCATCCACGCCAAAGACACGGTTCTGCTCGGTAAAAAAGCTGGCCCAGCTGGCGTAGCTGCGCCACAAAAGCTTGCTCTTACCTGTGCTGCCGCTGGTCATAACGCCCATGCAGGCAGCAGCAGGAATATCAGCGCAGTCAAACTGCTGCGTTTTGCTCACCTCGGTGGCAATAATTGGCACTGTACGCGTGCCGCTGTAGGCCAAAAAGCTAATGAGCTGACGCGCAATACTGTCCTCATGGATAAAGACAGCGCTTTCGCTAAGGCTGCTCTTTGCGCGCAGGTCTGCCGCCTCCTGCGCCAGGCGGACATAGGTATATTCCTCGCCGTCCTCTACCAGCGCCAGCTTGGCCTGTGGCTGTGATTGTATAAGCTGCAGGTAATCCATAATTATCCTCCTACGTCCGTCATAGTCTTTCTATTAACAACGCAGTGCCAATACCGCCTGCTGCTGCTACGCTGGCAGCACCCAAGCGTCCGCCCCTCTGGCGCAGTGCTTCTAAAAGATGCAGCGTGATGATGCCGCCGCTAGCACCATAAGGATGGCCATAAGCCAGCGCACCACCAAACACGTTATATTTATCCACGCTCTGCGCAAAGGTACGGGCAAACAGCACGTCTATCACGGCAAAGGCCTCGTTCAATTCAAAATCATCTATATCCTGCTCGATAAGGCCGTTTTTGGCCAGCAGCTTTTGCAACGCTGTGACAGCAGTCCGCGGACTCACCAAGGGGTCACCGCCACAGGCAGCACTGGCAATAACCCTTGCCTGCGCCTTCAGGCCGTGCTCTGCCAGATATTTTGCCGAGCACAGCACCACAAAGGCAGCACCGTCGTTAATCAGGCAGGAATTGGCAGCAGTGATAAACTCACCGCCCTCCAGCACCTTGGGCAGCCTGTCTAAAAGCCGCTGGCTCATACGCGGACGGATGCCCTCGTCCTTGGTGGCACCATAAACAGGCGCGATGATGCCTTGCAAGAGTCCCTGCTCACGTGCCTGATTTGCCAGCTTGTGGCTACGCAGTACCCAGGCATCCAGCTCTGCCTTGGTTATCCCTTCGCGCTTGGCCGCCAGCTCCGCCCCCTCTAGCATCACGGTTTCGCGGTGGATGCCAGGCATGAACTTGGCCACGCTGTACCAGCTATCGCCAGTATAGGCAGGGTTATTGGGGTTATAGCCACGGCGCGGCTGGGTGCTGCTGCTCTCAAAGCCGCCTGCGATGATGACATCGGCTTCACCGCTATTGATTTTGGCAGCTGCCAGCGCAATGCTTTCCAGACCGCTGCCGCATTGCACGTCTACAGTAAAGGCAGGCACTACCTCGTCCACACCTGCTTCTAACGCCATAAGGCGCGTGATGTTGCCACCCGCGCCTACGCCATTGCCACCAATAATATAATCAGGCTGCTGCACCTGATATTTTTGCATAACCTGCTGCAGCACTGCCGCTCCCAACAGCTCGGCCGGGATGTGGCGGTACATGCCGTTGACCACACCCACGTAGCTGCGCAGGCCGCCCAAAATATAAGCTTCCATATGCTTTCACTCCTATATTGCAAAAGGAGCCATCGCAGCCCTTGCGACAGCTCCACAAAAATTATCTGTTATTAAAAATACGGTTGATAGGACCTGCGATAACAGCAGCTGCCAGGCATTTAACAATATCCAGCGGAATGAATGGCAAAGCACCTGTCATAAGCGCCTTGTCCCAGCCCATACCGGTTACCAGCTTCAGCTGTACAACGCCAGGTGCATAAATCAAGGGAATGCCAACTAAGCAGCCCAAAAGTGCATAACGCTTGAAGCTGTATTTTTCACCCTTAAAATAGGCCAAAAAAACTGCTGTAAGCAAAAAGCCAAACAGGTAACCGCCTGTAGGGCCAAACAGCTTACCAGGGCCAGCACTGCCACCAGTAAATACAGGCACGCCTGCAAGACCCACCAAAAGATAAACCAGCATTGTCATAAAGGCCTGCTTGGTATTAAGCACATAGCCTGTCAAATTTACAATCATCGTCTGCAGCGCAATCGGTGACATCGAAAACGGCAGGGGCAGGATGAGGTAGGCAGAAATGCAGTTCATTGCCACCATCAGCGCCATCTTGGTCATTTCCGAGGTTTTATTTACGCTTGCACTATGAGTTTGAGTCGTCATATTTACACCAGCCTTACTGTTCATTTGATTACAAAAACGTTAACAGCGCCCACATAACCTGCCAGCACAGTGCCATCAGCATACACGCACAGCTCATCGCCTGCGCGCACAGGAGCCAGGAAGCTGATGCGCCAGTCCAGCTGCACCAGCTGCAGCTCGCTTTGCAGCCACGCCGCCATGCACAGCCCAGGGACAATGGCATGCTCGCCCTTGTGGATGATGTTTTCGTCTCCCGTGTAGGCAACGTAGTCAGCAATCTCCTGCGTTGTAAACACATGCTGCGCTACTATGCTGCCTGCTATATGCTGCTGTGGCTGTGGCTTTTGTCCCAGTCCCTGCTTTGGCAGCACCAAAAACACCCGCAGCTCCTTAGCTACGCTGCCATCAGCCGCTGTGCCCAAAACCTGGATCATGGATTTGCGTTCCTTAGCCAGCAGCACGTTGTTTACCAGCTGTGCCGCTTTGTTATGGATATGTGCTTCAGCGCCAGCCAAAACCCAGCCGCCAAAAAACTTAGCGTCGCTGTCTGCCAGCTTATGTGCAAGCTCTAACATTTTTGCTAATTCCTTTCATGTAAGCAGCAGCTCACCCTGCCGCTTCATGTGCTTTATTATAATGCAACAGCGCTAGTTAGTCAACCTATTTTCTTTTATTAGTTTACGTGAATAGCAACACCCATACAAGCACGCCGTTAATGGCCAAGCCCAAAATATTATAATACAAAAACGTCCGCATATATCTTCCTGCCTGCGCTGGATGCTCGGCAGCAAAAAGCTTGTAGGAAATAACGCTGGCCATAGAGGCAATCATCGTCCCCAGGCCGCCGATATTCACGCCTAAAAGCAAGGCATCTGCTTCATGCGTCAAGCCTGCAAGCAGCATGGCAGCAGGCACGTTGCTGATAAACTGGCTGGCAACCATGGCCGCAATATACGTTCCCACCTGCGTCCCCATCAACGACTGCTGCAAAAAGACCACCGCGCTGCTATTAGCAATGTTGCCGATAAAAATAAAAAAGGCAGCAAAGGTTGCCAAAAGACCGTAATCCACGCACAGCAGCCTGCGTCTGTCGCAGGCAAATACTACTACCGCCGTCAGCACCAGGGCCGCCAGCTTGTCCACCCAATGCAGCACCGCAGCAATATCCACCGCCAAAAGCAGCAGCATAACCAGCAGCACGCCTGCATGAGGACGTGGCAGGCGTGTCAGGCAAAGCGACAGTGCCGCATCCCGTCCATGCAGCCACAGCAGCACGATAAACGCCAACGAAACGAGCGCCGCAGGTGCCATCACTGCAAAAAAGCGCTCTGCTGTATAGCCATAATGAGCGTACAAAAACAGATTTTGCGGATTACCGGCAGGTGTCAGCATACTGCCCAAATTTGCTGCCAGCGTCTGCAAAACTACTGTGCGCTCCATATCCAGCTGCAGCGTCCTGCCAATAACCAGGGCCAGCGGCACAAAGGTTAAGAGGGCAACATCATTAGTCACAAACATCGAGCTGATATAGGTGACGGCCAAAAGCACCAGCTCCAGCTGTCTTTTGCTGCGGCACTTGTTCACCAGCTCCACTGCCACCCAGTCCAAAAAGCGTATCTGCTTCAGCTCTGCTACCACCAGCATTAAGGACAGCAGCACGCAGAGCACATCAAAATCTATATAGGACAGCTGCGGTGTGCTATAGGCACTGCTTATAGCGGCCAAAAGCACGGCCACGCACAGCACAGGCTCGGAGCGCCACCACCTGCGTAATTTATCCATCATCAGCCATCACTCCCAGTCCGCCTGCGCCGCACATAGCGCTAGCGCCGATACCCGCGCTGCCCCTGCCGCCAGCAGCACCTGCGCTGCCTCGGTCAGCGTGCTGCCCGTGGTGAAGATATCATCGCACAAAAGCACGTGCCTGCCCTTAACCTTGGCCTGCGGCCTGAGAGCAAAGCAGCCTGCCAGCTCCTGCCTGCGCTCGTCAGGCTTCAGCTCAAAGAGCGGTGCCGTATGCCGCACACGCTCCAAAAGCACCTCCACGCCCACACTGCGCTGCGCCAGAATGGGCGCAAACAGCTCCTCGGGCACGTCAAAGCCACGCTGCTTGCGTCTTTGTGCTGACGTCGGCACGCAAGCTATCACATCAAACTGCTGCAGCCAGCGCAGCTTCGCAGCAGGCAGCGCCAAATCGGCCTCCTCGCGCAGCAGCGGCAGCAGGCTAGCATCTGCTTCAAACTTTATGCGGTGCAGCGCGTCCTTAAACACACCGTCATACTTATATAAAAGCAAAATACTATGCAGCACGTCCCCAGGCAGCGGTGCCGCCTGCCCTGCTAAAAACTCCTCCCGCGGCACGCACGGCAGCTGGCGCTGTAGCAAATACTCCCTGCGGCAGGCCTCACACACATAGCCTGTGTCAACAGAAGCAGCGCACACAGCACAGCGCCGTGGGAAGATGAGTTCCTTGGCCACACGGCCATAATAAGCAAATTCACGCAACATGCTGTGCATCAGAACACCTCACTGCTTTCCTGCAGACGCTCTGCCAAAAGGCTGTAGCGCCGCTTGGTCTTATCGTTTTCCACCGCAGTGCGCACTGCGTTTTTGCTGCCCACCACCAGCACCCGCTCCTTGGCCCTGGTGACGGCCGTATACAAAAGGTTACGCTGCAGCATAATGTAGTGGCTTGGCACCATTAGCAAAATGACGCAGGGATATTCGCTGCCCTGCGACTTGTGCACGCTCATCGCATAGGCCAGCTGCAGCTCCTCCACCTCGCCCTGAGCGTAGGTGACATAATCGCCCTCGGCACGCTCAGGGAAGGCAACCACGACATTTTTTCCATCTATACGGATAATACGTCCGATATCGCCATTAAAGACATCCTTTTCGTAATTGTTGCGAATCTGCATCACCTTATCGCCCACACGCAGCACATTACCCGGTATATTGGCCTCAGCCTTGCTCTCGGCTGGCGGATTTATATACTGCTGCAGCAGTTTGTTCACATTTTGCACACCGCAGGGATTTTTGTGCATAGGCGACAGCACCTGTACGCTGCGCCAGTCGCCGCTGGCCACAAGCTGTGCATAGGTGCGCGCCACAAAATCAGCAGCGGCCTGCTCGTCGGCAAATTCCTGCAGAGCAAATTCACTGCCCTCTCCTGTGGTAAATTCTGGCATCTGTCCGCGGTTAATTTTATGCGCATTGCGCACGATCGGGCTCACCTGTGCCTGGCGGAAAACGCTTTCCAAGCGCACCACAGGCATTTTCTCCGAGCGGATCATATCCTTGAGCACCGACCCAGCCCCTACGGACGGCAGCTGGTCCACATCACCGACAAAAATCAACCTGCAGCCGCCAGGCACAGCCTTTAAGAGGTGATAGGTCAGCTGGATGTCTAGCATAGAAGCCTCGTCGATGATAATCGCTTCTGCATCCAGGGGATCGCTGTCATCCTTGAGAAAGCACAAGCCCTCGCCCGTAGGCTGGCACTCTAAAAGGCGGTGCACCGTCACTGCAGGGTGTCCTGCCGATTCCGCCAGACGTCTTGCCGCCCGTCCCGTGGGCGCTGCCAGCAAAATGCGGCAGCCTGCCTGCTCCAGCACGTTCAATATTCCCTTGACGACCGTGGTTTTGCCTGTTCCCGGACCGCCGGTGAGTACAAAAACACCATGCTCCAAGGACGCGTAAATGGCCTGTCTTTGCGCCTCGGCCAAGGTAATGCCTGCGTCGCGCTCCCATTTGGCAATAACCTCGTCCGCATTTACGCGCGTAATCGCCTTGGCCTGGTCACGCAATGCCAAAAGACGGCGCGCAGACTGGACCTCTGCCCTGTATAGATATTCGGGATACACCAGGCGCATGCCGCCCATTTCCTCCGTGCGCAGCCTGTCGCGCTCCAAAAGGCTGGTGAAGGCCTCCTGCACCAGCGTGCTATCCACCACCAACGCCCGCGCCGTCTCACGCACTAAAAGCTCCTCGGGTACGCAGGTGTGGCCCACGCCTGCAGCCTGCGTCAAGGCGTAGCCAATGCCTGCCTCAAGACGTGCGGCAGCATTGCGCTCCATGCCCATGCCCAAGGCTATCCTGTCCGCCGTCTTAAAGCCGATGCCAGAAATATCATTCGCTAAGCTGTAGGGATTATCTTTAATGCGTGCAATCGCCGTCGACCCATAGGCAGCCTGCAGACGTGCGGCATAACCGCTGCTCACGCCGTGCGCCTCCAAAAACATCATCAGCTCACGCAACCCCGACAGCTCGCGGTAGCTTTCGGCGATAGCTGCCGCCTTTTTGGCGCTTATTCCCTTGACCTTGGCCAAGCGCTCAGGATAGGTTGACAGCACCTCCAGCGTATCTGCACCGAACATATCCACGATGCGTGCTGCCATCACAGGACCGATGCCCTTTACCGCACCTGACGCCAAAAAGCGTTCTATCCCCTGTACCGACGTAGGCTGCTGCACCTGCAGCTGTTTGGCGTCAAACTGTTTGCCAAATTTTGTGTGCTCTATCCAATCACCCTCCATGGCCACAGTCTCGCCCAAATAGGGACAGCCGCCATGATATACCGCTGTAAAGCGCCCCTGCGCCTTATTGGACATGCGCAGGACGCAGAACATGCCGTCATCGCTTTGGAATACTATATCATCAATCACTGCTTCCAGCTTTTCCATTTTTTCACCGCCATACAAAACAAATGTTTTTAACTATAGCTCTTATTATAGCACACTTTTCGCAAATAGGATAGCAATTTGACTTTACAAGTATTCTGATTTTAGCTATAATGAGATGTAATATGTACTAAACATACTTATCTAACAACTGCTATCAGCAGCAATGTTTATTTTTCTTTACGAGGAGTTTAATGATGCAACCAAAAACATTCACAGGTAAATTAATTGCTATAGATATGTATAACTGTGGCGCTGGCGAAACCAGCGACATGCACAAGGCGCAGGAGCTGCTGGAGGCAGGCTGCAGCGAATTTCATATGGAAAGCAGGCAGGTAGTTGTCTGCCAGGAGCAGGGACAGGACGAATATTCCATCTCCGCTGTCTGCAAGCAGGGCCACGTAACGCTGCATATCTATCCTGCACTTGGCTTCATTGCTGCCGATATCTTTAGCTGCTACGATGCTTCCGACCCTGCTGGTATGGCACGCTACCTGCGCAGTGCTTTTGTCTGCGACAAGGCCAAAATCACCCTGCTCGACCGCGGTGACTTTGGCAATAAATATGATATGAAGCCTAACCACCGTTCGCACATCAAGTTTATCCGCCGCACGCAAAACATGACGCAGAACGTTGGCGACAAGCTTAAAAAAATGATGCTCAAGCCCCGTGGCATCTGACGGGACCAGCTATTTGCAAGCTTCAGGGGTTGTACACGCAGCCCCTGTTTTTTCATAATCTAAAGGAGATAATTGTTATGAAATATTTAATGTGGGATGTTGACGGTACGCTCATCCTTTCGGGCGGTGCAGGCAAGGATGCCATGATCAAGGTTATCAAGGATTATTATTTTTTGGATGCCTTTGATTTTACCCACTCACTTGCAGGCCGCACCGATTCCGACATCGTCAAGGGCGTGGTCACCCGTCTGCGCGGACGCTGCAACAGCGCCGAGGCCGCAGGCATCCTCATACGCTATCACATGGAGCTGCCCAAGCAGCTGCCGCTGCACAAGGGCAGGGTGCTGAAGAATGTGCAACAAACGCTGCAATATTTTGCGCAGCCGCACAGCCGTTACACTAACTGCCTGCTGACAGGCAACACCAGCACCGGCGCCCGCCTCAAGCTGCAGCACTTTGGCCTTGACAGCTATTTTGATTATGCTCACAGCGTCTTTGGCGAAATCAGCGAAAGCCGCGAAATGCTGGCCCAGGTTGCCCTGCAGCGCCTGTATCTGCAAAATGATGCCGTCTCCCCCAAGGATTTGATCTTTATTGGCGATACCCCCAACGACGCACGCTGCGCCAACGCCATTGGTGCTCCCTGCATCATCGTCATGGCGGGCTCTGGCTATAAGCGTGAGGATTTTGCCAGCGAGAAGCCTTGGAAAATAATTGACGAGCTGCCCGATGACCCTGCTGATTTAGAAAAGCTGCTTGCAGAAATTGACAGCTGAGGCTGTAGGAGAATAATTATGCGCACTAAAATTTTTACACCCTTGCTTTTGGCTCTAGCCCTAGCCTACCTGCCGCTTGCAGGCGAGGCCTACAGTAACAGCGACCTTGCTGCCGTTTTGGCAGGTGCCAGCTGCCCTGGCGGCGACCTGTCTGGCGCAGATTTATCTGGCATGGATCTGAGCGGCCGCAATTTCACTAACACTGATTTCACAGAGGCCCGCTTGGACGGCACCAAGCTCGATAAGGCACAGCTGAGTGACGCCTGCTTGCAAAGCGCGATTTTGGCACGAGCCAGCCTGCGCCAGGCCAAGCTTGACCATGCCAACCTTGCCTATGCTACTGCTACAGCGGCCGATTTCACCAACGCCAGCCTGGAGGGCGCCTACCTTTACCGCACCCAGCTGCACGGAGCGCACCTGCTTAACGCCAACCTGCAGCAGGCCAAGGCCCAGGAGGCTGGCATGGACGGCGTGCAGGCCGATTACGCAAACTTTAGCTTTGCCAACCTGCCCTATAGCTGGCTGCGCCGTGCCAGCCTCAAAAACGCTGTTTTTTACGGTGCCAACGCCTACAACGCCCACCTGGAAAAAAGCGACCTGACGGATGCAGATCTGCGCAGCGGCAAGTTCGGCCATGTGCATTTATCTGGCAGCAACATGGCTAGCGCTAAGCTAGACAAGGCCGTGCTAGAATACGCCGACCTGCGGGGAGCAACGCTGACCTATACGCAGTTTGGCACTGCCTTTTTGGACAACGCCCAAATGGATAAATAATTTTCTATAAACGCAAAAAAGCTCCGGCCTATGCCAGAGCTTTTTTGCTGCAACTTTTTTGGAAAAAGCTATATATTAATCGTCAGTCCTGAGGATAAAACCCAGAAGGAGCATAACTGAGATTAATCATGATATTTTTAACCTGAGTATAGTGGTTCAAAATCATCTTATGGGTTTCACGGCCAATGCCGGATTTTTTGTAGCCGCCAAACGGAGAATGCTCAGGAATTTGGTTGTAGGTGTTTACCCACATACGGCCAGTTTCAATGCTACGTGCTACGCGGATAGCCTTGCTGATATCCTTAGTCCAAACAGCGCCGCCCAGGCCGTACTCGCTATCGTTAGCCATAGCGATAACCTCGTCCTCACTGTGGAATTTGATGACAACAGCCACAGGCCCAAAGATTTCCTCCTGTGCCACGCGCATATCGTTGGTTACATTAGTGATCAAGGTCGGTTTCATGAAGGCACCGTTTGCCAGCTCGCCCTCTGCAAAGCGTTCGCCGCCGCAGGCAATAGTTGCGCCTTCACCCTTAGCAATTTCAATATAGCTCAAAATTTTCTTAACCTGGGTTTCGTTGATCTGCGAGCCCATTTGGGTGTCATCGTTCCAGGGCAGGCCCACCTTAACCTTGTTGAAGGCCTTAACCAGAGCAGGAACGAATTTATCATAAATAGTATCCTGGACAAAGATGCGGCTGCCTGCGCAGCAAACCTGGCCTTGGTTGAACAAAATGCCCAGCTGTGCGCCGTCAATGGCCTGGTCAAAGTCGCAGTCATCAAAATAGATGTTAGCGCTCTTGCCGCCAAGCTCCAGGGTAGACGGAATGATGCGTTCAGCTGCTGCCAGGCCCACGCTCTTGCCTACCTCGGTAGAGCCGGTGAAGGCCAGCTTTGCAAAGCCGTCATGCTCCAGCATATATTGGCCGGACTTGCTGCCTGCGCCAGTAATAACGTTGAACACGCCTGCAGGCAGAACGCCATCAATCAAACGGGCAAATTCCAGGATAGAAAGGCTTGCCTCCTTAGAAGGCTTCAGCACTGTGCAGTCGCCTGCTGCCAAAACAGGAGCCAGCTTCCAGGCTGCCATCAAGAACGGGAAGTTCCAAGGAATGATCTGGCCGACTACGCCGATAGGCTCACGCAGGATGATAGAAAGGAACTGCTCACCCAGTACGGAGGCCTGTCCCTCCTCTGCCAGAATGCAGCCTGCAAAATAGCGGAAGTGATCTGCTGCCATCGGAATATCCACGTTCATGGTTTCGCGGATAGGCTTGCCGTTATCCATGCTTTCTACCATTGCCAAATGCTCTTTGTTAGCGTCAATAATATCTGCAATTTTATTTAAGATGGCAGCGCGCTGTGCCGGAGTGGTCTTCTTCCAGGTTTTGAAGGCCTCCCAAGCGCATTTTACTGCGTCATCCACATCCTCACGGGTTGCCTGTGCGCAAACAGCCAGCAGACTGCCGTCAGCAGGACTTTCGGCCTTGTAGGTATCGCCGTTGGATGCGGGGCGCCACTGGCCGTTGATGTATAAATCGTATTGTGCTTGCAAAGTTGCTTTTTCCATAATAATAAATTGCCTCCTCATTTGGTCCATTCCCCCCTGCACTCCTTTGTGTGGGGGTTGTTTTTGTGATGTGTCTATTGTATAATCAAAATGGTTCTATTAAAAGAATCAAAAAGCGAAAACATTTTAGAACCAAGGAGATTTTGTGTAAAGCAATGCTAACATATGATTTACAACAGCGCGGCCAAACGCCGCTTTATGATTATTTATACCAATGCATCCGCCAGGACATAATTAACGGTACCCTGCACGCAGGCGAACGCCTGCCCTCCAAGCGCACGCTGGCACAGCATTTGAGCGTAGGCACCATCACCGTGGCCAACGCCTACGCCCAGCTGGCGGTAGAAGGATACATCACCTCGCGCGAAAAGCAGGGTTACTTTGTGGAGGACGTCAGCAGCTACCGCGTCCGCCGCAAGACGAGCGCCGCGCCCCTGCCCGAGGTGGCCGAAAGAGAATACTTTGCCGATTTCAAGGCCAACCGCATCAGCCTGCAAAACTTCCCTCTGGCCACCTGGACCCGCCTGATGCGCGAAACGCTTTCGGTACACAATGAAGAGCTGCTCAAGACTGTTCCCTACAATGGCGTATACGAGCTGCGCAAGGCCATTGCCGCCTATTTAGCGCACAACAGGGCCATGCAGGTGGACCCTTCGCAGATCATCATCGGCGCAGGCACTGAATACCTTTACAGCCGCCTGCTGCAGATGTTTGGCCACGCCTGCACCTTCGCCATCGAAGAGCCTGGCTACAAAAAATTTGCTTCCATCTCTGCCAGCTTTGGCAACCCATGGAAGTACATTCCCATTGACGAAAACGGCCTGATGATCGATAAATTGGAGGAAAGCGGCGCCGACGTTGTGCACCTATCCCCCGCCAATCACTTCCCCACGGGCATCGTCATGCCTGTGACGCGCCGCCTGGAGCTGTTTGAATGGGCCAACCGCATCCGCAAGCGCTACATCATCGAGGACGATTACGACAGCGAGTTTCGCTATACGGGCCGCTTCATTTTGCCGCTATATGCGCAGGACACGCAAAACCGCGTCATCTATATGAACACCTTCTCCAAAAGCCTGGTGCCGTCGCTGCGCATAAGCTACATGGTACTGCCACCACGCCTTTTGGAGCGCTATGAAGAAACCATGAGCTTTTACAGCTGCACAGTGTCGAGCTTTGAGCAATACACCCTGGCGCGTTTTATCTCGGACGGTTATTTTGAGCGCCACATCAACAAAATGAAAAACTACTACCGTGAGCAGCGCAGCCAGATTTTGGCAGCACTGGCCGCCTCTCCCCTCGCCGCCATATCGGCCATCACCGAGCGCAACGCCGGCACACACTTTTTGCTGGACGTGCGCACCGCACTCAGCGAAGCCGAGGTGCGCGAAAGGGCACAGGCCGCTGACCTCAGCCTGTCCTTTTATTCCGATTACAACTATCACAGGGATAACGGCGCAGGCTGCCGTCTAGTTATCAATTACGCAGGCATTATGGCGGATAAAATTCCCGCTGTAGTAGAAAGGCTCTGCAGCCTGTTTCCCGAATGTGACCAAAAGAGCTAAAAAAATACAGACCAGATGCATGCAAAGCTTATTTTTACGCACTCACGCAAATAGCTTCAAGCGCTTCCCTAAGCTTTGTTTGCTAACCGTCCCCCCTGCCAATTTAGGCATACAAAAAAGCCTGCCAGCTGCAATATGCAAAAGGCAGGCCTTTTAGCTGCTTTAAAAGCTTAGCTTTAAAATTTTAGAAAACCGCCGTAAGGCGCAAGCTTATTACAGCTCGATTTTTTGCACGCTAGCAATTGCTTCCTTAGCTTCAGCAATAATGCGTTCCATAACATCCTTGCAGGGCAGGATATCGTTCAAAACGTTCAGGCTCTGGCCGCACATAACGGTACCCTTAACGATGTCACCCTCCAAAATGCCCATACGGTTGGTGCCTGTGCCCATGGCCATCAGCTCTTCCTTAGGAGCGCCAGCAATTTCCTTAGCAGTATAGGCTTCTGTAAAGGCATTGGCCAGGCAGCGCACGCCCATGTTACGGCTGTAGCCAGTAGTAACGCTGTCAGTATCGGTAGCGTTGACAATGGCTTCCTTAGCAGCTGCGTGTGCCGGACATTCGGTGGTCAAAAGGAAACGGCTGCCCATCTGCACGCCCGCAGCACCCATCAACAGGGCTGCAGCCAGCGCACGGCCATCGCTAATGCCGCCTGCAACCAGCACTGGAACACTCTTAACCTGCGGCAGCACATTTTCCATCAGCGCCATGGTGGTCTGCTTGCCGATGTGACCGCCTGCCTCCATGCCCTCGATGACCATAGCATCTGCGCCTGCGGCTTCAATGCGTTTAGCAAGCTTTACACTGGGCACTACGGGGATAACCTTAATGCCTGCTGCATGGAAGGTGGGAATGTGCGGCACGGGATTGCCTGCGCCCAAGGTAACAAAGGCCACCTTTTCCTCGCACAGCATAGCAATAATGTCAGCAATATTGGGAGCCATCAGCATAACATTTACGCCAAAGGGCTTGTCGGTCAAGGATTTTGCCTTACGCACCTCGTCGCGTGTCCATTCCACGGTGCGGCCGCCACTGCCGATGATGCCTGCACCGCCGGCGTTAGAAACTGCAGCTGCCAGGTTGGCGTCACTAGTCCAGGCCATACCGCCTTGGATTACAGGATATTTAATACCTAAGAGTTCAGTAAGCTTTGTTTTCATAAAGAAAAACCTCCCTTGAATAATACACGAATATTATATAATACTATCCACTGTTTAATCGTGAATTTTTTTCAAACTATACAATGTTTATATTTTCCCTGCACAGTGAACTGTTAATCACAATATATGCTAGGGAATTTATATACCTTCTGCCCTTGCGCTCAGTGTTGGTAAAGGCATCTGCTATTTTGTGGTTATCTGGTGCAACGGAATAATAAATTTTAGCAGAATTTTTGTTGACTTTTTCAAGCTCTTTTGATACACTATCTTCTAACAAAGAGCTTGATTTGGTTAGCTCTGGCGGGAATTGTACCCGACCCTGACCTAACCACGTCGAGCTCTTTTTACTATTTACATAGAGCAGTCTACCTTCTATAGCTTGCTTTGTGATAAAGCCTGCCTCATTATTACGCGGGTAAATAGATTTTATGTAATTTCCTTGATTTCTGCCAACAGTTTTAGACAACGTTAGCGGTACAAGTATGCTCTTTTTACCAACTTTTATATCAGTGCAAATAACAATATCGCCTGGAACCGTAGCGGACTCCATTATAAATACTGGGTCTTGAATTGCCTTTGGTATTTGTTCAAACACTTCAAAAGGTACTTCGTGTGCGTGCTTTGCTCCACTGCTTCGTGGTCTCGTATTATTATACGCAACGCCTAATGACATCTTAATTGGGAAATTCTGCTTGATTTATCATCTTTACAATAAAGGACAAAACGATTGGGTTTCTTTTCTGATTGCTGACTATAAACTTGATTGAAATTCTCCAGCACATGCTCAATAAACTCATAAACATTATTAAAACCTTTAGATTTCATCTGTTGTTCATGCTTTAACAGATGGATTAATCCAAATTCTTCATTAGCAACTTGCAGCCTCACAGGCGCAGCTAGCAATGTTGGCCATCGGAAGCATTAGCTATTCCTTGTGATATTTCGCCATGTTCCAATTTACCATTATGCAAGACATATTCCTGCTCGTCAGCTTCATTAAGCGGTCTACCGCTTTCAGTAGTATATCCCTCTGCTAATGCAGAGGTTTTTTTATTTTCAGCTTCTACTTCATCTTTATCAGATTCGGTATTGTGTTTTTCTTGAGCCTTGTCACCTTCGGTATTTTCAGTTTCCCTAGTGTTGCGTTCTGCATGTATTCACTCAGCGCCTGCTGATGAGCGTTCATGATAGCTGCAATCTTATTATTGTTTGCTCCCTCGGCATAAGCCTTTTCCAATTCGGTTTTATATTGATTGTTGATTCCTGCAATGCCGAGGTCTTGTGTGTGAGTTTTTTGGTGAATCGAGTATTGCGTCTTAGCGTAGCGAGCGAAGTATTTACCGGGGTTAGCTTGGCGAGCATTGACAAGGTCTTGCTTGTGTAGTACACTATCGTCAGAAGCCCGTTTGCGGATAAGGCCTACTAAGGTGTCGGTTCTGGCATCATTGGTCGTCTTAGCCCAAGCGAGGCTTTTTTTTCGTCTATATACAAAACCTCATTATTTTTTAAAGCGTCAACAAAGTATTGGTATTTAGGCTTAGTTTCACCTACTCCGAAAGCAGTTTGAATAAGATTTACTTTGCCATACCCACGCTTTCCGTCAGCATCAATTTTTATAGGGACAATTACGGTTGCTCCATACTCGTTTTTCACTCCTAGTACAAGGATTCTTTTATTGGTGAATTCCGTTTTAACGCCATCTACATTCTCGAAATCCTTGAGAATCATTAAAGGTTCAGCCATAGCTTTTGGTATTTGCTTCAATACCTTCGGTACTCGTCTACCAGCTACGACCATTTTTCAGAATCTAACTTTAAGTTTTTGTCAGCATCACACAAACTTCTGCTACTCTCGATGGTATATCCCTCTGCCAATACAGAGGCATTTTTATTTTCGTCATCGCTATTAGTTATAAGAAATTGCAAACCTAACGATTTTGGTGCTTCTATACCAGCCTTTTCAGCTCATCTGCCAATTCTTTAGAAGTTTTGCGAGTAGGTGTAGTTAACCTCAAAATTTCTTCGTCATATTCATTTTTCTTGTCTTGGTCAACCTCACCCGTTCATAATCAGCCGTTTCTGCCAAAGCCTTAATACAGAGTGTGTGCTGCATTCACAGCAGCATAACGTAAAGCCATAAAGTCCAATTTTATACCTCCTATTTTTAGCACGAAAAAACCGCCTGCAATGCAAGCGGTTTCAATGGTTCAATCATTATTTTTGTTCTTGTTTTGCTTTCCATGTAGCACGTGCTTGGTTAAGAGAAATATGATTAGGTCCGGCATCAGACTCTGGACATTCTTCTTGATACCAATCACTCTCCCAATCGCATACCTTGCATATTTCGCAAGGAAAGTCTTCCATTTCAGCTCCACATACAGGACAGATTCTAGTGTTTGCCATGTCTAGCATTCCTTCCATATCTTTCTTCAAATTTTTCATGGCTCATTGAATAAAACGACCACATGCCGTTTTTAGGATTTCCTACAGCATACCAATGACGTTTAGGCTCTTATCTTACAGCAGGCTCATTTAAATGTTTATTAATATGCTATTCCCGAAGTTCCTAATTTATGAAATCACGTACTAAAAACCTATTCTTACCCTTAGTTTTAAGTTTAACTCTTTCTCCTTTTTTTGACAAGTCATTTTTACCAGCGTCACTAGCCCCTCACTGTCTACTTTTAGTATAGCACTTCACTTTTTCTAATGTGTTCTAAAGTGTTCTAAATAGGCGGTTGGAGCAAATATTGGACAAAGCAGTATTTTTCTCATTTTCCTTTCGCCCTTTAAAACTTCAGCATACAAAAAGAACCGCATTTTCATGCGGTTCCTAAGTTCTAAATTTGGTCGGGGCGGCGAGATTCGAACTCACGGCCTCTTGTACCCGAAACAAGCGCGCTACCAAACTGCGCCACGCCCCGACATTTTTCGTTGTTGCTCATCAGCAACGAATGTAATTATAAAGCATTTCTATGCTTTTGTCAACACCTTTTTGGAAAATTTTACCCCTGCGTTACTACGCGGATACTGGTAACCTCAAAAGCCTCGGCAATAGCAGGCAAAATCTCTCTTTCAATGTTGGTGCGGTGCAGCTCGCTTTCTGCCACCAGCATAATACGGGTATCAGCATAGTTTATGTTATGCACCTTGCTCACCAAACGTTTAAATGTTTCCTCACCAATAATTTCCTTAAGCTTTTGCAGACGTGCAAAAACCTCTGGCTTCTCTCTCTGCATACGCTCCTCCAGCGGGGAAAACGGCACAGTTACCACACGGGCATCACGCGCCAGGACATAATTTTCCTCGCCTTCGCCAGGCACAACTAAATCGTCACGCATATTCTTTCCTCCATCTCTATATCAAACTAAATGAACCTGCACACTACAGGATTTGTTCACCTCTATTATATGTCACCATGACTTTTACGTCAAGCAGCAGGATTTTTCAAGCTAAGGTAGAATAGTATTAAAAATAACTTTAACGAGGAGTGTTAACCCTATGTCATTAAAAGAAGACTTTAAAAAATTTGCCATGCGCGGCAATGTTGTTGATATGGCTGTCGGCGTCATCATCGGCGGTGCCTTTGGCAAAATTGTCAGCTCATTGGTAAGCGATATAGTAATGCCGCCATTGGGTTTAATTTTGGGTAAAATTGATTTCAGTAATCTTTTTATCAGCCTCAACGGCACAGAGTATGCTACACTAGAGGCAGCGAAAAAAGCCGGTGCTCCTGTATTTGCCTACGGCAGCTTTATTAATTCGGTTATTGATTTTCTTATTCTAGCCTTTGTTGTCTTTATGATGATCCGCGAAATTAACAAGCTTACCCCCGACCCGGAGCCAGAACCAGAACCACGCAAATGCCCTTACTGCAAATCCGAAATTGCTGACGATGCAACTCGTTGCCCGCACTGCACCTCGCATTTGGAATAAAATTATACTTTTGCGGCTGATATGTACATGCTGACTAGAAAAAACGTGTATATATCAGCCTTTTTCATTTGCTAAAAATTTGCTTATACTGTATAATGTGACTTATGTATATATCGCCATGGCTGTTAATGCAGCTTACTTATTAAGGAGGTTATTAGATGTCTGTTTTTGACGTGCTCATGGAGCGTGGCTTTATTAAGCAAATGTCCCATGAAAACGAAATTAAAGAATTGCTAGAGAAGGAAAAAATCACTTTTTATATAGGCTTTGATCCCACCGCCGACAGCCTGCATGTAGGCCACTTCATCGCCCTGATGATGATGAGCCATATGCAGCGCGCAGGCCATCGTCCCATCGTGCTTTTGGGTGGCGGCACTGGCATGGTTGGCGACCCCAGCGGCAAGGACGAAATGCGCAAGATGCTCACACCGGAATTTATTGCGCACAACATCGCCTGCTTTAAAAAGCAGATGAGCCGATTCATTGACTTCAGCGAAGACAAAGCTATCATCGCCAATAATGCTGACTGGCTGCTGGATTTGAACTATGTTAAGCTACTGCGTGAGGTTGGCGTACACTTTACTGTTAACCGCATGCTCGCTGCAGAATGCTTCAAAAAGCGCTGGGAAAAGGGCCTGACCTTTTTTGAATTCAACTATATGATTATGCAGGGCTACGACTTCTGGAAGCTGCATCATGATTATAATTGCGTTATGGAGCTTGGCGGCGATGACCAATGGTCCAATATGCTGGCTGGTGTAGAATTGATCCGCCGCAAGGACCAGCAGCCTGCCTTCTGCATGACCTGCAAGCTGTTGACCACCAGCGACGGCCGCAAGATGGGCAAAACCGAAAAGGGTGCGCTGTGGCTGGATCCTGAAAAAACATCCCCCTACGACTTTTACCAATATTGGCGCAACGTGGCCGACAGCGACGTAGAGAACTGCCTCTGCCTGCTCACCTTCCTGCCTATGGACGAGGTACGCCGCCTGAGCGCTCTCAAGGACGCACAAATCAACGAAGCTAAAAAGGTACTGGCCTACGAGGTTACCAAGCTGGTACACGGTGAGGAAGAAGCACGCAAGGCGCAGGAAGCTACCGAAGCACTCTTTGGTGGCAACGCCAGCAGCATGGAAAACGTGCCTACTATCGAAATCACAGCAGAGCAAATGACTGCCAAGGTTATCGATGTGCTGACTGCTGCAAAAATTTTCAATAGCAAGCGCGAAGCACGTCAGCTGATTGCCCAGGGCGGCCTGACCGTAGGTGATGACATCTTAAAAGACGCAGAGGCCAGCCTGAGCGCAGACCTGTTTGATGCCGATAAGAGCCTGCTCATCCGCAAGGGCAAGAAAAAATTCTTCCGCCTGTTGGTAAAATAAGCCTTTGAAGCTAAAGCCATCTATGCTCCTGACGGGCTAGATGGCTTTTTCTTAACATAGCAACTGTAAAAGCTTGCCTTGCTAAAAGGCTGCTTGAGGAGACATCAATGCAAAATAACAAATTTCCTTTTTCCTTAATTCTGCCTATCGGCCTCATGCTGTTTTCCTTTTTCTTTGGTGCCGGCAATCTCATTTTTCCGCCTGTACTGGGCCAGCAGGCAGGTGACAGCTTTGGTCTGGGTATGCTTGGCTTCTGCCTCAGCGGCGTAGGCTTTCCCCTGATGGGAGTTTTGGCAATGGCCATGAAAAAGAGCGACAACCCTGATTCTATGGCAGCTGCCATGCATCCTCTTTACGCCCGTGCTGTTACAATAATCTGCGCTTTGGCGATCGGTCCACTTTTTGCCATTCCGCGTACCGCGGCTGTATCCTTTGATACAGGTATTTTATCCCTTTTGCCTGCCGGTAGTGACGCTGTAGGCCTAGCTGTCTATTCGCTTATATTTTTTTCTCTGACATACTTTTTCTCTATTAATCCCTCCAAAATCGTTGCCCATATCGGCAAATTTTTATCACCACTGCTTTTGATCTGCCTGGCTATTTTAGTTTTTTGTGTTATCAAAAGCCCTATGGGCAGCCTGCAAATGCCTAGTCCGTCCTTTATTGTTTCGCCCTTCTTCCGTGGCTTTCAAGAAGGCTACAACACAATGGATCTTTTGGCAGCCATTCTTTTTGGTTCCATTACTATCAAAACTATCGAAGCACAGGGTGTCACAGATAAGAAGGTGCTCACACGACTTTGCAGCTGTGCAGGTCTTATCTCCGCTTTCTTTTTGGCAATTATTTACGCTTCCCTGGCCTACACCGGTGCAACCAGCATCAACGTTTTTGGCGTAATCCCCAACGGTGCCACGCTACTGAGTAAAATTGCCACCTATTACATGGGCTTTGGCGGTCAGCTGGTTTTAGCACTCATTATCATCTGTGCCTGCCTCACCACCAGCGTCGGCCTCACCACCTCCATTGCTGGCTATTTTGCCGAGCTCACCCATAACAATATGCATTACGAGCGCCTGGTGCTGTTTATTTCAGTGTTCAGCTTTATCATTTCTAACTTTGGCCTGGAAAACATTATCAAGTTTTCTATTCCCGTAATCTGCATGCTTTACCCCATCATTATCGCCATTGTTATTTTAAACATTGGCTGCTTTATTATAAAGGATGATCCTTGGACCTTCCGCCTCTGCCTGTCATTGACGACATTATTTGCTATTTTTGACGGCCTGCGTGCTGCCCACATCCGCTGGGAAGCATTAGACGCCTTCCTAATGCAATACCTGCCACTTTTTGACATCGGCTTCGGCTGGGTGCTCCCCTGCTTTGGTGGTATCGCCTTAGGTCTTGTTCTCAAAGCTATCAGAAAGTAAGGTGTAACATAATTATGTCTAACGAAAAACAATGCAGCAGCGCTTCCTCCTGCGGACGCTCCAGCTGCAGCGGTTGTCCCTCAGCCGGCGGTGCAGCGCAGCAGGCTGCAGATTTGCGCGCACAGCTTAATGCCCACAGCAGCGTAGGCAAGGTTGTTGCCGTTGTCAGCGGCAAGGGTGGCGTTGGCAAATCGCTAGTAACAGGGCTTTTGGCAGCCAGCATGCAACGCAGCGGCAAACGCTGCGCCGTTTTAGATGCCGATATCACTGGCCCTTCCATGGCTCGCAATCTTGGTGTCAGCGCTAAAGCGCAGTCCTGCGAATTCGGCCTGCTGCCGCAAACCGCTCCCTGCGGCTTAGAGGTGCTTTCAGCCAATATGTTCCTCAAGAACGATACCGATCCCGTTCTTTGGCGCGGACCACTGATTGCAGGCATGGTTAAGCAGTTTTGGACAGACGCTGTCTGGACAAATATTGATTATATGTTTGTCGATATGCCACCTGGTACGGGTGACGTGCCGCTGACAGTGTTCCAAGCACTGCCTATAGACGGCATTATTATCGTCACCTCGCCACAGGAGCTGGTGGCTATGATTGTAGCCAAGGCGGTAAAAATGGCCAAAATGATGAACGTGCCGATTTTGGGACTGGTAGAAAACTATTCTTACTTCCACTGTCCAGATAACGGCAAGGATTATGAAATCTTTGGCCCCAGCCACATTGAGCAAACGGCTTCCGAGTACGGCCTGAAGGTGCTGGCACGTCTGCCCATCAACCCCGAGCTTGCTGCAGCCTGTGACAACGGCAGACTTGCTGATTGCCAGGTGCAGGAAATTGAAGCCTGCACAAATTATATCAAGGAGGCACTTTAAATATGTCTATAGAAAAGGTGCGCAGCTATTTGCGCCAATTTGCCGCTGACGAGCGTATTTTAGAGTTTGCCACATCCAGTGCCACGGTAGAACTGGCAGCGCAGGCTGCAGGCTGTGAGCCTGCCCGCATTGCCAAAACGCTTTCCTTTAAGCTTACCGATGACAGCGTTATACTCATCGTCACCGCTGGGGATGCCAAGGTTGATAACGCAAAATTTAAGCACTTTTTTGGCTGCAAGGCAAAAATGCTTTCCGCGGAGGAAGTAGAGCCTTTAATCGGCCATGCTATCGGCGGTGTCTGCCCCTTTGGCATCAACGAGGGCGTAAAGGTGTATCTGGATATCTCCCTCAAACGCTTTACTACCTTCTTCCCCGCCTGTGGCAGTCACAACAGCGCTATCGAACTCACCCCCGCTGAGCTTGAGCAGTATTCTGCCAACTGCCAGGGTTGGGAGGATTTATGCAAGGGCTGGCAAGAAGAATAAACCGCACGCTATCAAAAAAAGAGGATTGGAAGCAAACGCTTTCAATCCTCTTTTTGGGTATGCATAATTAATTTTCGTGATGACGTTCCTTGTTTTTACGCACATATTCCAAGATAATACCAGCAGTTTCTTCTATCGCACGGTTAGAAACATTGATAATCTGGCAGTGCAGGCGGCGCATAATCCCTTTAGCGTACGTTAGCTCGTCGTTAATGCGCTCCATATCAGCATACGTGGCCGTATCCGACAGACCCATGGTCTTGAGGCGCTCACTACGGATCTCATTAAGCTTAAAAGGGTCAATCAAAAGACCGATAATCTTATACGGCGGCACCTTAAACAGCTCCTCCGGCGGCGCCAGCTCAGGCACCAGCGGCACATTGGCAACCTTAACCTGCTTGTGTGCCAGGTACATGCTAAGAGGAGTTTTGGAGGTACGCGATACGCCAATAATAACAACGTCCGCCTTCAAAAGGCCCAAAGGATTTTTGCCATCGTCGTATTTAACAGCAAATTCTACAGCCTCTACACGCTTAAAGTACTCATGATCCAGAGAATGGATAAGCCCAGCCTGATTTTTTGGCAGCAGCCCCGTAGTCTTTTCGATGGATTTGAGCATGGGCCCTAAAACATCCACTACCTCCACATCACTAGACATAGCCTTATCAGCCATATGCTCGCGCAGCTCCGGCGAAACAATAGTGTAACAGATAACCGCCTTGTTAGCAGCAGCTTCCTCTACCACCTTGTCAATCTGCTCCCTATCCTTAACGTAGGGAACACGGATAACATCAAACTTTTCTTCCACGAACTGGCTCGTCGTAGCCTTGACCACAGATTCCGCAGTCTCACCAATAGAGTCAGACACCGCATAAATAACAGGATTAAGCTTCGCTAGTATGATAATTACCTCCCTTACCCTCGGCCAGGTCTACCAGCAGACGGGTAAAATTAGTTTTTGTAATGCGACCCACAACCTTATAGCTGCGTTTTGCCTCATCAAGAATTTTGACCACTGGCAGACAGTCAATTTCGTTGTCAATCAGCCTGCGTGCCGCCGATGCCGCAGCCTCCTCAGGCGTCGCCACTATAATCTTAGAAATCGGCGTCATCACCATAACTACAGGAATATCACGCAAATCACTGTTATTGATAGCAGCCTTCAGTAAATCCTTACGTGACACAATGCCTGTAAGCAAACCTGCTTCATCTATCACGAATACCGTTCCCACGTCCTCCAGGAACATGGTGACAACTGCCTCATAGGCGCTTTTGTCCTGCGTTATAGCCACCGGCACGGACTGCAGATCCTGCACAGTGATAGCAGAAATTTCTTCCATCAACATCCCCAAGGTGTTTTTACCAGTATAAAAATAGCCAACCTTTGGCCGTGCATCTAATATGCCGCCCATAACAAGGATTGCCAGATCACTGCGCAAGGCAGCACGGGTAACATTAAGCCTTTCAGCTATATGCTCACCAGTAATAGGCCCGTCCAAGCGCACAATTTCGGCAATCTGCTTCTGCCTATTGCTTAAAGCTATGATCTTCACACCCTCTCTATCAATAGTCTATAATATAGTTATAGTATACACTATTTCTAGCAAAAATGCTAGATTGCGTCCTAAATATTTTACAAAAAAACAAGCTGTATAGCTTATTTTAACAGTATAAGCTACACAGCCTGTATTATCAAAATTTGCGGCCCTTATCATGACCGTTGCCGCTAGGAATATAATATTTTTGCCCCACCAGCTCGTCCGGCAGATATTGCTGCTCTACCCACCCTCCTGGGAAGCTATGCGGATATTTATACGTCAGGCCATGTCCCAGCGCCTTGGCCCCGGGGTAATGCGCGTCACGTAAATGCTTAGGCACGCTGCCGCAGTTTTTGTTGCGCACATCCGCACGCGCATTGGCAATTCCCATATAGGCAGTATTGCTCTTAGGAGCATTAGCGATGTAGCACACAGCCTCAGCTAGCGGTATCTGCGCCTCAGGCCAGCCTACAAAATCGGCAGCCTGCGCCGCCGCATTGGCCACCACCAACGCCTGCGGGTCAGCTAGGCCCACATCCTCGGCCGCACAAATGACAATACGCCTGGCAATAAAGCGCAGATCCTCGCCCCCCTCGATCATACGCGCCAAGTAATGCAGGGCAGCGTCCGCATCACTGCCACGCATGCTCTTGATAAAGGCACTGATAATATCGTAATGCGCATCGCCCTTCTTGTCGTAGCGCTGCAGCGCCGTACCAATAACGCTGCGCAGAGCCTCCACGGTCAGCACCCGCTCTCCTGCCTCCGGCAGCATGAACTCTGCCTGCTCCAAAATGTTGAGTGCGCCACGTGCGTCGCCTGCGGCAAAATCAGCAATAATAGCTAGTGCCTCTGGCTGTGCTGTAAAGCTGCCGCCAAAGCCTCGCTCTGCATCCGCTATAGCACGCTCTAAAATCTGCTGGATTTGCGGCGGCTGCAGCTTTTCCAGGCGCACCACCTTCATACGCGAAAGCAGCGGAGAATTTATTTCAAAAAAAGGATTTTCAGTCGTCGCACCAATCAGCACAATCGTACCGTTTTCCACATAGGGAAGCAGCACATCCTGCTGCGCCTTGTTAAAGCGGTGTATTTCGTCAATAAAAACTATCGTGCGGCCACGGCCATTATATCTGTCGTCCTGCGCTTTGGCAATAAGCTTGCGCAGCTCGGGTACGCCGCTGGATACAGCATTAATGGCGACAAATTTTTCGCCCGTCACATGGGCAATTACCTGCGCCAGAGTGGTTTTACCTGTGCCAGGAGGGCCGTAAAACAGCACAGATTGCAGCGCATCACGCTCAATCATCCTGCGCAGGGGGCTGCCTGGTCCTACGGCCTTGTCCTGCCCAACAAAATCAGCCAACCTTTGCGGACGCATACGGTCTGCCAGCGGCTTTTGCTGTTTCCTATCATTTGCAAAAAGGTTTGTAAAAAGGTCATCCATAGCTCATACCTCGTTTACCCCAAGAAAAAATTAATCCCCACAATGCCGTCCCAGCTCCACGTTTTGAACCTGCATGTGCAGGTGGGTGCCTTCCCTTCTATCGCAAACTTCCACTCAAAGGAGGCTCGTTTTTAATAGTCGGAGTATCAGGCTCCCTAGGTTAGAGTGTTGGCTCAAAACCTTTGGAGCAATGTAACGAACATCGCAGGGGTATAATTAACTAAAGTTGTTCAATTTTTATCAATCTCTATCGACATACATATAATACCAAAAATGGCGCTGTTTTTCAATCTCTCTGTGCAAAATTTTCAAATTTTAATTTTGCGTTTTCCTCTTGACAACGGCACTAAACCGTATCCAAGCAAAAAGCTCCGGCCAGCCTGCACAAAGCAAGCCTGCAGCCGGAGCCAGCTTAACTATAATTATTTAGCTTCTTTATCCTTTTTTACCAGCAGACTGGTCTTGATGTGCAGCTCACGTAGCTGCTTTTCATCAACATCGTTCGGAGCCTGGGTCATCAGGTCAGATGCGCTCTGAGTCTTGGGGAAGGCAATAACGTCGCGGATAGAATCGCGCTGAGCCATAATCATGATCAAACGATCCAAACCAAAGGCCAGACCACCATGTGGCGGAGCACCGTATTCAAAGGCGTTCATCATGAATCCAAACTTCTCCTGTGCTTCCTCATCAGACAGGCCGATAGCTTCGAATACCATCTTTTGTACGTCACGGCGATGGATACGGATAGAGCCGCCGCCGATTTCAGTGCCGTTGAGCACCATATCATAGGCCTTAGCGTATACCTTGCCAGGATCAGTCAAAAGCAGCGGCAGATCCTCGTCACGCGGAGCTGTGAACGGATGGTGCATTGCCACGTAGCGTTTTTCTTCCTCGTTGTACTCAAACATCGGGAAGTCTACAACCCAGGTAAAGGCCAGCTCGTCCGGGTTAATCAGGTTGCGTCGCTTAGCCATTTCAATACGCAGTGCGCCCAGGGAGGCCGCAACTACAGACGGCTTATCAGCAACGAAGAGCAGCAGGTCACCTGCTTCAACCTCAGCGGCCTTTTTGATAGCTTCGATGTTATCGTCGCTAAAGAACTTGGCAATGGAGGATTTTACGCCGCCCTCTGCCGGGAACTGCAGCCAAGCCATGCCCTTAGCACCATAAATGCCGCAGAACTTAACCAGCTCGTCCAGCTGACGACGGGGAATATCTGCATAACCCTTAACGTTAATGCATTTTACCTGGCCGCCATTAGCAATTACGTTATTAAATACCTGGAAGGTGCAGCCCTTTACAGCTTCGCTGACATTTTTCAGCTCCATGCCAAAGCGCAGGTCCGGCTTGTCACTGCCAAAGCGGTCCATAGCATCATCCCAGGTGAGACGCTGGAACGGAATCTTGATTTCCTTACCCAACGCACCCTTGAAGATGTGATAGATAAGGCCTTCCATCAGCTCCAGGATCTCATCTACCTCCATGAAGGACATTTCCATATCCAGCTGGGTAAATTCTGGCTGACGGTCTGCACGCAGATCCTCATCACGGAAGCAACGGGCGATTTGGAAATAACGCTCCATGCCTGCTACCATCAGCAGCTGCTTAAAGATTTGCGGAGACTGCGGCAGTGCATAGAACTTACCAGGGTTTACACGGCTCGGAACCAGGTAATCGCGTGCACCCTCAGGAGTAGATTTGCACAGCATCGGAGTTTCGATTTCCAGGAAATGGTTATCATCCAAATAGTCGCGCATCAATTTAGCAACCTTGTGGCGCAGAATCAGATTACGCTGCATTTCTGGACGGCGCAGGTCCAGATAACGGTATTTCAAGCGCAGGTTCTCATCGGTATCAATGCCGTCTTTAATATAGAACGGCGGAGTTTTGGCACCATTAAGCACCTCGATATCATGTGCCAGTACCTCGATGGTACCAGTGGGAATGTTTTCGTTGATGGTATCCTCGTCGCGCAGACGTACATTGCCAATAACCTTGATAACGTACTCGTTGCGGATATCCTCGGCAGTTTTAAAGCTACTGCCTGCACTTTCAGGGTCAGCTACAACCTGCACGATACCACTGCGGTCACGCAGGTCGATAAAAATCAAGCCGCCGTGGTCACGACGCTTTGCAACCCAGCCGCACAGTACAACCTGCTCGCCAGCCTGCTCATTAGTCAGCACACCACAATGATGGCTGCGTTTTTCTTTAATCATGTTCAGCACCTCTGCTTATAAAGTATTGAAATAACTAATAATATCATTAACAGCGATTTCCTGCTGCTCGCTGGTTGCCATGTTACGCACGGTAACGGCACCGCGGCTCACCTCGTCCTCGCCAAATATTAACACCTGTTTTGCCTGGAACTTGTTGGCCTGCTTCATCTGCGCCTTCATACTGCGGCCATTAAAATCATATTCCACCTTAAAGCCTGCGCGGCGCAGCTCAATAGCAGTTTTAAAGGCCAAAGCAAAGTTTTCCTTCTTGGGGCAGACAACGTAAGCGTCAATACTTTCGTCAAACTGCGGCAGCAGTCCTTGCTTTTCCAGCGCCAAAAGCACGCGCTCCATGCCCATGGCAAAGCCAATGCCCGGACGTGCTTCATCGCCGCTGATTTCCTGCACCAGGCCGTCGTAGCGGCCACCGCCACAAACAGCGCTTTGCGCTCCCAGCGGTGCATATTGGATTTCAAAGGCAGTCTTAGTGTAGTAATCAAGACCACGCACCAGGTTGTGGTCAACCTCGTAATCCACACCTGCAGCAGTCAAAAGCTCCTTGAGGCCTGCAAAATGCTCCTTGCATTCCTCGCACAGGCATTCCTCCAGGCTGGGAGCCCCCTCGCCCAGCTCATGGCAGTGCGGGTTTTTGCAGTCCAAAAGGCGCAACGGATTGCGATCATATCTGCCCTGGCAATCCTTACACAGCTCGTCAAAATGCGGCTTGAAGAAGGCCTGCAGCTTTTCGCGGTGCTGCGGACGGCACTTAGGGCAGCCAACAGAATTTATCTTAAGCTTCAAATCCTTAAGACCCAGGCTTTGCAAAACCTGCACGGCCAAAAGGATGATTTCTGCGTCTACATTCGGTCCCGGCACGCCTAAGGCCTCTACGCCAAATTGGTGAAACTCACGCAAACGGCCTGCCTGCGGTCTGTCGTAGCGGAACATAGGCCCAATGTAATACAGCTTAGTTGCTGCGTCGTCCTTGCTCAGCTTGTGCTCTACGTAGGCGCGTACAGCGCTGGCAGTGTTTTCGGGACGCAGTGTGATGCTGCGGTTACCGCGATCCGTAAAGGTGTACATTTCTTTTTCTACAACGTCGGTAGTATCACCAATACCGCGTTGAAACAGCTCTGTATGCTCAAATACCGGAGTTCTGATTTCCTTATACCCATACTGTGCACAAATCTTACGCACAGTCTCTTCCAGATAACGCCAGGCGTTAACATCAGAAGGCATTATGTCCTTCGTTCCTCTAGGTGCTGTAGTCAGCATATCTATCCTCTCCTAACTGACACCGTCATAGGCATCAACTAAATAAGCTTTCACGTTTTTTAGCAAGCTCTGCCAAATTTGCCGCATAGACAGCCACATTTTTCGGCATATTGAGCTTGCGCAGATGATGACCGTCGCCCAGCGGCACCTTGCTGGCTGACGCAGGCCCTACGCCAATTACAGGATGGCGTTCCTCCATCATCTGAATGTTGTATATACTTTCTGTACCAGGCTTGGCATAACCAATGTTAGCCAAATGCCCCAGCATGTAATGCTGGCGATACAGATAATAAGGCTCCAGTCCCATGTCCTGCGCCAAGTTTTTTGCCTGCTGCACCATCTGCGCTGCAGCGTACGCTGTGAGCGCTGCCTGCTGCGGTGCCGCAAAAAGCGGTGCTGCACGCTTTAGCGTGAGCGTATGCACCGTCAGATTTTCGGGTGCCAAAATTTTTGCCTGCTCCAGCGAATAAGCAATATCCGCCTCAGTTTCCTGCGGCAGGCCAACAATCAAATCCATATTTACAATAGGTATGCTGCTTTGGCGCACCCTTTCATAGGCCGCATAAAAATCAGCCACAGTGTGCTGTCTGCCAATCAGGCGCAATGTTTTATCATGAAAGGTCTGCGGATTGACGCTGATGCGATTTACTCCCACCGCCTCCATCGCCGCCAGCTTGCTTTTGCTAAAGCAATCCGGACGGCCTGCCTCCACAGTAAATTCCTGCAAGGAGTCCAGCCCTGGCGCACCAGAGCGCAGCAAATTGCGCTCCACTGCTTGCAGCAGGTGAGCAAAGACCTTGTCACTCAGGCTTGTAGGTGTACCACCGCCAATGTACAGCGATTTGACGTGCAAGCTATGCATACCTAATAATTGTACCACATTTTGCAGGTCTTGTTCAATCAAATTTACAAAGTTTTGCTGAGTTTCTTCGTCCTGCGGCACAATACCTGCCGGGAACGAGCAATAGCTGCAGCGCGAGGGACAGTAGGGCACGCCGATATAAATGCCTGCATCCGTCATGCGCGTTGCGTCTGCAAGCAGCTGCTTTTGCCTCAGCACAATATTTTTCAGCAGCTCTCCCTGCTTACGTGGCAGCAGATAAAGCTGCTCTAGCTGCTGCGCCAGCTCTCCGGGCATCACGCCGCCATCCAAAAGCTTATGCACCAGCTTGCCTGGACGCACGCCTGTGAGCACTCCCCATGGCAAATCAGGCTGCCTGCCGCTCAAGGCAGTGAAGGCCTGCAGCACCGCCAGCTTAGTGCAGCGCGCTACTTCGCCGCCAAGCGCAGCATCACGGCAGTGGGCTCTGCCCAAGGCCTCGCCCTCCTTTGTGCGCAGCCTCGCTTCTACAACGACCTGCCCGCTAATGCTAAGCATTTTTACGCTCACTACGTCCGCTGCCGCAGCTGACGGCATATAGTCAAAGAACGCGGCCATGTCGCACACAGGCCGCGTAACATCGTATTCTAATTCGTTTATCAGCTTAAAGATGTTCATGAATCTTTTCCTGCCCTTCAGCTGCATGCCACAGCTGTTTGTATAAAACCCTGTACACTGCTGCAACAGGTACAGCAAAAACCATACCCAAAATGCCAAAAAGCTTGGCTCCTATCAGCAGGCTGATGATGAGCACCACAGGGTGCAGATCAATTTTCTGCCCCATCAGCTTGGGCATGATCACGTTAGCATCCAGCTGGTAATACACCAAATAGAAAATTGCAACATGCAAGGCCATCTCTGGTGACTGGCCGTAGGCAATAAACACCGCCGGCACTGCCCCCATCAAAGGCCCCACAACAGGTACTGTTTCGGCAAGAATGGCCCAAAATCCCAAAACCAGAGGAAATTCTATTCCCAAAAGCGCTGTGCCGACAGTAATCACAAAGCCAGAAATCAAGCTAAGCTTTCCCATGCCGCGCACATAAGCGCTCAATGTCCTGCCAATTTCATCCACAACAGCAGCTGCACGCTCCTGCACATCGTAATTGAACAGATTGATCAGCATCGTGCGCAGCTCACGCCAGTCCTTGAGAAAGTAAAACGCAAGAAACGGTACAATAATCAAGCCAATAAGGCTTTGCACAATGTCCAAGCTGGATTTTACCAGATTACGCAGCACCGTACCCACAAAGCCCATTGCCCAATTAATAATCCCATTAAAGAGCATATTAAAATCAGACGGCAGCAGGGGTATCTTAGACGGATCCTGCAGCATGCTGTCCAAATCCTGAATGTTAGACTTAGCAATAAACTGCGGCAGCTTTTGCAGAAATTCATTCATCTGCCCAAAAAGGGGCAACAGAATAAAGCCTATAATCATAAAGATAAACAGGCAAAAGGCCAACAGCGCCAAAATTATCGCCACCACGCGCGAAAGCTGGATCATCCCATGTGCCATGCGCACCTGCGCAATCACGTTGACCAAGGGATAAAGCGCAAACGCCAGTCCCACAGCCAAAAGCAATGGTAGCAAAAAGCTTGACAGCAAATATAATACATAAGAAACCGCAGACGCTACACCCAGCTTAAAAAAGGTGTTACTGCGTATTTGAGGCCAATATTTCAGCATAGTCAGTTATTGCAGAAAAGGGTTTCTGCGGCGCTCCCAGCCTACGGTAGTGCTTGGCCCGTGGCCTGGCAGCAGCTTCACATCATCATCTAGCACAAGCAGCTTGCTTTTTATGGATTGGATAATTTCCTTGTAGCTGCCACCCGGTAAATCGGTGCGGCCAATAGATTCACAAAAAATAGTATCGCCAGCAAAAACCACCTTGCCAGGCGCATAGTAATAGCAAAAACCGCCCTTGGTATGTCCCGGCGTAGCATAGCAGGCAAACTGCAGCCCTGCAAGCTCCAGCTCGTCACCATCATGCAGCAGATAGTCAGCAGGCTCGCCCTTAATGTCCTCACCAATAAAGAACGAAAGATTGCTGTTAGGCTCGGTCAGGCAGTCAGCATCGCCCTCGCCAATGTAAACGGGTGCACCAGTAGCCTTACGTAGCGGCACCAGTGCGCCGATGTGATCGCTGTGGCCGTGCGTCAGCAAAATAGCTACTACCTTGGCCTTAGCCTGTTCAATCATGCTGGCAATGGCAGGATAATCTCCGCCTGGGTCAAAAATAACGCCCTCACCTGTCTGTTCGTTTACAGCAAAATAGCAGTTGGTGGCAAGCATGCCCACCTCTGCGTGATAAATTTTCATTGTTTACCTCCAAAAAATTACAATATCCTGCTACTATCTAAAAGTATCGTCACCGGTCCGTTGTTCACCAGCTCCACCAGCATATGCGCGCGGAACACGCCTGTTTCTACAGGCAGGCCGGCAGCGCGGCAGGCAGCAACAAACTGTTCATAAAAAGCATTGGCAACCTCAGGCTTAGCAGCCGACGAAAAGGATGGACGCTTGCCGTGGCGGCAGTCACCGCACAGCGTAAACTGCGACACAGCCAAAATTGCTCCTCCCACGTCCTTTACCGAAAGGTTCATCTTCCCTGCTTCATCCTCAAAAATGCGCAGGCCACAAACCTTATCGACAATATAGGCCAAGTCCTTGGCGGTATCGCCCTCAGCCACACCCAAAAGCACCATCAGGCCCCTTTGTACACTGCCTGTAACCCTTCCATCCACGGTAACACTGGCACGGTCTACACGCTGCACAACTGCTCTCATTTTTGCTTACCTCCACCGCCGTTGGCTGTTGAAACAACACGCTCGGCATTATAAACACCCTTCATGCGGCGGATACGGTTCATAACATATTCCAGCTGGTCTAGCGTCGTGATATCCAGACCCATATGAATAATAGCGTTTTTGTTTTTATCCGTATGGCACGCAAGCGAGAAGATATTGATCTTCGTTTCGCTAGTTACATTCATAATATCGCTCATCAAGCCAGGACGGTCGGCAGCAGTAATCACAATGTTAACCTTATAGACATCGTCAATGCCAACGTCCCAGGCTACCTCAATCAGACGGCGCTGCTCCTCGGGGTTATTACTCAAAACGTTGGGACAGTCCGCACGGTGCACCGAAATGCCGCTGCCACGCGTAATGTAGCCAATGACGGGGTCGCCAGGGATAGGATTGCAGCAGCGCGCCAGCTTAACCATAATACCTTCCTCGCCCTTGACAAGGATACCGTGACTGGCCTTGGCCTTGGATTTGCGCGGCTTGAGCTCTGCCAGCACCTGCGCCAGGTCCTTGGTGGTTTCCAGCTTCTGCTCTTTCTTATAAATTTCCACCAGCTTGCTCATAACGGTGTTGAGTGTTACACCACCGTAACCAAGCGTAGCTAACAGGTTTTCGTCCGTATCAATGCGGATCTTGGCACCTGCCTCCTTCAGCTTTTCGGGAGCCATCAGCACCTTAGGCTCATAGCCCAGGCGTTTAACCTCGCGCTCCAGCATTTCACGGCCCTTGACGATGTTCTCCTCGCGGCGCTCCTTTTTGAACCAGCTCTTAATCTTGTTGCGGGTGTCAGACGAGCCAACGACATTAATCCAGTCGCGGCTGGGACCATTGGACTGCTTGGAGGTGATAACCTCCACAATGTCGCCGTTTTTCAGGTGATAATCCAAGGGAACAATGCGTCCGTTAACCTTAGCGCCAACACAGCGGTTGCCTACGTCCGTATGAATGCGGTAAGCGAAGTCAATCGGCACGCTGCCCACAGGCAGGTCAATAACATCGCCGCGCGGTGTAAAGACAAAGACCTCATCCGCAAAAATATCCATTTTGACAGTGTTAACAAAGTCACGCGAATCGTTCATGTCCTTGTGCCATTCCAAAAGCTGACGCAGCCAGCTGAGCTTGGCATCAAAGCCCTTGTCACCGCCACTAGCAGGCTTACTGCCGCCGCTTTCCTTGTAGCGCCAATGAGCAGCAATACCATATTCGCTGATGCGATGCATCTCAAAGGTGCGGATTTGGATTTCCAGCGGCTGGCCACCGCTCGAAAGCACAGTAGTATGCAGTGACTGGTACATATTAGATTTGGGCACAGCAACATAATCCTTAAAGCGGCCAGGGATAGGACGCCACATGCTGTGCACGATGCCTAGCGTGCCATAGCAGTCCTTGACTGTATCTACCAACACACGAATCGCCAAAAGGTCATAAATTTCACTCAGCTGCTTGTGGTCGCGCAGCATCTTTTTATGAATACTGTAAAAGTTTTTGGGCCTGCCCTGGATTTCGCAGCGGATTCCAGCCTTTTCCACAGCATCCTTCAGCGTAGCCATGGCATCATTGATCATAGCCTCGCGCTCACGCCGCTTTATTTTTACCTGCTCCATAAGGTCATAGTAAATATCAGGCTCCATATAGCGGAACGCCAAATCCTCCAGCTCCCACTTAATGGTATAAATACCCAGACGGTGTGCCAGCGGTGCATAAATCTCTAGCGTTTCCCGGGAAATAGATTGTTGCTTGTGCACTGGCATATATTTCATCGTGCGCATATTGTGCAACCGGTCAGCCAGCTTAATCAAAACCACACGAATGTCGCGTGCCATTGCCAAAAACATTTTGCGGTAGTTTTCTATTTGACGGTCTTCTTTGGAAATATACTCAATTTTACCCAGCTTGGTCACGCCATCCACAAGGTTAGCAACAACAGCACCAAACTGCTCCTTGATGTAGTCCAGCTTATAGTCCGTATCCTCCACTACATCATGCAAAAAGGCTGCCGCCAGTGTTTTGTCGTCCATCTGCAGCTCTACCAAAATACTCACGACACCAATCGGGTGGATGATATATGGTTCGCCTGACTTACGAACCTGTGTGGCATGAGCCTTGGCCGCCAGCTCGTAAGCCTTGTGTACAAAGGCTACCTGTTCCGCATTCAGGTATTCCGATATGCGGGCAAATAAATCATCTATGTTTGTTGCTTCATTCGTCGAGGGCATTATCCCCACTCCCATCTATGCCAAATCAGCTGCGCAATAGCTCATACTGACTTAGTCGTATATTTTCTTTATAGATGCTCTCTAAACGCTCTCTTTGTTGCTGCAGCTCTACATAAAGGGGTGCGTCCTGCAGCGAGCAGCGCTTTATGACACCTTTTTTTATTATACCATTATTATAGCTGATAAAACCAAGCTGTTCCATAATTTTTACAGCTTCTTCACTAATTTGTTCATGATTTGCAGCTAAAAACTTTTCTACATCTACAGTTGTCTCTTCCTTAAGGGCATTCATAACTAGCTTATAGGCTAAAGTCATTCCTTCTCTATCCGGATGGGTCAGCTGCAGTCGCTTATACTCCTGCAAAAAATCATTTTGGTTAAAAAGAAACGTTATATGTCTTGCTCCCTGCCTGCGCAGGCACTGTAGCACGTCACGCAGCGGCACAGGCGGCAAATCCACAAGCACAATCTCTTCCGCTGCCTTTATCTGCGGATTAGCGCGCGTAAGGCAGTCAGTATAGCCTGCAAGAGTGATATAACCATCTACATCCTGCAAATATTTTCTTGGGACGCTGCGCGCATAAACCAAAATGTTGTTATGCACCCGCGCTATCCCCTGCAGCAAGCGCCATTTATCATCACTGCTCTGGCGCAAATCTCCCAATGTCATTTGCTGACGTATGCTCACTGCGTGCAGCTGCACACTAGTTTCATTATTCCACACGTTCAGCTTCGGCTGAAAGGCTACATCCGCAATCATATTATCAAATAGATACGGCAGTAAATCTGCATTATTCCACATCAGACCGCGATAGGAAAAATCACCCTTATCCAAAAGAAACTGAAGATGGTTGTGATCCTTGCCCATAGAACGTTGATTATACATAAGCGCATTACAAAAAGCAAAAACAGGCGGCTGGTTAGCGCAGCCACAGGGCTCTAAAAGCGCAAGCTGCTGCAAATCCTGCTGAGTAATTTCACCCCTGCCGCCAACAACACAATCCACAACCTGATGCGGCAGATAATCCTCTGGCTGCAAATGTGCGCTCACGTATGCACAAAAGCGACGTTTAAATTCCGGCACCAGCTCTGCAGGCAACGTCAGCCCTGCTGCCTGATGATGTCCGCCAAACTGCGTCAGCAAATCACTCTCAGCTGCAATTGCTTCGTACAAATTGAGTGCAGGGATGCTACGGCAGCTTCCCTTGGCAACGCCGTCATTCAAGCTAAATAAAATAGTTGGCAGATGGTACTTTTCTACCAAACGCGAGGCTGCTATGCCTATAACTCCCTGATGCCAGCCCTCACTAGCCAGCACTATCGCCGTATCTATGTGCTGCTGTTGCGCCAGCTGCGCCTCTGCCTCCTCCATAATTTTGCGGCTGATTTCCTGGCGCAGGCTGTTTTCACTGTTCAGCTCAGCTGCTATCCGCTCCGCCTTGACGGCATCATCCGTCACCAAAAGCTCCACCGCCAGCTGCGCATGCTCCAAGCGTCCTACAGCGTTCAGCCTAGGCGCAAGGCCAAAGCCGATATTTTCGGCAGTAATATCGGTCTGCGAACAGCCACTAACCTTGATAAGTGCCTTGAGTCCTACCAGCTCTGTGCTTGTCATTGCCGCCAGGCCGCGACGCACCAGCTCACGGTTTTCGCCCACCAGAGGCACAATATCAGCAACCGTGCCCAATGCCACCAGCTCCGTAAGCTGCTGCCACTCGGGCAGTATGCCCGGTGTGTGCTGCTCCAAAGCCTGACACAGCTTAAAGGCAACACCAACACCGCTCAGCTCCTTAAACGGATATGCACAGTCCCTTTGCTTGGCATTTACTATAGCGTAGGCAGGAGGCAGAGCATCCGGTACCGTATGGTGGTCAGTGATGATAATATCCAGCTCTGCAGGTGCGTTTTCTACCTCGTGCAGGCCGCTGATACCGCAGTCTACAGTTATGATCAGCGTCGTGCCGCCTTCAGCGATGGTGCGCAGAGCCTCATCATTCAAGCCATAGCCCTCACTTTTACGCTGTGGTATATAGGTGCTCACCCTCGCACCGCGCTGCTTTAAGTAAATATACAGCAGGGACGAGGCCGTGATACCATCCACGTCATAATCGCCATAAACAGTAATTTGCTCGCCTGCCGCCAGCGCTGCCTCTATACGCGCCACCGTGCGCTGCATATCCTTTAAGAGAAATGGGTCATGAAACGGTTCACTGCTGCCATATAAAAAATCGCGCATCGCTGCCACATCCTGCATTCCCCGTTCCAACAATATTCCTGTAACGAGAGGCGATATGCCCAATTCAGCTGCCAGGCAGCTTGCTTTTTCTTTACTATATTCCTGTATATCCCAAATGCGTTCCTTCTGGATCATTGGCCGTTACCAATATCCGCAGTACTCTTTTCTGCAGTCTGAGCCGCATTACCTGCCGCAGTTTGTGCTGCCTCATTATGTAGCTGCTGTGTGTACTGCAGCATAGAGATACGCTCTGCGAGGCGTTGGTTTTCTGTCTGCAGCTTTTGCATATCCTCATGCATTTTTTTATCCTTCAAATAATGCTTGGCCTTCATCGCCAGTAAAAAACAGGTTGCTACCAAAACGCCCAGCAAAAATGAGCCCAAAATTACCAGCACCAGGCTCATTTCAAAGCTCCACAGCGCAAAGCTAAGTGAAACAGTTACCGCGTTCTGTACAGCAAACAGAGCAACTATTATACTCAAAATGATCACTAAAATAAAAAGTGGCATTTAAATCAGCTCCTTTATATATAAAGTTTAATATATCATGACTGCTATAATTCTGTCATGATAGCAAAAAATCCTGCCACTCAGGCAGGATTTTTTACTTTAACTATAAGAAACAAACACTTCATAAACCCGTCTGCAGCAAGCATTCGCAGACGAATAGTCGGCCTCTTTTATTTTTTGAATTCTGCCACGCCTTTAGGAATATCCAACACAACTGTAATAATAACCGTGCTGTCAGTAGTCTTTGCAGCCGTATCCATAAATATAACGCTGGCACCCTTGCTGAGATAATAATTTACCTCTTTTACCGCGCCGTTGTTGTTATTAGAAAATGTGAACAATCTCTCCTGTGCACCAGCAACGCTGCTCATACCAACAACTAACAAAACTGCAGTCAACATTGTAAGCAAAGCTTTCTTCATCGTGTTCACTCCTTTTTTTCTTCCACATCTTTTTTCATGATGCGCTCAAGCTCCTGTATAAAATTACGTACATCCGCGAACTGACGGTACACGGAGGCAAAACGCACATAAGCGATTTGATCTGTTTTTTCCAAATGCTGCATAACCAGCTCGCCAATTTGCGCACTAGGAATCTCCGATTCTGTTCCCATACGTAGCTCACGCTCAATACTTTCAGCAATCTCCTGAATCTTTTCATAGGACACAGGCCGCTTTTCAAATGCCTTAAGCAGACCTGCCAGCAGCTTTTTACCATCAAACAGCTCGCGTCTGCCATCCTTTTTGCTTACCACGAGCGGAGTTTCTTCATATTTTTCATAGGTAGTAAAGCGTCTGCCGCATTCTGGACATTCACGCCTGCGGCGTATGGAACTGCCATCCTCCACAGCACGGCTGTCAACAACGCGGCTGTCCCTATAGGCACAAAACGGGCACTTCATATTACTTTACCCCCCTTTCAATTAACGGCGTAGCCATGGCGGAATCTCGTTGGTTCTAGGGAAACCCTCATTCTTAATGATGCCGCTGCCACCGCGGGCTTCGCCGATACGACCAGGAGCATTGCCTGTAACCGGAGACTTTTTTTCAAAACCGGTAGCAATAACTGTAACCCGGATTTCATCACTGATATTCTCGTCAATCACAGCACCAAAAATAATCGTGGCATTAGGATCCGCAGCCCCTGTAATAATATCACTTGCTTCGCTTACATCAAACAAGGACAGCTCCTTACCACCAGTAATGTTAATCAGTACGCCTTGGGCGCCATCTATTGCTGCCTCCAGAAGCGGGCTCTTAATTGCTGCCTCAGCCGCTGCCTTAGCACCACCCTCACCCTTAGCAGTACCCACGCCCATCAAAGCGCTGCCTGCGTTAGACATTACTGTTTTAACATCCGCAAAGTCAAGATTGATCATACCAGGCACGGCAATCAAATTGGAAATACCCTGCACACCCTGACGCAGAACATCATCAGCTATATGAAATGCTTCCAGCATAGATGTACGTTTATCAATAATCTGCAGCAGACGGTCATTAGGAATGGTAACTAAGGTATCAACCTTTTCCTTAAGATTAACAATACCGCTTTCTGCCTGTCTCATGCGTCTAGGACCCTCAAAGCGGAAGGGCTTTGTAACCACACCTACAGTCAAAGCGCCAATTTCCTTGGCACAGTCAGCAACAACGTGCGCAGCACCCGTGCCTGTACCGCCGCCCATGCCAGCTGTAACAAACACCATCTCTGCACCCTTCAGTGCCTCTATAATCTGATCACGCGACTCTTCGGCAGCCTTTTCACCAACCTCAGGGTTAGCACCGGCACCGAGTCCCTTGGTAAGCTTTTCGCCAATCTGGATCTTCTTTTCTGCTTTAGAGAGCATTAAAGCCTGCTTATCACTGTTTACAGCAATAAACTCCACACCGACCACACCGGCATCAATCATACGATTAACAGCATTGTTGCCGCCACCGCCGACACCAATAACCTTTATATTGGCCAATGGTTCAAATCTAGTCTCCACATCATCAAACATGTCTTGCGTCCCCCTTAATTTTGGGTATCTTTTTATAAAAATAATTCATCTTTTATTGTTCAACATATACACGTTTTTTTCCTGCTAATCAGGAAAAATTTTTCCATAATCAAATTCTACAATATTTATTTCCCCATGTATAAACGACGGATAATGCCAAGATTTTGGAAAATACGCATACCAAAAATCAAAATAGCAACCAAATACAAGTCTATGCCGATAAGATTGCCTGCATAACACAAAAAGGCTGCCAAAATACCATTAATAAAAAAACCGGAAATAAATACCTCTGTATCATAATAGCCTTCAAGCGATGCACGCACACCACCAAGCACGGCATCAAGACCGGCCATCACGGCAACAGCCAGCAAACGTGCATATTCCGGTGGCAGGCTAAAAGGACAGTAGACGCCGACAATCAAACCAACAGCAAGTCCTGCAAGAGCATAGCAAATCATTTCTTTGTCTCCTCCTTGCTTTCCACTGTCTTGGCATATTCATAGGTACGTGGTACCTTCAATGCTGGTATATGCAATTTATCCTCTGTTTTTATTTTTACCTGGATGCCCCAAAACTCAAAGGTTTCAACCACGCCGCCACGCAGACGCAACGCGCTAACCAAGGTTTTAGGCGCGCCGATAGCCTTTATCGTATACGGCGGCGCGCTACGCACATTGTTTACCGAAACCGTGGGGCCGGCACAACGCACCTCGCTCATAGCCACTATGCGCTGATCATTAAGCGAAATTGCTTCAGCACCAGCTGCACGCAGCTCGTTGAGCACACGCAGTAAATCCTCATCATGGATGATGTAAAGGTTGGGATTTTCATTAGCCTTTTTGGCAATGTTGCTGTCATCCAGAACAATTTCCACACCTGCACCCTCTACATCAGTAAGGCCGGCCATCAGCTTCATGCGTTCATCCGCAGGGTCATCAGCAGCGCCTGCACGCAGGCTTTCCACTTCTGCCAGCAGCTGTTTATTTTCTGCCTCCATACCCTTCAGACGTTCAGACAAATCCTCAACTCTGTCCATACGGACGGATCTTTGACGCTCGGTTGTCTTATATTGTACCGAAAGCATGAAGCCAAGCACCATAAATACAACCGCAATCAAAAGCTTGCCCTTAAAATCCATTGTAAAAATTTCTTTCATTTTCTCACCCTCGATGTGACAATAGTCGTAGCAGTCACAACCACTACGACTTATTTTTGTTTTCCCAATCCGGCAAAAGCTTAATGTATGGTTTAGCAAACGTCAAATCAATATATTCTGCCTTGATTGCTTTATCTTTTATTTCAGTAAAAACTGTCATGAATACGGGGGCCTTTTGTTCAAGCTCTTGTATCCTGCCCACGATAATTGGGAAACTGCCGGTCATACGCAGCTTCACATTCTGCCTATCATCTACTGCTATTTCGCCAATACGTTGTCTTGCTTCAGGCGTAAGCTGCTGTAAAAACTTTAGTATGGCCTCAACGTTTTTATTAGCAATCACATCACCAACATAAATATTACCACATTTCTCGCCCACCAGCACTGGAGCCTTGGCATCGGGAATCGTGGTCGTGACGTTGATAACGGTACCGTTAAAATCCAGCTGCAGATAGCTATGATAAGAATTAGCAACATATATAGCAGGCTCGCGTTCTTCCACAATAACCTGCACCGTTGCCGGAAATCTGTAAGCCACCTCGGTATTTTTAAAGCGTACATCATGCGCCAATGCTTCACGCAGTCGCGATAGGCTAGCGTTAAACAGATTGAGAGGTCCATCACCACAGCCGGCAAGAGCAATAACATCCTTTTCGTTTATCATGCTGCTACCATGGATGCTGACGCTGCCAAAGGCCAGAGCAGGGCTGTGCAGATATCGCCAGCCATATATACAGCTCACGCCTGTCAGCACCATTAAGCATAACAGGCGCAGCAGGCGCCATAATTTCCGGCGTCTGTGTCTGCGCAGACGTTCGCGTATCGTTAATGACGAATCCATGCTGCCCTCCTTGTTATACCTCGTTACTGCTTTATTTAGCGCTCAGCAAAATCTTTTCGCACAAATCAGGGAAGCTGATGCCTACAGCAGCTGCGGCCTTCGGCACCAAGCTAGTTGCCGTCATACCTGGTACGGTGTTGGCCTCAAGCACATAGGCCACACCATCTGCACCCAAAATTGTATCCACACGAGCCACACCCGAAAGGCCCAGCAGCTTGTAGGTAGCAACTGCGATGCCCTGGACATAGGCCGTGGTTTGTTCATCAAGCGGTGCAGGACAATGATAGTCCGTAGCACCCTTAGTATACTTAGAATGGAAATCATAGGCTCCAGAATGCGGTGCAATCCAGATTATCGGCAGCGCCTTGGGCTCGCCGTCCTCTTCCATAATGGAAATCGTCAGCTCCTTGCCCTGGATGCATTTTTCTGCCAGCACGTTGCGTGAATATTTAAAGGCCTCCTCCAGTGCAGGCACCACCTCAGCCTCAGCCTTAGGGATAACCACACCGATGCTAGAGCCTTGGGTAGCAGCCTTAATAACCACGGGCAGACCGAACTCAGCTACGATTTTTTGTGCCAAGGCCTTCAGATCACCTGCATCACGCTTGTTGATAATCAGGCAGGGAGCAGTAGGGATGCCTGCGGACTGCAGATAGCGCTTGGTTGCCGATTTATCCATAGAAACCGCGCTTGCCAATACACCGCAGCCAGTGTAGGGAATACCCGCTGCCTCCAAAATACTCTGCAGGCGGCCGTCCTCGCCATACTTGCCGTGCACTGCATTAAATACCACCTTGGCATTCATAGCACGCAGCTCGTTAATCAAGTTGGGAGGATCTAGCTCCAGCTCCTTAGCATTATAACCCTTTTCACGCAAAGCGCTGGCAATAGCGCCACCAGTCACACGTGAAATTTCGGCCTCAGAAGAGGGGCCGCCCAACACAACGGCAATTACATCCTGTTTATTCATTTTGCATTACGCTCCAATTCTCTAACTAATTCTTCGCCAATCTTAAACACATCACCGGCGCCGATGGTCATCACCAGATCACCTGGCTGCACCTCACGCTCCAAATATTCCTCAGCCTTGGCCAGCTTGCCGATATACAGCACCTCCTGGCCTGTTGCTGCCTTGATGCCCTCTGCCAGCTGCATGCTGCTCACTCCGGGGATAGGCTCCTCACTGGCTGCATAAATATCAGTCAAAATCAGCTCGTCACAATCGGCAAAGCAACGGCAAAATTCGTCAAATAACAGCTTGGTACGGGTATAGCGGTGCGGCTGGAAGACGCACAAAAGGCGCTTGGGCTGCGTTTGACGCGCTGCCTTCAGCGTAACGCCGATTTCCGTCGGATGGTGTGCATAATCATCAACCACCCACACGCCGCTAGCCTTGCCCTTGGTTTCAAAACGGCGCTTTGCACCGCCAAATTTTTTAAGCGAGGCCAAAATGCTTTCCACTGCAGTGCCCATTTCACGACCAGCAGCAAAGGCACCCATGGAATTAAGCACATTGTGTCTGCCTGGCACTGCCAGCTCCACCTTTGTCAGAAATTCACCCTTATAATACAGGTCATAGCTGGTGCCGCTCACGCCGTAGGCGATATTTTTCGCAGTATAATCTGCATCCTCACCTTCCACGCCATAGGTAATAACTGCACCTGACGTTTCACCTGCCAGACGGCGCACCTTGGGATTATCAAAGCACAAAATTGCCTTGCCGCCCTCTTTGATATTGCCTACAAACTGCTTAAAGGCCTGGTATATGTTTTCTTCTGTACCGTAATGGTCCAGATGGTCATCCTCGATGTTAGTCACAACAGCAATGTACGGATACAGTTTGAGGAAGGAGCCGTCGCTCTCATCCGCCTCTGCCACTACAAAACGGCCTGCGCCATTGCGTGCGTTGCCGCCCAAGCTGCTAACCTCACCGCCGATAATTACCGTCGGGTCAATTCCGCCTTCGGCCGCAATGCAGGAAATCATCGCACTAGTCGTGGTCTTGCCATGTGCGCCTGCTACTGCCACGCCGTCAGCCGCATTCATAATTGCTGCCAGCACATCACTACGGTGCAGCACAGGAATATTGCGTTTTTTTGCTGCCACCAGCTCTGGATTATCAGCATGAATAGCAGTCGAAATAACTACAGCCTCGGCATCATCCACCTGGCAGGCAGCATGTCCCATGTACACCATAGCGCCCTCCTGCGCCAGGTGAGCCGACATATGTCCAGCGTTCAAGTCCGAGCCGCTCACGTCGTAGCCACGTTTAATGAGTACGTAGGCAATAGCGCTCATGCCGGCACCACCGATGCCGATAAAATGTATATTGTGCAGGTTCGCTAATTTATTATCTGTCACTCGAGGCCCTCCCTTATTGTTTTACTAAGGCCACAGCCTCGCGAGCTATAACCTCGGCAGCCTGCGGCCTGCCCAGCTTTTTGGCTGCGGCCTGCATCTGCTGCAATTCCTCTTTATGCACTAATAAATGTTCAATAAATTCCAAAACGGCGTCGCCTGTCAGGTCCTTATCTAAAATCACCTTGGCTGCTCCCACAGCCTCCACCGCACGGGCATTAAATTCCTGATGGTTTGCTGTTGCGTAGGGATAAGGAACAAGCACTGACGGCACTCCCTTTGCCATCAGCTCGGCAAGTCCTATAGCACCGGCGCGGAAAACTGCCAAATCAGCCGCCGCCAGCGCCACAGGCATATTATGCAGATACGGCTTGATGATGATGTTATCTGCTACACCGCCACGCTTTTTGATTTCAGCCATATAGGCTTCGTAATTAACATCGCCTGTAGCGTGCAGCACCTGCACCTCCTGCCGTCCCGAAAGCGCCAGCTCTGCCTCTAGCATTGCTTTGTTGATGCTACGTGCGCCACGGCTGCCGCCAGAAACAAGTATCGTCTTCTTGCTTGGGTCCAGGCCCAGCTCTGCAACTGCTTCCTCGCGCGTATGCTGCAAAATAGCACTGCGGATGGGGTTGCCGGTAAATTGTTTCTCAGCCTTACCGTGAAAGTATTTGTCAGCTTCTTTGTATCCCAAAAAAACCTTGCGCACGTAACGCGACAAAATCTTATTGGTTACACCAGGCATAGCATTCTGCTCCTGAATACAACTGGGGATACCCTTGAGCGCAGCAATAAACACAATCGGACCGCAAACATAACCGCCCGTACCAATCACCAAATCAGGCTTTTCGCTACTGATAATCTTATAGGCATCATAAAGGCCTGCCAAAAGCTTTACCGCACTGCGCAGCGTATCCAGGCTCAGTCTACGCTTGAAGCCTGCCACCTCGATAAACTGCAGCTTGTAGCCGTAGCGGGGAATGATATCCTTTTCCAGTCCCTGCTGCGTCCCCACAAAGCTGATATCTGCTTCGGGGCAAAGTGCCTTGATTTGGTCTGCAATCGTCAGCGCCGGGTAAATATGACCGCCCGTGCCGCCGCCGGAAAGAATTACCTTCACTCTTTTGCTCCTCCCTCCAAAGCATGCACCAGCTTTTTGAAATAATTGCCACGCTCAGGATAATTTTTAAACATATCATAAGACGAGCACGCCGGCGACAGCAGCACCACCTGAGGCTTACGTGCTATAGCATGAGCCCTTTGCACTGCTGCCTCAAAGCTATCTGCCAAAATAATATTCTGCACACCGCAGGCCACTGCTGCTTCATTAAAGCGCTCCTTGGCCTCGCCCAGCAAAATCAGCACATCTGTCTTGGCCTTCACTAGCTGCATCATCGGCTCTAGCGGCGTCAGCTTATCGTGTCCGCCTGCAAGCAAAATAATGTGCCCATTAGCAAAGGCCTCCAAGGCCTTAATCGTAGAATCGGTATTAGTGGCCTTAGAATCATTATAATAAGGCACGCCATCTATAGTAGCAACGTATTCAATGCGATGCTCAATGCTGTGAAAATTGCGTAAGACATCAGCCATATCGCTTATGCTGACACCGGCAAAGTAACCGCAGGCAATAGCTGCCAGGATGTTTTCTTCGTTATGCCCGCCAAACAAATGCAGCTCGCTGATGTTGCACACCACCTGCTCATCACCCTGCCAGCTGATGATAAAATTGCCATCCTGCATATAAATTCCCTGCTTGAGCTGCTCCCTGCGGCTGAAGTAGCACAGCTGGCCCTTGGTTTCTGCTCCCCAGGTGCGCACCAATGCATCATCATAGTTCAATACAGTCACCTGCGCGGCCGTCTGCTGACGGAAAATATTCTTTTTCGCTTCGCCGTAGGCCTCCATCGTATGATGACGCTCCAAATGGTCGGGGGTCAAGTTCAGCACCACAGCGACGTCCGGGCAAAACGTGTTTACACGCTCCAGCTGAAAGCTCGAAAGCTCTGCTGCCAGCCAGGCATTAGCAGGCAGCTGCTCCACCTCCTTAGAAAGCGCCAGGCCGATGTTGCCACCCACGGCCGAAGGTACTGGCAAACGCTTGAGCATTTCGCCCACAATCGTCGTTGTCGTCGTTTTCCCGTTCGTGCCGGTGATAGCAGCAATATGGCCGCCGTACAGGCGGTAGCCAAGCTCCACCTCACTGATTACCTCCAGCCCCTGTGCCAATGCCAGCTGCACGTTGACACTGTCGCAGGCAATGCCAGGAGATAGCACTAGCAGCTGCGCTTTGTCCAAAAGCTTATTATAGGCAGCCTCGCCAACAGCAAGATCACCACCATGAGCCAACAAGGCCTGATGCAGCTCTGCAGGAATTTCGCAGGGATTATCATTATACAAATACACCTGCTGCCCCTTATCTGCCAGCACCTGCGCCGCACCACGGCCACTGACGCCTGCACCATATACAATCACTACTTTATTATCAGCCATTACCAAAAACACCTTCTATATGTACGCAAATTACATTATCGCACTCAGCCAAAGCGCCAAGCCAACCAACGACAACAGGCAGCTTATAGCCGTAAACACGCGCACGACCTTTACCTCGTTCCAGCCGCCAAGCTCAAAATGGTGATGCAACGGTGCCATACGGAAAATACGCTTGCCGCCCGTAAAGCGGAAGTAGGTAACCTGAATAATTACGGAAAGCGCTTCGGCAACATAAACACCGCCGATAATCACTAAAAGCAATTCGGTGCGCGTCAGCAGCGCCAGCGCCGCAACAGCGCCTCCCAAGGCCAGCGAGCCCGTGTCACCCATAAACACCTTGGCAGGATGACGGTTAAAAAGCAAAAAGCCCAGGCAAACGCCAGTCAAGCCCAAAGCAAAGCCACTTACATCCAGCATTCCCTGCATATAGGCAATAAAGGCAAACGCCATCGTCACTGGCAGGCTGACAAAGGAAACTAGTCCATCCAGACCATCCGTCAGATTCACGGCGTTGGTGGTGCCAACTAACAGCAGAAAAGCCAAAACATAATAACCCCAGCCTAAATCAATCACTGCGTTCACACCAGGAATCCACAGCTCGGTATTTTGGATATTAGTTTCGGCAAAATAAACGTAAGCACCTGCAAGAATAAATTGCAATAAAAACTTTTGCTTCGCAGTCAGGCCAAGGTTACGCTTCATTACAACCTTAATATAATCGTCAATAAAGCCAATTACAGCGTGTCCCAGCGTCAGCACCAGTGCAATAACGATATGCGGCGTAAATCTGCCCCAAAATAGCGCTATCACCAACGCTGCCAGCATCATCAGGCCGCCCATGGTAGGAGTGCCGCTTTTAGCCATATGGCTTGCAGGTCCGCACTCGCGGATGGATTGTCCAAACTTCAGTCTATGCAAAAAAGGAATCAGCACAGGGCCGATTAATGCGCATACAATAAACGCGGTCACAGGAATTCCTACTAGTTTTAACATTGATTGAATCTCTCTTCCTCTTTTATTTTTAAAGCCTTTCGCAGAAACACCTGCTCAAAATGCAAGCTTATTTAAAAAGCTCCAGCATCTTGTCTACCTGCATCGAATGGCTGCCCTTAAGCAGAATGATATCTCCTGCTGACGCCATCAGGCGCAGTGTGTCTGCTGCCTCCTGGCGGTCATCACAATGAAAGCCCTTGCCGCCAAGCTTAGTCACCTCGTCGGTGATATAAGCAGCATCCTGGCCATAGGTAAGCACAAAATCTGTACCGTATTCCACAGCCCATCTGCCCACGCGACGGTGTGCCTCTTCGCTGATCGCACCCAGCTCCAGCATATCTGCCAGCACCGCAATAGTACGTGCATGTCCGCGTGCTGCTTTTTTGGCCTCTGCCAAGGTTTTAAGCGCTGCCTCCATCGAAGCAGGACTGGCATTGTAGGCATCGTTGATAAAGGTAATATCGCCGATGTAGATAATCTCTTGGCGGCTGCCTGTCAGGCGTGCCGTTGCCAGAGCGCGGACACTGTCCTCCATAGGGACACCATAGCAGGCAGCACCAGCGATAGCACTAAGTGCGTTGTACACATTGTGCTCACCAATCAGCTGCAGGCGTACGCGGACTGCCTTACCCGTTGCCTTTTCGGTGCAGGTAAAGGTTGTGCCTGCGCCCGAGGTGACGATATCACTGCCACGGTAATCGCACTGCTCGCCCAGGCCAAAGTAAACAACCTTGGCTTTAGTTTTAGCAGCAGCCTGCAGCACATATTCATTATCACCGTTAAGCACAGCAAAGCCATTGGCAGGCAAATCTACGACAATCTCGCTCTTAGCCTTGCCAATGTTTTCCATGCTGCCCAAAAGCTCCATGTGGGTTTCGCCGACGTTCGTAATCAAGCCGCTGTCAGGCTCGGCAATGCGGCACAGCTCGGCAATCTGTCCCAGGCCGCGCATGCCCATTTCTACAACGGCAATATCAGTATCCTGCTCAATCGACAAAAGCGTTTTAGGCAGGCCAATTTCGTTATTAAAGTTACCCTGGGTTTTGACAACATTATACTTTGCACCCAGGCAGGCCGCCAGTAAATCCTTCGTGGAGGTTTTGCCGTTGGAGCCCGTAATAGCAAAAACCTTAAGCCCCTGCTGCTTGAGTCGGTAGGCATGTGCCAGCTGCTGATACGCAAGCAGGGTGTCCTGCACCATAAATACTGCCACACCTGCCGGCAAGCCCTCCACAGCATGCGATACAACTACACCTGCAGCGCCCAGCTCTACAGCCTTAGCGCAATAATCATGGCCGTCAAAATTGCCGCCCTTTAAGGCAACAAATAATTCACCTGGCTTAACGGCACGCGAATCCGTCGTCACGCCTGTAAAATCAAAATCAGCACGCACAGCCTCCGTAGCTGCCACAACCTCACTGGCCTTTAGCATTTTTTATCACTCCAATATTCCATAACTACTTCTTTATCATCAAAGTGAATGGTTCTATCCTTCAAAATCTGGTAATTTTCGTGGCCCTTACCAGCGATCAAAATTACGTCGTCTGCTGCTGCGTTAGCCAAAGCATAATTAATAGCCTCACGTCTGTCGCTCAAACGGGTGACGTGCTTAGCAGCAGGAATGTCCTGCAGTGCGGTAAAGATTTCGTCGATAATCAGCTCAGGGTCTTCGGTGCGCGGATTGTCGGAGGTAACAACAATATTGTCCGCCAGCTTCAGCGCCAGCGCGCCCATGATCGGACGCTTTTTGTTATCGCGGTCACCGCCGCAGCCAAAGACAACCCACAGCCTGCCGTGGGTGATAGAGCGCGCCGTGTTCAGCACGTTTTCCAAGCCATCGGGTGTGTGGGCATAATCCACAATAACCGTATAGGGCTGGCCTGCCTCCACCAGCTGGAAGCGGCCAGGAACGCCGTCAAAGCCGTCTAACACCGAGCAGATAGTTTCCTTATCGATTTTTTCTGCTAGCATCGCGCCGATAACGCCCATAACGTTGTATACGTTAAATTCGCCGGTAATCTTCAGCTCCAGGTCCATCTCGCCTACAGGAGTGTGCAGCAAAAGCTGCATATGCTTGGGCTCTACTGTAAAGCTCAAGGGATAAATATCGTTATCGTGACCCTTGCCATAGGTGATTGTATTTACCCTGGTACGTGCCTTGATAACGGCAGAGCTGGGGTCATCCATATTGAAAACCGCATTTTTATTAAACTTTTTACCGTCAGCCAAGTGTTCAAACAGCAGACTCTTGGCATCGCGGTAGTTTTCCATCGTCTTATGAAAATCCAAATGATCTTGGGTAATATTGGTCAATACAGCACAATCATATTCAATGCCGGCAACACGCTTAAGCGCCAGCGCATGGCTCGACACCTCCATTACGCAATAGTCGCAGCCTGCACAGTACATTGCGTAAAGCATTTTCTGCAGGTCCACAACATCAGGCGTAGTGTTGTGCGAAGCCATCACCTCATCATTAATCATGACATTGATGGTACCGATAAGGCCAACCTTGTGGCCTGCCTTGCGTAAAATCATGCGAATGATATTAGTAGAGGTGGTTTTGCCGTTAGTACCAGTAACGCCAATCATGCGCAGCCTTTTACCTGGATAATCAAAAAAGAACGGTGTAACCAGCTCCATCGCTTCGCGTGTGTCTGGCACCTGGATAAGCGTTACTCCCTCTGGCAGCTCCTCTGGAACATCCTCTACCAGGGCAGCAACGGCACCCTTTTGCGCCGCCATGCCCAAAAATTTATGACCATCAACCGTTGCACCCTTCAAGCAGATAAAAAGGCTGCCACTAGCTGCAGCACGTGAATCAGCAGTAATATCTGTAATAACCTTTTCTACGCTGCCAATAACCTTGGCCTGCGGCAGCAGCGCGAGGAGTGAAGCTAATTGCTTTTCCATTTATTAACCTCCTAATTTACAGCTAACGGTCTTTAGCTATTCCATTAGCACATTAAGTTTGCTTGTATATTGAAATTGAAATGGCAGCCAAAAGGCTGCCTTCCAAAAACCCATTCAAATTATATCACATTGCACATTGAATAGCTATGTTTATTTGTTGTTTACAGCCAGGGAATTACCATCCTTTTGATTTTGGGCAGCCTTCAAATAAATATTGCTGCGGGCAACACTCATCCCCAAGCGCTGCTCCGCCAGCCCGATAATCCGTTCAGGCCCCTTTAGCTGTTCTACTTCAATTCTCAGCTCATTATTTTGATTGATGAGCTGAGCCTCCTGCTTCTGCAACCCAACAAGCTGGCTTCCATATTGTACCATATACTCGCTGCGCACAACGGTAACCAAATATGCTGCGAGCACTGTAAGCGCAACCAAAAAGATTCTATTTCGCAGTACCCTGCGCATATCAGGCTTATGTCTTTGCCGACGCTCAGGCTGTTGCAGCTCCTCCTGCTCCTGCCAGGCATAATTATCATATTTTCTAGCCAGCATCCCTATCACCCTTTAACAGTTCTATCTTCTAATGCGTCTTTATTCAAAGCTTAATTGCGTACCGCAGACGTGCGCTACGGCTGCGGGGATTTGCTTCTACCTCTTCCGCAGGCGGCACAATACTACCTGTTTTACGTAACAGCGGTTTTTTACCGCACACGCACACGGGCAGCTGCGGCGGACAGGTGCAGCCCTTAGCAAGCTTGGCAAAGGTCTGCTTAATAATTCTGTCCTCCAAGGAATGGAAGGTAATCACACCAATGCGGCCACCGCTTTTGAGGCGGTCAACTGCTGCTTCCATCGTCGCTGCTAAAATGTTTAGCTCATTATTGACTTCTATGCGTATAGCCTGAAAGGTGCGCTTTGCAGGATGCGGCCCATCCTGGCGTGCCCCCTTAGGCACAGCCTTTTTGATTACCTCCACCAGCTCAAAGGTTGTCGCAAGCGGCTTGTTTTTGCGTTCGGCAACAATAAACTGTGCGATACGCTTGGCCCAACGCTCCTCGCCGTAGCGGTAAATAATATCCGCCAGCTCTTCTTCCTTGTAGTGGTTAACAACATAAGCTGCATCTAGCTTAGCCTCTTTGTTCATACGCATATCTAACGGCCCGTCATGCATATACGAAAATCCGCGCTCTGCTGTATCCAGCTGGTAGCTTGACACACCCAAATCAAAGAAAATGCCGTCAATCTTATCTATTCCCATACCATCAAGCACAGAGGTAAAATTTTCAAAGTTGGACTTGGCCACCGCAGTCCTGCAGGCGAACTTGCCCAGCAAACGTTCCGACCCTGCAGCAATCGCATCGTCATCCTGGTCAATACCGATCAGCAGACCGCCAGGCTCCAGCTGCGCTGCAAAACCACTGCTGTGCCCCGCACCGCCCATGGTACAGTCCACATAAATACCATTTTTATCTGTTATCAAAAAATCCACGCTCTCAGCGAGCAAGATACTTGTATGCTTAAATTCCATCGCTGCACCACTATCAAATGCCAAGCTCTGTAAGCTGCTCGGCTAATTCATTTACATCCTCGGCACAGGCTTCATTATATTCATTCCACTTCTGTGCATCCCAAATCTCGGCACGACTGCCCACTCCCACAATCACAGCGTCCTTTATGAGTCCTGCGTGCTTGCGCAGATTGGCTGGCAGGAGCACTCTACCCTGCTTATCGCATTCGGCCTCACACGCACCACCAAACAGAAAGCGGATAAAGTCACGCGCCGTTTTGCGGCTCATCGGCAAAGCAGCAAGCTTCTGCTCCAGCCTTTGCCACTCGTCCATGTCATAAACAAACAAACAGCCATCCAAGCCTTTAGTAATAATAAACTTGCTTCCCAAGCTGTCACGCAGCTTCGCAGGCACAGCAAGGCGACCCTTTGCATCCAGAGTGTGTTCGTATTCACCCAAAAGCATTTCGTCGCCCCCTTTAACCCACTTTGCTCCACTTTTCTCCATTATATCGTTATTTAATCACTTATGCAAGTACCTCATTAGTATTGCCTGGCAAGAAATTTTTAGAAAATGCTCTAACTGCCAATAGTTTGCAAAAAATTTTCCTGAATAGATTTGGCTTTTGTAATAGTAAATGATATAATGAAAGCGTACAGTTTTAGTGCACAATTTATATAAAAGGAGATTTTCACAATGATTACCAAAGATACCGGCATTATTGAAGCCGTTCAAAATCACCCAGAAATTATGGAGGTTTTTGCTGAATACGGTCTTGGCTGCATTGGCTGCATGGCTGCTCATTTCGAAACCATCGGTCAGGGCGCTGGTGCTCACGGCATTGATGTTGACGCTCTGATTGAAGACATCAACAAGGTTATCGCCGAAGCAGAAGCTAACAAATAATTCATATCGAGGTTTTAGGGAACTTTTCTCCACCGTAAGCGGGAAAATGTTCCCTATTTTTATAAGGCAGCGAGGAGGCTTTCATTATGTTCAAAACCCGTAAGGTCGTTATTGTAGGCGCAGGCCATGTAGGCTCGCACGTCGCTTTAGCACTCGTCCAGTCTGGCGAAGCGGACGACATCGTGCTCATCGATATCTTAAAGGAAAAGGCTGCAGCTCAGGCACTGGACCTTGACGATGCTGTCAGCGGTGCGCTCTGCGGCCGCGATACCCGCATCCGTGCAGGCGAATACGCCGAATTAAACGATGCCGATATTCTCGTTATGGCCTTTGGCCGCAGCCGCCGTCCTGGCGAGACCCGCCTGGATATGTTTGATGATTCCATCAAAATGGCTAACGAAATTATCGGCCACCTCAAGCAGGTTGATTTTAAGGGTATTATGATCAGCATCTCCAACCCGGCAGACATCATCTGCGAGCATATCCGCCGCCAGATGGGCTGGGATCCGCACCGCTGCTTCTGCACCGGCACTAGTCTCGAAACCTATCGCCTGCTGCGTGTGCTCAGCGCCGCCACAGGCTACAGCCGTAAATCCATCCAGGCCCTGTGCATGGGCGAGCATGGTAATTCCAGCTTCATCGTCTGGTCCCGTATCCGCATCGGTACTAAATGCTTTATGCAGCTGCGCTCTGAACGTCCTGAGTTGGCAGCGCTCGAGCTTGACGATTTGCAGCTCAAGGTGAAAAAGGCCGGCGACATCGAGGTTGACGGCAAGGGCTGCACCGAATTTGGTATTGCCAACGTTGCCTGCATGCTAATTAAGGCTATCTTCCATGACCAAAAGCTCATCTGGCCCTGCTCCACCGCACTCAACGGCGAATATGGCCAAAAGGATGTTGCTGCAGGCGTCCCCTGCGTTATCGGCAAAAACGGCATCGAAGAAATCCTTGAGCTTAAGCTTACGGAAGAAGAAAACGCTAAATTTGCTGCCTCCTGCGACATTTTGCGCGGCTTCTTAGACAGAGCTGGCAGCCTCTAAGCCAATAAAAAACGGCCACCCCCAGCAGAGTTAAGCTCTGGATTAGGGTGGCCGTTTTCTTTTGCTTTAAGCCGTTAGCTTGTAGCAGGTTTTACTGTCAATTTATTTAATTTTAATTTCAAACGGATTTGTCTCGCCCTTCGCCTCAAAATACAGCGGCAGGAAGGATTTTTCTACCATATTCGATACCGTGGATTCTACATAGAACGCCGTGTGCGGACTGACGATAACGTTGGGGAAGCTGCGTAGCATTGCTAGCTCGTCGTTGTCGATATGATCGCCCATGCGGTTGTAATAATACAAGCCGTTTTCGTTTTCCAGCACGTCTAGGGCAGCACCAGCAATCTTGCCGCTTTTTAAGGCAGCAATCATTGCTGCCGAATCAATCAACGAACCACGCGCCGTATTGACGATGATAACACCGTCACGCATCTGACTGATAGTATCTGCATTAATCATGTGATGCGTTGCACTATTGGCAGGCAGATGAATAGAAATAATATCACTGTTGGCGTACAGTGTGGGTAAATCAACATATTCTGCAAACTGCTTTACCTCTTCGTTTTCATTGCGGTCATAGGCATAAATCTTGCAGCCAAAGCTAGATAAATGCTTGATCAGCGTGCGGCCGATGGCACCAGTGCCCAAAACGCCCACGCTGCAGTCGCCCAAATCACGGCCCATTTTGCCTTTAAGCGTATAATCCTGCGCCATAGCGCGCAGCATAATCTGCTGCATCTTGCGTGCCGACATCAAAATCAGCATCAAGGCGTAATTGGCCACGCAGCTGACAGGATACGGAGAGGTAGAAACGTGCATCCCCAGGCTGTGCGCATAAGCGCAGGGAATATGGTCATAGCCGATAGAGCGGCACAGCAAATAGCGCACGCCATAATCATGAAAACGTTTAACATATTCCTCCGTAATTTCACAGGGCGTAAAGCTTACGCCGTCGCAGCCATCTGCCAAATGCAGGTTATCCTTATTAGGATATTCGCTGGTCCAGACAAAATCAATACCATACTGCTTGCTGAACCTTTCAGCAAAGGCCAGCTCATCAAAATCTCTTAAAGCAAAAAATGCAACTTTCATTGTTACAGTCCCCCCCATAGCACCTCTTAATGTGTGCTTTATTTCTTATTTTTTATATAGGTATATTATATACCTTTAGGAGAAGCACACGCAAGATAAAGTAAGGCAAATATTAGAATGTATACAATAAACATAGTGCCCATGACACCGTCAGCCAAAGCTTCGGCGCCATGGGCGTATATTATTTTTGCTTGCACAAATAAGCGTAAGGACAATAGCTGCAGCCAGTACTTACCTGACAGACAAACTCTGCTTCTTCCTTTTTGGCAGCAAGCTGCGCACACAAATCGAGTGCAGCCTCGTAATAATCTGGCGCTTCTGGCAGCTCCCACACGCTCAAATCCTGTAAAAAGTGCAGCTGCGCTTTTGTTACCTTGCGCTGCAAAATTGCTTCGGCAGCCCTTTTATACAGCGCCAGCTGGTAGGCATATCCCAGCTTCACCTCACCGTGGGCGGGAGCAGCGCCTGTTTTGTAATCCACAAGCACCAGCGATCCATCTGCGGCCTGCGCCAGGTAGTCAATCACACCGTCCACCATAAAGCCCTTTTCCGTAGGCAGCAAAAAGTGCAGCTCACGCTGCTGCCCCTTGGTTGGCAGCGCATTATACAAATCACTGGCAATGTAGTCAAAAAACAGTCTCTGCGCTAGCGGTGCCTGCTCCAGGTTCTGCTCCTTTAGCGCCTTGTCAAAGGCATCCTGCGCCTTGTTTACGCTCTCTTTCGACAAGCTCTCCTCGCTCGCGTCCCTGTGATACAGCTCCAACGCCCTGTGCACTACAAGGCCTGTAACGTAGGCAGGAAGCACTGCAGCCTGTTCTGCTGCACCTGCATATTCAGGCTGCTCTAGCGCTGGCAGCGCCAGCACCTGCTGGTAGTAGTACTGCCTGGGGCAATGCAGGTACGTTTGCAAGGCGCTCGCCGTAAAGCAGCTGCGTCCGTTATTGGCATACGCTGGCAGCGGGGCAATAGCTGTTTGCAGCTCGGGCGTTACCGTCAGCTGCAGCTGCTCCCCTTTCTCCAGCGGCTCACTCAAGGCGCCTGTCACTTGCTTTCTTTCAACAACAGTCTTTTCGCCCAAAATCTCCTGCAGCTGCTTGAGCCACGACCGCTCCTGCAGGCTATTTTTATCAGCAGAGGCATCTATAGCTGTTGCACCACTCATAACCAAACGCACCTTTGCACGCGTCATACCTACGTAAAGCTGACGCATGCGCTCTGCCATGTTCAGCTCCTTATCGAGTTTTTTTGCAGCCTGCAGTACGCCTGTTGCCTGTAGCGCCCCCTCTGCATCCATTGCCTTTATCCCCAGCCCGACCTTAGGCAGGTACATGATTTCTGACGTATCTGCATCATTGCCGCTGTCGAGCATTGGCAAAAACACTGTATCAAACTCCAATCCCTTGGATTTATGTATCGTCATAACCTCCACAGCATCAACCGTCTCTAGCGTAGCTGCAGTTTCCTTGGTATCTGCTGCACGCAGCCTGCCAACATATTCTAGCCACTCTCCCAGGCTTGCCTTATTGGCATTAGTAGCACAATATTCCAACGCCAGCTTGTGCAGCTTTTTGACATTTTCCAGCTTACCCAAGTCATCGCCCTGGCGCGCCAGCACTGCATCTAACGCCAGCTCTGTACGCAGCTGCTGCCACAGCTCAGGCAGCGCCAAAAGTGCTGCCGCCGTATGCAGGCGCCGCAAAATTTGTGCCGCACGCAAAAGTAACGCTCCCTGCTCCCCAAACTGTGCCGGCTCTGCCAGCTGCACTGCCTCCCACAAGCTGCCTGCACCACTCAAAAATAGGCGTGTAAGGGTTACATCGTCCAAGCCAAACATAGGCGAGCGCAAAGCGCCTGCCAGCTCCAGGCTGCGATGATGATTATTCAATGCCTGCAGCAGGTTTAATATGTCCAAAACCTCCTGGCATTCATAAAAGCCTCTGCCATTGACGATAACAAAGGGAATATTCTGCGCTGCCATATGCCTTGTAAGCAGTCCGCAATTAGTCATCGCCCGCAAAAGCACTGCCATTTCGCCAAAGGCAACGCCTTCCTCATCGTGCAGACGGCGCATCTCAGCAGCCACAGCATCTGCCTCATAGTCACGCTTTAGCGCCTTATCTTCCTTGGAGTATGTAACCTCCAGCAGCTTAGGCTTCACTATTCCATCCATCTGATTGGGATTCAAGGCTTCAAAGAAAACATCCTTAGACTTATCTTCACCCAGCAGCGGACGAAAAACCTCGTTGCAAACATCGAGGACCAAATTTTTGCTGCGATAATTTGTGCCTAACGTCAAATACAAGCCACCGCCAGCAGCAATATCCTGCCTTACCCTGGCAAAAACGCTGACATCAGCACCACGGAAGCGGTAAATAGACTGCTTGGGATCGCCAACTACAAAGAGCTTCTTTCCCTGCAGCTCATCTGCGTTATCTCCACACAGCAGGTAAATCAGCCTGCGCTGCAAATCATTGGTATCCTGAAACTCATCCACCATAATATAGGGAAAACGCTGATGGTACTTTTCCCTAACCTGGGCATTTTGCGCCAGCAGCTGCACCGCCCGCTGCTCCAGGTCATCAAAGCTGACAAAGTCAATTTCCTGCTTTTGTTTTTGAATATATTCATGCAAAGCGCCCAGCACCTGCTGCCAGTCTGCTACAACAGGCAATGCAGACTGATCAAGCACACTGCGGTCAATTTGAGTGCGACAATCTCTTATTACCACTAATTCTTCCTGAAAAGCACCTCTTTGACCTTTTATAACACCAATATATGCTTCGTACGCTGCAAAATCAGCTGGTTCGGCATTTATTCCGCCAGTTATCTCTTCTAAATGCTCTGCCACCGTCTCCAGCTGCAAGCGTCCCTTGCTGCCTGCCTTAGTCAGCTCATTGCGCTTGGCAGCCAAATTTCTAATCAGCCGGCAAAGCTCGCTGCGAAGACCGCCTGCCTGTGCAGCACTTTTTTTATATGGCTCTGTCAGGTCCTGCTCTGCAAGCTCAGCTAGCTTGGATACCAAGCCTTGCACCTGCCTGGTAAAGCTGCTTAAGCCATAAAGGCCTACCAACCTGTGCAGGGGAGTTTCTTCATGCTTTCTTAGCTCTATGCGCACAAAGCGTTGCAGACAAGCAAGCACAAACTCTGTGCCTTCAAACTCCTCAGCCTGGATGAACCCGGGGTCCAGCTGCGCCTCTACAGGGTTTTCGCGCAGGATGCGGCTGCACAGGCCATCAATAGTAGTAATCTGTGCCCGCTCCAACGCCAGCAGCTGCTTGCGCCAAAAAGCACCGTTTGCCCCCTGTGCCAATTCATTCATGCTTTTACGCAGCCTGCTTTTCATTTCACCTGCAGCCTTACGGGTAAAGGTAATGGCAAGGATATTGCTAGCATCTATCCTGTTGGCATTTTGCTCCAAAATATGCGTAAAACGGCTCACCAGCACCCTAGTCTTGCCGCTGCCTGCGCCAGCTGATACAGCGACGTTTTCATCTATTGTTTCTATAACCTTTAGCTGCTCTGGCGAGGGCATTATTTTCTTTTCCTTCTCTTTATTCTCCGTCATTATCAGCTGCGCCTCCCCGCTGCACACGGCAGATATCCTTTAGCTGGCAATAGCTGCTACAGCCATTCACTGGCTCTGTAACGATAAATTTACCTTGATAAATTGCTTCTATGTAACCTGTTAGCATATTTTGGGCAAATTCTTTAAAGCTTTCCCAGTTGTCTGCATATGGCAGCTTATTTTTCCCAGGCTTCAAATCGTCATTGCCTACATCTGCCAACACTAGCTTGCCTGCCCTCTTATCCTTGTTTAACAGCAGATAGCAGCCACCGCTCACATTGCTGCCGCCAGCATACAGGCCAGCAGCGGCTAAAAGGTACACAGGCAGCTGCAAATCCAGCCCTGCCGCCAGCTCCTTGCCGCTTAGTGCAACGCTACGCTTGTAATCGGTAATAAAAACGCTTGTACCGTCGCTGTCTATCCTATCTATGCGTCCTTTAAGCGTAACCTCGCTCCTGTCATGCAGCGCCAGGCGTAGCGGCTTGCCGTTTTGCGTGCCAAAATCCCACTCCACAGCCTCGGGCTTAAAGCCTTCCCACCTGCCTTGGTCTGCATATTCAAAGCGCAGCCAATTTCGTAGCAAACGCCAAAGACGTGGCTTTTCAGCCTGCCACATGCTAGCGTCAACACACTGCGCACTGTCTTCGTATTCCTTAAACGCATCTTCAAAAGCAAGCTCCAGCTCATCATCCAGCTCGCTAAGCGTGTACTGCGTAAGCTTTTCCTGCAAATGTCCGCCCACAAAGCGTGCCAGCACTGCATGCAAAAACGAACCCTCATCCGCAGGCTGCAGCAAATCATCCCTAGCTGCAAGCAGCTGCTGCCGCCACAGCTGCTCTCCCAGGTAACGGAAGGGACACTGCGCATAAACCTCCAGCTTGCTGGCAGTAAAGCTTGCGCCAACCGCCTTGCGCAGCTGCTTTTCCATACCTGCAGCCGTCAAAACGCCATTATATGCTCCCTCGCGCTCACTCGTCCTGATGTCGTCTGCCTGTGCGGCCGCAAGCGTTACAGCACCCACCTGCTGCGTCAGCCAACCGCTATCTACGGCCTTGCCGTATTGCTCCAGCTCCTCTGGCGAAGCAGGCTCCTGCTCAGGCGCGGCTTGTGCCTGCAAATTAGCAAAAAGCTTTTGTACTGCATCTATATAAGCGCTAGCTTCGCCCTCCTTATCCTCGTTCCACCAGGTCAAATACAGCTCCTTGCGCGCCGCTGCCACCGTCGTGGCAAAAAAGAAAGCATCCTCAGCGTAATCCAATGCTGTATTGGGCAAATCCAGTCCCGCCCGCAGCAGCTCGCCACGCTCCTTGTCGTTATAAATCCAGTTTTCGTTGCCAATCTTGGGGAATTCACCCTCGCGCAGGCCCATAATATAAACGTAATCAAAGCTTAAACCCTGCACGTTAACAACCGATGTCACCAGCACGCCATCCTGCCTGCCATGCTGCAAAACCAGCTGCTCTGCCGCCACCGCCTCATTCAGCAGGCTGCGCCATTCGGCCAGCTGCAGTCTGTTTTTATCACTGCGGCAGCTTTGATAATCCTTAAGCAGCTGCAAAAGCAATTGTTTAAGAGCATCACGCGTGCGCAGACAGGCCGTCACCTCTGCCAGCTGCAGCCTGCCTGCCTTGTATAACGCGCCTAAACGCTGCTCCAGCTGCAAATTATCCAGCAGGCTGGTCAGGCCTGCAATGTATTCTTCAATGCTGGCAGCAGCAGGCGTTGCCGCAATAAAATCCTCTGCCATCTGCCACACACCCTGCGGCTTGCCCAGCAGCTCGTGTACCTTTTGCTGTGCCTGCGTGCGGCTGGTAAAATACATTTCTCCACGCAAGTCACCAGCTGCTGACAGATCAACATCCGCCAATAGCGGCAGCAATCCTCCTGTCAGCACAGCAAAATAAGCATCCACTCCATCCACAGTATCAGTAACGCTTGTCAAAAGCAAACGCAGCATTGTTGTCAAGGGCTGCCCTGCCAGCGGCGTTGCCAAGGGCAGTGCCACAGGAATACCGTATTCATCTGCCAAAAGACGCAAGCCGCTGTAGCTGCTTAAATCACGCACAGCAACAGCTATAGACTTTGCCTGCAGGCCCTGGCGCAGCAGCTGCTTCACCTGCGCCAGCACCCAGCGCATCTCTGCCTCCTGCTTGCTAAACCTATAGGTATGGATAGATTTTGCCGTCACTGGCACGCTGCTAGTGCCAAGCGCCTTGCACAAATGCTGCAAATCCGCCTGCTTTGGCTGCTGACCCAGCTTTTTATCTTCTTTTGAGCAAAAGCCATTGTATTTTTTAGACTTCTTACCTTCATCAAATTGCAGCTCGCCTCCCACAAGCTGCAAATAGGTGAGCTTGCTAGCAGCAAACAGCCTTTGGCGTTCATCAATATCATCGCTAGACTTTTCGTAGCACATCCCTATGGTGATATCACAAAGCCTTGCTAGCTTGTTCAAAAACCTTATTTGTAAATTATCCAGGCTGTAAAAATCACTAATGTAAATTTTCTTCCAGATCAATTTAGGTTTTTTCTCATTAAGAACCTTGATTGCCAGCCTGTATTTACCTTCAAGGTCATACCAATCGTTATTTTTCAGATACTGCCTATACATCAGGTAAACATTACGCACACCTGCATCCTTGCTGCCAAGTGCATCGCTTCTGCCCCACGTATTCAGGATGTTAACAATTTCGTCTTCCGTTGCACCGCTGCGCGACAGTTGCCCCACTAGTGAGGTCATAGCCTTGATAAAGCCAGGCTTCTTTGCTAGCTCGCCAAAATAACTAAGCGGCCTGTAGTCTACGCGCTCCAGCTTGCTTTTTTCTCCTTCTTTCATGTACTCAAGAATATCCTGCACAATCAGCTCCTGAGTGCGGCGGCTGATTTCGGTAAAATTTATGTAGCCGTTGGCATTTAATATCTTGTTCGCCAGCGTATCCATGCCTATTGTTTCAACATTGGCATATCTCGAGCGTACGTCATCCATCAACAAACGGTTGGGCAGCACCAGCACGCCTGCACCGTAAGGCTCACGTGCCAGCTCGGCAGCAAACTGCTCCCTGGCGCTGCAGCCTAGCGGCACACAAATCAATTTTGCCATTGCAAATTCCTCCTACAATAAGAGCTGTCGTGTCAGCATATTCACGACTTTCAAACTACATAATATATTATACCAAAGCCAGTTGTCAGTTATTGTCCATGTCAAAGCACCAGAGGCCTATATTTATCGGCAATCAGCAACAGCGCCCAACCGCTACAGCCTGCACCCTACAGCTGGTACAGCCAAACGATAGCAGGCATGGTGATGGTGCACAACGTAGCAGTGACCACGTTGATAACGCTTGCATATTCCGGCTGGTTATCATAAAGCGAAGCCATGCTCACGCAGGTGGTAGCCGACGGCGTGGCCGTTGCTAAAAGTGTAATCAGCAAAATAGTGGTGCCGTGAGACGAAAAGCTGGCGATGCCGCTGTATTTTAACAAAACGAGCACACCAAGCGGCATCACAATAAGACGTAAAAAGGCTACCAGCGGCACGCGTTTGTAGGATTTTATTTTTTCCCAGCTCATATCCCCAAGCAGCATACCCGCGATAATCATCGCCGAAGGGCCGATGACCAGCCCCAACGAATGCAAGGCATCGTTCACAGGCACAGGCAGGCGCCAGCCTGTAAACAGCAGCACAAGGCCTGCAAAAATGGCCAGCATATTGGCGTTGGTAAATACAGCACGCAAATCCATATGCGCTTCATTTGCCATAACCGATTTCATATGCGTCCAAAACAGCACCAGCTGCACTGCCAAAAAGCTGCTGGAATAAATCACCCATTCGGGTCCCAGGACAGAAACCACCAAGGGAATAATTAAATTGCCTGCATTAGAATAGATAACGGAGCATTGCTCTACAGCATTGAGGTGCAGCGTCTTTTTCAAGGCAACGCCCATAAACAGCAAAAGTGCCTGCACCACCACCGCAGCACCTGTGCTTAGCAGCATGCCGTGCTGAATTTCGGGCGTAAAATCAATCTGAAAGGATTCCAAAATAACGCATGGAAAGAACAAATACAAAAGCAGGATAGACATAATCTTGCTGTCTGCTGCCTTAAGTATCTTTAAGCGCACTAACGCCATACTCATAATCATGATAATGAATAACGAAAAAATCTTCTTAGCTAAAATTAACGAAAGCATACAATCTCCTCACGGCCTGGCGCTCACAGCCAGGCTTTTCCCCTCAAAAAATCCTGTTTATGAAAAACTCCTCCTAAAGTACACAGCTTTAGGAGGTAGTTCATAAGCACAAATATATTACGCAATCAGGCTTTACTGTCTTTTTAATATCCGCAAGCCTATCAAATTACCTCTACCAGTTGGATGTGGAAGTTGAGCTCCTTGCCTGCCATCTCGTGGTTAGCATCAAAGGTAATATTGGTTTCGTCCTTGGCCGTCACCAGTACGGGCACAGGCTGGCCATAATTATTGGTCAGGTATACGCGCTGGCCCACCTCCAGCTTTTCGCTGCCGGGGAGCTTGGCAATAGGCATAGTGAAAATGGCGGCAGGGTCGGCCTCGCCATAGGCTTCGGCAGGCAGCAGGTGAATATCCACCTCTGCACCCACCTCCAAGTCGGCAACAGCAGCATCAAAGCCTTTAATCATCTGGCCGGCACCGCAGGTAAACTCCAGCGGCTCGCCCCTGTCATACGAAGAATCAAACTGCTTGCCATCATTAAAGGTTCCCTTGTAGTGTACACGGCAGGTTTTGCCAACATTGCGGCCGGTTAATTCATTACTCATTATCAAATCACCTCAAATAAGATTTCTGCAATATGCTGCAGATAGTTTTCCTGTTCCTGTTTATTGTAACAGCTTGCAGTTAATCTGGCAAATGTTTATCGTTTTTGCTGCGCCAGCAGCGCCCTGCAGCCTCGTATAACGTCGTTATAGGTTGCATCAAAATCTCCTGTGTACCAGGGGTCTGCCACTTCTGCCCAAGGCTCGCCGCAATATTCCAGCAGCAGGTGTACCTTGCTTTGCAGGTCTGCGCCAATAATCCGCCTGATTCCCTGCAGGTTTTCAGCATCCATAGCAATTAGCAAATCGTAGTATTCATAATCTGCTTTAGTCAGCTGCACAGCTCTGCGCCTGCTAAAGGGTATGTGCATTTGCGTAAGCTTTTCCCTAGTGCCATAGTGGATGTCATGACCGATTTCCTCGCGGCTGGTGGCAGCAGAGGCTATAACAAAGTCGTCCTCGCAGCCTGTCCTTTGCACCAAGTCCTTCATCACAAATTCCGCCATTGGCGAGCGACAGATATTGCCGTGGCAGATAAAAAGTATTTTGGTCATAATCTCTATAATCCTCCATAGGTCTCGAAAATGTTAATTTTACAAGTGTTTGTTCAATTGCAATCTGCAATTTATGAAAGATACTCAGGTGTATCCATTACCACAAATTACGCCCTCATTTCCACAAATTCTGCTGCATTGCCATGTTTATTTATCAGCTCCAGCAAGGCATCTGCCTGTAGCCAGATTGTAGCAGTATTATCGTTGGGATGCACGCCGATTTTATTTCCCTTAAATGCTGCATCAATATAAAGGTGTACCCGTTTTTGCCCATCGTTCAAGATTCCTAACGGAGTCACCATCCCAGACTGCAGTCCCATAATAGCCAACAGCTCCTGCGCAGACGCAAAGGAAAGTGGCCTCAAGCCGCATTGCCTGCGAAAGGTCTTCAAATCTACCCGCTTACCTCCCTTTACCGTAAGCAAATAATAGCTGCGTTTCTTGTCGTCACGCACAAAAAGATTTCTTGCTAGCCATTCGGGATAAGGCAAAGCCACCGTAGCAGCCTCTTCCATATTGTAAACAGCCTGATGCTCAGTAATTTCAAATGACACACCTTGCTCATGCAGCCAGCGGTATAGATCTGGTTTATTCATTCGTCTTTTCACTCCACTGATATTTTATCCATCTTAATAGCTATCCTAGTCGATAGCTGCAACCAGGACAGTGTAGCTGGCCATTGCCGGCTAACCAAGTATTCGCCCTTACACGTTCATTCCTTTACAATTTTCTCTTTATAAAAGCCTTTGTTCTGAATAACTGTTGCCACATTACCCAACGCGGAATAATGTGGCAACTAAGGTCATATTTTTACTCGTAGCTGATTTCTACCTGCCCAAAGCCCTGCGCGGTGAGACGGCCTACCCCAGAAAAGCGGGCAAATTCTGCCAGCATAATAAATATTGCCTGATACTCCTGTGGCAAAAGCGAAAGCTTATAGCTAAAGCTGCCAACAAAGCAGTTCACTCCCAGCTTAGCAGACAGCTTAATATATCTTGTCTGCCCTAGCCATCTTTCGGGTACAAGGTTATCGGCGGCTATCTTTTTAACAAGCTCTACATTAAAATGCTCCTGCCCGCTTACACGGTTCCACCTATCTGCCAGCGACCCAAACACCAAATCCGCCCGCGGCAACGGATAATCCTGGTCAAAGGAGCGAAACGTTGTGGGCGTACTAAAGCTAATAGTAACGCGTTTCAGTGCTGGCAGCTTTTCGCAAGCAGCTTCAATGAATTCGGTAGAGGTTATCCCTGACAAGCTATGTATTTTTTGATCCGCAACAACCTTCTGCAGTACAAATTCAATATTACCAAGCCGAAAGCTGATTCCTGGCTGCAAAAATGCCAGCAGCTCATCAACGTAATCACCCATAATGCAAAAACGCCAGTAGGCAGCAGTGTCTGCCTCAACTAGATAAAAGCCCTTTTGTATTACTGTTCTTGCATTTATCACACTTGCGGAAAAGCTTTTGTTTTCAGCGTCATGCAGCAACGCGCTCAATTGAGGGTTATCCTGCTGCAGCCTGCTCAAAAGCGCCGCATGCAGCAGACGGCCGCAAAACTGCGGCAGCCTGCCGTTACTTTTTGCCTTTACGTACAGAACAAACGCTGCCAGCTTCATTTTTTTGTCCTCACTACAGCGCCTATAGCAGGCAAGGGAATGCGGTTGTTGTTTATTTTAACAGCTTCCTTTTCCAGTCCCATATACGCAACCTTTTTCGGCCAACCCTTTTCCTGCAAGACTTTGGCATCCATAATTAGCTTCAGCTCCTGCATTCTTTCTGTGTAAATTTTGCGTGACCTACTATCCAAGGCATCATGCATATATTTATCAAAGACAGAAATGAAGGACTTTTTGTCCGTCAAGCTCAAGCCTGCTGCAAAACCAGTATCACCAAAAAGCTTTGTGTAATAATCCTCCTGCTGCAGATAAAGCTTGCTCTCAAGGCGCACGCTGCCCATGCCTATGGATTTGCCCGAACCAAGCTTGTAGGCAGGCTCGCTATTAGCAGCAGCATCACACAGCGAAAGCACCCTTGCCAAGGCACCCAGCTCCTCTGCTGCCAAATTTTCAAAACGCACACCGCTTCTGATAGGAGCTATTTTTTTAGTAACATTTATATTTTTTATCTTCTCCGTTTGCTGCCAAGAGGTTTTTTGATGCCAATAAAGCTTGTAGCCGCGGATATCAGTTGCATTGTTCCAATCGCAGGCCCTGCCATTATCGATTTCCAAGTAATTTTGAAACGATGTTGGGTTAGCGCCCAACAAGGGTTTTCTTAATGCAGGTTGTTCAAAAATATTATTTTGTCCTTCTACCAGGTACAGATTTTCAAAGAACACCCTGCTGCTCCATTTATCCTTATTACCAAACATCGCAGTGGCAAAATCCATACTCGCTTTGTTTAACGCTTTAGGGATGTGCTGACCGATGCTTTGGCGATAAGGGATGCGGTATAACGGGCCAAAGCCAAAATGCTTAACAGCGCTCACTCCATCCGATACATAAAAGCAGGGAATGATATAATCATAGGCTTTCGCGCCTTCTAGAATCGCCAAATTACTCTTGCCGCTCATAGCCATTTTGTTATCTAGCAGGCACATTCCCTTGCGGTTTTTGTCGTCCACATAGCCTGCCATTATCTTTTCGGGAATCGATAGCTTTTTCTTCCATTGGGCGCCGGTAAATTGATAATAATGCTTCTTGCCAGCCATCTTACCAGTAAAAACGTCTACAGTAGAACCATTCCAAACTATTTTATCATTTTCTTGCTTAGCTTTTTTTTCATCCTTGATGCGCTTAAAGGTAGCAGGACAAATATAATAATTCTTGCCCTCACGCACCAAAAAGCCTGCCTCAGTATTGGCAACATCAATAGTCTGTCCTTCCTTCGTATGCTTAGTCGCCGTCATTTCCTGCTTGTACGCATCGCGCAGCGGATGAAACGGCGAAGCGAAGGTGCGGTAATACAGCAGCTTGTCGGTCACATCAGGGTCGTCACCCGTGCGCATGCTACCGTTAGTGATAATTTTGAAGTAATTTTTGATAGCACCGCGCACACTGCTACCAGGAATAAAGCTGTTTTTGCCATCACTAAAGAAGGCATCGCCCTCACCGCCTATAAACAAGGCTGTCAGGCTAGTTACGGTCAGCTCAAAATAACCGCTGTATTTAGCTTCACCGTTCAGCAAAAAGCTTTTATACAGCTTTTCTTCATCCATTTCCTTGTCATTTTTAGCTATCGGTGCCTCTACTACCACATCATTGAGCTTGACAAAATTATAAGGCGCAGTAGGAGTTCCCAAGGAATAATCCACCGCAACTGCAGATCTGGGAGCTGTCCTTTTTAATTGCTCCTCTACGCTCGTACCAGTTTTCTTTGCCATCCTTGCGGCTGCCAAAATTGGATTGTATACCATTATTCTTCCCCCTTCCCTGCTGCGACAATGTCCAGCCAGCGATATGCTCCATACCCTGCCTGTCCTGTTGCTTCGTCATATTGCACATAGCTGCGGGTAACAAGCTTATACGCTTCAGCCTGCTGCGCAACCGGCAGCAGCAGGCTGATTTTACGGCCAGCCTCCCATAGCTTGATAAAGCCATCTGCAAAGCTGCCCTTAACGCTGTGGCCAAAAAACTGCGAGCTGCTGTCAACTGCCTGTACGCCTGCTGCCCCCTGCTGGTCGTTAATATATTGCAAATAAAAGGCATTTCCCTGCCTTTGCAGGTAAAGCTCTGCTTCCATATTAAATACGCGCAGCTGCTCCAGATATTTTTCCTCAAGCTGGCAGCCGTCAGCAAAATAAAAGCTGCCCTGCTTATAATAGCCAAAGCGCACGCAATTGACAAAATGCGCTACGACCTTATATTCTGCTCCCTTAAGCTTGGTTAACGCGTCCGTCAGCGTTACGCCTATGGCCGTTTCTATCAGCGTTTTGTGCTCTGCCAGCCTTCCTGCTGCCTCCTTAGCAAAAAAATTATCCATTCAGCTCACCTACCAATTTTTTCACATAGCCTTCTAGTACATCCTTTGACCCTTGCAGGCTAAAGCCAGCCTTAGCGTCTAAAATATAATCCTTGCCCTGGTAGCTTATTTCGCAATGGCAGCCACGCAATACGCCACGGCCACTGCCCTTGCCACTGCCGATATTGATGCTTCCCAGCCACAAATCCTTGAGCAGCAAAAGCATTAAGCCTGCCTCTGCCTCGGTGCAATTTTTCATGCAGGCCCTAAGCTTGATTGGTGCCTGCCCCTTATCCTGCTGCCAAACAGGCTCATCAGTAAAGAGCGCGGCATCCACCGTGCTGCCCGTAAAGCGGTCTATACGGTTGCGGCTGTGCTTTTTGGGAAACAGCACCGTTTTATTGATATAGGTTTCTTCAACAAGCAGCCTGCTTTTTTTGCCACTTGAGCGCACATCCCCTGCACCATCCCTGGCATAGCCAAAGCAAGCATTTTGCAGCTCTTCTACTTTTGCTACATCGTTATGCGTCAAGGCTAGCAAAATCTTGTATGCCTGGTGCCGCAGCACGCCCTTCCAGCTAGTGCCGGGAATTACATAGTCGTCGCAGCTTTTTAGCTGCACCGCTGCAATATTATCAGCCTTCTGCTCTTCGCTGACATCCATATCCCTAACCAACAGGCCTCCCTGCAGCTGGCAATCCACAGCAAGATAAAAATCAGCAGCACTCTTCACTGCCTTGCCAGAGGCAACATAAAATGCTTCGGGCAGCCTGCCCTTTTCCAGATATTGCAGCCAGTTTGCTGCTGCCGTGCGCTGGTCAAAGTCAAAATCATGGACGCGTGCAGGCTCTGCTGCTGCCACCTTGCCATATCCCTTGCTTGTCATAGCTCCCAGCCTGATGCCGCTTGTCAGCAAATCTGCCAAGGCTGCTGCCAGCTCTCCCCAGCAATCACCCTTTGTAGCAAACAAATTGTGCTGGTAGCTAAAGCCAGGTATCTGCTTGCTTAAAAAGGCCTTGCGCACGCTAAGCTCCAAAAGCACCGTACCCTCAGCGCCACGCTCCAGTGCCTCGTAGTCAAATTTGGCGCCAGCTTTACCCACGCCTGTAAGCTCGTCAATCGCTACACCGTCACGCACTACTATTCCCTTAGATTGCAGCACTACATCGCTCACACAAAGCAGGCTTTGGCTGCCATCATCCGAGTCGATACTGCCGAACAAACTGTCTGCCGCCGCCTCGCCATAAATACCTGCTATTTCACTGCGCAAAACGCCGGCAAGCGCTGTTCCTGGTATAAACGGCCTTCCCTGCTTGTCCTTTAAAATTAAAATATCCGTCAAGCCATCATCCTGTCCGCTGGCAATGAGCAGGGGAGATTCAGTGCGTAACCTGCAGTTGATAATTAATTTTCTTGCTAATGCTGCTTCCATCATTCACGCTCCCCCTTTTTGTCCAGCTTTCCCGCATGACGCATAAACCACAACCAATATTCACGATAAACCCTGTTTTCATCCAGCTGCAGGGCAGCTGCACCCAGCATTGCCTTCAGGCCAGCCTGCTTTTCTGTGTCCAAGGCTAGCTTGCTTACCCAGTTAATCCTACTATATGGCTGCTTGTGGTTATTGGCTTCTATCAAAATATCATACAAAGAATCACCCTTGTATTTTATTGTCTTCAGCTTATTTTTCGCTGTGGACTTAAAATCATTTTTTATAATTCCTTGTAGTAACGACTTGCTTTTATCGGTATACATCAGGCCTTCCACGCGTTTGAGGATGTGCTGTACATTTCCCTCGGTTATTTTTAGGCTGCTACCCCGAACATCATAAGCAGCCTGCTGGCGCACTGCCTGCAGCAAGCGCTCTTGCAAAATTGCAGCCGCTGTCTGCTTTACTGCTTCGCTCACTCCCTGCACGCGTCCTGCTGCTTGCGGCAGCTCGCTAAATGCCGGGTTCAGCAACGGCTGCCACAGCACAAACTGGCCATAGCCATCTGCTGTATTCTTTCCCAGTCCCTGCAGCAAGGCCTGGCTCAAGGCCTCACCATCTATAGCGGCATCGGCCTTAAGCTCTATAAGCGTGCCAGCGCTAAGCGCACGCTCTGCCTGCTTTTTAGCCTGCCACACGCCAACATACCCGTCGATGCTTTCGGTAGCAGCAAAAAGCTCCAGGCCTTGCTTGTGCAGCTTCACACCAATTTTAGCTTCCAGCTCGCCCAAAAGCTCGCTCACGGCAGCTTCGGCACGCTGCCAGCTGCCAAAGGCAATATACGGCGTTTTAGCTAGCAGAAATAATTTTTTCCCCTCAATGCGTTCTGCCCTTTGGCTACCCTCTAAAGCCTTATATAGGCACTTGCCATATTGTGCGCTTTTAGACCGTCCCAAATACAGGCTGCTTGAGGCCACCTGCTGTAAAAACTTCTTAAACGGTTCTGCAACAGCAGCATCCACTGCATAAGCACCCTTAAAAAGCTGTCCTGCCTCCAGATATTCATAATTGTAAACATTGCCATCCTGGCTGGTGCCGCTGACGCGTTCCTTGGCACTACTGCGGGACATGTGCAGCTCTATTTTCACCTTAGGCGTTACTGGGTAAAATTTCCCTTGTAAATTTACAGCAAAGCCTGCCAGCTTTTTATAACCTGCCCTTTGTTCATTGGCGGCAGCTAAATCCACTATCTGCTGCTTATCCTTGCTGCGCATAAGCGAAAGCGGCAGCACCACTGCCTGTCCCTGCGCCATTTGCCTGTTCCCAATGGGATAAGCAGGCAGGAAGCGCACCTTGCCTGAAAGAAAGAAGTCATAAAACTGTGCGTCTAAATATGCCTGCTTGGGCTGCAGCTTGTGCATAGCAATATACAAATGCGCCAACGCACCACGCATAGCACTGCCAGGAACATAGTGCTTGGTAGTAAACAGGATATTATCTGCACCGCGCTCAGAAAAAACCAGGGGATCAATATTCTCTAATATATATTCAAAGCTTTGCAAAGCTGTCACTTCCTTTCGTCCCCACTCAGCAGGCTGCACTTAATGTGTCCGCAGCCTCTGTTGCGCTTAGCACCGGCGTAGCGCAAATTGAGCAGCGCTTTGCTGATAATTTCTGTGTCCTTGGGGCCTGTTCCCAAAAGATAGATGCTGCCAAAAAAGCAGTGGCCGCTGTCTACAACCCGCAGATTGCGCAAGCTACCATCATCAGCAAGGCCAGTTTCTTTATCAATAGCTGTCTGATAGCGGATAGAGGTGTAGCTTTCCCACAGGCTTTGCGGCGTAAAAAGCTCTGGATAATCTGCCTGCAGCTGCTGCCACTGCTGCTGCAGCTGTGCATAGCCTGCAAGCGTCAGGTTATCTACACGCAGGCAAACAGCATCATCACCTGCATGGCCAAACAACGCATCCACATCTGCCTTGCTAAACCACTCGCCGCCGCTGATTTCGGCCATCTCTAGTGCGCTTTCGTACAAAAGTCCCCTAAAACGCTTGCCTGGGAAGTACGGCAGGCCATACTTATCATGCACAGCCTCGCTGTCTATAATCACATCGGCGCGACCGCTGCCTAGCTGCAATGCTGAAAGCAGCTCCACCTTAACCTTCAGTTCCTTCATCATTTAACCCCCGTTCTTGCTTGAGGATAAACAAAATCCATAATTTCTATTGCATCAATAAATCTGGTGGCACCATTTTTATCCCACAAATCATCTGCAGTAATCTGCTTTTTATTCGTCAGCTCCTGCAGCAGCTGTTGCAGCTCTGCGCAATTATCCAAAAAGACTGCCATGCTGTGCGCATCCTCATGCAGCACCCTGCGCAAATCCTTAACCTTATTTTGCGGCATTTTCTTGGCCATAAAATCTGCTAAGGCAAATAAGGCATTCATACTGTGCGCGTCCTTTTTGCCGCCCAGCACGTTGTACGGGCCGTAATGCAGGCTGCCACCCTTGGCCGTATACTGCTCCTTGCGCAAAAGCGCAATATCAGCATATTTTTCGCCGTGCAGGATAGCAAAATCCAAATAGCTGCCATCATCCTTGCGTGATAAGCCTTTAGCTTCATCACAAAGCTGCTCTGCCAGCTCATAGGCACGGAAGAACGGATATTTTGCTGGTACAATGGCAACACCGGCACAGCAGCTCAGGCTTTTGCTAACCTGCCTGCCGGTAGTCCTTTGGATATGGTTATAAAGGTCATCATCCAAAAGGTCTTCGCTATTGACATAATTAATGAAGGTTTTGGCATATTGCAGACCCATACGTCCAGGACAGATGAAGGTAATATCATCGCCGCCAATAATAATGGGGCGCAGGGGAAGCAGCCTTTTGTTTCCCTGCTGCAGCACACGCATATCCAAAACCTGGTCATAGCTGTCATATTCGGTGATGATGCTATTTACCAAATAGCCGAAGGCGTTTTGCACCGTTCTTTTCACTGCCAGCGACAAGGCCTTGCGCTCGCTCATATCACGGCAGCTGCTAAACTTAACGCCCATGTTGTTGCCATCTATATGGATAACGCTGATATAGCTTTCGCCATCCCTGTAGCCAACGCGCTCCAGCTCCGAGGCAAATTCGTATTCATCACCCAGGCTTGAGGCATAATCCTGCTTATTTTTGGCGGCAGCACAGGCAAAGGCCTGCGTTTTAGCCTGCACCTCAGCAGAAACAAGCCGTTGATACTCCTTGTTAAACACGTTCACAGCCTTGCCGCTATAATCGCATTCAATAGTGAAGCCTGTATACGGCAAATCAACCTGCGGCATAACATTATTTTGGTTTTCCTTAAGCTGGCGGTAAAGCTTGCCCAAGGACGCTGCAAAGGCATCCCTTGCTAAAGCTATCTCACCTATAGCCACACCTGTTTTCAACCCAGGCGCAGCCAGCAGCAGCTGCAGGCTCCACCTTTGCACCAGCTGGCGACAAATTGCCAAGGACTCTGTGCCCTTATTAACCAGCACCAGCATGTTGCCACCGCCAATATAGGCTATCTCGCATTCGACCGCAGCATCCTGCTCCATTTGCAATGACTGTGTTTTTTCCCAGCCTACAGACGGCATACGCAGCCCGGACTGCTGCAAAACCCTCACCATGGCCTCGCTAAAGATGCTATCTACCAGCCAGGACGCACCCGTATTAGTCTTCAGCCTGTTGCAGCCAAAAACATATTTTTGAATAGAACGTGTATCCAAAAGGATTGCTCCAACTAAGTTAGCCATCCCAACAGCTCCCTTCTAATTTTCCATATTATTAAAGCTTCTTATTGAGCCATGCAGCTTTTAATCAGCTGCAGCTCATCCGTAATCAACTGCGACAAGGTAAGCTCCACGCCGCCAGCTGCACTGCTACCAGATGCGTGGCTGATTGCATTACGCTTTTCTACAATTTTTACATACTTATTAACAATTTCAGCTAAGCTTTCTGCCTCTAACGGCGTAGAAAGCAAGCCCTGCCTGCACATTCCCGCTATAATACTGCCTCTCCCCGTCAGTCCGACGTGGTCTCCCCCCGTAGCAAAAGTCTCCACAATAATATCTTTAGGAGCTGACTGCAAGGCTACCAAAATCACCTTGTCGATATTACCCTTCGTTTTAGTATATCTTGTTTTAAGATACTGCTCCATACTAACATTGGTCGGTAAACTGATATTTATTATTTTCTTTAGCAGGCTGTCTTTGGGCAGCTTGTTATATTCTCTATATAGGTCAGTGCCGCTAACGAACACTTGCTTTTCAAACATCAGAGCCTGCTGGCAAAATTCATTTAGCCTGCCTTTTACCAGGCCGCCATATTTATTTTGCAGCTTTTGGATGGTCATTGCCTGGTCATCCAAAAGCCATCTAAATCTTGGGTAGTTAAACTCGTCATCTTCGATGGCTGACGCCGATACCGACGGCAGGTAACTTTTGAACAAGTGCACCTGCCAATTAGACCACGATTTACCATTACGCATGCACTCCGCAGTAACCTTGTCTGCTTCTATTTTCACCATGCCACTTTCTGTAAAGTATACCGGCAAAAGCTCGGTGGCCATAGTTGCAGCCTGCTGCAGCAGGCCTTTGCTTAAGCACCAGCCGATGATTGCCAAAACAGCCTCGCAGGAGCCGTTGCATCGCAAAATTTCAGCATAATCGCGTTCTATCGCAGGCAGCATCTTACTAAAAAGCTTTTCCTGTTCATCGGTAATTTCAGGCAAGTGCTCCTTATAGCTTTGTATAGCTTCATTAAGATCACTAACTGTTTGCTGCCACAGGCTTTCCTGACTGCATATTTTGATGCGTTCCGAAAATATCTCCATCTGCTCCAGCAGGTTTTTTAGATATACCGAGCAGGTCTGCTGCTTAAAATAGCTTTTTAGCTGCAGGATGCTGCCACTTTGGGAAAACTCGGCAGCACCGCCAATCATGCTATACATCTCTGCCAGAGCGTTAACGTTCTCGATAACATTTTCCTTGGCATCCCTGTTGTAATTAGCATAGGTAATATATCCCGTCTGCATCCCCTCGTATTTAATCAGCTGCAGCATTGCCATCATCAGCATGCTGGTATGCCTAAAGCCGCCGGTCAAATCCAAATGCACTACTATATCATCAGCCTTGTGGTCGGCAAGTATCTGAAAAATAATATTCATACCATAAAACGAGCCTGCCAGCTTTTTGTTTTCGTCAAAGCCAACGCTGTGAATATTGCGGTAATAATACTTGCCTTTAAACAGCTCCTTGAATTTGCCAAAGCCTCTGTAGCCTACCTGCTTGGAGGTGAGACAATAAACTCGGTCAATCACCTCTCCCCGTTGCGCCAGCTGCCATTCTATGTACTTTAGCGCTGTCTCATTGGTTTGGGTAGTCACAGCGTTAAAGCTGCCAGTAACATCTACGTAGCATGTTCTTTTAGCATCATCCCTAAATGGACTCAAGAAAAAGATCACTATATTCCTTGCCATCCTGCTTTACCATCCTTTGCTTAGTTTTGCCCCCTGCGGCTTAGTACCTGCGTTAATTTTTGTTCTAACGTCTTTCTATCTATGCTGCCTTTGCCGCAGCTGGCAAGATAGCTGTTGATTATTGCCTCCTTGTCACCTGCACTAGCTGCGTTAGCGGTATAAAAGTCTATAATCCTTTTATACCTGGCCTTAAACCATTTGCTTTGATATTGGCCTAGCCCCCGCTGCTTGGTGCCGCCAAATTCCTTATATATATCTATGCTTATCCTATAAACCCAATAATCCAAATAATCCTGCTCCTCAGAGGTAAAAAGCTTGCGATAAGCTTCCAATAACTGTAGACGTTCTATATAGTCATCCACCCTTTTCTTTGCCTGCAAGCTGTACCCCACATCCACGCTTTGCTTGATGGCCGCAATCTGTGCCTGTGCGTCAGGATATTTATCGCTAACGCCCCAGCTTACCAAAAGCTGCCAGGCATTATCGTTATCAGGATGCAGGTTTCTTGCTTTATTACTTATATCCTTAGAGACTGCCACCCTTTGGCCTGCATAATAGGCGTCGACCTGCTCCTTGTTGGCATAATAGATCTCCATAAGGTAATCATGCAGCTTTTGTCTTCTTGCCGGATAATATTTTTCCTGCTCCCTGCCCATCGCCAGTCCTTGCGTCCGATAGCTGCTGGCCTTGCGGTAAAACATAAAAAACATATTATAAAACGACATTCCCAGGTAGGCTGGCGTTTGCGTCCTGCTAGCATATACGGGAAGCGTATCATCCATTGCAAAAAGCAGCTTGGTCTTATTAAAGTTAACAGAAAACAACATACCGTCATAGGAAGATTTTTCGGGTTTGTCACTTTCCTCTCCCTTGGCAAAGGCCTCTTTGATTTGGCTAAAGTGCAAATACACAGCAAGGAGGTTTTCCTTTTCCCCCTGTGAAAGAGCTGGCAGCTGCCCTTCTGGCGGCTGCAGCATAGGTTTAGCTGCTACAAGCTGGCTAAAATGCTGCCATCTGTTATCCAAGCTATGCTGGCATTTTTCTGCTGTTGCCAACAGCTTCTGCTTGTATTTGATAAAATTTGTTTGGTTTATCTTTTTTTCGTCTGCCTTAGCCTGTCTTCTTTTTAATTCATCTGCAAGGCACAAAATATCTGCTACCCGCCCTGCTGCGTCAGCAGCCAGCGCTGCAGCAGGCAGGCCTTTCCAGCTTGTGACAAAGTCCAGGCTGACACCATACGACAGCGGCGCCACATAATTTCCCCAAATGCAGTCCCTGATGGTGCTTTTAGCCTTATTCTCTGCGCTTTTGGCGGCAAAATCAGCCAGCCCGTCGCTAAAGGCTGTGGCCCAATAGCTGTTAAAATACGCCTCGTCAAACCGCTTTTGCGGCACAAGCTTATGCAAGCTCCTGCTATTGCGGGTCATAAGGCTCACCAGCTGGCTTTTTAGGCGTTCTAGCTTGCCTGCCTGCTTGTTTTTTTGCGCTGCAAGTACCTGCCTGGCAAGCTCATTTTCGTAGGCAAAGCCTTTAAATTCACTCTTATCCATCGCCTGCACCATTCCTTCAGTCTGTGATAATCATATCAAAAAGCTTATCCAGTCCATCTCTTTGCCCGCTGTAGGAATTACCGGCGATTTCGTTAATGTAATAGATGGAAGATATATCCAACAATTCCGCTGTCTGCTGTGCGCCAAGCTGCGTGCTGCCAGTATATTTTTGCGAATACATCATGCAGCGCATTTTTATGTTTTGCGACGAGCGTACGACATAAGTCATAGCGGTAAACATCGCCAGGGTGTACGCCTTGAGGCCAAAGGTAAAATCGGCGTAGATCTCGTCGCCCTCCGCAAAATACCTGGCTATCCTTTTAAAGAAGCTTGTAAAGCTTGTGGCATCAGGGCACTGCGTGGTGACAATTTCCTCAAAGTGCAGTGTAACGGCCCGCGTGGACAAAATTTCTTCTACCTCCCTTTGGTAGTCCTGGTAATTTTCTTCCGATCGATTTTTAACATCATCCGAAGCGCCATGCTCTACTGCCGTAAGCACCAGCACCTCATCCCCCTGCTGCACCTCGTTGTTAATCAAGTAGCTTATGGGAAAATAAAATTGCTTGTCGCCTATAGCAAAATCCTTGCTGATATATTTGGTTGCTGTTTTGTCATACAGCATCATGCTCGATAAAAAAACCTTACGCATAAATCCTTCTTCCTGCTGCAATTAACGGTAACAATAACACCTGTCATGCCAAGCAAGCCAAAAGCTGCACTGCCGTTAAGGCGCATTTTTTGTATTTAGTATTCTATATTTATTCAGTAAATTCCTGCCCCTCATGGCAAAACGCAAATGAATTTTGATTAATATTTTGCAATTTGTTCTTACAGTTTAAATAGAACGCACTGCGGTCCATAACAGCCTACAAAACGCTCAGGCATTTGCAGCCTACTATCTCGCCTTGGGCATTGCGCACCAGCTCCCCCGGCTTTACCAGGTCATGACGATTGGGGCAGGCCTGCAGCACGATGTGCGAAACAATATAGGTAACTCCCTGCTGGCTTTGGGGCAGACCCACAACAGCTCCCAGCTGCACCCTGCTAACAGGTATGCCGTCAACGCTTGTAATCACCTTCTCCTGTTGCGTGCAGCGTGCAGCCTCCTTTGCAGGCGCTATGCTCAAAACGCTGCCGTCATTTTTTATGATTTTCACCGTATGCGGTGTCAGGTTTATCATCATCTACACATTCCTCCTCATCTTCACAATCACCTCTAAGGCATTTTCTGATGCACAAAAGCTCTGCCCTAATCGCTTCATGCAAGGTTGTACCGTCAAAGCTTGTGCCGTTAATAAAAGCTTCAAAGGCGCTGACAAAGTGCCTGCGCGCCGTTTTGCCCAGGTAGCAGGCGTCGCCTGCTATGTCAAAGCCATCTGGCTGCACAATTTTTTTGTTAATACATCTAAAGACAAAGCGTTCTGCCGCCGTAGAGCGAAAGCTTTCCATAACATCATAGACAAAGCCGTCCTTGTAATCATTCACTCCATGCAAAAAACCAATGCTCGTCGTCAGCCCCGACTGCAGCACCATCAGCTTAACCTCCCGCTCTAAAAGCGTATAGGCAAAGCTCAAAAGTGCGTTGACTGGGTCTCGCGGCGGCCTGCGGTTGCGGCCGTTCCAGCTAAAGCTGCTGTTTTTCAAAAGATAGGGAAAGCAGTCATAATATTCCTTGGCGGCCATGCCCTCCACGCCCAAAAGGGAGTTGACGCTTTGGCAGCTTTCTGTCTGCGCAAGGAAGCGCCCCAGGCTGCACACTGCCGCCACAACCTCGTCACTGTGCAAGGATTTATTATAGCGCTGCAAAAGCTGTCTTTGCGCCTTAAGCTTGTGCTGCAAAAGCAGCCTGGCAACCGCCAGATGACGCTGCCCGTCCAAATGTGCGGCCGCCTGCGCCAGTACCTGCCTGCCCTGCTGCACGTCAAGACCGATAATGCCTTGCAGCTCGCCATAAGGCGACATATAGGTTACTGTGCCGCCGCGCCTGAGCAGGTTCATGATAACTGCATGGGTCAATTGCACTGTTGCCATAACTACAATATCGTCAACGTACAGCTCGGGGACGCTTTGCAGCGTTTCACCGCGCAGGCTGATAACAAATTTGCCACGCTCCAAATTCACCTTTGTCCCATGCTGCGATAAATAAATAGTTCCCATATGTATTACCTCCCTACATTCTGCCAAATATATAATCAGACGTACAAATAATCAAGCGGGATTTGGGGTTTGTTTTTCCACCCAGTGTCCTTGATGGGGAAAACCAAAAAGCTGGCGTTAGGATCATCATAGCTTTGAAACAGCATTTCTACAAATTGCTGCAAAACGTCTATCTGCTTTGCCTGCAAATCACCGTAAAAAACGCTGTATTGTATGCGCACTGCCATGCGCTCCAAATATTTTACCAGGCGATAGCGAAGCTTATCATTGCTGGTATCATAGCAAATTACCACCTGCACGTCCATGCACTCCCTTCCTCAAACGCACCCAAGATAACATTTACTTCTTCACCACATATATCTGAGAAAATCTTGCCCTTTTTCCCCTTGCAGCCTTTTGCGCAACACACGGAGGCAAAAATTTTGCCTGTTATTTTCTGTCAATTTGGGTTTTGTTTGCAAAAGACTATTCGCACTAAAATTTTACTGCCTGTAAAGGCGGAAATTTAGCATTTCGGTGTAGTGCCCCCCTTGCCAGAAGCTGTTCGCTATGCTATACTAGTGCCAATAGAAGTGCAAAAGCATTTTCCTAAAGCTCACAATCCTTGTGCCAGGCGCATCAAGCGGTATGCTTGAGCAGGAAGATGGCAGATTGCAGCAGGTTTTGCCATTTTTTTGCAGAACTTGTTTTCTATTTTCCATTTTGGGCTTTTTAGCCCGCTCTGTGAGCTGGTTTCAGGACACAGAGTTTAAGCGCTTTATTACCGCGTGCGGTTTTGTAACGGTTCCCACTATCAAAGAATCTGGAAGCATGGCCAACTGTTTAAGCGCTTTATTACCGCGTGCGGTTTTGTAACTTAGAATAAACTCATCTGCTGATAGCCGTTATTGGAAGTTTAAGCGCTTTATTGCCGCATGCGGTTTTGTAACTATACGTTAATGGTATGCGGGGTTAAATTTACTAAGTTTAAGCGCTTTGTTACCGCGTGCGGTTTTGTAACGCCTCCAAGTAAGCACCTAGGCTTATCAGGATGAAGCTTTCCATAAGTTTGAGCGCTTTATTACCGCGTGCGGTTTTGTAACAACACCATGGCTATCAACAGTAGGGCTGCTACCATTTCAGCTATAGCATTAACTACAGAAATCTCCAAGTAAGCCCCAAATAAAAAAGCATGAACACTCTTGAAATCAAGAATGTCCATGCTTTTTTCCATTTTACAATATCCTCGATAGGATTTACGCTATTGAAAAATTGTTTGATCAGAAGTGTTCAATTGCAACTTGCAATTTACGGTGAAAAATTCACCTCTCTTATGTCTTTATTCTAATACTAACTTCTTCTGTCAAATTTATCAGCTATCCTAGTAGCATAAATTTTACACATGATACTTCCTCCATTTTGTTGTTTAAATGACGCTTACTGCCTGCAGCCTGCACTGACTTCATAGCAGCCTAATGTAGCTGCGTTCTGCTGCCACCTTTCAAATACATCTAAGCTCACACCAAGCTAGCTTGTCTATGGTTTAATTTTCTATAAGATTCAAATATTTCGGGTTTAATATAGGTTTGTCTTTCTAGCAGAGCCAGCGCCCTGCACAATCCACCATAACAGTCTGGAGAAATTCCACCTTCTAACACTTTTCCGTTATCAAAAGTTATTTTGCCAGCTATCAGATCATATTTATTGCCAAGCTTGTTATCTTTAATATAGCGTGATACTTCACTACTTTTCTTAAACCCCTTATCGCGACATTCGCGACACAGGTCTTTAAATTGTTCTCTTTGTTCTTCATCATAATATTCTTTAGTTTTCAACAAGAACTCCTGTATTCTGTATTCAAAGGCCATATTTTCATATTGTTCCTCAGGATCTCCAAAGATTTCCATTGCTTCGTTTTTATCAGTATAATAAGCATATAATTCCTTAGTAGTCATATTAATCAGGTCTCCCTTCATTTTACAATCAACAATCACTAATTTATCGTTTTAACCTTTTCACCCTATATATCTGAGAAAATATTGCCCTATTTGTGCGTTCAAAATAAATTTGGGAAAATGTTCAAATTCCAGCCATTTTTTACTTTTATAGGCTGCTGTTCTCCGCAGCTAAATGTTTTATTAAAAACTATCTTTTTCTAAGTTTTTTATAGTAGCATGATCGAGAAAATTTTATACAAAAAAAGCAGCGGTTGTTTCACCGCTGCAATTTCACTGCATAAAAATAGTGGCCAGCCTGCACAAGCCAGGCCAGCCACTATCAACTATTCATTATTAACTATTTATAAGTAACGCCTTGCAAGCTAGTTTATCCTTTGCCAGCTGCGCTTTAAGCTGCTCCAGGCCAGCAAATTTCACCTCGCCGCGGATGCGCTGCACAAACTGCACCGCCAGCTGCTTGCCGTAAATATCACCGGCGAAATCAAAAATGTTGGTTTCCAGGCGTGGCTTTGCCACATCGCCAAAGGTGGGATTGCTGCCGATATTGGCCATACCACTGTAATAGCGGCCGTCAAGCTGCACGCGCACGGCGTACACCCCCACCTGCGGCACTGCCACCCGTGCGTCCTCCAGCTCTAGGTTGGCTGTGGGATAACCCAACAGCCTGCCGCGCTCGTTGCCATGCACCACCACACCGCCAATGCTGTAGCTGCGTCCCAGCATCCTGGCAGCAGCAGCCACCTCGCCCGCCGCTATCAGCTGGCGGATGGCCGTACTGCTGATAACCGTGCTGCCGTCGCTCACAAGCTGGCGCACAATCAGCTCAAAGCCCATGGCCTGCGCCGAAGCAGCCAGCGTCTGCACCGTGCCGCGTCCACGCCTGCCATAGGTAAAGTTTTGTCCTACCACCAGACATCTGTAATCCAGCTGGCGCATACGCTGCAAAAACTCCTGTGGCTCCAGGTCGGCAATGTGCTGGTCAAAGGGCACGTCCAGCAGCACGTCCACACCCATATCACGCAACAGCGCATGCTTTTGCGCCGCTGTCACCAGCGCTGGCGGCACCATGCTTGGCCTTATCCAGGCAAATGGATGATTGCTGAAGGTAAAAACAGCCAGCCTTGCCCCTGTCTGCTGCGCCTTGGTGCGCGCAGTGGCAATAACATCCTGATGCCCGCGGTGCAGACCGTCAAAGGTGCCCAGCGCCACTACGCAGGAAGCAGCAAACCTATGCAGTTGTTCTAACGAAGTAATTATCTCCATAATCAATCCTCTGGCATGGGGTAATGCGCCAAAATCTTTTCGGCCTTCACTTTGCCGTCCTCGCAGCGCACAATCCCCAAAAATTCTCCCTGCGGCCCCAGCAGGGCATATCTGCCTGCTGCAGCAGCGCCGATAGTAGTGCGCACACCATTTGTTATGCGTGCTGCCTGGCGTGCGTTTACCGCGAGTCTTGGCAGCTGCGCCACCGCCGCCAATGGCTCGGCTGCACAGGCAGCAGGGTCGGCCGCAATCTCCTGCAGGGTGCAGGCAGCAGCGATAGTAAAGGCTCCCACCTGTGTGCGCAGCAAAAAGCTCATCGTGCCGCAGGTTCCCAGCGCCGCCGCCAGGTCTTCACCCAAAACACGGATATACGTACCCTTGGAGCAGGCTACGCGCACCGTAAAGCTTGTGTCCGTAAAATGCACAAGCTCCAGCTTATAAATCTCTATCGGCCGCGGCGTGCGCTCTACCTCCACGCCCTGGCGTGCCAGCTGATACAGCTTCTGCCCATTGATTTTAATTGCCGAATACATCGGCGGCAGCTGCATTTGTGGTCCGGTGAAGCGGGCAAGCACTGCCTCCAGCTGCTCCTTAGTAAACTGCGGCACAGGCATGGTCTTTACCACCTCACCGCTGTCGTCGCCGGTCGTGGTCTGTGCGCCCAGGGTGAATTCGGCAATATATTCCTTGCTGCCCTCCACCGCAAATTCCAAAAGGCGCGTTGCACTGCCTGCAAAAACAGGGAGAACTCCTGCCGCGTCAGGGTCAAGAGTTCCCCCGTGTCCTATTTTCTTTGTACCCAAGGCACGCCGCAAAAAGCCTACAACATCGTGCGAGGTCATTTGCGGCGGCTTTAAAACATTAAAAACTGCGTCCATATTATACCAATTTTTCCAGCTCGGCCAAAAGCTGCATTCTTGCACGCTCCACAGGCGCATAAATTGTGCAGCCTGCTGCGCGCAGATGGCCGCCGCCGCCAAAGGCCAAGGCCACACTGGCAACGTCTATGCTCTTAGAGCGCATGCTTACGCGGGTGACGGCAGGCTCTACAGCCTTAAACATTATCGCCACATCCACGCCCTCAATGTAGCGCGGATAGGAAACAAAGCTGTCGGTCTGCGTATCCTTATCATACAAATCGTTGGTAACTGTGAGGTAAGCGATCTTGCCGCCACAGGCAAAGGACAGCGTCGGCAGCACCTTGCCCAAAAGCTCTACCGTCGCACGTGAGCGCACGTCCAGACAGTCGCTGATTTCGTTAGGCTGCACGCCGTGCTCCAACAGCATAGCAGCGTTGCGCATCGTCTTAGGCGTGGTATTGGCATAGCGGAACGAGCCGCAGTCCGTGCTGATCGCCGTATAAAAGCAGGTGGCAGTTTCCTTATCTATAGGCCAGTGCATAGCCATAAACAAATCGCACATCACCTCGCCCACAGCCGCTGCAGCAGCATCCAGATACAGGTACTCGGCAAAGCGGGTGTTGGAAATGTGATGGTCGATATTAAGCAGCGTTTTGGGCTGCACCACCTCGCTCACCAGGCCTACGCGGTCAAAGGAGCTGGCGTCTATCACTACCAAAAGCTCTGTTTGCAGCGTACTGCCTGCCTCCGGGCGCTCGCACAGCTCAATCCCCGGCATAAAGCGCAGGCCGCCGTTTATAACATCGTCACAAAAAACGCGTACCTTTTTCCCCTGTGCCAGCAAAAAGCGTGCCAGTCCCAGCGTACTGCCCAGCGTGTCGCCGTCCGGACTGACGTGGGTGCAAAGCACAATGTCCTGTGCCGCCATCAGCAGCGCGCCTGTCTGCTCCAGGCTGATTTCCTTACTCATGCTCTGGCTCCCCGCTTGCAGCAGCAGGCTTGTCCTCCTGCTTAATTTTATCCAAAATGCTCTGGATGTGCGCGCTGTATTCTGCCGAGGTATCCTTTTGCAGAATCAGCGTCGGTGCAAAGCGCAGGCGGATGCGCTTGGCAATTTCCGTACGCATAAAGCCCAGCGCCTTATTCAGCGCCTTCCAGGTTTCTTCCTGTTTGTCCTTGGGGCCGTACATGCTCACAAAAATCTTGGCATAGCTCATGTCATCCGTCAGCTCTACGCCCGTCACAGTAACAAACTGGATGCGCGGATCCTTGACGTCGTGCAGCAGCATCTTGCTGATTTCGTGCTGAATAGCCTCTTGGACCTTTTCTACTCTTAGTCTTGCCATAATTTTCACCTTAGTCACGTGCTAAGGCTGCATCTACCTTATAACGGCCTCCAGGCATACCTCTAGTATGCCGTTGCAGCCGTTATTTCGTATTTGCAGCCTTATTATCACGCGCCTTAATTATTTCTTCTTATTCTATCTCAATTTCTTCCATATCGTAGATTTCAAAGATATCGCCCTCCTTGAGGTCGCTGTATTTTTCCAGCGTCAGGCCGCATTCATAGCCTTGGGCAACCTCCTTGACATCGTCCTTAAAGCGGCGCAGGGATTCAATAACACCCTCGTGTACCACAATACCGTCACGCACTACACGCACCTTGGAGCTGTTGGTAACCTTGCCCTCGAGCACGTAGCAGCCTGCGATCTTCAGCTTGGAGATGGTAATCAGCTGACGCACCTCAACACGTCCTTGGATAACCTCCTTGAACTTAGGTGCCAGCATACCCTTAATAGCAGCCTCTACGTCGTTGATAGCGTCGTAGATTACGCGGTAGGTGCGTACGTCAACCTTTTCAGTTTCGGCAGCCTTGCGCGCGTTGGCGTCCGGACGGACGTTGAAGCCGATGATGAGGGCGTTGGCAGCGGATGCCAGCATTACGTCGGATTCGGTGATAGCACCTACGCCGGCATGAACAACAGCAACCTTAACCTCATCGTTTTTGATCTTCTCCAGCGAAGCCTTCAAAGCCTCGATGGTGCCTTGTACGTCGGCCTTAACAACGATATCCAGCTCCTTAATTTCACCCTCCTTGATACGCTGGAACAAATCGTCCAGGGATACCTTGGAGTTGAGCTTAATTTCTTCTTCCTTCTTCTTGGCAATACGCTTTTCGGCAACACTGCGGGCAATCTTCTCGTCTGTGCTGTCCAAAATATCGCCGGCCTGCGGCACGTCGTTGAGACCCAAAACCTCTACAGGGGTAGAAGGCAGTGCCTTTTTAACCTTTTCACCACGGTCGTTGACCATAGCGCGCACCTTGCCATAGCAGGTGCCTGCGATAATGGTGTCGCCAACATGCAGCGTGCCGCGCTGCACCAATACGGTGGCAACAGGGCCGCGGCCCTTGTCCAGCTGTGCCTCGATGATGGTACCATGTGCAGGCAGGGCAGGATTAGCCTTTAGCTCCTGCATTTCAGCAACCAAAAGGATCATCTCCAACAGGTCGGTAATACCAGTTTTTTGGTGTGCGGAAACGGGAACCATAATGGTATCGCCGCCCCAGTCTTCTGGAATCAGCTCATGCTCAGCCAGCTGCTGCTTTACGTGGTCGGGGTTAGCACCCGGGCGGTCCATTTTGTTGATGGCCACAATGATAGGCACCTTAGCGGCCTTAGCATGGTTGATAGCCTCAATGGTCTGCGGCATTACGCCATCATCTGCTGCTACAACCAAAATGGCTACGTCGGTAACCTGTGCGCCACGCGCACGCATAGCGGTGAAGGCCTCATGGCCCGGTGTATCCAAAAAGACAATCTGCTTGCCCTGGTAGTTTACCTTATAAGCACCAATGTGCTGGGTGATGCCGCCGGCCTCACGGGCGGTGACATTAGTTTTGCGGATTGCGTCCAGCAAGGAGGTTTTGCCGTGGTCAACGTGGCCCATAACGGTAATTACAGGCGGACGCGGCAGGCGTTTTTCCTCTGGATCATCCACCTCGGGGATTTCCGTCGGGTCTTCTTCGGGAGCTCTCTGGCCAACCTCTACGCCAAAGTTATCGCCAATCAGCTGTGCGGTTTCAAAGTCAATATCCTGGTTGATAGTAACCATCATACCCAGCATAAACAAGGCCTTGATAACCTCGTTTACCTCGCGCTTGATCAGCTTGGAAAATTCCTGTACGTTGATAGATTCTCCAACCTCTACATAGGTAGGACGTACAATCTCTGCCGGTGCTGCCTTAGGTGCGTTAAGCGGCTTTTTGCCACCTCTGTTAACAGGCATCTGATGGCCGGCGCTGCGGTTAGGACGGCTTTCACGGGTAGCATAGCTGCCCTTAATCTGCGGTTTATTGGTGTCCTTGCGGCTCTTGCCGGCGTTGCGGCTGCCCTGGCGGTTGCCTGCACCACCCTCGCTACGGCCGCCTGCGCGGTTGTCACTGCGGCCTGCGCTCTGCTGCGAACGGCTTTCGCCGTGCAGGCCCTGGCCTCCCTGGCTTTTGGGGCCTACAAAGACGCCACCCTGACGCTGCGCGCCTGTGCGGCTGCCCTGGCGGTTATCACGATTGCCCTGTTGCACGCCACCTTGGCGGTTTCCTTGGCGATTGTCAGTGCGTCCACCCTGGCGGTTATCACGATTACCCTGCGGGGCAGCGCCTTGGCGGTTACCAGTCATGCGGTTGTCACGATTTCCTTGCTGTGCGCCTTGACGGCTGCCCTGGCGATCATGTTGTGTGTTGTTGTTATTACGTTGGTTTGTTTGATTTTGTCGATTTTGCTGCATATTCCTCTGTCCGTTATCTTTATTTTTATTATTGTTTTGCTTGGGTGCCTCCTGCCTAGCTGCAGGGGCTGCCTGCTTGTTTACATCGTGCTTTTCTACCCTTGCCGGCTTAGGCGGCTCAGGCTTTTTATCGTACGCTTTGCGGATAACAGACATAACATTGTCATCAGCAGCACTAAAATTAGTTTTGCTAATATTGTTTTTCTTTAACAGGTCTATGACCTCGTTAACCGGTTTGCCATAATCCTTGGCAACCTCGTATATTCTTTTATTACCCATTCATCCACCTCCAGACCAGATACTAAGGAGCAGGTGATGCTAAAAGCACCAGCCTGTTATACGGAGAATTATTTTTTCAGCAGCATGTTGGCAAAGTTAGTATCAGTAACCACCACTGCTGTCCTTTTGGCCTTGCCGATAGCATACCCCAGCTCGTCGCGCGTCAACAGCTCCACGACTGGCACACCTGCCAGCTCTGCCAAAAAATACATATCCTTTTTGGAATTGGGCGCTGCGTCCGTCGCCAGCACCAGCACCTTGGCCTTACCATTTTTCAGCGCACCGCGCACCGATAAATCACCAGATGCGGTTTTGCCTGCCTTCTGCGCCAAGCCCAAGGCAAAGGCCACGTTATTGCCTGCCATGCTCAAAATCCTCCAGCAGCTGCTTGTACACATCCTCGCTGATGGGCTTTTCTAAGGCACGCTCCAGGCGTTTTTCCTTTACGGCCTTAGTAATACAGGCCGCATCAGGGCAGACATAAGCGCCACGGCCGTTCTTCTTGCCTGTAAGATCCAGGCTGATTTCTCCCTCAGGCGAGCGCACTATGCGCAGCAGCGCCTTTTTATCCTTCATTTCATTGCAGCCCACACATTTGCGCTGCGGTACTTTTTTAACCTTCATCATTATTCCTGCTCTTGCGCTTCTTCCTGCGCCTCTTGCTCGGCAGCCGCATTGGCAGCCTGGGTTTCGCTCTTAATATCAATCTTCCAGCCCGTCAGCTTGGCAGCCAGGCGGGCGTTTTGACCCTCCTTGCCGATAGCCAGGGAAAGCTGGTAATCAGGAACAACGACGCGGCAAATCTTTTCATCTTCGTTAACCGCTGTCCTTACAACCTTGGCCGGGCTCAGGGCGTTAGCCACATATTGCGCCGGATCCTCGCTGTATTTAACGATATCAATTTTTTCGCCGCGCAGCTCGCCCACGATGGTCTGCACGCGCATGCCCTTGTGACCTACGCAGGCACCTACCGGGTCCACATTGCTGTCTGCGGTGTAAACCGAAATCTTGGAGCGCATACCAGGCTCACGGGCAACGGATTTGATTTCTACCACACCGTCATGAATTTCGGGAACCTCCAGCTCAAATAAACGCTTTAAAAGGCCAGGATGTGTGCGGGAAACCATAATCTGCGGTCCCTTGCTGGTACGCTTAACCTCTACAATATAGGTTTTCATGCGCTCATGGTATTGGTAAATTTCGCCAGGAATTTGTTCGTTGGGGGTGAGCACTGCCTCTACCTTGCCCAAGTCAATATAAACGTTTTTGTTTTCCATACGCTCAATAATACCAGTAACGATATCGTTAGCACGGCTTTGGAAGCGTTCATATACCTGTCCACGCTCTGCCTCGCGGATGCGTTGCACAACCACCTGCTTAGCGTTTTGCGTAGCAATGCGGCCAAAGTCCTTGGAGGTAACCTCCACCTCGACAATATCGCCGACCACATAATTAGCGTTGATTTCCTGTGCCTCTGCCAGGGAAATATCATTGGCGGTTTCGGGCTCACCCTCCACTATCACACGCTGTGCATATACGTGGATTTCGCCTGTTTCCCTGTTCAAATCTACACGGACATTTTGGGTAGCACCTGTATTCTTTTTATAAGCAGCAACCAAAGCGTCTTCAACAGCCTGGAACAAAAGCTCGGAGTCAATTCCCTTTTCCTTTCCTAATTCCTGAATTGCTGCGATGAAATCTGCGTTCACTTAATAAGCCTCCTGTTGTATCAATTAAAAATCTATATGCGGTCTGATAGTCGCAATCAATTTACGCTCAATGCGGTCCGGGTCTTTAAACTCCTTACCCTTGATAATTTTCTTCACCTGTACTGCCTCATCGTCGTGAGAAACCAAAACAGCAGTCAGATTTTTGAGCCCCTCCCAGGGAGCAAAAAACATAATGTCCACCTTAGTGCCATAGGCAGCCTCAAAATCCTTATCCTTTTTCAGAGGACGGTCAATACCGGGGGATGAAACCTCCAAAAAATACTTGTCAGGAATCGGGTCCTTGGCATCCAACACCTCTGTCAGCTTTTCGCTGACCATCTGGCAGTCGTCAATTTCAACTCCGCCAGCCTTATCGAGAAAAATCCGTAGGTACCAGTCCTTTTCGCGCACATATTCCACATCCACCAGCGTCAGGCCAGTGTCCTGCAGAAGGGGTTCCACCATTGCGGTAATCAGTGCTTCAACTTCCTTTGCCTGCATCATTTCCACCTCCATATTTAGTTTTTAATTTGCACGCAGCAACTGCCGCATACATCATAATAAGCCGAAAGAGCGGGCTGTTAACCCACTCTTTCACAAGTCATACTTATTTTGGCTATTTCTATTATAACATCTAGCTTTAGTGCTGACAAGTAGCTTACGCTGCTTCCGACGTGTATAGCTGTAAAATTTTATACAAAATAAAGCTACTTATAACCGCAATAATGTATACATGCCCTTATCTATTGCAGTATCAGTAAAATTCTGCTACATTAGTATAGTAATTTAATAGAGATTGTGGAAAAAGTGTCAGTTTCTTCAAGGGTACTTTATCGACAAGCTTTTAATGAAAGGTGGAATTTATTATGTCATATAATTTTGATGCTGCTGTATCCCCGTTTATCAAGGCCCTGCCGCCCTCTGGCCTGGCCAAATTTTTGGATATCATGGCTGCCAACCCCAACATCGTGCCGCTGAGCGTGGGCGAGCCTGATTTTGATATTCCGCAGGCCGTAAAGGATGCCGAAATTGCCAGCATTAATGAAGGTAAAAGCTGCTACACCCCCACCCTGGGCCTTTTGGAGCTGCGCCAGGCTATCAGCGACGATATTTACAACAACTACGGCGTAAGATATAACCCTGCTGATGAAATCATGGTGACCGTTGGCGTCAGCGAGGCGCTGTACACTACTATCACCACCATCATGCACCAGGGTGACGAAATCATCCTGCCTGAGCCTTGCTACGTTGCCAACAAGGCCTGCGTCATTTTGGCAGGCGGCAAGCCTGTTTCGGTGGAAACCTTCCAGGAAAACGGCTTCGTTCCTACTATCGAGGATTTGGAAAAGGCTGTCACCCCCAAGACCAAGGCCATCATGCTGGGTTACCCCAACAACCCCACTGGCGCCATCATGAGCAAGGAGCAGATCAAGGCGATTGGCGACTGGGCCACCAAGCACGACCTTATCATCATCAGTGACGAGCTTTATGCTCACCTCACCTACGGTGGCAAAAAGCACGTTATGTTCACCTCCTTCCCCGAGTTCCGCGACCGCACCATCGTTTTCAATGGCTTTTCCAAGGCCTACGCTATGACAGGCCTGCGTCTTGGCTACATCATGGCTCCTGCTGCCATCATCAATGCTATGAACGTGCTGCACCAATACGTTGTGCTCTGCCCCAACGTTACCGCACAATACGGCGCTATCGCTGCCCTTAAGCATTGCAAGCAGGATGTTGACAACATGGTTGCCGAATACGGCCGCCGCCGCCAGATTATGATTGACGGCTTTAAGGAAATGGGGCTGGCACTGTACGAGCCCGAGGGTGCGTTCTACGTTTTCCCCTGCATCAAGGAAACATGCCTTAGCAGCATGGAGTTTGTCGAAAAGCTGCTGGAGGAGCAGGAGGTGCTGGTTGTACCCGGCAACATCTTTGGCGCAGGCGGCGAGGGCTACATCCGCTGCTCCTATGCCTATAGCGAGGAGATCCTGCACACCGCGCTTGCAAGAATTGCGGTGTTCGTAGCTAAGTACAAGGAACTGAACAAAGCAAAATAAGCTTTAGAATAGAAGAGCATTGCCCAAAGCGGCAGTGCTCTTTTCTTATGTCTATACTCACAGGCACAAATGGAGTATAATGGTAAGAAATATATTTTCTGCTTGAAAGGAGTTCCTATGAACCTCGAAGGCCTTACACTAAAATTACTCACAGATACATTAAATAACGAGCTGCTGGGCAGCAAAATTTATAGAGTATTTATGCCAAGCGCGCATTCGCTACTGCTGCTGCTGCGCCGTGCGCAGGATACCAGTGCGCTTTTGGGCGACATGGGCGGCGGCAGCGGCGCGCTATATATCCCGTCACAGCTGCCGCAGAACCCAGAGGTGCCGCCTGCCTTTTGCATGCTGCTGCGCAAGCACCTGGAGGAGGGACGCATCACCAAAATCAGCCAGAGCGGCCTTGACCGCATCATCACGCTGGAAATTGACCTTTTAGGTGCTTCCAGTAAGATTATCACCAAAAAGCTGATTTTTGAGCTGACAGGCAAAAACAGCAACATCATCCTCACGCAGGACGATGTTATTATTGATGCCTTGCGCCACGTCAGCGCCGCCCAAAGCAGCTACCGCACCATTTTGCCCGGCAGGCCCTACGTCGCACCGCCGCCACAGGCAGGCCTGGATATTTTGCGCACTGCTCCTGCCCAAATTGTGCAGTCAGCCAACGCTCTCCCCGCCGCCAGCTTTGCCAAAGCGTTTATCAGCGCCACCACGGGCATAGGCAAAAGCACAGCGCAGCAGCTTTTGGCTGCTGCCGACATCCTGCCGCAGGAGGTGCATCTGGATAACGCCAGCTGCAAGGCATTACAGGACGTGCTGACGCAAATGCAGCAAACGCTGAATAATGCAGCTGCAGCACAGCCTGTATACGCCCTCATCAGCCGCACCAACCAGGTCAAAACCATCCTCACCCTGCCGCCGCTGGCCTTAGAGCAGGGAATGCAGTCGCGCCAGTTTGCGGATATCAACAGCGCCATCTGCTTCGCCGTCAGCCTGCAGCCAATTCAGCTGCCGCAGCACGAGCAGCTGCAAAAAATCGTCAGCAGCGAAACTGCCAAGCTGCAAAAAAAGCTGCTGGCACTGCAAAAGGACCTGGCCCATGCCGACGATGCCGAAACCCAGCGCATGCTTGCCGACACCATCATGGCCAACATCTACCAAATCAAAAAGGGACAAATGCAGGCCAATCTCATCAACATCTATGACGGCCAGCCTGTAACCGTCAGCCTGTCGCCCGTGCTGTCGCCCACCGACAACGCGCAGGCCTATTACAAGCGCTACAATAAATATAAGCGCGCGCAAACCGAGGTGCGCCTGCAAATTGCCGCCACGCAGGAAATGCTCGCCTACCTGGCAAGCCTGGATGCGTCGCTCGTCACAGCGGCCAGCAAAAGCGAGGTGGAGGAAATCCGCCAGGAGATGATCGCTGCAGGCCTGATTAAAGCCTTGGGCAAAAAGAAAAAGGCTGCGTCCCTGCAAAGGTCACAGCCGCTGCACATCCGCCTGAGCGAGGATACAGATATATATATCGGCAAAAACAACAAGCAAAATGATTATGTCACCTTCACCCTTGGCACGCCGCGCGATTTGTGGCTGCACACCAAGGATATCCCCGGCTCGCACGTTATTTTAAAAACGACGCTGCCCGAGGTGCGTCCCCAAGACGTGCAGCTGGCAGTGCAGCTGGCAGCCTGGTTCAGCAAGGCGCAGGGCGGCAGCAACGTACCTGTGGACTGCGTGCAGCGCCGCTACGTCAAAAAGCCTTCGGGCAGCAAGCCTGGCTTTGTTATCTTCACCAACCAAACCACCTACTACACCACGCCAGATCCAGATACAATCAAAAAATACCTGTAAAGAAAAGGGATGCACCCACAAGCTGCGGATGCATCCCTTGCTTATTTTATTTTTTAGTTCTCAAGCCTGCAGAATTATTTTGCCAGCTTGCTGCCATAATGGTCACGCTCGGTCTTGGGGCCGTTGACGCGTACACGCTCAATCTTGCTGCGGTCGCCATCCTTACCGCTGATGCGGTCTACACGGATGCGTCCCATTTCAGGAGCGAACTCGTTGATAATCTTGCTGTCGAGCTGTGCGCCGTTTTGCATTGCACGGTACAGCATTGCGGCAAATTCATAACGACTCATCATGCGGTCACCATCAAAGCTGCCGTCAGGATAGCCCTCCAAAATGCCGTTGCCAGCCAGCTTAGCAATGTATTCATAAGCCCAATGGTTTTCAGGAACATCCGGGAAGAGCTTCAGCTTATCCTCATCGATGCTGCCCAGGCCACCTTTAGCTACCATGGCCTTCAGCTCTGCCACCTCGGCACGCAGGTCCAGGATCTCACGGGCCATAGCGGTGCGGCTGTTGCTTACACGGTTGGTGCGGTCCAGCGCAAAGCTGACGCCTGCGTTCACAATGTTCTCGCCATTGCCGACGGTGCCACCCACGCTGAACATAACCTTTTCATCCGGACGGTAGTAAGCACCAACTGCTGCTGCATTTTCGCCAGCATAGTTGCCGTAGCCTGCGGCAAAGCTCCACTTGTCATCCGGGTCAAAGTCCATCGGGTGCAGCGCTGCGAGTGCGGCAGCACCAGCGCCAACCTTGTTCACGCGAGAGCTGAGATTATTAATACGAATGCTGTTATCAATGCTTTGTGCACTAGCAGCCTTCAGCTGTGCTACGTTAACTGCATCAGTATCAGCACTTCCTGCTGCCACATTGGTAATCTGGCGAGTAACACCGCCAGCCTCCGAGCCAACAGATACAGCACCAGAAGTAGATGTCCAAGTAGAGCTGTTAGCAGCACCACTAGGCGCACCATAGCCAGTCACGCCTGCAGCCCTGTCTGCTACAGAGCCTGCGCCAAGAGCAACGGAGCTATCTGCAACTGCCCGAGACCAATCACCAAGTGCAGTCGAACTATTACCAGTAGCAGAGCTATTATAACCATTTGCCGTTGAATGATTCCCTTCTGCCTTAGCAAACATGCCCGTAGCAGTAGAGTAATTTCCACTAGCACCGGAATATGCGCCAATGGCTGTAGATTGCTTACCAGTTGCTTTAGCGTAGTCGCCTAATGCGGTAGAGTAATCTTTGGAAGCAGCCGAATATCCACCAATGGCTGTAGCATAATCACCACTCACGTTCGCCTGCTGACCAATAGCAACTGCTCCAATACCCGTATTCTTTGTATAACCACCGATTGCAACACTATAATTTTTACTTGCTACGGCTTGCATACCCATTGCAATAGAATCTTCTCCACTTGTTTGTGCACTTCTACCAATAGCAATTGCATCCACATTATTTATTTGTGTATCAGCCTGTGCATTTGCATTGCTACCAATCGCAATGCCGCCTTCTGCCCCAGCATTAGCTTTATTGCCGACTGCAACACTCCACTTTCCGCTAGCAGTGCTATTTAAACCAGCAGCAATGCTAACTAAACCACTAGCGTTAGCGCTGTGGCCAATGGCAGTACTGTCATAACCAGTTGCTTTGGTATTCTTACCTACAGCAACGCTATCACCACCTGTAGCCTCTGCACCCTTGCCAGCTGCAATCTGAGTATCCTCGGGTGCAAGGTTAGCTGCCATTGCCGGAGCAACACCTGCGCAGGTCATCACTCCTGCAGCAACAAGCATTGCCAGCAGCTTTTTGGTAGAGCAGCTTTTGCTGCCCATGCTCTTAGCCATTTCGGATACTACAACGTAGGCATTGCGGGCCTCACTCCAAATAACCTTATAAACCTTATTCATACAAAATCCTCCCCTGTGTATTTACGCTACGCCTTTACTACATACAGCACTCCACCTGTAGAATATTTTCTGTCTGCGCCCTTCCTTGTTACTTAATTATTTAATTATAATTGACGGCTAATACTCACATGTAGATGACTATACTCATACAATGCGCACGTAATCCACTATTATATATTGTATATTGCGCTAATTTTATCACAATTTTATTTTTATTACAAGAACTGTATAGCAGTAAAAAAGCAATCTTTAAATTGAGCGCATACAAAAAAAAAAAAAAAATAAACACTCAGAACAAATATATTTGTTACTTGTAAAGCAGACAGGAAATTATGTTACACAAAAATCACATTTCACATATGTAAAGATTTCTTTACATATGTGTCTGCACGAAAAAACTGTGTTCCTGGCAACATCTAGCTGCATTGCGTTTTGGGAAGGACATGTGCAGGTTAATATATTTCCCGCCCACGCTAAAAAAATTTCAGCTTACAGCTGCGTCTAAATCGTGTATAATATATAGAGTATAATTAATTATTCCCAAAGAGGTAGCATATGAACGACGATAAGCAAAATACTTCCACAGCCGATAAAATTTTACAGGCAGCAACCCGCCTTTTTGCCCAGGAAAATTTTAGTGCTGTTTCTATTAAACAAATCGCTGCCGCCAGCGGCGTCAACAGCGCCCTTATTTCTTATTATTTTGGCGGCAAGAAGAATCTTTACCAGGAGGTTTTATATACCGAAGCCGATAAATTTTTACAGCTGCAGGACGCAATCCGCCAAAGCGGCGCCTCACCTTTGGACAAGCTGCGTAATTACGTGGACAGCATCGCCGCCATGCAGCAGGCAGCGCCCAATAACATCCACCTTATTTACCGTGAGCTGCTGGCGCCTGCGCCCATGTTTGAAAGCTACGTGCGCAACAAGCTGTACCGCATCCACCAATTTATGACCGAGCTAGTGGAGGAGGCCGTTGCCTGCGGCGAAATTGTCACCGAAATCAAGGCGACGCATGTAGCCTTTACGCTAGAGGGCATCATCATGTTTTTCTTTTTGACGCAAAGCCAAGTCCGTGACCTAGGCAATTTTAAGCAAGGAACTGAGCTGGATTATCTTTTGCAGGCGCTCAACACCTACCTGGCTTCGCTCAGCAAAAAATAACAGCAAAAATATATGTTAATATAGAAAAGCAGGGACTAATGTGCTCCCTGCTTTTTGGCTTTGTCACTTCACAGCTTTGTCGCTTGACGCTGTTAGTAGAAAAAACTATAATTTAAATGAACGATTAAAAATTTTACCATTATCACTCTATAAAGGAGTTGTGACATTATGCAAGCAATATTGCAAAAATTACCTGATAAAAAGAAGCTCGCCGCGGGCATTGCCGTCGTGGCCGTCCTCGCAGGCGGCTGGCAGCTTTACCGCAGCATCACCACCAAGCCGCAGGCCGCCGATTACGTGCCTGTCGTGCGCACCATGACCGTGGGACAGACGCAGGCAGCGGGGCAAAACGTGTATCCTGGCGAGGTCAAGGGCCGTTACGAAAGCCATCTGGCATTTCAGGTGGCAGGCAAAATCACTGCCCGCCTGGTAAACGTGGGCGATACCGTGCAGGCAGGTCAGGTGCTGATGACTATTGACCCCAAGGACGTCAACCAAAGCGTGGAGGCCGCCAACGCCCAGCTGGCCAGCGCTATTGCCAGCCAAAAGCTGGCAGCCGATAACGCAGCGCGCTACAATAGCCTATATGCCAGCGGTGCTGTGAGCGAGGCCATCCGTGACCAGTACAATACGCAATTGGAGGCAGCCAACGCCACCCTGCGCCAGGCACAGGCCAACGTCAACGCCAACGGCAACCAGCTGGAATACACCCGCCTTGTCAGCGACGTTGACGGCGTAGTGAGCGCCACAAGCGGCGAAGCAGGCCAGGTGGCAGCAGCAGGCACACCCATGGTGACCGTAGTGCGCAGCGGCGAACGCGAAATCCAAATCAGTGTCCCCGAAAACGTGCAGCTGGCAGTAGGCCAGGCGGCACAGGTCAGCTTTTGGGCCTTGCCCGATGTGACTGCCAGCGGCAGCATCCGTGAAATCGCCCCCATGGCCGACAGCGTAACGCGCACCTACAAGGTGCGTGTGAGTGTGCCGCAGCTGCCTGCCGCAGCCAAGCTGGGCATGACGGCCAAGGTCAGCTTTGACGGCGTAGGCACACAAAGCGACGGCTTTAGCATTCCTGCCACCGCGCTCTACCAGGTGAACGGTAAACCCCAGGTGTGGCTGGTGCGTGACAACAAGGCCACCCTGCAGGACGTGGTGGTTGCAGGCTACAGCGGCAACAACGCCGTCATCCAAAGCGGCCTGCAAAAGGGAGATGTGCTGATCACAGCAGGCCTGGCCAAGCTGGTAGATAAGCAGCAGGTGCGCCTGCTAGAGGGTGGTGACCGCTGATGCAAGCTGAAGACAAGCACCGTGTCAACTGGGCGAGCTGGGCCATCGCCCACCGCCAGCTGGTTTACTTTTTTGCCTTTTTGGTGCTCATCATGGGCATCTTTTCCTTCAAATCCCTCGGCCGCAGCGAGGACCCCAGCTTTGCCGTAAAGCAGATGGTTATATCGGCAGCCTGGCCAGGCGCCAGCGCCAAGGAGGTTGAGATGCACCTCACCAACGAGCTGGAAAAGCAGATCCAAACCCTGCCGCAGATTGACAAAATCACCAGCTATTCGCGTCCCGGCGTGTGCGTTATCACCGTTGCGCTCAAGGACGAGGTCACAGGCAACACCGTGCGCCAGCGCTGGCTGGAGCTGCGCAACATTGTGGACGACGGCAAGAAAAACCTCCCCAGCGGCACCCTGGGACCATATTATAACGACCGCTTTGACGATGTTTACGGCAACATCTACGCCTTGACGGGCGACGGCTTCACCTACGAGGATATGCGTAAATATGCCGAAAAAATCAAGCTGGACTTTTACGGCATCAAGGATGTCAAAAAGGTGGAGCTTGTAGGCATGCAGCCGGAAAAAATCTTTGTGCAGATGCAGACCGATAAGCTGGCGCAGCTGGGACTGGATATCAACAGCATCGCCAGCACCATCAAGGCGCAGACCTCTGTGAACGCCAGCGGTATGATTGAGGCCGACACCGCCAACTCCTACCTGCGCATCACAGGCAGCCCCGACAGTGTCGAAAACATCGCCGCTATCCCCATCAACGCCAACGGCCGCATCTTCCGCCTGGGCGATATTGCCCAAATCACCCGCGGCTATGCCGACCCTCCCGATACGCTTATGTACTACAACGGCCAGCCTGCCGTGGGTATTGCGCTGTCCATGGAGGATGGCGGTGACAACATCAAGCTGGGCGAAAACCTTGCTGCCGCTATCGAAAAAATTCAAAAGGAGCTGCCCCTGGGATTGGAGCTGAACCAGGTTGCCAACCAGCCTGAGGTAGTAAAAAATTCTATCAGCGAGTTTTCGGAAAGCCTGTACGAGGCCATCCTCATCGTGCTCGTAGTCAGCCTGATGACCCTGGGCCGCCGCAGCGGCTACGTCATTTCCTGCTGCATCCCGCTCATCCTTTTGGGCTCGTTCTGCGCCATGTTTGCCCTAGGCATAGATTTGCACAAAATCTCGCTGGGCGCCTTGGTTGTATCCTTGGGTATGCTCGTGGATGACGCCATCGTCGTGGTGGAACTGATGGAGGTAAAAATGTCGGAGGGCATGCCGCGCGCCGAGGCGGCATCGTACGCCTTCAAAACCTGCGCCTGGCCGCTCTTGGCAGGCACCATCATCACCTGCCTTGGGTTTATGCCTATAGCCTTTTCCAAGGCCAGCGCCTCCGAATTTGCCTACAGCCTGTTCCCCGTTATGTCGGTAACACTCATGCTTTCGTGGCTGGTGTCGGCAACATTGGCGCCTGTTTTGGGTTATGAGTGGATACGTCCCACCGTCATCAAAAAGGAAAGCTATGACAGCGGCTTTTACCGCAGCTTCCGCAGGCTGCTCACCTGGTCGCTGGGCCACCGCGCCATTGTCATTGGCATCACACTCTTTATGCTGGCCGTTTCACTCTTTATGCTGCGCTTCGTCAGTCAGGAATTTTTCCCTGCATCGGTGCGCCCCGAGCTTTTGGTAGAGCTTAACCTGCCCGAGGGCAGCTCCATCAAGACTACGGATGCCGCCGCCCGCAAGCTGACGGACCTCATCAAGGACGATAAGGACCTGGACCACGTTTCCACCTACGTAGGCGAAAGCGCTCCCCGCTTCGTCCTGGTTATCGACCCTGTGCAGCCGCGCGACAATTACGCGCAGCTGGTAGTGGTTGCCAAGGACGTGGAGTCACGCAAGGCGCTAGAAAAACGCATCAACAAGCTGGCAGCCGAAAACCTGCCCGAGGCCATCGTTTATTCGCGCTCCATTCCGCTAGGCCCGCCTGCGCCCTACCCTGTGATGATCCGCGTCAGCGGCAATAGCGATGCCCAGGTTAAGGAATACGCGCAAAAGGTGCGCCAGGTAATGGCCGCCAATCCCTACGTCAACATGACGCGCCTGGACTGGCTGGAGCAGAGCAACGCCGTAAGGCTGACCGTGGATAACGACAAGCTGTTGCAAATGGGTCTTTCGCGCCAAACCGTGGCCAACGCGCTGCAGGCCCAGGTTTCGGGCTACACTGTGGCCACCTACCTGGAGGGCGACCAGCAGATTGGCATCGTCTTCCGCCTGAACCCCGATCAGCGCGCCGATATATCGCAGCTGGAAACTATTTCCATCCCCACAAGCAAGGGAGTTGTGCCGCTGTCACAGATAGCGCACGTGGATTACACCAGCGAGGATAACATGATCTGGCGCCGCAACCTGCGTCCCACCATCACTGTCAACGGCGGCATCGTGGACGGCACCACAGGCAACGACGTTACCAAGCAGGTGTACAACGACCTGGCCAGCCTGCGCAAGGATCTGCCTGCAGGCATGAGCATAGAAATCGGCGGCTCGCTAGAGGACAGCAACAAAACGCTCAATTATCTGCTGGCTCCTGTTCCGCTCATGCTACTGCTCATCGTCATCCTCATCATGCTGCAGATGCAGGACGTGCGCAAGCTGCTGGTAATATTGCTCACCGCGCCCATGGGTGTCATAGGCGTCATCTTCGGCCTGCTGCTTTTTAATGCCACCCTTGGCTTTATGGCAGAGCTTGGCATCCTGGCGCTCACAGGCACCATCATCCGCAATAGTATGGTGCTGGTAGACCAAATACAGCAGCACCTGGAGGCAGGCATGCAGCCAGCGCAGGCCGTCATTGAATCGGCCATCGTGCGCTTTAGGCCCATTATGCTGGCGGCCTTCACTACAGTTTTGGGCCTCATCCCCATGTTCGCCAGCCAGTTTTGGAACTCCATGGCCGTAGCTATTGCCTGCGGCCTGACGGGTGCAACGCTGCTGACGCTGGTGGTGCTGCCTGTGCTGTACGCCATCGTATTCAAGATTAAGGCAGAATAAAATATACGCTACAAAAATGCCCCCGCACATACAGTGCGGGGGCATTTTCATTGTACAAGTTGTCAGGTCAAAGTAAATTTGTCAAAGCTTATTTCTTTTCGATGAGCTTCAGCGGAGCAGAAACCTTAGCTTCTACCTTTTCGCCTTTAGCAGCCTTTACAGCTACCTCCAAGCCCTGCTGACCCATGATTTCGGGTTGTTGAGCGATGGTGGCGCTCATAGTGCCGTTTTCAACAGCCTTTACGCCGTCAGCGGTGCCGTCAAAGCCAACAATGAAGATTTGCTTGCCAGCACTCTTAGCAGCTTCGATTGCACCCAAAGCCATTTCGTCGTTTTGAGCGAAGATAGCTTTGATATCCGGGTTAGCCTGCAGCATGTTTTCTGCTACAGTCAAGCCCTTGCTGCGGTCAAATTCGGCAGTTTGCTTAGCAACAACATCCAGCTTGCTGTCAGCAATCTTGTGGAAGCCTTCGCCACGCTCACGGGAAGCGCTGGCGCCAGGGATACCCTCCAGCTCAGCAACCTTAACCTTTTCGCCCAGCTTCTTAACGATATATTCAGCAGCCATTTCGCCACCCTTTACGTTATCAGAAGCAACCAGGCTGGCAACAGTGCCTTGGTCAGCACTGCGGTCCAGGCAGATAACAGGGATGTTAGCCTTGTTGGCAGCCTTTACAGATGTAGAAATTGCAGCAGAATCTACAGGGTTAACCAGCAGAACGCTGATGTTTTGCTGCAGCAGATCGGCAACGTCATTAGCCTGCTTTGCAGGGTCGTTTTGTGCGTCAACAACCTTTACGTTAACGCCCAGCTCCTTAGCCTTAGCCTCTACGCCTTTAGCCAGAGATACGAAGAACGGGTTATTTTGAGTGGATACAGAGAAGCCGACAGTGATTTTTTTGTCTGCTGCCTTGCCCTCATCCTTTTTGTCGCTGCCACCGCAGCCAACAATCATCATAGCCATTGCTACAATGCAGGTTAATACCAATAAAATCTTTTTCATTTAATTGCATTTCCTCCTAAAAGTAAAGTCAGAGCTAAGCTGCAAACAGCTCCAGGCTCCTCAGCTTTTTTTGCGGTCCATCAAAACCGCCAGCAAAATTACAATACCCTTGACAACTTGTTGGTAAAAGCTAGAAACGTTTAAGATATTCAGGCCATTGTTCAGCGTGCCGATAATCAGCGCGCCTACGATGGTGCCCACAATGCGGCCCTTGCCGCCGGAAAGACTGGTGCCGCCCAAAACTACCGCCGCGATAGCGTCCAGCTCATAGCCAGTGCCTGCAGTAGGCTGCGCACTGTTCAAACGGCTGGTGAGGATGGCGCCTGCCATGCCACACAAAAAGCCGGTAATAGTGTAGGCAAAAATTTTGATGCGGTTGATTTTGATACCGGCGATGAAGGAAACCTTCTCATTGCCGCCTACCGCATAGGTCTTGCGTCCCAGCGGTGTTTTGTTCAAAACGAACCACAAAATGAAGAACATGATCAGCATCATCACTGCCGGCACTGGCAGGCCTGCTACATAGCCCTGGCCAAACTCCAAAAAGGCCTCGTCCTCAGTGAGGCCGCTGATGGGGTTACCGTTGGTATAAACCAAGGTCAGACCACGGAAAATAGTCATTGTAGCGAGCGTAGCGATAAAGGGTGCCACCTTGCCGTAGGTGATAACCAAGCCATTGACGCTGCCCAGCGCAGCACCGATGAGGCAGGCCAGCACGATACCGAAAATGGGATCCATACCGCCCTTGATAAAGCTGCCCATAAGTGCGCTAGACAGTGCTAAAATACTGCCAACAGACAAATCGATGCCGCCTGTGAGGATGACAAAGGTCATACCAAAGGAAATCAAGGCGTTAATAGAAACCTGGCGCAGCAGGTTTTTGAGGTTGCTGGGGTCGATAAAGCTGCTGTTGAGGCAGGAAATGACCACAAACAACACCACAAGTCCGATTACTGAACCGGATTTTTTTAACATTGCTTTTACATTCATTATGCTTATTGCCCTCCCGTTGCAAGCATCATTATTTTTTCCTGGTCGGCTTCATCATGCAGCAGCTCGCCGGCGATGCGTCCTTCATGCACAACCATAATACGGTCGCTCATGCCCAGCACCTCGGGCAGCTCTGATGAAACCATGATGATGGAAACACCGCTTGCAGTAAGCTCGTTCATCAGCTCATATATATCGCGTTTTGCACCTACGTCGATACCACGGGTAGGCTCATCCATAATAATAACCTCGGGGTTCATGCCAACCCACTTGGCAATGACCACCTTCTGCTGGTTGCCGCCCGAAAGAGCGCCTGCCTCCAAATCCAGGTCACTGGCCTTTACACCCAGCTTGCTGGCCATTTTGTTAGCAAAGTCACTCAGCTTAGTGAAGTTGATAACGCTGTTTTTGGCAAAGCTGTCCACGCTTGGCAAGGCAATGTTGCGCAGAATAGAAAAATCCAGGATCAGGCCCTCTGTCTTACGGTTTTCGGTAACAAAGGCCATGCCTGCCTTGATGGCATCCTCAGGCTTGGTGATAACTAAAGGCCTGCCCTTAAATGCCAGCTCGCCTGCTTCATGGGCATCTACACCAAAGACAGCGCGCATAATTTCGGTACGGCCGCTGCCCATAAGACCAGCAAAGCCCAAAATCTCGCCCTTACGCAGGTTGAAGCTTACGTCCTTGAAAACGCCGCTCTGGCTAAAGCCTTTAACCTCCAGCACCACCTCTCCTGGCTTGTTGGGCCTGTCGGGATAAAATTCGGTGATGGAACGGCCAACCATATCGCGTACAATCTGCTCCATGCTGTATTCAGCAACAGGCTTGGTCGCTACGGAAACACCGTCGCGCATTACAGTGATAGTGTCGCAGTTATTGGCAACCTCCTCCATGCGGTGGGAGATATATACCATAGCCACACCGCGCTTTTTGAGGGAGCGCATAACCTCAAACAGCTTTTCCGTCTCCCTTTCGGTGAGCGCTGCTGTCGGCTCGTCCATAATCACAACCTTGGCGTCTATCAAAAGGTTGCGCACAATTTCCGTCATCTGCTGCTGGCCGACAGAGCATTCGCCTGCCTCAGCATCCAGTGGCAGCTCAATTTCAATTTCACGGCACTTTTCTTCTGCCAGCGCGCGCATTGCCTTAAAATCTAATATACCCAGGCTATTGGTAATGCTGTGCATCATAAACAGGTTTTCCAAAATCGTCAGGTTCGGCCAGATGTTCAGCTCCTGATGGATAAAGGCAATACCATTTGCTTCAGCCTCCAAAGGATTCTTGAAGCTGACCTCCTTACCATCTACAAAAATCTGTCCCTTGTCCTGCTTATGGATACCTGTCAGGATGTTCATAAGCGTGGATTTGCCAGCACCATTTTCACCCATCAGGGCATGCACCTCACCGCTTTTAAGCTTGAGGCTTACACCCTTGAGCACCTCATTAGAACCAAAGGCCTTATGGATATTTTTAATTTCAATCTCCATACTTGTCCTACCTTTTGCTAATTTTTAGAAGAAAACATTGCTGTGCAAAATCACATTAGCGAAGGGAGTGATTTCACCGGTGCGGATGACGCATTTAGCGTTTTTTGTTGCCTGCTTAAAGGCCTCGTGATCCACATCCATAATCCATTCCTCGCTAGGGAACAGCTTTTTCATAGCATCAAAGACTGCAGGATTTTTTTCCTGCATTTCGCTAGCAATTTCCACCTTTTCGATCACCATATTTTTGGCAACTTCCTCCACTACCTCCAAAAAGGTAGGTGTACCGGGCTTCAAGGCCAGGTCAATTTTGAGCACGCCTGCAGGAACAGGCAGGCCGCAGTCGCCGATAACAATGGTATCAGTGTGGCCAAGGTCAGCCAGCACCTTAGCAATGGCGCTGTTTAGCATTCCACCCTTTTGCATTATTTTAGCATCTCCTCTACTTCGTTTAGGTATGGCATACCACCCTGGGCGCCCAGCTTCTGGATAGAAAGGGCAGCGGCAGCATTAGCAAAGCTGATGCTTTCCTCCATGGATTTGCCATTAGCACGGGCCACAGCAAAGGCACCGTTAAAGGTGTCGCCTGCACCCGTAGTGTCTACAGGTTTAACCTTAAAGCCAGGCACAGTAATAACCTGGCCACGTTCAGCGTAGGCTACACCCTTGCTGCCAAGGGTCATAATCACCTTGCCCTGGTTTTGGTCTAGGATATCTGCCTTGCCCTTGCCGGCAAAAAGTGTTGCTGCTTCGTGCTCGTTGGGCGTAAGGTAGGTCACCTTAGTCAAAAGCTCTGGCGGCACAGGGGCCACCGGCGCAGGGTTAAGCAGCACAGGCACGCCCTGGGCCGCACATTTTTCTATAACATAGGCATTGGTGGCAGCAGGGATTTCGTGCTGCAAAAGCACCATGTCTGCCTTGCTGATAGCCTCCCAGGCTTCATCAACCAACGCAGGTGATACCAAATCATTGGCTGCCTTAATAACAATAATGGTGTTATCGTCCTCGGCTACTGTAATATGGGCAGTACCGCTGTTTTCTCCAGGCAGTACCTTCACATAGGTGGAATCGACATTGTTATCCTTCAATGCCTGCAATACCAGCTGGCCGTAAACATCATCACCAATGCAGCCAACCATCATTACGTCCGCACCAAGGCGGGCAGCAGCAACAGCCTGATTTGCACCCTTGCCACCGGGCGAAACAGTCAGACGGTTGCCGAAAATAGTCTCGCCGGGATGCGCCCAGCGGTCACATTCTACGGTAATATCGATATTACAACTACCGATTACGACAATCTTTGCCATCTTCAAAACCTCGTTTATAAAATTTATACTATCATCAATAGCAGGCCTGCATAATTCTCATCTATAAGGCTTGGCTGCAGCAGATCCTCCAAAAAGCGTATCTGCTTGCGGCTGGTCTTGGGCTTCGTCTGCTGCCAGTAGCTGATTGCTAGCTGCAACAGAAAGTGCAGCTGGCGCTTTTTTTCTACATCCGCGCCTGCAAGCTGCCAGAAAAAGCTGTACCACTGACGAAAGATTTCCATCTCCTCTGTCATAGCAGTGCGCGCGCTGTTAGCTGCGGTGCTGCGCATATGACGCAGCAAAAGCTGCAGCCACGCAGCCTGCTCTGCTACATCTGCTTCTCTTTGCAGGCGCCTGAGCAGCAGGCGGTACAGCACCGTCAGCTCTGCATACGCATTGCACGCCTTAGCAAAGCCATCCCAACCTGCATAAACAACAAAATGCAGCTCTAACTGCAACAGCCATCTGCCCCACAGCTGCCTGTCATGCTGCTTCAACAGCCAGCGCAGTGCCTCACGCAGCAAAAGCTGCGTCTGCTCACGCCAGCCACGGCGCGCCATCCGCGCCGCCAATCCCAGCCATTCGCGCCAAAAGGCATCCAGCGCTTGGCCAGCAGCCCCACAGCATAGCCAGTGCCGCAGCAAAAGCACCAACGTTGCCTGAGCTTTAGCAAGGCGCCTGTCAGTCACGCCAAAGGCAAGCCTTTGTAAAAAGTCCTCCATCTGCAAGCTCACCTTGCTTTGGCCTGCCAGCTGCCAAAGGCGCGGCTGAGCCTCGGCCAGCCAGTCGCCAAAAAGCTCATACTCCTGCCTGCGCAGTGCTACAAACAGGCAGTCACCTACGGCCTGTAAAGCTTCTGCGTCAGCACAAGCTGACACAAGGGTGCTAAAGGCTGCGCGTGCCTCGGCCTGCCTGCCCTGGCGCACAGCCACGCAAACAGCTAAAATCTCTTCCGTAAGCATTATAGGTTAATATCGCCCTCGTACACGGCACCCGAAACAGGGTCTACTGTCACCAGCTGGCCGTCAGCCAGGGCTGCTGTTGCCTTTTGCGCGCCCACGATAACAGGCAGGCCACAGGTTACGGCAACAATGGCGGTAGAAGAGGTCAGTCCGCCCTCCTCAGCGATAATTGCTGCTGCCTTGGCGGCAGCAAACGGAACATATTCATCATTAAGCACATCCACGACCAGGATGTCACCCTTTTGCAGCTTATCCTTAAAATCAGCAGCAGTTTTGGCAACGCAGATATGGCCGCTCACAGCCTTGCTGCCAATACCTGTGCCGCTAATCAGCTTATTGCCCACAGTAACCACCTTAATCAAATTGGTGCTGCCAGGTGTGCCAACCGGTACGCCAGCAGTGATAACAACCGAAGCACCGTCCCTAATAACACCATGCTGAAGGGCACAGCGCAATGACAGCTCTATCATTTCATCAGTATTTGCAGAATACGGCCCCAAAAGCGGCTGTACACCCCAATAAAGCTGCATAGAACGCACACGCTGCGGCAGACGCGAAACTGCGACAACAGTGCATTGCGGCTTATATTTGGCAATCATGCGCGCTGTAAAGCCCGATTCGGTGATCGTCAATATGGCATCAGCTTTAATTTCCTGGGCAATTTGCACCGTGGCATGACTGATAGCGTCAGTGGAATGGATGCGCTCGCTGATTCCCTTCTTTTGAAAGATGTGCACATAATCCAATGCATTTTCCGTGCGCACGGCAATCTTAGCCATAGTCTGCACCGCCTCGAGCGGATATTTGCCGCTGGCAGTTTCGCCACTGAGCATAATGACATCGCTGCCGTCAAAAATGGAGTTGGCAACGTCGCTGGCCTCGGCACGGGTAGCGCGGTAGCTGTTAATCATGCTTTCGAGCATCTGCGTAGCTGTAACAACAGGCTTGCCTGCCTTGTTGCAGCGGGCAATAATATCCTTTTGCACCAGGGGTACATCTTCGGTGGGAATTTCTACGCCCAAATCACCGCGGGCAACCATCACTCCGTCAGACACGCTGATGATTTCATCGATATGCTGTACGCCTGCTTCGTTTTCAATCTTAGAGATAATCCCGATAGAAGAGCCTGCAGCCTCTAACACCTTACGGATAGCAAGAACATCGTCTGCCTTCTGGACAAAGGAGGCAGCAATATAATCCATATCATGCTCTACTGCAAACAAAATATCTGCCTTATCCTGCTCGGACAAAAACGGCAGCTGCAGCTCTATACCAGGGCAGGCCACACGCTTACGCGAGCTGAGCTCGCCACCGTTGACCACATTAGTATAAATTTTGCTGCCCTCAATTTTGGTAACCTCCAGGGATAACAGGCCGTCTGCCAGTAAAATGCTGTTACCAGGCTGCACCTCGGCAGGCAGGCCTGCATAATTAACGTGCGCCATGTGGGCATCACCCAGATAGTCATCTGTCGTCAGGCAAAAGTCATCGCCCTCGCTTAGATAAATCTTGTCATCAGCAAACATGCCTAAACGCATTTCCGGACCCTTGGTATCAGCAATGGTGGCAATCACCTTGCCTGCACTTTGGGCTGCCTGCCGCACCAGCTCCAGCCTTTTGGCATGGTCAGCGTGGCTGCCATGCGAAAAGTTAAAGCGTGCCAGATCCATGCCAGATAGCATCATTTTTTGCAGCAGCTCCACGTTGTCAGTGCTTGGGCCAACCGTACAGATAATTTTCGTTTTCTTCATCAGGACCGCGCCTCCTCAGTACTGAAATTTATGCTCGCACAAAACCTCATAGGCATCCTCTGCCTCGGACACAGGTATGCAGATTTCAAAGGCCTTGTTATGCTTGCCGCCCGCGCTCTTGGTCTGCACCAAAAAGCCGTTTTCTGTAAGCAGCTGCTTAATTTTTTTTGCCTGCTCCTCACTGTGGGCGATATAAATTGTTTTCCACATACTCGCTGCCTCCTGCCAAATCAGGTATCTGCGCCCTTATTCCTTATATGCTTTGATTTTTTCAACCAGCTTCGGCAAAATCACGTTAACATCACCAACAATGCCGTAATGGGCAACGGTGAAAATAGGTGCCTCGGCATCCTTATTAATAGCGATGATGATATCGCTGTCCTTCATGCCAGAAATGTGCTGAATAGCACCGCTGATGCCGCAGGCAAAATAAATGTGCGGCGTTACAGATTTGCCAGACTGGCCAACCTGCTGGGAGTGAGTGAGCCAGCCCTCGTCAATAGCTGCGCGTGTGCCTGCTACAGCACTGTTTTCAAACAAAGCTGCCAGCTGCTCCAATACGTCAAATTTTTCCTTGCTGCCAAAGCCACGGCCGCCAGCAGCAATCATATCTGCTTCGTCAATCTTGACAGCGTTTTCACTGCTCAGCGCTTCCTTCTTTAACAGCTCCACGTGGCTTACAGCGCCTGCCTCCGGAGCGAAGGCAATAACCTCGCCAGTGCGGCTGGCATCAGGTGCGAGCGGTTTGAAAACCTTGGGGCGCACAGTACCCATCTGCGGACGATGTGCGTCGCAAATAATGGTGGCCATAATGTTGCCGCCAAGTGCAGGACGGGTCCAGGCAACCAGCTTTTCTTCGGTAACGTCCAGACCAGTGCAGTCAGCGCACAAGCCGGTGTGCAGGCGTGCAGCAACGCGCGGTGCCAGGTCACGGCCATTATCGGTTGCACCAAACATTACAGAAGCAGGGTCATATTTTTTCACCAGCTGACAGATAGCATCAGTATACAGCTCGGTATCATATTCAGCATATTTTGCGTCTTCAATAACATAAACAACATCTGCACCAGCAGCAATCAGCTGTGCAGGCAGCTCGCCTGCAGCACCAGCCAAAAGCACAGCACAGCATTTTTCTTCCAGCTTGGCAGTAAGCTCTTTTGCTTCTCCCAAAAGCTCAAAGGTCACATTCATCAGCTGACCATTTTCCTGTTCAGCAATAACCCACATATTTACACACTCCTATTCATTGTTGTCATTTGTATTATTATCCATAGTAATCGCTGCCATCAGACATTCGCGGATGCAGGCACCACAGCACAGGCACTGCCTGGTGTCAATCTGCGCCCTGCCCTGCGGCATGGCTATCGCCCCCACGGGACAGACAGCTACACATTCCTCGCAGCCACAGCAAAGGCTGCGGTTCACTACTATAGACATCGTTCACCTCAGCGGCTGATTACTTCTGCCTGCACCAGCTTTTCAAACAGCATATCTACTGCTGCATCTGCATCTTCTTCAGTGATAATTTCGCCCTTGATTTCAGGCGGTACCGGGGTGAAGGCCTTCTTAACCTTGGTAGGGGAACCCTTCAGGCCGATGAGCGCAGGATCAATAGCGATGTCGGCAACTGTCAGGGTGGGGATTTGTGCCTTGCGGGCCTTCATCTTACCCTTGATGCTGGCAAAGCGGGGCTCCTTTTCGGATTTGGTCACAGTAACCAAAAGCGGTGCAGCGCATGCCAGGGTGAACTGGTAGTTTTCGTTTTCGCGGACAACGACAAATTTGCCGTCAGCATAGCTAAGTGCCAAAGCGCCGGTGATTTGCGGAATACCCAGATGCTCGGCAATTTCGGGACCAACCTGAGCAGTATCACCATCAACAGCCTGCTTGCCACACAATACCAGGTCAAACTCACCCAAGTGCTTAATTGCTGCAGCCAAGGCCAGACTGGTGGCCAAGGTATCGCTGCCGCCCAAAGCGCGGTCGCTCAAAAGCACACCCTCGTCAGCGCCCATAGCGATAGCTTCCTTCAAGATATCGGTTGCCTGCGGCAGACCCATGGTGAGCACAGTAACCTTGGCGCCCTCCTTATCCTTCAGGCCCAATGCAACCTCCAATGCCTGTTGGTCATAGGGATTCATAATATTTTCTACACCCGTACGGTCCAAGGTATTGGTTTCGCGGTTAAATTTAACTTTTGCCGTATCCGGCACTTGTTTAAGACAAACGAGAATATTCATTTGCTGCCTCCTTAGCTTATTCCAGAAGCTGTGATACAAATCACAGCTTCAGTTTTTTATACATTCTTCCCTCTATTGTAACATTATTACACTTGTACATGCAAGACAATCATGTAAGTTTATGAAAAATAGCTCAATTATTTGTGCCGCATAGGGTTACTTTTTGTAAATACAGTCCTTGCCCAAAATTTTGACAACATCCTCGGCAAAGCCTGGGGCTTCGCTGTTTACCCAAAAGTTGGGCGTTGTCTTAATAACCTTACGCGAACCCATCAGGTGCAGATAAACTATGTCCTCGCCCTTATATTTGGCAAAAAGCTGCACCAGCTCTCGCTGCACTAGCGGATTTTCTAAATGTGCCTCCACACGCAGACGCACCTGCATAGGCTCCCTAGCCGAAAGCGTCTGCACGCTAAGGGCGATGATTTTGCTTTCGCGCTCGTCTACGTTAAAGCGTCCCTCTATCGCCACCACGTTATCTTCAAAAATATCCTTGACGCAGGCGTGATAGGTTTTAGGGAAAGCGAGAACAGGAAAGCGGCCGCTAAAATCCTCCAGCGTCAACACCGCCATAGTATCGCCCTTTTTAGTGTTTTTGATGCTGCAGGCCGATATAATGCCTGCGACTCGAACTATCTGCCCATCTGCCACCTGTGTTTCCCCCATAAACTGGTGCAGGGGCATAAAGCGCTGCAGCACATTTTTATATTCACTAAGCGGATGATCGGTAACATAAAAGCCGATGATTTCCTTTTCGTTTTGCAAAATCACCTGCTTAGGAAATTCATCAAGCTGCGGCAGGCGGATTTCCGGCATGCCAAAGCTCTGGTCATCGCCAAACAGGCCTATCTGCCCATTAGCACGATCACGCTGGCAGGCGGCGCCCAAGTCAGCGGCCTGTTCCAAAACTGCCAGCAGCTGCGAGCGCTTAGCTCCAAAGGAATCCATAGCACCGCATTTAATAAGGTTTTCTATCACACGCTTATTGACGATGCGCATATTTACGCGGCAGCAAAAATCCGTCAGGCTCTTAAACGCACCGCCCTCATCGCGTGCTTCTATAATGGCATCCACGGCAGCATCTCCTGTGCTCTTTACGCCTGCAAGGCCAAAGCGGATAGAATTATTTTGATGCACTGTAAAGTCGTGGCCGCTTTCGTTAACATCGGGGGGCAGGATGTTAATGCCGTCATTTTTGCAGACAGAGATATACCAGCTTACCTTGTCGCTGTCGCCGATGACGCTGTTTAAAAAGGCAGCATAATACTGCGGCCGCCAATGCGCCTTAAGATAGGCAGTTTCATAGGCCACCAGCGCATAGGCCACAGAATGCGACTTGTTAAAGCCGTAGCCGGCAAAGTGCTGCAACAGCGAAAAGATCTCATCGCTCAAGGCTTCGGGAATATCGTGCAGACTTTTGGCGCCGTCAATAAACGACTGACGCATGGAATCCAGCTCCTTGGCCTTCTTTTTGCCCATAGCGCGGCGCAAAATGTCGGCCTGACCCAGCGTGAAGCCTGCCAGCGCAGAGGTTATCTGCATAACCTGCTCCTGGTACAAAATAACGCCGTAGGTATCCTGCAAAATAGGCTCCATCAAGGGGTGCAGCACCTTTGCCGTGCGCCTGCCATGGCGCCCGGCGATAAAATCCTCGGCCATGCCTGTTCCCAATGGCCCGGGGCGGTACAGCGCTACCAGCGGAATCAAATCCTCAAAGCTTTCTGGCGCCAGCTCCACCAGCAGCTTGGTGATCCCTGCCGATTCCAGCTGAAAGACGCAGGCCGTTTCGCCGCGGCGCAGCATAGCGCAGGCTGCTTCATCCTCTAGGGGGATATTGTCAATATCCACAACCTCGCCCGTCGTTTCGCGGATAAAGCGGATGCAGTCACCGATAACCGTCAGCGTGCGCAGGCCCAAAAAGTCCATTTTGAGCAGTCCCAGCTCTTCCACCTTGTTTTTGTCGTACTGGGTGATTACGCCACCCTCACTGCCCTGCTGCAGCGGCACATAGTCCTTTAAGTCGCGCGGTGCGATGATAACGCCTGCTGCATGCGTGCCTGCGTTGCGGGGCAGGCCCTCCACGCTTTCGGCCAGGTCTATAAGCTGCTTCACCTCCGGCCGTGTATCGTAGGCCTGACGGAAGTCATTGCTCTGCTGCAGCGCCTTTTTAAGCGTAATTCCCAGCTCACGCGGAATCAGCTTGGCGATTTCGTCAACAGCGCCGTAGCTCATGCCCAGCGCCTTGCCCACGTCGCGCACCGCTGCCCGCGCCTGCAGCGTGCCAAAGGTGATAATCTGCGCCACGCGCTCCTGTCCGTAGCGGCGCACAACGTAATCTAGCACCTGGTTGCGCTTGACGTAGCAAAAATCGGTATCAATATCAGGCATGCTCACGCGCTCGGGGTTCAAAAAGCGTTCAAAAAGCAGGTTATAGCGCAAAGGCTCAATGTTTGTTATCCGCAAAAGATAGGCCACAATGCTGCCCGCTGCGCTGCCGCGTCCGGGGCCAACAGGAATATCGTGCTCACGGCAGTAGTTGATAAAATCCCACACGATCAAAAAGTAGCAGGCGTAGCCCATGGTATTGATGATATCCAGCTCAAAATCCAGCCGCTTGCGCACACGCTCATCCACCACGTCGTAACGCACAGGCAGTGCCTCCTCGCACAAGTGGCGCAAATAGCTCACAGCGTCGTAGCCATCAGGCACAGGGAACTCAGGCAGCAGCAAATGACCAAAATCCATGGTAATATTGCAGCGGTCAGCAATTTTATTAGTGTTTTCTAACGCCTCGGGGCAGTCACCAAAAAGCTGCGCCATTTCGTCATAGCTCTTCAAATAAAAGCTATCGTTCGGAAAGCGCATCCTGTCCGGGTCATCCACGTTTCTAGTCGTCTGGATGCACAGCAAAATATCCTGCGCCGCCGCGTCCTTGCGCTGCACGTAATGCAGGTCGTTGGTTGCGACAAGGCCTAGGCCAAATTCCTGCGCCAGCTGCTTCAAGGCCGCGCTGACCTTGTGCTCCTCCTCCATATCGTGGTCCTGAATTTCCAAAAAATAATTATCCCTGCCAAAAATATCTATGTATTCTGCGATGCAGCGGCGTGCTCCCTCCAGGTTATCCTGCAAGATTAAAACAGGCAGCTCGCCGGCAATGCAGGCGCTCAGACAGATAATACCCTCGTGGTAGGTGCGCAGCACATCCTTGTCCACACGCGGCTTGTAGTAAAAACCCTCCAGCTGGCCGATGCTGACTATCTTCATCAAATTATGGTAGCCAATATCATTTTCGGCAAGCAGGATCAAATGGTACATGCCACGGTTATTCTTTTCCAGATGCGAGCCGCTAGCAAGATAAACCTCGCAGCCCAGGATAGGCTTAATGCCTGCCTTAGTACATTCCTGGTAAAACTCCACCGCGCCGTACATCACGCCGTGGTCAGTAATCGCCAGGCTGTCCATCCCCAGCTCCTTGGCATAGGCCACAAGCTCTGGGATTTTAGAGGCACCATCAAGCAGACTGTATTCTGTATGAACATGTAAATGAGTAAAGCGTTGAGTCATGTTATTCCTCTTTTTCTAATGCAAATCATGCTTTTGTATTCTATTATAGCACGCAATTTTCCTGCTATAAGCAAAAAAACATACCCCGATAAACTTCACAGTTTGTTCGTTGTATGTTTAGTATACATATGTTAAAATATAAGAGACCTTGGGCAACCGTGCTGCGGGGTGGTGTCGCCGACATTCTCACACAGAATGGAGGTGATGTCTATGAAGAATTACGACTTTAAGGATCTCATATCCTTTGGTATGTTCATCTTAGCATTGCTGACATTTATATTTATGTTTTGCAGGTAAGCGATTCATAGGAAAACCGCCCTTCAACTTTGACGAGACGTAGGGCGGTCTTTCCGTTCTAACCTATCGGCAACCCACCTTGTGGGCGGTTGTCCTTTGCCTATAATATAGCACAACACACTGCCTTTTGCAAGCAAGTGGCCTGCAACGAAGGTAGTTTTTTCATTTTATTCACCTTTTTTGCCCCAAGCCAGGCCGATAAGCAAAAAGAAAAGGCTGTAGCACAAGGCCGGCAGCAGGCTGCTTATCTGCCAAGGGCTGATATACTTCCAAAAAACAGCGGTAAAAACGCCTGCGCCCATAGCCGCCAATCCCATCGAGGCACGCACCCTGCCCGGGAAGAAGACACAGAACGTCAGCGGCAAAAAGATACCGCTGCCACGCAAGGCCATAGATAGGTAGTTCCATTCCAGCACCGACGAATCTAAATGAAAGAAAACAAACACCATCGCTGCAATGCTCACAGCCAGCACACTCAGGCGGCTCGCCCACAGCTGCGCCTTACCATTAGCATCCTGCCAAATATTATGGATAACGTCACGCGCAAGCATTGTGCCTACGCCAAGCGCCAGGCCCGCAATAGACCCCAGCGCCGAAATCAGTACGGCGGCAAGGCCGATGCCGCCAAGCCAGTGCGGCAGATATGTCACCAAATACAAGGGCAGCGCGTCAATAGAATTTATTTCGGGATGCTGCAGGTGCATAAACATACCGATAACCACAGACGGTAGTCCCACAGGTATCACCACTAAGGCAGCAGCAGCGCAGCCTGTAGCGGCAGTTTTGCTGTCGCGGGCCGAAAAAATTGCCTGCACGTAGGTTTGTGTGGAAACAACGCCCACAATCATCGAGCCAAGGCTCACCAGACCATCCTCCACCCCACGGCCAAAAAGGCTAAACCAGGGAAAGGGCGTAAAGCTCTGCTTTAGGCCCTGCCAGGAACCCATATCACAGTAAGCAAGCACACCACCGACAAAAATACTGGCAAAAATCAATACTATTTTAAAAATGCCGGCCATGCCGCTGCTGCTAAGGCCGCCAAAGAAAACGAAGCAGGCGGTAATGATGATAATCAGCACTGCTGCCACAGGCAGCGGCACATCAAAAATACCTGCCACCAGATGCAGGGCCGTGAGCGTGCTAGCCACAACACTAAAAAAGATCCCAGCACAGGACGACGCTGTTGCTAGATATCCTGCCCCCCTGCCGTAGGAGGTGACCAAAAACTCCGGTATCGTAGTCAGCGCGCTGCGGCGCAAAGGCGTAGCATAAAAGGCCGCCATCAGCAAAAGTGCGATGCCGCTGCCAAGCGTAAACCACCACGCCGTCAGCCCCAGCTTAAAGCCAAGCTGCGCCGTGCCCACAGTAGCAGCACCACCGACAATCGTACCAATAATAGTACCTGCCACAAGGCCACTGCCGGCACTGCGGCCGCCGACATTATAATCATCCGCAGACTTCACCCTGCGCGCCGCGATAATTCCCGGCAAAACCGTAAGCAGCAGGGTAAGAATCATGCTTGCAAAATGTACCTTAGTAAGCTGCATACAATCACTCCTCAACACCAGCAGCATCCACAAGCTGACGCTATAATCATGCTTTTATTATACCACAAACAGTAAAGCATTGTTACTACAGTCAAATATACATTTTTTACTTTACATATGCTAATTATGCTACTATGTTTACACAAAACATTTATCACTTTTCTTGCATATGTAGTGCTTTTTGAGTATAATACTGTCTATACAGTATTGTATTTAGTGTATGCTTTTTTGGAGGAAAAACTATGAGCCGTTTAAGAATCGAATCACCTGACCAGGCGCAGCTGACGGTTGAACGCCTGTATAAGGATTTGGAGCGACACATCATCGCCAGCCCTCCGGGACTGTGCCCTGTTGATCTGCAGCTGTCGTTCCTCAAGGTATGCCATGCCCAGACCTGTGGCAAGTGCGTTCCCTGCCGTGTAGGCCTGGCGCAGCTGCAGCACCTTATGGAGGCTGTGCTTGATGGCAAGGCCGATATGCACACCCTGGATTTAATCGAAAGCACAGCGCAAAACGTTGCCAACAGCGCTGACTGCGCCATCGGCTTTGAGGCAGCCAAAATGGTTTTGGCCGGCCTTGAAGGCTTCCGTGAGGATTATATCAACCATATTAAAAAGGGCAAATGCTCTATCAATGTACACACTTCCATCCCCTGCGTGGCTCTGTGCCCAGCGCAGGTGGATATACCTGGTTATATTTCGCTTGTCGGTGCAGGACGCTATGCCGACGCCGTCAAGCTCATCCGCAAGGACAACCCCTTCCCTACAGCCTGCGCTCTCATCTGCGAGCATCCGTGTGAAGCACGCTGCCGCCGTAGTATGATTGACGCGCCTATCAACATCCGCGGCCTCAAGCGTATGGCAGTGGACAACGCGCCCTCAGACGTGGTACCCGTGCCTGATAAGCAGGCCGCCACTGGCAAGCGCATCGCCATCATCGGCGGCGGCCCTAGCGGTCTTTCGGCAGCCTATTATTTGGAGCTTATGGGACATCATACCGTTGTCTTTGAAGAAAAAAGCAAGCTCGGCGGCATGCTGCGCTACGGCATCCCGTCCTACCGCTTCCCCCGCGAGCGTCTGCAGCAGGACATCGACGCCATCCTCTCTACAGGCGTAGAGGTGCGCAGAAACAGCAAAATCGGCAACGGCGAGGGCGAAATCCCCTTTGAAAAGCTGCGCCAGGAGTTTGATGCGGTTTATATCGCCATTGGCGCACATACTGACAAAAAAATTGGTATTGACGGCGAAAATTCGCAGGGTGTTATCAGCGCAGTCGAAATGCTGCGCAACATCGGCGAGGAAAAAATGCCGGACTTTAAGGATAAAACTGTTGTCGTTATCGGCGGCGGCAACGTAGCTATGGACTGCACCCGCAGCTCCATCCGCCTTGGTGCCAAGAAGGTCATCATCGCCTACCGCCGCCGTCAGGACGATATGACAGCGCTGCCTGAGGAGATTGAAGGCGCAATCGCCGAGGGTGCAGAGCTGTACGGTCTCAAAGCGCCGCACCACATCGAAGCAGATGCAGACGGCAAGGTTGCTGCCCTGTGGGTAGAGCCGCAGATTATCGGCCCCATCGACGCCTGGGGACGCGCACGCCCCATCCATGCTGATGTAGAGCTAGAGCGCATTCCCTGCGATGTTATCGTCGTGGCTATCGGCCAGGGCATTGAGCTGCGTCCCTTCGAGGAGGCAGGCATCAAGATCAAGCGCGGCACCATCAGCGCTCTTTCTAGTAGCGAGCTGGCTAACAACGAGGGTGTTTTTGCCGGCGGTGACTGCGTAACTGGCCCTGCCACCGTTATCCGCGCCATCGCTGCAGGCAAGGTTGCCGCAGCCAACATAGACGAATATTTGGGCTACGAGCACATTATTTCTTGCGATGTAGTAATCCCCGACCCCTCCATTGATGATAAACGTCCCTGCGGACGTATCCAAATGCACGAAACCGAAGCTGGTGAGCGCAAGAACACCTTCGCTCCCATTGAATGTGGCATGACCAAGCAGGAGGCCTGCCAGGAGGCAGGTCGCTGCCTGCGCTGTGACAAGTTTGGCTTTAGTACACTCAAAGGAGGCAGAACCTTAAAATGGTAAACCTGACAATTGACGGACAAAATGTATCCGTACCGCAAGGAACAACTATCATGCAGGCTGCTGCCACCATCGGCATCGAAATTCCGCGCCTGTGCTATCTAAAGGATCTTAACGAAATCAGCGCCTGCAAGGTGTGCGTGGTGGAAATCCAGGGACAGAACCGCGTTGTAACGGCCTGCACCACGCCTGTACAGGAGGGACTTGTAGTCTACACCAATTCTCCCAAGGCACGCAGCGTGCGCCGCACCAACGTGGAGCTGATTTTATCGCAGCACGACTGCCTGTGTGCCACCTGCGTGCGCAGCGGCAACTGCAGCCTGCAAAAGCTTTCTAACGACCTGGGTATTTATGATATCCCCTACGAGCGCGATATTGTAGATACTCCTTGGAACCAGGATTTCCCGCTTATCCGCGATTCCAAAAAGTGTATCAAATGCATGCGTTGCGTGCAGGTGTGCAATAAAATCCAAGGACTACACATTTGGGATGTGCAAAACACTGGCGCACGTACTACCGTAGACGTTGCTAATAACGTCGCCATCGAGGACAGCGACTGCTGCCTGTGCGGCCAATGCATCACCCACTGCCCTGTGGGCGCACTGAAGGAGCGCAACGACGTGCCCAAAATTTATGATGTTTTAGCCGATCCTGCCAAGGTTACCGTGGTGCAGGTGGCACCTGCAGTTCGCACCGCCTGGGCCGAGGCCTTTAATCTGCCGCCCGAGCTGGCAACAGAAGGCCGCATGGTGGCAGCACTCAAAAAAGTAGGCTTTGACTATGTTTTTGACACCTGCTATGCCGCCGATGTCACCATCATGGAGGAAGCAAGCGAGCTTTTAGAGCACCTGGCCCAACCAGCAGAGCACAGCTGGCCGATGTTCACCTCCTGCTGCCCTGGCTGGGTAGCCTTCGTCAACAAAAAATATCCGCAATTTGTGGGTAACCTTTCCACCACCAAATCGCCGCAGCAGATTTTCGGTGCGCTCACCAAATCTTACTTTGCACAGCGCAAGGGCCTAAAGCCTAAGGAGATCTGCTCCATATCCATCATGCCCTGCGTCTCCAAAAAGCGCGAGGCAGCACTCTTTTCCATGCGCAGCAGCGGCACGCATGACGTGGATATCGTGCTGACGACGCGCGAGCTTATCCGCCTGCTGCGTAGCGAGCACATCAACCCTGCCTACCTGGAAGAGCTGCCCTTTGACAGCCCCCTGGGTGCCAGCACCGGCGCTGGCGTCATCTTTGGCGCTACAGGCGGCGTTATGGAGGCAGCACTGCGCACAGCCTACAAGGTTATCGAGGGCAAGGAAGCGCCCGACGCTGCCTTTGCCGACGTGCGCGGCGAAGAGAGCCGCAAGGTGCGCGACTTCACCTTAGGCGGCACCACACTGCGCACCTGCACCATCAGCGGCCTAGGCAATGCTGCCAAGCTGCTCGACGAGCTGGCTGCAGGCAAGGTGCATTATGACTTCGTGGAGATTATGGCCTGTCCTGGCGGCTGCGTTGGCGGCGGCGGCCAGCCTATCCATGACGGCGAAGAGCGTGCAGGCGCGCTCGGCGGCAAGCTGTACGCACTAGATTGCGCACGCGCGCTGCGCCAATCGCACAACAATCCCGATGTCCAAACGCTGTACGAAGAGTTTTTGGAAAAACCGCTGGGTGAAAAATCCGAAGCAATTTTGCACTCCAATCATGTAAAGGAACACAATTACGTATAAGAGGCACAGCATGTATATCCAAGTAAACAGTTATACCCCCGTTATCCCCGTGTTGGCAGACGACGGTCATGGTGATTACAACCGCAGCTACGAGCGTAGCAACGACGATTTTGATTACGCCGACTATTCCACTGATCACCGTGACAACAACTTCCGCAACTACGAAAAAAAGCGCCGCAAGACAAAAAAAGAAATCATTGACGACCTTTTAAAGCGCTGGGATTGATTATTTATAAGCAGAGCCTGGGTGCGCAGCGTGCGTGCCCAGGCTTTTGTTATACTTGAAGCGCTAAATTTGCAATGTATACAGTATAACAGCATATGTATACACTATCGCCTCTATATTCGTGTTATAATAATAAAAGCAGTGACACCTGCCCAAATTATAAAAGTAAGGAGTTTTACTTGATGAAACTTTCACAACGTATCCAAAGCTTAACCTCTTCCCCTATCAGAAAGCTGTCCCCCTATGCTGACGCAGCCAAGGCTGCAGGCAAAAAGGTTTATCACCTGAACATCGGCCAGCCGGACATCAAAACCCCAGACCAGTTTATGGACAGCATCCGCGAATACAAGGCTCCCGTTATTGCCTACAGCAATTCTAAGGGCGAAATGTTCCTGCTTAAAGCTATCCAAAAATATTATGCAGAAAAAGGCATGGAATATGCCATTGAAGATATTTTCGTTACCAATGGCGGCAGCGAGGCACTGACCTTTGCCGTTATGGGCTTGTGCGACCCTGGCGATGAGGTTATGGTTTTTGAGCCCTTCTACGCTAACTACACCACCTTCTGCAAGCAATATGGCGCCAAAATCAACGCAGTACCTACTAGCGTAGATAATGGCTACCACCTGCCCAGCGAAGAGGAAATCGAAAAGCACATCACCCCCAATACTAAAGCAATTTTGCTCACCAACCCCGGCAACCCCACAGGCGTTGTTTACACCGAGGCCGAGCAGGAGATGATTTCTCGTATCGTGCGCAAGCACAACCTGGCACTGATTGCCGACGAGGTTTACCGCGAGTTTGTTTATGACGGCGCTTACCGCAGCTTCGGCACCATGCCCGAGCTGGACGAAAACCTTATCATCATCGATTCCGTTTCCAAGCGCTACAGTGCCTGCGGCGCACGTATCGGCTGCATCATCAGCAAAAACAAGGAATTCAGCAAGCAAATTATCAAATGCTGCCAAGCACGTCTGTGCAGCCCTATTCTGGAGCAGGTTGGCGCCGCTGCGTTGTACACCACTCCCGTAAGCTATCTGGAAGAAGTTAACAAGGAATACAAAAAACGCCGCGACACCATTGTTGCTGCCCTGCAAAAGCTGCCTGGCGTTAAAGCATCTGACCCCAAGGGCGCCTTTTACATCATGGTTAGCCTGCCCGTTGATGACGCAGAAAAGTTTGCCATCTGGACACTCGAAAACTTTGCTATCGACGGCGAAACCGTTATGTTCGCACCTGGCAATGGCTTCTACAGCACTCCCGGCACCGGCGTTAACGAAGCACGTCTGGCCTATGTGTTAAAGAGCGAGGACTTAGAGCGCGCCATCTACATTCTGGGCGAAGCACTCAAAGCATATCCTGGTCGCGTAGAAAAATAAATAGCTGAAATTTTCTTTGACATCGTTGTCAAAAATTGATACTCTTTTCCTAGAGAAACTAAAAGAGGGAGTTGCCTGCTGATTATTCAGTGGCTAACTCCCTCTTCTGGTTTCTTTTTTTGTTTAAGCAATTGTCGATTACTCTATGTAACCCTCTTAATAAACAAAATAACCGTTCGCGACAATTGCGCAACGGTTGAGATTTTACCAAATATGCTTACTGTATATATGGTGCCGCGGACCGGAATCGAACCGGTACGGGTATCACTACCCGAGGGATTTTAAGTCCCTTGCGTCTGCCAGTTCCGCCACCGCGGCAGACAAAACTAAGTTGATTCCAACTTTTCAAGAAAATAAAAATGGAGGCGACACCCAGAATCGAACTGGGGATAAAGGTTTTGCAGACCTCTGCCTTACCGCTTGGCTATGTCGCCTTGAAAAGTGGAGCGGAAAACGAGATTCGAACTCGCGACCCCCTCCTTGGCAAGGAGGTGCTCTACCACTGAGCTATTTCCGCAATATGGTGCCTCAGCACAGAATCGAACTGTGGACACAAGGATTTTCAGTCCTTTGCTCTACCAACTGAGCTACCGAGGCAAAGATTGGCGACCCGGATGGGACTCGAACCCACGACCTCCGCCGTGACAGGGCGGCAT
>CAVDRP010000006.1:0-135934 GCA_963611535.1 Bacteroidaceae bacterium | reverse complement strand
TACGCCATCTGCCGTTTGGGTTCTCTTCGCTGTAGGTTTCCTTACGTTTGCTCAATTCACCATTAGCGTAGCATTCAATAAACTCGTCAAAATGCTCCTTCTTCAGCGGGCTGGTCTTACCGAAGGACGGCATATCAGAACGCAGGTCGTAAATCCATACTTCCTTTGTATTGTTCTTATCGGTATTTCCTCTAGTGAAGAACAGCACATTTGTTTTTACGCCCTGTGCGTAAAAAATACCAGTAGGCAAGCGAAGAATGGTGTGCAGATCACATTTATCCATCAGGTCTTTACGGATGCGCTCCCCGTCTCCATCAGCAAAAAGTACATTGTCAGGAAGAACAACAGCGGCACGGGATTTACCATCGGTCTTCAAGCTGCGATAAATGTGCTGAAGGAAGTTGAGCTGCTTATTGCTAGTCGGAAAAGTAAAGTCATCACGGGTAGCACGCTCTCCGCCTTTCTTGGTTCCAAATGGAGGGTTAGTTAATACGAGGTTATAGCCCTTCATCGTTTTACCGACATTTGATAGCGTATCACCCAAGACAATCTGTCCATCAATATCATGGAGCATGGCATTCATCAAAGCCAGCCGATGGGTATCGTGAACAAGCTCGCAGCCAGTGAAGGCTTTTTCCTTCTCAAAGCGAGCTGTGTCAGCATCCAGCGTGAAGAAATCGTCTGTTTGCTCTCTAACATATTGGCTGGCAGCAATCATAAATCCGAAAGTGCCACAAGCAGGGTCATTGCATAGTTCACCTGGCTGCGGCTTCATCAGTCTGGTCATAACATCAATCAGCACACGGGGAGTGAAATACTGTCCTGCCCCAGATTTCTTCTCGTTTGCGTTCTTTTCCAGCAAACCTTCATAAAGGTTGCCAAGACCTTCTTCACGGGCAGAATACCAATCCAGACCGTCAATCGTCGTAATAATCTTTTCAAGGTTCTTAGGCTCGTCAATGTTGGTGGCTGCCCCCTGATAGATTTCACGGACACGCCCAGTGCAGTAGGTTCCGAACAAACGCAGCACCGTCTTATAGTAGCTGTGAAGTTCAATACCAGATTTGCTGACCAAATTATCCCAACTGTAAGATTGAATAATCTTCTTTTCGCTGTTTTGTGTTTCCTCTTCTGATGTCAAATTATTTCCCTCAACGAGAGTGACACCAGCCGCAAATTTACCCTCCGTATCGGTTTCCTTTGCCATTTTTAGAAAGAGGATATAGGTAAGCTCGGTGACATACTGGTGATAAGTGATGCCGTCATCTCTCAGTACATTACAGAGCTTCCAGAGCTTCGATACTATTTCCTGTGTGTTCATGCAACATTGCCTCCGTCATCATAAAGATATGTGTTCAGTTCCAAAACAATACTCTCAAGCTTATTCTGGAACACTCTGTCAATTTTCTTGAAGCCTCCCTGTTCCTTGAATCGCACATCCTCATCAAATACCTTGATATTCAGGACAGATTCTTTCATTAGGTAGGTTTCCATACGCTTGATCCAGTTCAATTCCTGCTTGGAGAAAGAACGGGCTTTTACAAGCTTATCAACCGCTCTGCGTATTCTGGCTTCATGACTGATAAGTACGGAGCCGATGGCATAGCGGCGAATCAAGCTGATAATATCCGCAGCAATCTCTTCATTTGTCATCTGAGAAATTGCCGTATTTAGCTGCTGCGTTGTAAAGCCCTGTCTGTCCAGCGTCAACCGCAAAGATTTCAACTCTTCACGGGTCAGGTCTTTCGGCCTGGTGCAAACGATATTCAGCGCAGCAATCTCGTTCATATTCGTCTTGATATATGCCGAGAAGGCATCAAGATAATCCTCAGGTCTGTCCTTATCTCCATAGCCGCGAGTATGACTAATCAACTCGTCTTCTTTATCTGAAATCACAACCGTTCTGCCGCTGTTGGATTTTATCTCCTGCAACATCTTAAAAAGCTGTCTGTTCGCAAGAATCCTGTTTTTTGCGGTTTCGGCAGGCTCACTCTCAAGCTGCTGGATATACTGTGTTGGATCAAGACCTCCGGACAGGTCAGTGAAATGCGACATCATTTCATCGCTCATTTTTCGCTTTTTGCGCTGGAGCTTGGCGATGATTTGATTGATTTGATTTCTTACCTTCTCCTCAGTATCGAGGACTTCAAGCCCATCAATGAGCTGTTCAAACGATGTGCTTGGATCAGTAACAACCGGCTTCATGGTATTGAACGCTTCGAGAGAATCATAAACACCGACAGGATCGTAAATTTCAAAGTGCGTCTTATGAATTTCCGGGCAGAGTCGTGTCGCACGACCAAGCATCTGCTCAAAGAGAATACGGGATTTCACACGGCGCATAAAGACTAGCGTCGTAATTTCAGGCACATCGATTCCCGTTGTAAGCAAATCGACCGTTACAGCTATGCTCGGATAGCTTTCGTTCTTAAAGCGTTTAATCGCTTCCTGGACTTTTTTCTTGTTGCCACCGCCAACACTTCCGGTAATCTTCATAATTGCATCGTTGTCCACACCAGTCTTCGAATAGATATCCTTGAGAATGGAGACAATCATATCAGCGTGCTGGTCATCTACGGCGTAGATAAGAGTCTTACCTTGCTCGTTTGGAGCTTCGGGATCTATATCACGGGCGATTTCTGTCAGTACAGTGCGGTTAAAGTGTTCTGTGATTACCTTCCGGTTGAAGGAATCGATGTCAAAATCCAATTCATCGTCTAGTAGCTCGCTATTTTTGATCTCGCCAGTTACTGGGTCATAGACCGTAACAGTATCGCCGTTTTTGTAGTGAATTCCTTCGCTGCTGAGCTTCGTTTTCAGTTCGTGAGGAGCATCATGGTCTACAAGATAGCCTTCGATAACTGCTTCACGATAGGTATACTTAAACACAGGCTCACCAAAAATTTCGGTAGTCTGCAATGCCGGAGTTGCAGTCAAAGCAATCTTCACAGCGTCAAAGTACTCGATAACAGAGCGATACTTGCTCTGATAATCTGTTTGATCACGGTAAAGCAGCTCATCGTTACTCATCTCTTTATCGAGAATATAACCCCGATGCGCTTCATCAACGATAATCAGATCATAGTCGGAGACTGCCGGCATCGTATCTTCTGTATTGTACAGGATGCGCTTTACCATGCTTTGAACCGTTGCTACCTGAACACGGGTCTCCTTATCAATCTCCTTATCTTCAAGCTCCTTGATGTTATAAATATCATCAAGGGTCATTAGTTCTTCTAGCTTTACCTCTTTGAACACATCCTGAGCCTGCTCGCCGAGAGATGTTCTATCAACAAGGAACAGTATTCTACGGAAGCGTTCCGTCTTCAAAAATCGATATATCATTCCCAGAACCGTTCTTGTCTTGCCGGTTCCGGTAGCCATAGCCAGCAAAACAGTCGCTTTGCCTTCGATAATAGCATTCTCGGCTGCTTTGATTGCATTCAGCTGATATGGTCTCAAATTCAGTCCATCTTTATCAGTCAGAAAATCAAAAGGCAGCTGTTGTAGATAGGCATTCTTGCTGTCGATGTCTTGTGCCAAAAGCTCTTCTATTCCCGTGGGGCTAATCCATCCACGAAGCGCTTTGGGAGAATTGTAAGATTGACGCAGGTCAAGGAACCAGATACCAGATTTTGTCTTGTACTGCTCCAGATATGGTCTTCCGTTGGTAGCAAAAGTGAATGGCACCTTGAAGCCACCCCAAGTACCTACCTGATACTGATTGTCCTTGGCACGAATGTTCCTGGGATAGTCCTTACACTGGTAGTCAATGACAGAGGGGATATCTTTATGAATTGCTTTTGCTTCTATCACGCCGACCATCTTTGTTCCCATGAACAAAACATAGTCAGCATAGCCCTTATTGCCTACCTGAGAATCGGTAGGCCATTCGGCTATTGCTATATTTCTGCCCTTCTCCGGACGTGTGCCTTTTGAGTATCGAAGATGTTCTGTGTCAGCTTCCCAGCCAACTTTGCGTAATTGCTCATCAATAAGATAGCGTGTCTCCGCTTCAGATTTATGTCGTTTTCCAGCAGCCCTTGTCGATTGTTTTTTTCGTTCTTCCTGAGAAACCTTTGGAGCAGCAGCAGCGGTTTCTTCTGCCTTCTTTGTCAGGTCATCTTCTATTTTCTTTTCCTGTTCTTTATCAATTGTTCGGGATTCAGGAATCGAAGTCTCTTCTGGCATAACAAATGCCTGATTTTGATAATTCCAATCCCCATAGGTCTGCATGAACCATTCGCACAGGCTATGCGCCATTTGCAAAAGTATCTTTCCTTCATCTGCTGAACCGTAATTTTCGTGACTTGCCTTATTCCGTGCTTTTCTAAGAGCATGAAGGATGTCGCAAATATCTCGGCTAAGCAAGCCTTCTCGCATGAGTGTATCAATACGTTTAACAGCTGTATTGTCAGATGGAAACTGCACACCATCATAAGTGAACATCAAATTAACGATAGTTTCACCAATCATACCAAGTTTAATCAGGCACGAATTGGCATCGGAGAAGCAGTATTGTTCAGCAAGTTTCCCGAAATTTGCTAATACGGGGAAATCCTTGCTCAAAAAATCAAAATTCGATTTCAAACCGTTCGCCTCCTCTCAACTTTCGTCGTTCTCAAAGACAAGAATATCATCTACTTTGCAATCTAATACCTTGCAAAGTTTTCCTAGACTCTCCATTGAGATATATTCATTCCTTTTCAATCTTGTAATGATATTGGCACTAAAGCCGCACATCTTCATGAGCTGTGCATTGGTAATTTTACGATCAATCATCATATGAAACAGCTTGTCATAGCTCACGCCCATTGTGATCTCCTCCGAACTTCCGATAATACAGAACTAACGAGATTATTATATCACGATATAGTGAATTACTCAAAGAACTGCGGTGTCATTGTAGGCTTTTCCGTGATTTTGATACACAAAAACGCTCCGACGATACATTGACTCGTCCGAAGCGTTCTTATGCAAAAAAGCTCCGATGGCTACATCCCCCACATGCATAACAGGATGAAAAAATTTATAATTCACTTAAACATCTTTGCAGGCCTGCACCAGAGCAGCGCGCCCACAAGCAGCACCGCCGCCGTCGCCAGGCTCACAGGATATACCGTCATAATCCCCTCAAAGCTGCGGTAATCAGGGAAGACGCAAAACACCCACACCAGGCGCACGCCGCACACGCCGATAATAGTCAGCACCGACGGTAAAAACGAGATGCCAAAGCCTCGCAGGTAACCAGAGATAGTATCGTACAAAAGACTGAAGCCATAGGCGCTAAAAACAATCGTCAGCCTTTGATAGCCCACGTCCACAACATCCGGGTCTGTGTTGATAAAATGCAGCAGCTGCTTGCCAAAAAGCAGCACCAGAGCAATGGCCACACCTGTAGCACAGGCATTTTCCAAAAGGCAGATGCCCAAAACCTTTTTACAGCGCTGCAGCTGGCGTGCGCCAAAGTTTTGGCCCACAAAGGTAGTGCACGCCTGCCCAAACGAGCTAAAAACGCTGTAAGCGATCATTTCAATGGGCAGGGCAGCGCTAGAGGCTGCAATCACCACTGTCCCCAGGCTGTTGATAGCACCTTGGATGACAACATTGGCAAACGCAAAGACTGCGTTCTGCACGCCTGCAGGTATACCGATGCGCAGGATTTCACGCAGCGCCTTGCGGTCAACGTGCAGCTGTTTGAGCTCCAGCTGAATAATATCCTGCCTCTGCCAAAGGCGCCACAGCAAAACAGCCGCACTAACAGCGTTTGCCAGCACTGTACCTGCTGCCACACCTGCTACGTCCCAATGCAGCACGCACACAAAGAGCAAATCCAAGGCGATATTGACAACGTTGGCTGCTACCAATGCCCGTAAGGGCATAGAGGTTTCACCCACGCTACGGAAGATAGCAGCTGTAAGCATATATAAAAAGATCACAGGCATACCCAAAAGATATACACGCAGATACACTAGCGCAGGCTCCAGCACCTCCGGCGGCATGTTCAAGGCAGCCAAAAGCGGTGCCGCTGCCACCTGTCCTGCCACTGCCACCAAAGCACCGCCGCCCAAGGCAACAATAATGGACGTATGTACAGCATAGCGCACCTCTGCTACATTGCCTGCGCCTATAGCCTGCGCAATAACCACATTAGTACCAAGAGATATACCCAAAAACAGCATGACCAAAATTCCAACGATAGGAGCGTTCGCCCCAACGGCAGCAATAGCGGTAGTAGTGCTGCTAAAAGCAAAATTACCCACGACGGCAATATCTACAGCGTTAAATAGCTGCTCTAACACCACCGTCAGCGCCACAGGCAAGGCAAATTTTAATATTTTATCCCAAAGCGTGCCATGCAGCATATCCAAAGAAGTATTTTTACCCAAAGCCAATCCCCTCCTTTACACACGTCGGTTATTATACAGCTATACGCGCACAATGGCAATCAGGCATAAGCATTGTTTACATATAGTTTACAGCTATGACACGAATGTGATTTGTGCTTGCACGCGAAAAAGGCTCCCACTGGGGGAGCCCTGATAAAAGCTAGCTAAATTGCTAAGCTATTAAATAATTATGCTATCTTTCACAATGTGCCGCTGCACAAGCTACGGCCTCCCGTCACGGTTCCTCGGCCAAAATCCGCTGCGTCAGCTTGGTCAGCACGCGGATGGCGTTCACCAAGGCGCTATGGTCAAAGTGCATATTGCGGTCATGCAGGCCCGGCTCCAGGTCGCAGCCAATGCCCAGGCTGGCAGTTTTAAGCTGCGGTTTTTCCTGCTTAAAGAAGTTGAAATCCTCGCCCACGGTGATATTTGCCGCAGGAATAAGGCCGCCAGGACCAAGCTCCGCTGCTATAACCTCCTGCGTCAGCGCTAAAAGCGAGGCATCCGCCTCGGCCGCAGGACAGGTGCCCACAATGTGGCAATCTGCTTCAGCGCCGTACACCTTGGCCGTGCTTTCTACAATCTGCTGCACCCTTTGGCGCAGCAGCAGCATTTCGGCGTTCGACGTGCTGCGCAGGTCAAAGCCAATGCTCACCTTGTCGCAGATAGCGTTGAGCGAGCCAGCGCCGCCCATAAAGCGTGTGGTCTTAATGCTGCCGCCCAAAAGTGGGTTGCTGTGCAAGGCGTTGATGGCGCCCACAATGGCAGCACCCACGTCAATAGCGTTCACGCCCAGGTGCGGCTGCGACCCGTGTGCCGCCAGTCCGTGGATTTCGCCCTCCATAAGGGTGCAGGCCGTCCAGTTAATCTGCGCAATAATCTGGCCACTTTTTGCCATGTCCTTGGGCATTAGGTGAAACCCCAGCACGTATTGCACATCGTCCAACGCGCCAGCCGCCAGCATCGCCAGTGCGCCCTTGCCGATTTCCTCGGCAGGCTGGCACAAAATCTTGACACACCCACAGGCAATCCCCTGCTCCGCTAAAAGCTGCGCCACACCCATCACCGTCGTCATATGGCCGTCATGACCGCAGGCGTGGATAGCCTCCAAGCTGCCGTCTTCATTTTTAAACAGTAGGCAGTCCATATCCGTCCGCACTGCCACCACAGGCCCAGGCCTGCCGCTGTCCAAAACGGCCACAACAGCGGTAGTATCACCCACATTTTCGGTTACGGCGTAGCCCAAGCTGCGCAAAAAGTCTGCCAAAAAGGCCGCTGTGCGCACCTCCTTAAAGGCAGGCTCGGCCAAAGCGTGCAGCTTGGGCCACATTTCATTGATATGCGCTTGTATATCCATAATCACACCTCAAAAGCTTTCCTTGCAACGCCACAAGCAGCGGCGCAAACCTCGCAGAAAAAAGTGGTTAGCAAACAGCAAAGCTAAATAAATCTTCACTCCTTACTAACCACTAATCACTTAATCACAAAAATCAGCCGCTAAAAGCTGCTTATTTTTCCTCCCAGCCTATATAGACAGAGCCTGGGAACTGCTTTTTGATAAACTCAGCATTTTCCTTGGATTGATATGCCTCTTGGAAAATTTTAAGACGCGGATCCTTCAAGGTTTCTTCCTTTACGGCCACGATGTTAACGTACAGAGAATCTGCAGTTTCCTTCAAAATCGGGTCGGTGGCAGGATTGAGGCCGGCGTTGAGCGCATAGGTTGTGTTAATAGCAGCGCAATCCAAATCATCCAAGCTGCGGGGAATTGCTGCAGCCTCCAGCTCAATAATCTGGAACTTGTGCGGATTGTCGGTGATATCCTTAACAGTAGTAGTAACGTCCTTGGGATCCTTCACCTTAATCAAGCCGTGCGAAGCCAAAAGCAGGATGCTGCGGCCGCCGTTAGTGGGGTCGTTAGGAATGCCAATCTTAGCGCCGTCAGGAATGCTGTCGCCAGGCTTCAGCTTTTTGGAATAAATATTGATCGGGAAGAGCGCGGTGTTAAAGGCCTTGGCCAGCTTGAACGAAGGCTCCTTCTTCATGGTTGCCTTCAGGAAAGGCTCGTGCTGGTAGCTGTTGGCCCAAATTTCACCTGCAGCCAGGGCAGAGTTGGGAGTAACAAAGTCGCTGAACTCCTTTACTTCAATCTTTAAACCCTTCTTTTCAGCAATCTTCTTTACGTTATCCATAATGATGGCGTGCGGGCCAGGGTTTACGCCTACAATTACAGGCTTATCCATATCCACCTTTTTGTCATCCTTGGCACCGCCACCGCAGCCGGCAGCAACAACCGTGAGGGCAGCTAGCGCACCCACCAGCGCTAATTTAAGAAACTTATTCATATTAATCATCCTTTCTGCGGTCAAAGTGTAAACATCCGCATATCATACGAATATTATAGTATTTACTTTGGCAAGCGTCAAGCAAAAAGGACTGCCGCAGGCGTAAGCGCCCACAGCAGTCCTAAAGTTTTGCATTGGAACATGACACGTGATAAAATAACGTCAAGATGTTATAATATAGCTAAAGCAAGCGAAAGGAAGGATTTCTATATGAACGCAACGCTCAAGCTTCCCGTCGGCATTGAAAACTTTGAGGAAATCCGCAAGGAAGGATTTTATTATATTGATAAAACTTCACTGATAGAACAATTGCTCAACCAATGGGCCAAGGTCACTCTTTTTACACGTCCCAGACGCTTTGGCAAAACCCTCAATATGAGCATGCTCCGCTACTTCTTTTCTATCGGCACCGACAAAACACTTTTTGACGGGCTGTATATTGCCCAAAGGCACGAGCTTTGTGAAGCCTATATGGGAAAATATCCTGTTATCTTTCTCACCCTAAAGGGAGCAGAAGGACTTACCTTCGCAGCGGCAAAATCGCAATTGGTTAATTTAATAGCTGATGAAGCAAGTAAATATAGCTTTTTGCAGACAAGTAGTAAGCTTACAGCGGCAGAAAAGGAGCAATATGCTGCTTTAATAGCTATGCAAAACGGCAAATACACAATGGATGACGATAGTTTAGCAGCAGCATTAAAAAAATTATCCGAGCTGCTTTATAAGCATTACGGGCAAAAGGCCGTTATCCTGCTGGATGAATACGATGTTCCCCTAGATAAGGCTTTCCAAAACGGCTATTACCAGGAAATGGTGAGCCTGATCCGCGCCATCTTTGGCAATGCGCTCAAGACTAATGATTATCTAAAGTTTGCTGTACTCACAGGCTGCCTGCGTGTATCCAAGGAAAGTATTTTTACCGGCTTGAACAATTTTAAGGTACTTTCAATTACAGACATGCGTCTTGATGAGCAATTTGGCTTTACGGAAGCTGAAGTCAAGAAGCTGTTGCAATATTACCATTTAGAGGAGCATCTAGCAGAAACTAAGGCTTGGTACGACGGTTACCGCTTTGGCAACGCAGATATCTATTGTCCATGGGACGTTATCAACCATGTGGATCTGCTTCGCTTTGATGCAGGTGCAGAACCACAATCCTACTGGAGCAATAGCAGCGGCAATGATTTAGTCAAACGCTTCATCAACAAGGCTAGCCGTCAAACCAAGGATGAGCTTGAAACCTTAGTCGCAGGTGGCAGCATCACCAAGCAGCTTCACCAGGAGCTGACCTACGACGAGCTTGACAGCACCATCGACAACCTTTGGAGCGTCCTTTTTACTACTGGTTATCTCACCTTGGCCAGCAAAGAATCGCAGGGAAACTACACTCTGAAAATTCCTAATGAAGAAATCCGCCAGGTTTACAAGTATCAAATCCAAGAATGGTTCAAAAGCTCCCTCAAAAGGGATAGTCAAAAGCTGGAGGTCTTTTGGTGCGACCTCGAAACAGGAAATACCGCAGCTGTTGAAAAATATATCACCAGCATACTCAGCAACAGCATTAGTATTTTTGATATCAAGGGCAAGGACGACACCAGGGAAAATGCGTACCATATGTTGCTTTTAGCGCTTCTGGCCGCTAATACCAACTGGCTCACGCATTCTAATATTGAAGCTGGTATAGGCTTTGCCGATCTTATCGTCAAAACCGAAAACCCTGATGCAGGTATCATTATTGAGCTAAAACATGCGCAAAGCTATAATGCAATGGAAAAAGCCTGCGCCAACGCACTTGCGCAAATCAACGATAAGCAGTACGCACAATATCTGCTAAACGATGACCGCCATGATGTGCTAGCCTACGGCATAGCCTTTCACAAAAAGAAATGCCGGGTTGTTGCCCAAAGGCTTAGCCTTAAACCGTAAATATTGATTTTACAAAAGTCCTGATATAGATAAGTGAGGTCTATATCAGGACTTTTACTTTACCAATAGCAATGCATTTCGCACAAAATTTGTATATCACCCTCTCTCCCACGCATACAAAAAGGACTGCCGCAGGCAAAGCGCCCACAGCAGTCCTTTAGTACAGTTTAAGCAGTTAGATAAGCAGTAGCTTATTTAATCTGGCTCATAACCTCAGCAGCAAAGTCTTCTTGCTTCTTTTCAATGCCTTCGCCCAGTTGGAAGCGAGCAAATGCCAAAACCTCGGCATTGTTAGCTTTCAGCAGCTTAGCGATGGTTTGGTCAGGATCCTTAACGTATTCCTGGTCAACCAGGCAAACTTCCTTGTAGTATTTGTTGATGCGGCCCAAAACCATCTTTTCGATGATCTTTTCGGGTTTGCCTTCGTTTTTAGCCTGCTCAGCCAAAACCTCTTTCTCGTGCTCCAGCTCAGCAGCAGGAACCTGAGAACGCTCCAGGTAGCTGGGGTTAGCCGCTGCAACGTGCATAGCAATGTCCTTACCCAGTTCAGCATTGCCGCCCTTGAGCTCAACCAGAACGCCAATCTTGCCGCCGCCATGGATGTAAGCAGCAACCTCGCCCTCCGGAGCTTCAAACAGAGCAAAACGACGAACGGAAATTTTTTCGCCGATCTTAGCAACGCTTGCAGTTACCAGGTCTGCAACGCTTTGGCCGTCCAGCTCGGAAGCCAGCAGAGCGTCAACGTCAGCCGGTTTGGTAGCAACGATATGAGCAGCGATTTTGGTAACCAGCTCTTTAAAGTTATCGGTTTTAGCAACGAAGTCAGTTTCGCAGTTGATTTCAACAATTGTGCCAATCTTGCCGTCAGCAGCAACAAATGCGCCAACAACGCCTTCAGCAGCAATACGGCCAGCCTTTTTAGCAGCAGCAGCCAGGCCTTTTTCACGCAGGAAGTCAATAGCCTTGTCCATGTCGCCTTCAACAGCGGACAGAGCCTTTTTGCAGTCCATCATACCTGCGCCAGTACGCTCACGCAGTTCTTTAACTAATGCAGCAGTAATTTGAGCCATCAGTTATTCCTCCTCTAATGTTTTTCGCTTGGATTATTCAGCTTCTTCGGTTGCCGGAGCTTCTTCAGCAGCTTCTTCGGTCTGCATGCCCTGACGGCCTTCCAATACAGCGTCAGCCATCTTGGAGGTCAGCAGTTTTACGGCGCGGATAGCGTCGTCGTTTGCAGGGATTACATGATCGATTTCGTCCGGATCGCAGTTGGTGTCAACAGTTGCAACGATAGGAATGTTCAGCTTGTGAGCTTCCAGAACAGCGATGTGCTCTTTGCGGGGGTCAACGATGAACATAGCGCCCGGCAGTTTCTTCATATCTTTAATACCGCCCAGGTATTTGGTCAGCTTTTCCATTTCATGCTTCAGGCCGATAACTTCTTTCTTCGGCAGAACATCAAAGGTGCCGTCTTCCTGCATAGCTTCCAGCTTACGCAGACGTGCAATACGAGTTTGGATGGTTTTGAAGTTGGTCAGCATGCCGCCCAACCAACGCTCGTTAACATAGAACATGTTGCAACGGGTAGCTTCTTCCTTCATAGCTTCTTGAGCTTGTTTTTTGGTACCAACGAACAGAATGCTTTCGCCGTTAGCAGCAACCTCACGGATGAAGTTGTAAGCTTCGTCAACCTTTTTTACAGTTTTCTGCAGGTCGATGATGTAAATGCCGTTGCGCTCGGTGAAGATGTACGGAGCCATCTTAGGGTTCCAACGACGGGTTTGGTGACCAAAATGAACACCAGCTTCAAGTAATTGTTTCATAGAGATAATAGCCATTTTTGTTTCCTCCTGTTTTTTCCTCCGCAGGAATGGGTTAGTAATTCTTCTCTACGCGGCAAAACGTAGCAACAGATGAATTTTCCTGCGTGTGAGTTTTTTACACCCAAATATTTTATCATAAACCTGGCAGGCAGGCAAGGGGGTTGCTGCGCAAAGTGCGATAAAATGTTAAATTTTTGACAGATATCACCCATTCACAATCTTCTCCAATAACGCCGTCTCTTTGGCCTTAGCCGCCTCGTCTACCTTGGTCGTAATCTCCAGGCTGCCGTTCACAGGATTGCGGTTCACAACGATATCAGCAGCATAAGCACGTCCTAAAAGCTGTTCGGTAAACACCGCGTCCGGCACATCGTCCGCCAGCAGACGCCCCTCACCCAAAAGCAGGATACGGCTGCAATATTTTGCTGCCAAATTCAGCTCGTGCACCACCATCAACACCGTTTTACCCATGGCGGCAAGCTCACGCGCAAAGCGAAAGATTTCCTCCTGGTAAACCATGTCCAAACCTGTAGTGGGTTCATCCAAAAACAGCATTGGTGTCTGCTGTGCCAGCACCTTAGCTAATAAAATGCGCTGCTTCTGACCACCCGATACCTCAGTAACAGGCGTATCAGCCAACTCCCTCGTACCAGTGTAGTCCATGCAGTCCAGCGCTAAGCGCTTATCAGCCTCGCTTTCTCTTTGCCACCATTTGAGGTAGGGATAGCGCCCTGCCATCACAATGTCGCATCCTGTATAGCCAAATCCTACCTCGACGTGCTGCTGCAGATAAGCGACCCTGCAGGCCAGCTCCTTGTCACTGTAGCTTTCTAAAGCCTTGCCAAAAAACAGCACCTCACCCGACTGTTTTGGCAGCATGCCGCGTATGGTTTTGAGCAGCGTACTTTTGCCTGCACCATTACAGCCAATAATCCCCACCAGCTCGCCCTTGCCGATGGCAAAGGAGGCCTCGCTGATGACGCAGCGGCTGCCATAGCCAATCGATAAATTTTTAACTTCAAGCACTGGAGAATTCATTTAATATAACCCGTCCTTTTATTCATGTTTATTGCAAATAAAATACGCTTCAAAATGTGTATACAATCAATCTAGTATATTATACCACGTGCCGCACAGCTTCACAATCTGTTTTAGGCCACAGCTAGAATAAAGGGCTGCCGCACCTTTGCAGTGCAGCAGCCCTTGCTCTGTTATTTTATAACCTTTTCTTTATAGGGACATTCAGCTAACAGCATACATTCGCCACACAGCGGCTTGCGTGCCTTGCAGATTTCGCGCCCGTGCCAGATGAACCAGTGATGCGCATCGCCCCACTTGGCGCGGGGAATGATTTTCTCCAGCTCGGCCTCGGTTGCCAGCGGATCGCTCCCCTTGGCTAGTCCTAGGCGGTGCGACACACGGAAGACGTGCGTATCTACTGCCAGCGCCGGGATGTTAAAGATAATACTGGCAATAACGTTAGCCGTCTTCTGCCCCACGCCTGGCAGCTCCATCAGCGTTTTGATGTCGCCAGGAACAGTGCTGTTAAAGCGCTCTACCAGCATATGACAGGTACCCAAAAGGCTTTTGGCCTTGGCGCGGTACAGGCCGCAGTCACGAATTTCGGCTTCCATCTGCGCCTGTGTCAGCGCACCCATCTTTTCTGGCGTATTCAGCCGCGGGAAAAGGCGCGCTGTGATTACATTCACACGCTCGTCCGTACATTGCGCCGACAAAATGACCGCTACCAAAAGCTCAAACGGTGAATTGTAGCGCAGCGCAGTCTTGCGTCCGTGGTACCTATCCTCTAGCTTAGTTAAAATTGCTTCACGTTGTGCCTTGCGCAGCATTAGTTGGTCAGGCTCCTTACGGGTGCAGGGATGCGGCCGCCGCGGCTGATGAATTTTTCAGCGCTAAACTTTTTCACGCCCAAAATCGGTGCATAGCCCAAAAGACCGCCAAACTCAACCGTATCGCCCACGTCCTTGCCAGGCACGGGGATGAGACGCACAGCCGTGGTTTTATTGTTGATCATGCCAATAGCTGCCTCGTCCGCGATGATGGCCGAAATGGTAGCTGCCGTTGTGTCGCCAGGGATAGCGATCATATCCAGGCCCACGGAGCAGACGCAGGTCATAGCCTCCAGCTTTTCGAGCGACAGGCTGCCACGCTCTACGGCGGCGATCATGCCGGCATCCTCGCTCACAGGGATAAAGGCGCCGCTCAGGCCGCCCACGTAGCTAGATGCCATCAAACCGCCTTTTTTTACAGCGTCGTTGAGCATAGCTAGCGTAGCTGTCGTACCAGGGCCGCCGCAGCTTTCCAGGCCGATTTCTTCCAATATGTGCGCCACACTATCACCAATAGCTGGTGTAGGTGCCAATGACAGGTCAATAATGCCAAACTGGGTGTCCAGGCGGCGTGCTGCCTCCTGTGCTACAAGCTGGCCCACGCGTGTAATCTTGAAGGCAGTCTTTTTTATGGTTTCGGCCACCATACCGATGTCACCGTCGCGCACCTGTTCCAAGGCGTATTTAACAACGCCCGGACCGCTGACGCCGACGTTAATAACGCTCTCAGGCTCGGTAACGCCATGAAAAGCACCTGCCATAAACGGATTATCGGGCACGGCATTACAAAAAACCACCAGCTTGGCGCAGCCGATAGCATCGCGGTCAGCAGTGCGGGCAGCGGCAGCCTTCACCACCTCACCCATCTGCTTTACAGCGTCCATGTTAATGCCGCACTTGGTAGAGCCCACGCTCACCGAGGAGCAGACAATATCAGTAACAGCCAAGGCCTCGGGGATAGAGGCGATCAGGTTACGGTCGCCCTTGGTATAGCCCTTGTCGACCAAGGCGCTAAAGCCGCCGATAAAGTTGACGCCAACCTGCTTGCCGGCTCTGTCCAAGGCCTGTGCCAACGGCACGTAATCGGCAGCATCACAGCTTTCGCCAACCATAGAAATAGGGGTGACGCTGATGCGCTTGTGAATAATGGGCACGCCCATTTCTACCTCAATATCTTCGCCCGTCTTCACCAGGTGCTCGGCCTTGCGGCAGATCTTGTCATAAATCTTCTGCGCCGTCACCTTGATGTCAGGATGACCGCAGTCACGCAGGCTGATGCCCATCGTAATTGTGCGCACGTCCAGCTTGTTCTGGGTAATCATGCGCGTTGTTTCTAAAATATCCTGTGTATTAAATAACATGGCTGCCTCCTATATGCGGTGCATAGCGGTAAAAATTTCTTCGCTCTGCAGGCGGATCTCCACGCCAATTTCCTCGCCTAACGCTGCCATTTTGTCGCGCGCTGCTGCCAGCGGCACGTTAGCGTTAGTCATATCAGCAATCAGCACCATGTTAAAAAAGCCTTGCATAATATTTTGGTTGATGTTGATAATGTTAATATTCATATCAGCCAGGGCATTGCTCACCTTGGCAATAATGCCTACCTTGTCCTCGCCTACGATAGTTAATACAACTCGCATTGTCTGCGTCCCCCTTAAAAAGCTAATTTAGAAAAATAAGAACAGCACTCACAGTGCTGTCCCTATTTTACCACATAACGTGATAGATGTCTTGTATACATTTTATAGCTTACGAATACTGAAATTGATTTCACTGAAACGGTTTTCAGTATAATTTTATGCCAATCCTCAAGCTTTGTCAATCATTCCTAGTGAAGAAACTTCACCTGGCTTCACACCCGCTTAGGAAACTTCATAATAAACTCCGTCCCCTCGCCCAATGTGCTTACCACGCGGATGCTGCCGCCGTGAAAGCCCACGCCGTGCTTGACGATGGAAAGACCCAGTCCCGTACCGTCAATCGCCTTGTGACGGCTGCGGTCCACGCGGTAAAAGCGCTCAAAGATATGCGGCAGCTCGTTAGCCGGTATGCCCATGCCAGTATCAGCAACGCTCACTGTCAGCTTGTTTTCGGTTTCGGCCAGGCGCAGGGTGACACTGCCGCCTGCATGGTTGTACTTTAAGCCATTATCCATCAGGTTGAAGAAAATTTCTTCCATCAAGGACGCTATACCCAGCATTTTGCTGCTGCCGGATGTAGCGTCATCCAGCTTCATCTCCACCTGCAGCTTGGCCGCCTTGTCCTTCAAGCGTGTCAATGCGCTCTGTGCTACGTCCTGCAGCGTGAACTCTTCCAGCATATCATGCGACAGCTCGTCTAATTTGGACAGCTTAATAATATCATCGATAAGATGCAGCAGGTTCTGCGCCTCGTCATATATCTTCTGCAGAAAGCGGCGTGTATCCTCTGGCTTTACCAAGCCGCTGAGCATTATTTCCGAATAACCCAGCACCGATTGCAAGGGTGTTTTCAGCTCGTGCGACACATTGGCCGAAAATTCACGGCGCAGCTTTTCGGAGGCAGTACGCTCCGTTACGTCCATAATCATCAGCACAAAGCCCTTGTCGGCAATGCGGCTGCCGTTAAGCTGGTAGTAGCTGCTGCCACGGTTCACCACCAGGCGGCCCTTGCCCTGCTCCTCAATTTCCTGTAGCAGGCTGCGCACCTCGTCGCTGTCATCAAACAGCAAAAAGCTGGTGCCCAAAAGCTCCTGCTTTTGCCTGCCAAAAAACTTCACCGCGCTTTTGTTGAGCGATTCTATCTCCCACACTGGATTTAAAAATAGCATACCCTCGTCCATATTGTTGGACACGGCCTTAAGCTCCTGCTTTTTATTCTTATAGCGGCGCATCTCCTTTTGCAGCTTTTGCTGCTGCAGCTCAAAATGTTGCACTATGGGCTGCAGCTCCGGGTACACTACGCCTTGGGCATCAGGCTGCTCCAGATTAAGGCTTTCCAGCGGCTGCAGCACCTTCGCCGTAATGCTTTTGGCAGCCAAAAACGCGCCGCCCAGCACCACCAGCGCCAATAGTACAAAATATCCCAGCAGCACCTTGCTTTCGCGGTAGATAGCATCATTGGTGCGCGACATACGCAGCACGTTGCCATCAGGCAAAAGTACAGCATAATACAAAATACGCTTGCCCAAGGTTTCGGAGGCTCGCTGGCTGCGTCCCTCGCCCTGCGTTAACGCCTGCTGCACCTCCTCACGCTGCAGATGGTTTTCCATAGCCTCGGCATCAGCATAATTGTCGTACAGCGCGCGACCGTCAGGCGCAATCAAGGTAACGCGATCGGCAAGCTGTAAGCGCTTCAGCTCGCTCACAGGCACAGCGCCATCAGCATCTGCTACAATTAAAAGGTTGGCCTCACGCTTGAGGCTGGCGTAGCTATCCTGCGTGATATAGTTATAAGCAAGCCAAAAAAAGAACACCAAAACCAGCGCCACCGCCGTGCTTGTCAGCAGCAGCAGGCTGCGGAAGATTTTTTGCTTCATTTTTTAGCCGCCATTCTGTAGCCAACGCCACGGATGGTTTCCACAAGCTCGCCCGCACTGCCCAGCTTTTGGCGCAGTGTGCGGATGTGTACGTCTACAGTGCGCGTTTCACCACTAAATTCGTAGCCCCAAATGTCATTCAAAAGCTTATCACGCGAAAAGACAATACCAGGATGCTGTAAAAATTTTTTCAACAGCTCGTACTCCTTCAGCGTCAGCACCACCTCGCTACCAGCTACACTCACCTTGTGCTCCTGCTGGTTCACCTCCAGCTCGCCAATGCGGATAATATTGCTTTGCTCCTCGCTTTCCTTGGGCGCACTGCAGCGGCGCAGCACTGCCTTGATACGGGCTACCATCTCCAGCATGCCAAAGGGCTTAGCAATGTAATCATCGGCGCCACTGTCTAAGCCCTTCACCTTATCAAATTCCGTGCCCTTGGCCGTAGCCATGATCACAGGTATATTTTTATAACGCGAGTCGCTACGCAGGCGGCGCAGAATGCTCACGCCATCCTCGTCAGGCAGCATAATATCCAAAACAATCAGCTCTGGCATCTGTGCCTCTAAAAGCGCAAACAGCTCTCTGCCGCTGCTGCAGCCCTGTGCCTGCATGCCCACGGATTGCAGGGTATAAACCTCAAGCTCGCAAATATTTTGTTCATCTTCAACGCAAATTATCATGAAGCTCACCTCAGTATCATATTAATTCTATTATAACTGTTAATTTCGCATTTAGCTTGTAAAATTTACGTAAAAAAAGGCGGCTGCATACGCAGCCACCTGCTTAACCAGCAACAACATTACATTTCCAAAAAATTATCCTTGCCTACGCCGCACATAGGGCAGCTCCAGTCTTCGGGCACATCCTCCCAAGCAGTACCGGCAGCTATGCCGTTATCAGGATCTCCCTGCTCTGGATCATAAATATAACCACAAACATTGCACACCCATTTTGCCATAGCAATCATCCTCCTGTTCATAGCCGCTACTAACACAAAAGTTAAATGGAAGCTAAAAAATAACAATTATCCTTAACCTGTAATTATTCTATCACAAGAGATCAAAAAATATTTCAAAATAGATGTGAACTTTTTACCTCAACGCCTGCTGCTTATCTGGCAGATCCAGACGGAAGAAGTCATAGAGCGTCTGTGCCGCGGCCCTGTTCATACCCTCAACCGCAGCCAGCTCCTCCACACTAGCAGCACGCATAGCATCCAGCGTCTTGAACGACTTCCACAGCTCCTGCCTGCGCTTGGGACCGATACCCTCCACGTGGTCAAGCACCGAAACCAGGTTGCGTTTGCCGCGCAGCTTGCGGTGGAAGGTGATAGCAAAGCGATGCGCCTCGTCACGGATGCGCTGGATGAGATGCAAGGCGGCACTGTCGCGGTCTAGCAGAATACTTTCGCGTGTGTGCGGCTTAAAAATCTCCTCCTCGCGCTTGGCAAGGCCCACCACAGGCAAATCAGCAAGGCCCAGCCCACGTATAACCTCTAGCGCTGAGCTAAGCTGTCCCTTGCCGCCGTCGATAACCACCAGGCTTGGCAGGTCCTCGTAATCCTTGTAGCGGCGGTAAACAACCTCCTGCATCGATTTGAAGTCATCTGGCTTGCCCTCGGCCGAATCAATCTTATACTTACGGTAATCCTTCTTGCTGACGCTGCCGTTGCGGAAGACAACCATAGAGGCAACAGTCTCGCTCCCCTGCGTATGGCTGATATCAAAGCAGTCCATACGCTCTAAGGGGTGCGTCAGTCCCAGCGCCTGCTGCAGCTCCTCGGCCGCCTGCTCGTCGTTTTTCAGCGACAGGCTGCCCTTGCGCAGACGTTCGGCCAGCAGCTTGACGGCGTTGTCGTTTGCCAGCGCCAGTAGCTCTCTTTTCACGCCGCGCTGCGGCACAAGCAGCTCCACCCTGCGCCCTGCCCGCTGCGTCAGCCAGGTTTCAATCAACTGCTTTTCTTCCGTCTGGGGCAGGTGCGGCAGCACCAGCTCATGCGGTATATAGGTAGCATCGTTGTAATACTGCTTGACAAAGGCAGCAACAACCTCGTCCATAGCATCGCCACCGTCAGCCAAAAAGAAGTTATCACGGCCGACAAGCTTGCCCTTGCGCACAAAAAAGATCTGCACGCACAGGCCTGTCACATCCTGGCCCAGGCCCAAAACGTCCATATCACCGCTGCTATTTGTAACGGCCTTCTGCGATTCACCCAAGCGCTGCACGGCCTGCAGCTGGTCACGCACACGCGCTGCCTCCTCAAAGGCATAATTATCTGCTGCAGCCTGCATACGCTGCTTCAAATCACGTTCTAGATCCGCCGTGCGTCCGTCCAGCACCATGCACACCGCTTTAATCATATTACTGTATTCCGCTTTGCTCACGTGTCCGGCACAGGGTGCAAGGCAGTGCTTGATATGATAATTAAGGCAGGGCCTGTCGGGGTTCATGCTGCGGCATGTGCGCAGAGGAAACATACTGCGCAAAAGCTTTACCGTAGCGTGCATAGCACCGGCGTCAGCATAGGGACCGTAATACCTGGCGCCGTCCTTGAGCAGGCGTCGTGTAACAAACAGACGCGGGTACTCCTCCTGCACTGTCACCTTTAAATAAGGGTAGGTTTTGTCATCCTTGAGACTGATATTATAACGTGGACGATATTTTTTGATCAGGTTACATTCCAGAATAAGTGCTTCCACCTCGCTGGATGTTACGATGGTTTCGATCTCAGCGATTTTTGCCACCATAGCCTTAACCTTGGGCGTGTGGCTTGCCAAATTGCGAAAATAGCTGCGCACGCGGTTTTTGAGCACTACGGCCTTGCCCACGTAAATAACCTTGCCTGTAGCATCATGCATCAAATACACTCCAGGCTTATCGGGCAAAACTGCCAGCGCGTTTTTGATGCTGTCGCTAAAGCCTGCTTCAAGCTCCGTCATACGTACCACCCATTCCTTTTAGCCTTGGCCAGCTCTTCTTTTATATATTGACCCGTATAGGATTTTTTCACCTTGGCCACCTGCTCTGGTGTACCGCTGGCTAGCAGCGTGCCGCCCTTGTCACCGCCCTCAGGACCTAGGTCGATAATATAATCTGCCACCTTAATCACGTCCAGGTTGTGCTCTATCACAATCACGCTGTCGCCGCCCTCCACCAGGCGCTGCAGCACCTCCAGCAGCTTGTGTACGTCCGCAATGTGCAGGCCTGTAGTAGGCTCATCCAAAATATATACCGTGCGTCCCGTACTGCGGCGTGACAGCTCTGTTGCCAGCTTTACGCGCTGCGCCTCGCCACCGCTTAGGGTTGTGGCTGCCTGCCCCAGATGGATATACCCCAGACCCACGTCCTGCAGCACCTCCAGCTTGCGGTAAATACGCGGCTGGTTCTTAAAAAATTCGCAGGCCTCCGTCACCGTCATATCCAGTACATCAGCAATCGTTTTACCCTTGTAATGCACCTGCAGCGTATCGCGGTTATAGCGCGCGCCGTGGCACACCTCGCAGGGAACGTAAACATCAGGCAAAAAGTTCATTTCTATCTTATTCACGCCGTCGCCCTTGCAGGCTTCGCAGCGCCCGCCCTTCACGTTAAAGCTAAAGCGTCCTGCCTTGTAGCCGCGCAGCTTAGCCTCGTTCGTCTGGCTGAACAGGTCGCGGATAAAGTCAAACACACCCGTATAGGTGGCAGGGTTGGACCGCGGTGTGCGGCCGATGGGCGACTGGTCGATATTAATTACCTTGTCTACAAATTCTATGCCCTCAATACTGTCATGCTCTGACGGACGCAGACGCGCGCCGTTAAGCCTGGCGGCCAGTGCATTATACAAGATGTCGTTGATAAGCGTGGATTTACCGCTGCCGCTGACACCCGTGACGACGGTAAACACACCGAGCGGAATACTAACATCAATATTTTTGAGATTGTTGGCACGGGCGCCGCAAATCACCAGCTCACGTCCATCGCACTCACGGCGGTGCTTAGGCACCGGGATAAATTTGCGGCCGCTTAAGTAGGTGCCTGTCACCGACTGCTCCACCTGCTTAACCTCCTCGGCAGTGCCCTGGGCCACCACCTTGCCGCCGTGCTCGCCTGCCCCCGGACCAATGTCGATAATCTCATCAGCAGCATACATGGTTTCCTCGTCATGCTCCACCACCAGCAGCGTATTGCCCAAATTGCGCAAATGCTTGAGCGTTTCCAGAAGCTTGCCGTTGTCGCGCTGATGCAGGCCGATGCTAGGCTCGTCTAAAATATATAGCACGCCCGTCAGACCGCTGCCAATCTGCGTCGCCAGGCGGATGCGCTGTGCCTCGCCGCCGCTGAGCGTGCCTGCACTGCGGTCTAGCGTGAGGTAATCCAGTCCCACGTCATTCAAAAATTGCAGGCGTGCTGTTATTTCCTTCAACACCTGGTGTGCAATCAGCTGCTGGCGCTGCGTCAGCTGCAGCTTGGCAAAAAACTGCAGGCAGTCGCGCACCGTCATTGCCGTCACCTGGCAGATATTTTTACCGCCTACCAAAATCGCCAATGCCTCACTTTTTAAGCGGCTGCCGTGACAGGTGGCGCAGGGAGTGCTGATCATATATTCCTCCAGATCCTGGCGCATAGCGTCGCTGAAGGCCTCGCGGTAACGACGGCGCAAAAGCGGTAATATACCATCAAAGACAACATCATAGTCCTTTACCTCGCCTGCTAGGTTTTCATAGGTAAATTTAAACTTACGCTCACCCGAGCCGTTCCACAAAAGCTCGTGCATGGCAGCGTCCAGCTCGTCCCATTTGCTGTCATAGCTGTGCCCGTAGGCCGCCAGCACCGCTCCCAGCTGGCGCATAAAATACGAATTCATATTAGTGCTGAAGCAGGCAATGCAGCGTTCGGCAAAGCTTTTGCTGCCATCTGGCACAATCAGTGCCTTATCAAACTCCATGTGAATGCCAAGTCCCGTGCAGTCAGGGCAGGCGCCAAAGGGATTGTTAAACGAAAACAGCCGCGGCTCAATAGCAGGCAGGCTGACGCCGCAGTCGTTGCAGGCAAAGTGTTTACTAAAAAGCTGCGTTTCTGCCCCCTCGCCCAACGTCATAATCTCTACAAAGCCATCCGCCAGCTTCAAAGCCGTCTCTACAGAATCCGTCAGCCGCTGCTGGATGCCATCACGCACCGCCAGGCGGTCAACTACTACCGAAAGGCTGTGCTTGCGCTTTTTGTCCAGCTTAATATCCTCATCTAGCGTACGCACCTCACCATCAATATACATACGCACAAAGCCTGCACGCCGCATATCATCAAGCACACGCTGATGCTCGCCCTTGCGCCCACGCACCAGCGGCGCCATCACCATAAAACGGCTCCCTGGCGGCAGCTCTAACACACGGTCCACAATCTGCTGCACGCTTTGCTGCTCAATCAGCTTGCCGCACTGCGGACAATGCGGCTCACCTGCACGCGCAAACAGCAGGCGCAGGTAATCGTAAATCTCCGTCACCGTGCCTACGGTAGAACGCGGATTGCGGCTCGTCGTCTTTTGGTCGATGGATATCGCAGGGCTGAGGCCCTCAATATAATCCACATCAGGCTTATCCATCTGCCCCAAAAACTGGCGCGCATATGCCGAAAGCGATTCCACATAACGCCTTTGTCCCTCGGCGTAAATCGTATCAAAGGCCAGGCTGCTTTTGCCGCTGCCGCTCAGGCCAGTGATAACCACCATTTTATTACGCGGTATTTTTACCGTAATGTTTTTTAAATTGTGCTGACGCGCACCCTTTACTATCAAGAAATCCTGCATTTATTTTACCTCGGTTTACATATAGGCAGCGCTGCCGCCTGCAATAATTTGCTTCTATTATAGCACAGCACGACGCCAAAAGCATTAGGACGAAAAAAGCACCCACCGCACAGACTGCGGCAGGTGCATACATACATATTAAAACTAGTTATGACCATATAGCTGCAAAAAATCATCCAAACGCTTTTCCTCTAGTCTGGCAACGTAATCCGCAAACGGCTCAATATTGCCATTAACAGCATATTCCTCCAGGCAGCGAAAATACTCCAATCTATCTAACTTAGGAACAGAAACAGATACCAAAGCATTTGCCAGCAGCTGATAATTCATCAGCAGTCTGCTTGTGCGCCCATTACCATCAATAAAAGGATGTATGCGTACAAATTCTGCATGCGTCCAGGCAGCCAAGGTGATGGGGTCATCCTTGTAGCGCCACGAAAGATCGGCAAAAAAATTCTTCATCTGCCTATAGGCCTCGTCAGGAGCTGGTGGTGTGTGTGCAGCGCCTGTAATCCGCACGTTAACATTACGGTAAAAGCCGCCAGCAAAAATATTTTCCATCAAAATGCTATGAATATCCTTCACTGTGCTTTCCGTCAGCGGTTCTTCACCTGCAATCCTAGCTTTAATAAAATCGTAGGCCTTCTTGTGGTTAACTACCTCAAAAATCTCTCGCAGGTGCTTGCCGCCAACCGAAATGCCATCCTCCAAAACAACCTTTGTTTCCATCAAGGACAGTGTATTTCCTTCCATCGCTGTCGATTCGTGAGTATATTCCAGCTCAAAGCTATCCTCCCATTTGGCAAGGGCGGTAGCATTTACCGTTTGTACAAGCTCATAATATTTTTTTGCTTTGGCAATTATGTAATCGTACTTCATCGCAGGTCTCCTAGTTTTTGTACCATTATAGCACAAGCAGGCGCTTATTTCACTACCCTTACCTGTCTTCTACCTCCAGCTTCAGCACGTCTGGCCTGCTATAATGGCCACAGGGGTCAAACTCCATACGGCTGGCAGGTACCTTATCCATATCTAGCTCGGCGTAGATAATAGCTTCCTTATCCCACACAGGCTCTGTCACATAATGACCAAACGGGTCGATGACACAGCTGCCGCCGCGGCACACCAAATCCGGCAGCTTGGCAATTTCATCCTGCGCGTTCAAGTCAGCAGGATACATATCGCGCGTAAAGAACTGGTCGCAGTTGATATAATAGCAGCGTCCCTCCAAAGCGATATGCTGAATGGTGGACTGCCATTCGGGGTTGTCGTTGGTATTGCACGAAATCAGCAGCGTTACACCCTTTTGGTACAGCGCCACACGCGCCAGTGGCATATAGCTTTCCCAGCAGATGAGGTTGCCCACAGGTCCCCAGGGAGTATCAACTACAGGGAAATAGGCCTTGTCCGCATCACCCCACACAAAGCGCTCTGCCCCCGTCGGCTTCAGCTTGCGGTGCAATGCGGCAATGCTGCCATCGGGAGCAAAGATAATATTACTGTTATACAAGGTGCCGCTCACAGCGTCACGCTCGGAAATACCAATGCTCACGTAGGCACCTGCCTCGCGCGCTGCCTCGCCCAGGGCGGCAGTTTCGGCACCTGGGACTACAATGCTGCCATCATAATAGCGCTTCCAGTCAGCACGGCCTGCCTCCTGTCTACTGCCCACCGTAAAGCCAAAGGTCATGCCATAGGGATAGCACGGAATAATCAGCTCAGGCAGCACAATCAAATCGGCCGCATTTTGCCCTGCCTCCTTAATCAGCTGCACGCACTTGGCGAGCGTAGCCTCCTTATCAAACATAACGGGTGCGCATTGCACCACAGCAACCTTGCATTTTTTTTGCAAATCCTGCATTTTGTTCCCCTCATTTCTCTCTAAAATATATTAATTGGCACAAAGGCCTACAATTCATAGTGTAACACAAGGATTTGAATTTCGCAACAGCAAAGCTTTGTAAACATATTCGCCTTATTTATTTTTATCACAGCATTTGTGTTAAAAAACCAGGCTTACAAGCCTTGCGGCCTGCTTGCCTGGTAAAGGAGATGTTTACTTATTTATTTTCCAGCTTCATCTTGCGCTCAGCAACACCGTTCAGGAAGTACAGTGCCAGCCAGCAGCCAACGTGGGAAGCAGTTTGCAGGGTGCCGTTTTCCGGATAGATTTCTACGAAATCCAAGGAGGATGCACCAGCAAGACCAGCCTCATGCACCATCATCAGCAGCTCAAAGCTGGTCAGGCCGCCCATATCTTGAGGGCCTTGCGGCATGTAGGCAGCATCCAGGCTGTCTGCGCAGATAGTTACATACATAACCTCGGTGTCCTTGGAGGCAACGGCAATAGCCTTGTCGATAGCAGCCTTCCAGCCATCGCGCTTAATTTCCATGCAGGGAATAACGGTTGCGCCGTATTTCTTGGCGTTTTCGTACTCGCGCTTGTGGTTTCTGGGGCCACGGATACCGATGTGTACCATCTTGGTGGGATCCATGTTAGGATCGTTGTACAGCTGGAAGAACGGAGAGCAACGGGAATATTTGTCATCACCAAAAACATCATAGTTATCCAAGTGAGCATCAAAGTGCAGCACGCCAACCTTGCCAGGATGACGCTTAGCCATTTCGCTGATCATCGGATAAGCAATACCATGGTCACCGCCAAAAACGATAGGAATGCACTTAGCATCCAGCAGCTTGCCATAGTTTTCGCGGATTTGGGCAAAGGTGAAATCATAATTGCCGTTTTGTACAGCAACATCACCAAAGTCACCGCCAGTCAGATGCTCAAAGGAGTCAATGCCAAAGTCAGGCAAAAAGCCGGTGTAACGGATAGAAGCAGTACGGATGGACTTAGGGCCATCGGTGCAGGAGGAATAGCCGCCGATAGTGCAGCCGCCTTCCCAGGGCACGCCCAAAACTGCAACGTCAACCTTTTTCAGGTCATCATCGTTTTCCAGTACAGGCAGGTTCAAGAATGTAGGAACACCGCTGTAAATGTTGGTAGGTAAAAAGTTAGGATCATAAATAGTAGGCTTACTATCTTTCATTGTAAATACTTTCCCTCTTTCCTAATTGAGTAAAACAATTTATATGTTTTATTAGTTTAACAAATGTGATAGTGGGTTTATGGCGCTTTATCGCAAGCCTTGCATTAGAATAAGCTAATTACGCTGCTCAAACCAAGGTAGAGACTGATGAGGAAAATCAACCAGCCAAGAGTGGTTTGCAGGGTGCTGTTGGTAAATTCACCCATAATCTTCTTGCTGCAGGTGAGGTATACAGTTACGCCTACAACTACAGGAAGCACGATGCCATTAACTGCCTGTGCAGTCATAATCAAAGCAATCGGGTTGAAGCCGAAGGCAGAAATGATGATACCAGTAATCAGTACAGCGGCGTTAGTAATAACAAAGCGCTTGTCGCTGCGGTCGGTCTTCCAGCCCCACAGGCCTGCAAGCACATAGGATACGCCCATCGGGGTGCAGACTGCGCTAGAAATACCTGCTGCAACCAGGCCTACTGCCATAAAGGGTTCAGCCATGCTGCCCAGGGTGGGCTCCAGTTGGATTGCCATGTCCATAGCGTTTTTAACGGTCATGCCGTGCATAACGGTAGCAGAGGTAACCAAGATAGCACCGGTAACGACACCGCCGATAATCATCGGGATGTTGGTGCCAAAGGAAACCAAGGGCAGCTCCTCGGCGCTGTGCCAGGTGCGTTTAGCGCTGGCAGCATGCAAGAACATGTTATAAGGAACAACGGTTGTGCCGATGAGTGCCAGGCAGGTCATCAAGGAGCCATCGGGGATGTGCGGTACGATGCCAGCAAACAGAGCGCCCATATCAGGCTTTACAACAACCATGGTAATCAAGAAGACAATAGCCATAACAACTACGCAGATAGCGAGCAGTTTTTCAAGATATTTGAGTGCATCACCTGCAAAGCTCAGCAGGATCATAATGCAGATGCCCCAAACAGGAGCAATAATGTGGGTAGATACGCCGGTGAGAGCGCTTACACCTAAGGCAGTACCAGTCAGGTCACCGCCCATGTAGGCAAAGCCGCCGACAGCAATAGCAACAGCAACCAGGGTAACCAGCAGCTTACGCAGCAACGGACGGTCATCAAAAGCAATCTGCAATGTTTCGGCCAAGTCCTTTTGGGTTACAACACCCAAGCGTGCTGCCATGCCCTGGGTAACAATAACTGCAATAACAGAAAACACGATGCACCACAAAAGCTCGTAGCCGTAGCCTGCACCTGCTCTAGTCGAGCTGGTTACAGTACCAGGGCCGATGAACGAGCCGCAGATCAAAAAGCCAGGGCCAAGGGCCGCAATTTTTTCTTTCCAGGTAAATTCACGCGGTGCCTTCGCACCATTGTTTTTCACTTCTTTTTGCATTATACAATGCCCCCTCCAAAAATAAATTACGTTAAACGCTCCGCTTTACATTGTCGTTTTTTGTTTTATATTGTCGTTTAACTTAACCCTTTTATATCACGTTTTGCTGCAATTGTCAACATATTTGTTTATTCAATTATTTTTGTCCTGTAGTAGTTTACGCTAACCACAATCAGTATAGCCTAATGCAGAAAAAAGCCCCTTATTTTCTGCTGTGAAGTATGCTATAATTAGGCAAGAAAAGGAGGGAGCTTATGACTACACCAGCCAGCCCCAAGCTCATTCAGTCAGTGCAGCGTGCTATCGACATTCTCAACTGCTTTAATAACACCAAGCCTGACATCAGTATTAACGAAATCAGTGCCCGCACCGGTCTCAACATCAACACCGCACGCGGCCTTATCAATACCATGGTAGCTAACAACCTTTTGATTTTAGATCATACGACCAATATGTATCATCTCGGCAGCTTCTTTTTGGGTAAGGCTGGCATCATCCAGGCGCAGATTCGCTCGTACATCATCATGTGCAAGCCGCTCATGAATGCCCTGGCCGAAAAGTATCATATCACCGCCAGTTTGCAAATCGTCAACCAGGACGAAATCGTCACCATTTACTGCGCCTATCCCGTCAGCAGCTCATATTACATCACCCTGTCCGAATACACGCCCCTGCCAGAATACGTAACCTCGTCCGGCAAGCTGCTTTTGGCGCACACCCTGCTGCCTGCCCGTCCTGATTACCTAGATGGCATCGACTTTGTCCCCTACACTCCCTACAGCATCAAAAACAAGGAGGAGCTACGCCAGCAGCTGGATGCTATCTTCATCAAGGGTTATTCTACCGAGCAGCAGGAGTTTAACCTGGATGTCGGCAGTATTGCCGTTCCTATCTTCAATCTCAATAGTGAGCTTATCGGTACCGTCAGCGTCACCGTCTTCGCCAGCGCCATGCAGCGCTTAGAGCGCGACTTGGTACACGACCTGCAGCAGATTGCCGCCAGTGTCGGCAGCACCTTAGGACGCGGATAAAAAGCGTAACGTTATTTAAAGACTTAATAACCGCAATACAAAAGCCTTTCTCTTCTATCTGTACGATAGCAAAGAAAGGCTTTTGTTTATTTTAGTAAAGCAAAGCGATAGCTTTAAATAAAGAAAGGCATAACAAGCTGCTGTGTACAGCTCATTATGCCTTTTATTACTTTATACTTTTTTCTTTGGAAGCCTTGCCCTGCAGCTTATTTACCCAGCCAGGAGCGTACACCGCTGCTTGGCTTAGAAGCTTCCTTGTCAACCTGCACCTTTTCAGGAGCATACAGCAGCAAATCATCATTAATCGCCGTAACAGAAGCGTTAACAATGTAGCTTACGCCATTAAGATAGTCAAAAATACGGTTCTTAAGCGCAGCATCCACTGCGTCAAAGCTAATCATAATAGCGTTACCGTTCATCAAGGAATCAGCATATTCGCGCACCTCCGCAAAGGACTTGGGTGTGCGTACCATCATATTCAGGCGAGCCGATTTGAGCAGGCGCGGACGGGTATACTCTTCCTGCTCCTCTTGTTCATCTGTCCAAAAGAATTTCATCGCTGTATTTTTCAAACCCATGGCCATCAGCCTCCAAATCAAAAACAGTTATTGGACTATATATTCGCTGCCTTTAGGCAAAAGTCCTGCTTATTGATAATAATTTTAGCAGATTTTCCCCAGGTTGTCAAAGAAATTACATCTGAATATTCTTCATACGGCCACGCAGCTTACCACGCTCCAGGCGGCTCAACACCTTTTTGCGCATACGAATGCTCTTGGGAGTAACTTCTACCAGCTCATCATCATTGATATGCTCCAAGGCCTGCTCCAGGGAGAAGGTCTGAGGCGGAATCAGGCGGATAGCTTCATCACTGCCGGATGCACGCATGTTGCTGACGTGCTTCTTCTTGCAGGGGTTAACGTCCATGTCATCCTCACGGCTGTTTTCGCCAACCAGCTGGCCCTCGTAAATCTTTTCAGCAGGAACAACGAACATCGTACCGCGCTCCTGAGCGTTGCCAATACCATAAGAAGTGGTTTCACCGGTTTCAAAGGCAACCAAGCTGCCACGGGTACGGCCGGGAATTTCACCCTTATACTCTTCGTAGCCTGCAAAAACATGGTTCATGATACCGTTGCCCTTGGTATCAGTCAGGAACTGGTTGCGGAAGCCGATCAGGCCACGGGCAGGAATCTTAAATTCCATACGCAGATAGCCTGCCATTTCGGTCATGTTCTGCAGCTCTGCCTTGCGCAGGCCCAAGCCCTCCATAACGGCGCCCATGTAATCCTGCGGTACGTCGATGGTCAGCGCCTCCATAGGCTCCATCAGCTTGCCTGCCTCATTGCGGTGCATAATAACCTTAGGCTTGCCAACCTGCAGCTCAAAGCCTTCACGGCGCATAGTCTCAATCAAAATAGACAGATGCAGCTCGCCACGGCCTGCAACCTTATATGCATCGGGGCTTTCGGTTTCCTCCACGCGCATAGATACGTTGGTTTCAACCTCCTTGAACAGGCGGTCACGCAGATGGCGGCTGGTAACATATTCACCCTCACGGCCGGCAAAGGGGCTATTATTTACATAGAAAATCATCGACAATGTCGGTTCATCAATCTTAATACCCTTCAAGGCTTCGGGATTTTCGGCATCAGCAATGGTGTCGCCGATGTTAGCATCCTGCAGACCGATCAAGGCAACAATGTCACCTGCTTCAACCTCAGGCACCTCTACACGCTTTAAGCCTTGGTAGGTATACAGGCGGCCGATCTTGCCGTTGCGGTCACCATTTTCATCCAGCAGCTTAATGTTTTCGCCGTTGTGGATGGTGCCACGCACAACGCGGCCGACAACGATACGGCCAACATAATCATCATAATCCAGGGTATTAACCAGCATCTGCAGCGGTGCATTCACATCAACGTCAGGTGCAGGGATGTTTTCCAAAATAACCTTAAACAGCGGCTCTAAGCTGTCGCTTTCCTCGTCCATACTCAGCTTGGCAATACCATTACGGGCAGATGCCAGCACAACGGGGAACTCCAGCTGGCTTTCATCGGCATCCAGCTCGATGAACAGATCCAGAACCTCGTCAATAACCTCGTCCACGCGTTGGTCGGGACGGTCAATTTTGTTGATAACTACGATTGGCTTCAGGTGCTGCTCCAAAGCCTTGCGCAGTACGTATTTAGTCTGCGGCATCGGGCCTTCATAAGCATCAACCAGCAGTAATACACCATCAACCATGGTCAGCACGCGCTCTACCTCGCCGCCAAAATCAGCATGGCCCGGGGTGTCGAGGATGTTGATCTTAACGCCCTCGTGCATAACAGCGGTGTTTTTGGACAGAATGGTGATGCCGCGTTCACGCTCTAAGGCGTTGGAATCCATTACGCGTTCTTCAACGTGCTCATTAGCACGGAAAATGCCGCTTTGCTTCAGCATGGCGTCAACCAAGGTAGTCTTACCATGGTCAACGTGAGCGATAATTGCTATATTACGAATATCGTTTCTAATCATTATTACTACTCTCTCCTTCTTAAAAGACAAGAAAAAGGATGCTTGTCAAGGGCACCCTTTTTACGTTTTGCGCTATACTAATTAATTATATGCTCTTTCGATTTTTGTGTCAATAAAATTTGTATAGAAAGTTACAAAAGAAGCAGACGCCCACGTCTTTTACCTGTGCTTATCACAAATCCTTGAGTTGGTCTTCCATGTATTTACGCAGCTTTTCCAGCTTTTTGCGCACCAGAGCCGCCTTGCCTGCATCGCGGGCTACCAGCTGCTCGATCTTGCTGCGGTGCAACAGGTAATCGCGCTCCATGCTGCGCATATAGGCACGCAGCTCGATAGCAGCAGGCTCCACCTGCACAGCCTCGGACTCGTGTATCTGCCACTGCGTACCATGGATTTCGGCGCAGTCAGCAAAATGCGGGATATAGGCAGCCGTTCCGAGCGAACGCCCCAATGTATCAGCCAGCTCCATAGACGCATCCAGCTCGCCATGCGTCACAAAAAAGGCTTTAGGAACCTCCCTCATGCTGCTGAACCAGGTCAAAAGCTGCTTTTTATCTGCATGTGCCGAAAAGCCCTTCATGTTGTAGATTTTGGCTTCTACCTTAATGTCCTCGCCCATAATCTTTACACGCTTGACACCCTCAATCAGCCTGCGTCCCAGCGTACCCTCAGCCTGGTAGCCGGCGAAAACAACACTGCTGTCAGCACGCCACAAGTTATGCTTAAGGTGGTGCAATATGCGACCGGCATCTGCCATACCGCTGGCCGAAATAATAATCTTACTGCCAGGGGTATCATTAATCGCCATAGATTCCTGCACCGTTGCTGTAAAGCGCAGATTGCGCATAGCCACCAGCCGCCGTCCCTGCATAGCATACAGGGCGCGTGCCTCCTCATCGTACTCGTCAGGGTTCGTCAGTGTTATCTGCGTAGCCTTGTTAGCCATAGGACTATCAACGTAAATAGGCAGCTCGGGGATTTTACCTGCAGCCTGCAGCTTTTGGAAATAATACAAAAGCACCTGCGTACGTCCTACGGCAAAGGCAGGAATAATTACGTTACCACCACGCTCCGCCGTATCATTGATAATACGCGCTAGCTCCCCCTCCTTGTCGTAAACCTCATGCAGGCGGTTGCCGTATGTAGATTCGGTAACAATGAAATCCGCACCACCAACAGCCATCGGGTCAGCAATAATCGGCTGATTAGGCTGGCCGATATCACCAGTGAAGATCAGCCGTGTTTTATCCTTACCCTCCGTCACCGTCATTTCCACAAAGGCAGACCCCAGAATATGCCCAGCTACCCTAAAGGTGACCTCTACTCCCGGAAGCACGGCAAAGCGGGAATCAAATTCATGGATTTTAAACAGGCGTAGTGCACGCGAAGCGTCATCCACCGTAAACAAAGGCTCCACCAGCTTTTTCCCGGCACGCAGTCCCTTACGGTTGGCGTATTCAGCATCGCTTTCCTGGATGTGAGCGCTATCCGGCAGCAAAATAGAACACAGCTCCTGTGTAGATTTTGTGCAATGAATATAGCCCTTGAAGCCCTCCTTCACCAGCTTAGGCAGCAGGCCGCTGTGGTCAACATGCGCATGCGTCAGTACCACGGCCTCTATCTCTCCGGGGTTAAACAAAAAATTCTTTTCGTTAAACGCCTTGATTAGCTTAGAACCCTGGAACATACCACAATCCACCAACAGCTTACGTCCGTCAACCTCCAGCAGGTAGCAGGAGCCTGTTACAGTGCGCGTTGCACCCAAAAATGTTATCTTCATGGCTACGCCTCCATTCTCGCCAAAAACAAATTACTCTATTTATTTAGTATAATTCTACAAAAAATTTGGAAATCCTTTATTATAAGCTGTCGTTATCTTCCCATCCTTGATAAGCAATATAGTATTTTCCCTCTATGTAAAAGCAAAGAGGATGCTTCCCCTAAATCAGGGAACCATCCTCTTGGTTAAGCCTAAACCTAACGCGGTCCAAGGTAACTCTTTACACGCCTGCCATCAAAATTGCACCATTATTTGCTATGGCAATGACCGCTAGTTTCACCGTTCATAATTCTGTGAAAAATACTATGTGCCTCTTTAGCGCTCTTGCCATTTGCCAAAGCCTTCTGCATATGAATCATTGCAGTGCGGTATTTAGCATGTGCCGCATCCTGAGGGATAGCATCAATATTTTTGGGATCAAACTCCATTACCTTTTTAAAGATAGTATGAATTTCCTCAACCGATTTGCCAGCCTTCTTAGCTGCCTCTACATGCTTCATCGCACTTTCATAGCGATGCTTACCGTGCGGGTCAGTAGGGATTTCAAATTTAGGATGTGTACTGTTCATGATCGACACCTCGCTTTCTGTATTGCAAGGCTAGTATACACTATATTGCTGGTACACGCTCAAGTGCTTTTTCTAGTTTTTTTGCTTTTTTATCGTTTTATTTTGGGCGTTTTTATGCTTTTCCCTTGTTATATTTGCTTAATATCGTTTGAAACTCAATTTTAAGCGGTTATTGTTGTAGTCGTACCGCTGCGCAAAAAAATAAGCCTGCAAGCTAAAAAACTTACAGGCTTTTCTTGTTTTTATTGTATAGGTATTAATCAGCGTAATGTTTTACTAATTCCACAACATCAAGATTGTGTTCTTTAATGTTTGTATCCGTTTCCATCTTGTCAATACTCCACCAAGAATATTGCCTATCGCCTATAGTAAAGCTATCTGCCTGTAACGACTTTGGAAACTCTTTTACTTCTGCTTGATAAACGGATGCTCAATTTCGTTAAGGTTTTCGATATCCTTTTGCAACAAACCAATAAACTGCTCTGCTTCCATCAGCTGCAGCAGCACGCCACGTCTTATGCCCGTCTCTGAATAAGTGTGTCGCCATTGTACGTGCGATCCGCTCGCAGTCCTTGCGGAAGGTAGGTGAACGCGCCAGCCGGCGCAATACGTCGGCAATAAAAAAAGGAAGTATCCTCCAATTCCTGTGGTGTGGTTGGAGCTCTACCATTTTCTGTGGTCTGCTCCATCATTTTTCGTGGTTTCATCCCGCTACTGGTGTGTTTGCATACACATTTATATTTGTATGACAAATAAAGCCTCCTGCTTTAGAATGTTGTTAGTACCATTACAACATCAAAAAAAAGGAGGCTGAGACTTATGTCCCACAAAAATTTTATCACAAATCTACTTGGCATTAAATCATCTGAGATTCTTTCAGTAGACCTGATTAACCAAAAGGATGGAGCTCTATCTATTAAGGTTAAATTGGTAGCTTAAGTACAACAGGCAGTTAGGATACTTTGTTAATTACAGAAGTATTCGGGACATGCTTTTTGAAGCATTTGAAAAATTAAAGGTAGCATACGAATTAAAGGAATATTATATTAGGTTGAATGCAAATATATCGCTTAATGAAGCTAGCAGAGCAATTGATGAAGCGATATATAGGTTTGAAGCTTGTGGAGTTGCAGAGTACGATGAATTTTACAGATTGCTGAGCAATTGGCGTGAAGAAATTATTAATTCTTTTACTAGGATTGGATGCAGGCGAATTAACAACAGCTTCATGGAATCCAAAAACCGTATTGTTGGTAGATTGATTTTCAACGCTAACGGATTTGTCAATTTTAAAAGAGCACGAAACAGAATGCTTTACTGCCTGAACGAGAATGACAGGTTTACTTTGTAAATAAAAATGGTCTCTAGCAAATATGGTTCAAAGACCATTATGCTAGAGACCACAAAATTCGTTAAAGCGAAACCACAGAACTGTTAAAGCAAAACCACAACTTTTGGAGGAGCGCTAACCACAGCTTTTGGGAGAGACTCGATTTTTGGATAAAAAAGACCGCTGACTTTCATGCACACGGTGGTGCGGTCAACGGTCTGATTTAGCAGATTCGGTTTTACTCTATATTTTTCTTAAGAAGTTCGAATGCGGATTTTATTTTTGCAGCCATCAGTTTTCTACGTGCTTCGAGGAAGTCCTCATATGACATAGTCTCCCAGCCGTTCGGCAAAGCGTTTTCCTCCTCCATGCGGCGAATTTCCTTTTCCGATTTTCCTTCACAAACGACAGGATAATAGACAGACGGTGCATCATCAAGAATATCCATATTGTCCTTCCAGTCGATGAACGCATAGTTTGCCATCTGATTGATTTTGGAATCCGGATACCCTTTGGACTTCAAATATGCCTTCGGGAACAGGTGATGCTTTTCAAGAGATTTCCTGTTTCCATCCGTTCCCGGCTCAAACAATTTTGAGACAAGCAGATTGCTCTTGGAGAATAAGATCTTCGCATCCGTGATGTTCAGCGATGCAACATAAGCGTTCCAAGCATTATTGCCTCGACCGGAAACTGCCAGTCCCTCAGAGCCAAGAAGTGTAATATCAAAATAGTCATTTGTCAGCCGTTCGTTGACTTTTGACAGGATAAAGCCTTTATACTCTTCGAGTGTAGTCAATTCCTTGATGCTGTTCAAATGGCTCTCAACTGTGGATTCAAAGGAACCCGTGTAAAGAGAAATCAGCGAGGCATAGAAAAACCACAACGATGTAAGGTGCATATTTTCGTTATAGGACGCATTAAACCTGTGCTTGGCAATCAGATAAAAAGCGTAGCTGTAGAATATGGCATTGCCGGAAAGAATAAGATCGCCCGACAGATAACCGGCATTCATGATTGCCTTGAGAAACTCGTGCCAGCTATGAACATCAAGCACGTCCGGCAGCTTTGCCTTCAGCGTATCGAACCGCTGCACACGCAGTTCATCGTCAACGGCACCACGACGGTCAAAGTCTGCACCACGGAGCAACTTGTATCCATACTTCAATCTCGCTCTGTCAAAAGCGTAAGCCATGACCACGCGGATAATATCTTGAGCACTGACCGTGGTAATCTGGTTATACGATGTGGTCTTACCTTTTGCTGGATAGGTGGACTCTTTGCTGAATTCCTCAATTTCTCTGCGTCCTTCATCCCAATAAAGAGAAAGCAGTGTGAGAATAAAATCGTTCTGCTTCAACGAAACTCCGCCAGAGTTTACGCGAACGAAAATCTCCGAAACATCCTCTTCCTCGGCATTGGACTTGATATCGAAAACAGGAAGCGTATGAGATTTCAGATTGACCACCGCATTGATACGCTCGGCGATAACACCTTGCTCCTCATCGGTAAGATTTTCCCCTTTAGAGATACGGTAGTCATGCAAATGCTGAATAAAGTCCCCGATATATTTGAATGTGTTATTTGTGGTAAACAGATCGCTGATGTTATAAATCCATTCTGGGTCTTTCTTCGTGGCGGAATAGCCCACCTCGAATTTATCCTGCAGCGGGCAATAGGAGATCACAATCGCTTTTTCATCGAATTTAGAATTGATGACCTTCTTGCCCTTCATGACGGCATACAAAGAAGTAAGACGCTGCTGTCCGTCGATAATAACTTCCTTTGGAGAGTCATAGCTATGCTGGTCAACACCGATGGACTTTTTCTTATCCAGTGTAGGGCATTCCCACAGCATAAGATATCCAATCGGATAACCACGCATCATGGAATCAAAAAGGTCTCTGACCTTTGAATCTTTCCAAATAAACGGACGCTGCAATTCCGGCAAACCAAGTTCACCTGTATCAATTTTTTCAATCAGCTGATTGACAGTCAGCGTTGTGATGCTGAATATTTCAGGCATAATATTCTCCTTATGGTATGAATTATATGAAAACCCAAGACCGCATTGTTGTGCTCAATAAAATTATAATTTAGTGCAACAAATAAAAGCAATTTTTACATTTCAATTTTTGCAAAATGCAAATACTGAATGGAAACAGCAATCATTAGCAGGACTTTCTGAAATGTATCAACCGAAAACAATTAGTGGTAAAGACTTAATTGCAGACGGGAAACATTTTGTGTATGGAGTAAATGGAATTATTGGAAAATACAATTAATATAATCATTCTGAGTCTGAAATAGCTGTGGCTTGTAGAGGAGCAAGCTGTGGCTCTATTCAAATGACATTACCGTTTTCTTGGATTACTGGAAACGCAATGGTGGTAAAACCGCATTCTGATTTTCCATATAAAGAGTATCTTTACTATTATCTACTTGTAAAAAATCCAAACTATTTATGTTCGGGTTCTGCACAACCACAACTTACAAGAGAAAATTTGACATTATACTCCTTAACAGTACCTTCAAAAACAGAGCTGGATGCTTTTGAAAGTTATGCCAGAAAAGCAAGAAAGATAATTATCAAAAATCAGCAAGAAAATATCGAACTTTCAACTTTACGTGATTGGCTCCTGCTTCGGCAGATTGCTGACGGGTACAAATACGCCTCTTGCAATGTCCTCGGCACGGAGAATTGCCTTGCGCTCATCAATTTCACTTTTGTATTTATCTTTGACGGAATCCATGTAGGCTTTGTACTTTCCGTTCGCCTTACGCTTCATATACTGCTGATGCACTCGTTCCTTGTGCTCTTCCCGCTTGCGTTGTTCCTCCATCTCCTCCGGAGATAATTCTTCTGCTTTTCCAAAGGACGGAGGAACGAAACGACCAACGAAGTTGAAGTAAATCTCGACCTCCTGCGTGGTTTCACGGTATCCCTTCTTATCTCGCTCATGGACAAGGATTTTCTCAATAAATTCGTTGAGCATAGTGATGGTCAGATTGTCGAAGTTCTCGTATTTGTCGATCAGAGCAATGAAGCGGTCTGCGTCCTTTTCGTGCTTTTCAAAGCTCTTAATCGCTTTTTCAAGAGATGCGATTTCAGCAGAAAGAGCCGCCTGTCAAATTCATATCCATCCATAGAGTTTTTAAGTATCGCAAGAATTTTGTAGATTGTGTTGAAATCGCCCATGGTCTACTACTCCTTAGGCACTTTAGTCAGCATTATATCTTGCCACAGTGAAGCTAAAAGCCCACGCTCACTTATAGGGTCACTTTTATACGCCTCATCAAGTTCTATTTCCGCGCATTTGTCAAACAGAGCTTTTTTCTCCTCAAGGCTCATTTTACATGCTTCCTCGAAGGTAAGATTGAATTCATCGACTAAAAATTGTTTAAGACGTTCCTCCATATTTGCTCAGCCACCTTTTTAATTGTTCCTCAATCCCCTGCTGCATTCCATCCGTCGCTGTAGTTTTAACAGTTTTTACGATAAGACTTTTAGTTAAACAAACCTGTATATCTGCATGGTCATAAATATAACCACCATGATTGGCATCTGGATACTTTTTCCCAGCAGATAGAGCCTTTTGAATTGCGTCCACGCTTATTCGTCTGCCGTAAATACGGTCACACGCATGGTCGCTGACAGATTTGATTTTTCCCATCCCCCTTGCCTCATAGCCCACCAATTCTTTCCGGTAGTAAGCCTTTTTATCTGGTGGGGCAGGCTGAGGATTGTTGTTCGCGTTCATTTTAGCATTTGCCGCGGACTTTTGCAAGTCATTATCTGACTTATTCCCTTCGCTGTTGCTACTTCCATCGCCACCTGTCTCACTAAACTGCCCAGCATTACCAGGCTGTCCACGCTTATGTTTGCTTTCTAACCACGGCTTTTTATCCTTTGTGGGTAAACTTATCTGCGGCGCGTTTCCACCGCCCATATCCATGTCCTCCATACCAAACATGCCACCCATTTCCCCAGGCTGCTCCACCTCGGCGCTGGCCTTTTCGATGTCCTCGTCTGTGATATTCGTCCACACGCCTGTGCGCTCGCTCTGCTGCTTCAGCTCCTGCAGAGCAGTACGCTGAGAGATAAGGCCAGCATTGTATGCAGCCACGACATTTGTTATCTCCATCAAAAAAGCACCTAACACAAAAGTGCTAAGTGCTTTTCTTTATATATCTCATTATTATAATTATATCAGATTTATAGTGTATCATTCTATATCATCTTTAACTTTTTTCACCACTTCCATTCCATTTTTTCACTAACTCCAAAATCCATTCATCACCCACAGCCATCATAAAGCGTTTACAACGCGGGCAGTATATCCCAAGTGCCCCCTCAAGTGCTTTTTGGGATATTTTTGTCAAATTTACACTCAGTATGCTAACTTATCTGCAGATTGTGCCAAGCGCTTGCCAACAATCATATTAAAAAGCTGCTGCCAGGCCTCCAGCATTGCCTCTAATGATGCCTCTGCTATTACCTTCTTTTCAACAAAGTATTTACTAGCTAATAGATCAAGCAAAGCCTGCCCAGCCAGCTGCATTTCTTCAGCGCTAATCAGCTCCCACAGCTGCTGGTCCAGGAGATGCACATACAACGAGGTATATACCAGCATAAAATTTTCACATCCCAGATTCTCGGCTGTCACCAGGTATTCTGGCTTAACCGCGTTTTCAGCCTTCGCAGCATACAGCTCCCACATCGTTCCAGGCAGGATACCGAAGCGCTTCAGCCTACGGAAAACATCGTGCTGCCTTTTCGGCGTCAGTCCAGACTGCTTAGCAAGCGCCTTCTTCACTGCTGTTTTGACTACGCGGCCAATGAGCTCGCCTAATTTGGAATGCTTGCCTGCACCATCCAAATACAGATCGCTATCGCTATTGGCTACGATAATAGTCTGGTCTGTACCAGAGCCTGTGGCGATACCGTTAGAGTATTTGCTTCCCTCCAGCAGCTCCTGAATAGCCGCCGTCTTGGCCTCCGTACAGGTAACAAGAGCACGTGCCAATACCCCGGGAGGAAGGTCGCAATCCAGCACCAGCATAATGTTAATCGTTCCATACTTCGTTGGCTTAGGCATAGGCTTATAGTAATCTGCGGGATCACCCACGCGCCCGCCGTTGGTTTCTATGCCACCAGTCACAATAGCACTCACTGTTAGCTCCTTAAAGCTCATGGTTTCAACCACAGCATTTTCCATGCTTGCAGCCGTCCCCATACCACTAACCTTAAGCGGATTGAGCGCCAGGCGCTTAGAGATAAGCTTCATGTGCTCTACATAGCTGTCTGCCAGCATTTCACAGGGCATACCCGCCCCCTGCTTGGCATCATAGTTGTAGACTGCTTCATAATCCTCGTGGTACCCGCCGTTATACAGCGAGGTACTGAGTACCTTACGCGCCGACGCAAAATATATCACTATGCTTTTATCATAAAAGTATACCTTATCCCCAGTAGATAGAGTACATAAATGTTCTGACATAATTTACCTCAAATTAAAATTAATGCTTCTTGTTACATAGCAACGGGCATTCTGACCATATTTATCCTTTGCAGGACTAAAGCGCCATTTATAAACTGCCTCCACTGCATTAGTATCCATTTCGCTGTTGCCAGATGACCCGACAACAGAGGCGCTCTCAACACTGCCGTCAGCACCTACTAAAATACGCACGCGCACCGCACCCGTAGTACCACTGTTACGTGCCGACGCCGGGTAACGCGGTTCAACCTCACGCAGAATACGCGGTGGTATTACCGGCACGCCACGGCCCTCACCGCTACCACTGCCTTCACCATTACCATTACCATTACCATTACCAACACCGCTACCGTTGCCACTGCCTTCACCGCTGCCCTTGCCGCTGCCGTTACCAGCGCCCTCTCCCGTACCCGCGCCGGCATTATTATTCACTGCTGGCTGGGTACTGGGCTTAGTGCTTTTTGGTGGCTTTTTAACTACTTTCTTCTTTTCAGGCTGCGGCTTCAGCCTTTGGTCAACAATGTCCTCCAGGCTTTGCACTAAGCTTTCTTCCTTGGGCTGCTCCTCCTGCTCGCTTTCTTCGGCAGCGTCACCGCCGCCACCACCACCGCCAGCCAGGGTAACTTCCAAAATTTCAGGCGGCGTGTGCACAAACCTGTAACCAAAAATTCCCAAACCTGCAGCAATAACAAGATGCACAGCCAAGGCTACAGCAAAGCCCTTGCCAAAGCGTTTTTTCTCATCCTTCATTTGCCTTCACCCACATCCGTGGCCAGGCCGAAGCGTGTTACGCCTGCTCCCTTCATTTTATCCATAAGCTGGATAACGGTTTTATAAGAAGCATCATCCTCTGCACGGATAATTACAGAAAAGGAAGAATCGCGTTTGCTTTCTATAGCGGCATTGTGCACCAGCATATTTAAATCAATCTGATTATCCTCCAAATATAGTGTGCCGTCCTGCTTAACCGTCACGTTAAAGCTGCTCTTGCTCACGTTTTCGGAATGCTTGGCAACCGGCAGACGAATGGGTATGGTTTTGATTTCACTCATATACATAGTGCTGACAATAAAGAATACCAAAAGCAGGAAAATCATATCAATCATAGGACTGAGCATGATTTCCGGTGATTTCATCTCTCTTTTACGACGTCTACGCATCTGCTCCACCGCCCATCATTTGTCCAAGTGCTCGTTTTTAGCCTGCATAATATCAACCAAGGTGTCTGCCACCTCATTAATATTCAAGGTTTCTGTTTTAATCTTGCTGGTCAGATAAGCATGGATGCACATGCCCATGATCGCAATGCACAGGCCAAAAACAGTAGTGATCAAGGCCTCGCCGATACCTGCGGTTACAGCCATAGGGTTTTGCGTTCTTTCATTCAAAGCGTTAAAGGATGAAATCATGCCTGTAATGGTACCCAAAAGTCCCAGCATAGGTGACAGGCCGATAACGACGTTGAGGTAGTTGATGTTCTTTTCCAGGCTGTCAATAATACGGTCTGCCTTGGTGTAAATAATAGTTTCCAGGCGCTTGCCCAGGTCCTCCTTAATATCTAGCACATCTGCCGCCATTGCAGCAGTAGCTCCCCCAGTCTTTCCTGCTAGCTCACGCGAGCCGACAATATTAAAATCGTTCATCAGACGACAAAAGGTCATAGCGAATTCATTACCCGATAAAGCCTTTTTATAAAACAAATAACGCTCTACACCGATGGCAATAGCGGCGAACGAACATAGCAAAAGCGGCCACATACACGGACCGCCTTTAATAAAATAGTCAATAGCTCCAGCAAAAATACCCATACTAAAAACCCTCTTTCTCTCATCTTTTGCTACAAAACTTCAATTGATAAGCATATGCAAAATTAATTATTTAGTATTATCAGCAAATGCAATTTACCAGCGTCGCTATTTTTAAGACGTATTGCTATTTACTAATCAACTTATATTATAACCTTTAGTATATAAGGCGTCAAGTAAAGAAAAAGGCTAAACGCTGTTCACATGCGTAATCCAGCGTTTAGCCTAATATACTTTATTTACTTGAAATACTTGGCAAAGGCCTGCGCCGCCGTCTGCTGCACTTCGGCATTAAAGGCAGTATACCGCACAAGCAGATCGCGGCCTTCGTCCGTCAGCACGGTGCCGCCGCCGCTTTTGCCACCGCTGTTGCTTTGCACCAGGGCAAAGCCAAGGTCTGCCTCGGCACGGCGCAAAATTTTCCACGCCTTACTAGACGACATATGCATAGCCTTGTATGCCGCAGACAGCGAGCCGCTTTCATCTATACGCCGCAGCAGCTCGGCCACACCCTTGCCAAAGTCAATGCTTTCGTTATACACACGCACCTTGATGTGATAGCTGCGTGGCATAGGGCAGGGCATTTTACCACCCCTTGCCAAAGCCGCAGGCAGGATAGGTGCACACCTTGCAGTTCAGGCACAGGCCGCCCTCACCTAATGCAGCCATTTCATCCGCCGTAATAGGGTCGCAGGCTAGCACGCGTGGCAGCGCTATGTCAAAAATAGTGCGCTTAGCATACATCACGCACCCTGGCAGGCCCAAAACAGGCACAGAATTTTCGCCATAGTAGGACAACAGGAACATAGCACCAGGCAGCACTGGAGCGCCATAGGTCACAATACGCGCACCTGTATTTTTAATCGCCAACGGTGTACGGTCATCTGGGTCTACGCTCATGCCGCCTGTGCAAAGCACCATTTGCGCGCCCTTTTCCTCAATAGCGCTTTTAATAGCAGCAGTAACCTTATCGGGATCGTCATCAAAGACTTCCTTGTAGGTAACATCAACGCCGTATTCTGCCAGCTTTTCTTCGATTACAGGCGTAAAGGTATCCTTAATGCGTCCGTGGTACACCTCGCTGCCCGTGGCCAGCACAGCAGCGCGCTTAATCTTATAAGGTAGCAGCGCAAGCAGCGGCTGCGGGCCGCACAGCTCCTTTACCTGCTGCATCTTTTCCTTTTCAATCACCAAGGGAATGATGCGTGTGCCGCACAGCTTGTCACCCTTTTTAACAGGCGTATTGCCGTGACGTGTGGCAATCATCATCTGTCCAAAGCTGTTAACCAGACGCAGACGCTTGCTATCCACCTTAAACAGGCCGTCACAGCCAGCGGCCAGCTCAATCTTGCCTTCTTTGATTTCTGACTCGCTCATATCAGCGTTTTTGCAAAGGTCACACAAAATGCGTGCAGCATCGTTTTCATGCAGCATGCTTTCATCTGCCTCCCACACATACAGGTGCTCCTTGCCAATGGAAAGCAGCACAGGAATATCCTCCTCACGCACAATATGGCCCTTGCGGAAAACCGCGTCCTTGGTAACACCGCGGATAATCTGCGTAAGATCGTGGCAGAGAACGCTGCCAACAGCATCCTGAGTACGGATTAGTTTCATATTTCTACCTCAAATCTAATAATAAAGTATCTAGAAAGTAATTATATTATCGCCGAGGCAACATAAAAATTTTAGGGAATAAGCACTGGATTCACAGAAACAAGGGTACGTAACAGTATGTTATCGTCTGACAAATTATACCGAAGTTTAGTATTGAATCCGTGCGAAATTCCCGTTAAAAAATTTTTCGTTGCAGGCGATATATAATTGCTGCCGCAAAATACTTCCTCTTATTTTGCGCGTGCGAAGCCGTATTCCTCAAACACCTTCATAGCCTCATCCGTCTGCAAAAAGGCAGCAAAATCCTTAGCTGCTGCCGCCTGCGGAGCCTTAGCCAGCACACCGATAGGATAAATTACCGGCTTCTTTAAGGAGCCTGCCGGAGCCTCGGCCACCACAACAACCTTATCCTTCATCAAAGCAGCATCGGTTGCATATACCAAGCCTGCGTCAGCGCTACCCTCAGCAACCCAGTTCAGCACCTGTGTAACATTAGTACCCAGGCTGGCCTTGACCTGCACCTTGTCCCACAAGCCTAATTTAGTCAACGCTTCCCTAGAATATTGTCCTGCAGGCACGCTCGCAGGGTCACCAATAGCAGGATGCTTGGCAATATCCAGATTTTCAAAGCCTTTGATTTCAGGGTTAGCACCCTGCTTAGGCACAATCAGCACCAGCTTGTTTTCCAAAAGCGGCTTCACGGTTGCCTTATCCATATAACCCTTTTCGCTCAAAGCGTTCATCTGCTTGTTAGCTGCCGAAATAAATACGTCTGCTGCCAGGCCGCTTTCAATCTGAGCCTGCAGCTTACCGCTGGCATCATAGGTGCCTTCAATTTTAATTTCCGGATGCTTTTGCTGATACATCGGAATCAGCTTTTGGGTAAACACCTTTTCCATGCTTGCTGCTGCCGCCAGGCTCAGCTTTTTAGCCTCCTGGTCAGCCTTTTTTTCCCCGCCGCCACCGCAGCCGGCCATAAGCACAACAAGCAATACACTACATACTAAGCACAATAATTTTTTCATTTTTTAATCCCCCTGTTGTTTTTTTGTTTTATATAGATACCAATTAAGGCCTATAACGACTAAAAGACAGATGCCTACAATAACCGCCACGTACCAGCCAGCAGCGTCCCAATCACCTGCCGCCACCGCCGAATAGACAGCCAGCGGCAGTGTGCGCGTGCGTCCTGCAATGTTGCCTGCAATCATGGCCGTGGCGCCAAATTCGCCCAAGCCGCGGGCAAAGGCCAAAAGACCACCCGCAATGATCCCTGGCAGCGCGTTAGGCAGATGAATACGCCAAAAGATGCGCCATTCGGGTATACCAAGCGAGCGCGCGGCCTCTAGCATCCCCTTATCCACCTGTGACAGCGCGCCGCGCGCACTGCGGTACATCAAGGGCAGCGAAATCACCGCTGCCGCCAGCACTGTTGCCAGCCAGCTGAAGGCTATATTGCTCCCTGTCAGCTGATAATAAAGCTGTCCCAAAAAGCGGTTGTTGCCAAAAAACAGTAGCAAAAAGAAGCCTGCTACCGTAGGCGGCAACACCATAGGCATGGTAATGATGGCATCCACCACAATTTTCATGCTTTCATGCTGCAGGCGTTCCACCCACCAGGCCAGCACCACGCCCAAAAAGAAAACTACTGCTATCGTAGCTGCAGCCGTATGCAGCGAAATCCACAGCGGCGACCAGTCCACGGCACTCATAAGCGTGCACAATCATGGGCTCTGCCACGCAAAATGCGCAGCCCATGCTCCAGCTGCGGCAGAATGATAGCAAGGCTCTCCTCCACCGCTTTTTTACTACCTGGCAGATTTACAATCAAGGTTTGGTTACGCAGCACGCTTGCCCCACGGCTGAGCATAGCACGCGGCGTAATTTTAAGCGACTCTGCACGTATCGCCTCCGCAATCCCTGGTGCGTTGCGCGTTGCCACTGCCAGTGTCGCCTCGGGCGTGACATCACGCAGCGAAAAACCCGTGCCTCCTGTGGTGATAATCAAATCTACCTGCCTGCTATCGGCCAGGCGCATCAGCTCGCGCTCAATCTGGCGCTGCTCATCAGGCAGCAGCACCTGCTCTACCACCTCGTAGCCTGCCTCTGCCAAAAGCTGCGCTGCACGCGGTCCGCTTGTATCTACGCGTTCACCCTTGCTGCCCTTGTCTGACAGCGTCATCACAGCCGCCCTAAGGGGTGCATCCGCTGCAGGCAGCGTTACAGTGAGCTCCATGCCTGTATGCAGCACACCGCCCTGCTCTACCGTCGCAAACACGCCCTCACGCGGCATAATGCAGTCACCCACACGCTTGTAAATCTGGCAATGGCTGTGGCACTCCTTGCCAATCTGGCTCAAGCGCAAAACAACCTCGCCTGCACACAGTAAGCTCCCCACTGGCAGCTTGGCAAGGTCTATACCGCTAACCAAAATATTTTCGCCAAAGTCGCCCACTGCTGCCTTGCCGCCGCGAGCGTTAAAGGCTTGCACCTTGCAGCTGTCTAACAGGCTCACCTGACGATGCCAGGTGCCTGCATGTGCGTCGCCCTCCAGGCCAAAGTTAGCGATGAGCACTGCCTGTGGCACAGGCCGCTTAACTGTTCCCTTGGCCTCGCTTATGCAAACGGCTTCAATAATACCGCTATAAGCTACCTCTTCCACTCAAAATCACCACTCTTTCCGCCAGACTTGCGCACAAGATGCACATCGGTAATCACCATGCCCTTGTCCACAGCCTTGCACATATCATAAATCGTCAATAGAGCCACCTGCACTCCTGTTAAGGCTTCCATCTCCACACCTGTTTTACCTGTTGTTTTCACCAGGCAGCTAGCCTCAACAGCATATGCACCTTCAAGGTCTGCCAAAGAAAAATCAACCGTGCATTTTGTCAGCTGCAGCAGATGGCATAGCGGAATAAGCTCGCAGGTGCGCTTGGCCGCCATGATGCCCGCAATGCGCGCCACGCCCAGCACGTCGCCCTTGGCCATAGTGCCTGCGGCAATTTTATCGTATATTTCCTTGCTGACGCAGATTTTGCCCTGCGCCATAGCCACGCGCGTGGTTTCTTCCTTGGCAGATACATCCACCATCAGCGCGTTGCCAGCAGCATCAAAATGTGTAAAATCGCTCATCTACTCACCCTCCGATCTGGTTCATACTAAAGCGCGCAGGACTGGCGTCAAACTGGTGTCCCAAGGGCTTGGCGCCAATTGTTTCGCGCATTGCCGCCAAAATATCGACATCACTTAGGCCGTCACGCAGCATGCGCTTGAGCGACAGGCCGCTGCCGCTATACAGGCAGGGCTGCAAAACTCCTACAGACGTGAGCCGCACACGGTTGCAGCTGCTGCAAAATTTATTGTGTATAGGTTCGATAAAGCCCACAGGCACACTGTAGCCGGCCACGCGCCAATAGGCGGCAGGACCGTTGCCGTAACATGCGGTGTCGCGCTGCAGCGTAAGGCCTGCCTGCAGCAGCTGGTCACGGATTTCCCTGCCGCTCAAGCCTGTAAGTGTATCGTTGCAGGCAAGCGGCATCAGCTCTATAAAGCGCAGGGGCGCGCTGTACCCATGCGCCAGCTTGAGGAGCGCCAAAAGCTGCCCCACGCCCATATCAGCAAGCGGCACACAATTCAGCTTAAAGCGCAGGCCGCTACCAGCGAGTGCATCCAACGCCTGCAAAACCTCCTGCAGCCTGCCGCCCGTAAGACGCGCATAGGCCTCTTCCTCCAAGGTATCCAGGCTAATGTTGACACAATCCACCCCGGCAGCCACAAGCTGCGGCAAAAACTGCGCCAGCAGTGTGCCATTAGTAGTAAGCGTCACCTGCTCCACGCCCTCCAGCTTCTTCAGCCTGCTGATCAAGCTGCAGCAATCCTTGCGCAGTAAGGGCTCGCCGCCTGTAATCTTAAATTTGCTGATGCCAAGCTGCACGGCCAACTGACAAATGCGCAAGATTTCCTCATAGCGCAAAATCTCTGCGTGCGGCACAAAGGCTGCCTGCTGCGGCTGGCAATAAGCGCAGTGCAGATTGCAGCGGTCTGTAACAGATATGCGCAGATAATCTATTTTTCTCTTATATTGATCTAGCATGAATATCGCCTCTCCGTTACTCTCACCTGAGAGTGACGCCTGCAAAAAACAAATGTGGCAGGATGCCACATCTGTTTTGCTTTTTTAGTCTTCTTCTATCCCCATGGCAATCTTTTCCGGCGTAATGGGCAACGTAAAGAAGCGCTTGCCTGTAGCCTGGTAAACAGCGTCGGCAATAGCCGGGCCAGGGGTATTGATAACCAGCTCGCCGATGGATTTGGCGCCAAAGGGGCCGCTTTCCTCGTAGCTGCTGGCGAAATCTACATGAATATGGCCAATGTCCTCACGGCTTGGCACCTTGTATTGCATAAAGGAATTTTCGTAAATCCTGCCCTTGGGGCTGTAGGTGACGTTTTCCATAAGCGCCATGCCAATACCCTGCAAGAGGCCGCCCTCTGTCTGCACCTTAGCGAGATGCGGATTTACAGGCGTACCGCAGTCCACAGACGCATAATAGTTGATAACCTGCGTCTCGCCTGTTTCCAGGTCTGTTTCCAGCTCGGCCACACCAGCCATAAATGGCGGCGGCGACAGCACGCTGCTTTGCTCCACGGTTTCTTCCAGGGCAATATTGTTGTTCACCATGCTGGCAGTAGCAATATCAAACAGGCTCACAGCCTTATCGCTTACGGTGTCGCGCACCTCTTTGCCGTCAAAAACAACCTGAGCTGCCTCACAGCCCAAAATTTTGGCACCCAGCTGGCAAATCTTGCCACGCAGACGCTGGGCGCACACCTCCACAGCCTTACCTGTAATATAGGTGGTGCTGGAAGCATAAGACCCGGAATCGTACGGCGAAGCGTCGGTATCAGCGCCAAAGACTGTGATATTATCCAGGTCACATTCCAAAACCTCGGCTGCCATCTGCGCCAGGATAGTGTCGCAGCCCGTACCCATATCAGCCGCACCGATAAGCAACGTATAATGACCCTCGTCGTTGATTTTAATCGTGGCACCGCCAACGTCACAAAAAGGAATGGCACTTCCCTGCATAGCAATGGCCACGCCCATAGTACGCACCTTACCATCAGGCATTTTGCGCAGGGGGAACTTTTCCTCCCACCCGCTCATCTCGCGCACCTGCGCCAGGCATCTGTCCAAGGCGCAGCTGGTATTGGGAGCGCCATAATATGCAGGCATCATATCGCCCTCATGCGTAATATTCATCTCGCGCAAACGTATCGGGTCCAGCTTGAGCCTTGCAGCCAGCTCGTTCACTGCCGATTCCACCGCAAAAATGCCCTGCGGCGCACCATAGCCGCGGTAAGCGCCTGCTGCCTGCAGATTGGTGTAGACAACGTCGTAGCCAAAGCGGAAGGCCTCAGTGCGGTATAATGGGATGGACTTGTGACCGGAAAGACCTACGGTGGTGGGGCCGTGCTCGCCATAGGCACCGGTATTAGAAAGCGTGTATAGGTCAATCGCGCGGATTTTGCCCTCTTTAGTTGCACCCAAGCGCACACGCACCTCCATCTCATGACGGGGAGAGCTGGCGATGTGGCACTCATAGCGGCTGAAAATCATCTTACTAGGCTTTTTCAGCTTCCAGGTGACAAAGGCAGGGTACATTTCGCTGACACAGCTCTGCTTGGCGCCAAAGCCACCGCCAATACGCGGCTTAACCACGCGCACCATCGTTTTAGGGATGTGCAGCGCGTTAGCAATAATACGGCGGCAGTGAAACACTATCTGTGTTGAGCTCAAAATATTCAGCCTGCCATAGGTATCTATTGAGCAATAAGTGACAAAGGGCTCCATCATATCCTGCTGTACAGCCTTGGTATGCGTCGTCTGGTCGATGACGATATCGCATTCAGCAAGAATTTTATCTACATCGCCGTCCGAGATAACCTCTTGAGCGCACAAATTGCGCTTGTTATCTGCACCAACTGGGCAGTTTGCCACCCAGGTATCCTCAGGATGCACCAAAACAGGGTTATCTAGGGCTTTGCGAAAATCCAGCACGGCATCCAGCACCTGGTATTTTACTTTAATCATTGACAGCGCCTTATCAACGGCCTTTTCAGTCTTGCCTGCCACGATGGCCACAATATCGCCCACAAAGCGCACATGGCGATCCAAAAGCAGACGGTCGTAGGGACTAGGCTCAGGGTAGGTCTGGCCGGCGTAGGTGCAGCGCTTGCCCTCCTGGTCCACGTCCTGCCAGGTAAAGATAGCCTCAATATCGGGCACACGGGCAGCAATGGCCGTGTTAATGCTTTCGATGATAGCATTAGCGTGGGGAGAACGTAAAACCTTGACGATCAGGCAGTCATTAGGCACCAGGTCATCCGTATACACAGGCTGACCGGTAACAAGCTGCATAGCATCCTTTTTGCGGTAGGATTTATTGACTATCTTCATGCTTTTTCCTCCTGCTGTGCATCTACGGATTTTTTCCAAGCGATAAAGCCCTGGATACCGCGCAACTGACCCTCATAGCCGGAGCAGCGGCACAGGTTGCCTGCAAGGTATTCCTTAATTTCGTCCTCAGTGGGATCATTGTTTTCACGCAGCAGCGCTATAGCATTCATAATCATGCCAGGATTGCAAAAACCGCACTGCTCCGCACCTTGGTCGGCAATAAAGCTACCAAGCTGTGCCACCTCGGCCTGCAAGCCCTCCATCGTAACAATTTTGTGACCCGTAGCACGTGCCGCCAAAATGCCGCATGACAATACAGGCACATCATCCATAAACACCGTGCACAGACCACAGTTAGTAGTGTCGCAGCCGCGCTTGACGCTGTAGCAGCCCTCCTTGCGCAAAAAGTCTAACAGCAATGTATCGGCCTCCACCATACGGGTGAGCTTTTTTCCGTTCAGAGTAAGTGTAATTTCCATCAGGCTTCACCTCCAAGCTGCAGCAGGCAACGCTTCACCAGCACCTTAATCAGGTGCGTGCGGTAGGCAGCACTGCCGCGCGGATTCGTTTCGGTCGGCAAAAGGCCTGCAGCATATGCGGCAAAGGCCTGGGCAGCCTCCTGTGTTACTGGCAGTGTCACAAGCGCCTGCTCATCACGCACCAGGGCAGCCTTGGCAGGACGTGCGCCCACCGCCACCTGCACCCTGCCCTCTTCCGATAATGCCGCTGCGCACGTCAGCACCGGAAAATCAGTTTTGGTTATACGTACAGACTGGTAAGCGTAACGTGCCTGCACCTTTTTTACAATGATGCGGACCAAAATGTCGCGGTCATATTTCATCTTAACAAAATCGGCCAGGGGGATAACTCCACCCTTGTATAATTCCACATAGCTGTCCATAGCAAGCAGCAGCGTAATCACATCCGAAAAGCCGAAGCGGCCAAATACACTGCCACCTACAGTGGCCAGGTTGCGGAACTGCACGCCCACGATATGACGTAAAGCATCCTTATTGGCGCCGCTACTATAGGCAGTAAAGCCTGCATGCAGCTCAAGCTGACGCAACGTCACCATCGCGCCAATCTTAAATTCGGCCTCTGTTTCCTCTATCGTGTTCAGTCCCAGTCCAGATAGGTCAATAGCAGTGTTAACGTTGCCACGGCTCATGCGCATCCACAGCATACCGCCCAACACACGGTTAGGCTTTTTCTGGTTCAGCTGCCAAGCCTCTTCCAGCGATTCAGCCTTTTTATACTCACGGATTGTCAGCATTCTTTCTCCTCCAATGCAGCAAATCTTGTACATATTCCATTATATTTTATCATATAATCCACATTAATTGCAAAGAAAAGATAGTGCTTATGGCTGTCAAACGTCATATTACATTTTATCTTAAAGCCTGCAATGGTTACTGTTATATGCTGCACAAATAATGTGTTCGCAAAAAAGCGGCATAGGCCTGGGATGATAACCCCAAGCTTATGCCGCCTTGTTTTATTTCTGTTCTAACAGATAAATATCGCTGACTTCTTTTACTGTCTGCACATTAGTAGGAACTTGACCAGTTTTTTGCACGCGGCGCAGCTCCAGACCGCGCACTAAAATGTATTTGTGACTGCCGTCACGCAGTGCATCGGCCAGCGCCCCTGTCTGCGGCAGCACCTCTATACCTGGCTTGCCTGCATAGAACATAAAGCCAGGACGCAAAAACTTATCTACATAAATTGGTGTTGACTGGTCACACTGCTCTGCATAAGCTCCGCTCATCGTCTTAACGCTGAAGCGGTCTGCAAGCACAGGCAGGACAAATGCAAAGGCCACGCACATCGTTACTGCGCCAATCATCACATGGAGCCAGGCTGCCAGCTCAATATCACGATAATAAATAAGAGCAAACACCGTCGCTGCTCCCAAAAGCAGCGTCAGCACGCCCAGCATCACCAGGCTGAAATCTGCCTCGGGCAGGTATTGCGCGCCCACAATCCAGCCAATCCCCAGCAACAGGAACGCACAGCCGCTGCCTGCAGCCCAGCTGTAAAAGGTGGTGTTGTGACGTAGCTTGGCCAGCATACGGGCGATATTCCAGCCAATGATAACAGCCAGCGCAGGAAACAGCGGCAAAATATACGACACCAGCTTAGTCTTGCAGATGGTGAAAAAGATAAAGACGAAAACCCACCAAATGTGGAAAAACAGCAGACTGCGCATGTCATCAATGCGGCTGTCCTGAATAGAAGCCCTAATAGCCTGTGGCAGCATGCCAATCCAAGGGAATAAGCCCAAAATCAGCACTGGGATATAATACCAAAAGGTTACACGGTTGGCGTGCTCCGCCGTAGTAAAGCGCGTAATATTGTGAAAGCCAAGGAAGGTATTTATAAAGTCCATGCCGTGCACAGTATACATCGCATAATACCAAGGAGAAGCAATGAGCAGATATAGCAAAAGGCCGCGGACGACATGCATACGCAAAATTTCACGCAGCTGCCCCATCGCCAGCAGATAGAAAAAGATGATCGCTCCAGGAAAAATAATCCCAATAGGTCCCTTGGTGAGCGTCGCTAGCGCCATACACACATACATCAGCCAATAGCGTTTGTCCATAAAGGCCAATAGCACGCCTGTCATAAAAAACAGCAGAGTGGTATCAGTAACCGCCGCCTTACCCATATAGAAAAATTCTATGCAGCTGGTCAAAATCATGGCCGACCAAAAGCCTGCCCTTTCGCCAAAGATCCTCGTCGTGCCCACATACAGCATCACTGAGGTAGCGCAGGCCATCAAGCCTGCAGGAAAGCGCGCCGCAAATTCGTTATCACCAAAGATAAACTGCGCTAGTGCCACCAGCCAATAATACATAGGCGGTTTATCGTACCAGTAATCACCAAAAATACGCGGGGACAAAAAATCTCCAGTCTGCAGCATTTCTCTAGCCGTTTCAGCATAAACAGGCTCATCCGGATCCAAAAGCGGTACGCCGCCAATGCCAAATAAAATAATAAACAACGCCACGCCTGCAACGATCAGCAGGCTATTTTTTTCAATTTGCTTCATCTATAATCCTACCTCAAAATTTATAAGTCTAAAGCCGGCTTATTATGCGGCTCATTTTTCCTCATTTGTTTTGTTACCTGAAGTTTTACTCTTGATAGCTGCCATATTAAAAACATCGCTGCCAAAGGCGCGGATAGTTACTATAGCGCCTAGGATAAACGGCAGATATTCGGCTGTAAAGCGCCACAGCACCGCCATAATGCCTTCCACACCATTGGGCAGGAGGTTAGAAAACAGCACCAAAAAGCCTGCCTCTGCCACGCCGCTGCCGCCAGGGGTTGGCGAAAAATATAACACCAGATTGAGCAGTACCATGCGTCCCATCACCTGCACCAGGTCAAAATCTATATTCAGACCTGTAAAATATGCAGGCACAGTCGCGTAAATAAATAGCAGGCTCAAGCCTGACTCAACAAAGGCACGGAAAACCATCTTAGGATGATGACCCATGACAAAAACTGCATTTTTGAATTCATTGTACCAAACAACGCAGTTATGCTGCGTTGTATAAGAAAGCTTACGCGTAGACCACGAGATAGCACGTTCGGGATAATTCGTATGGATGAGCGCAACTACTATCACTGGCAGCGAAATAAAGAGCACCGAAAGCACTGTAAGCACAGATGCAGGCATCCATTTGACGATGTCCTGGTCGCAGTGCAGCACGACAGGCACAAGCAAAATCAAAAAGATGATAGACATCACCGTGCGTACCAAAACCACCACGGTGGACTTGGCAACAGGCACCCCCGCCTTACGCATGAACATAACCTGGGCAATGGCGCCGCCGCTAGCGCCTGGTGTTACAAGCGCCAAAAAGTAATTACTCAATACAACGTTCACCACCTGGCGGAAGGTCAGCTTGCCATCAGTCACATCCACCAGCGTAATCAGGCGCAGTCCATCAAAAAAGAGACCTGCTGCCAGACACGACAGTGCCAGCAGGATACACCTTGGCTCAAACATTGTCAAATATTCGAGCGTCCTTATATCAAATGTAAAATAAATAACCGCCGCCGAAATCAATAAAACAAAAGCAAAAAGCAATGCCAGGCGGAACAATAATTTTTTATTCATCAACTTAACTCCAAACGAGTTTATTTTATCGCAGCACGCACATCTATAGCAGCCTAAAAAAGCTTTAGCAGTCCGCAAAGGTTACAGGCTGAATTTTTTCTGTACGCAAAAGCTCCTTGTTGCCCGCGTCTAAATATGCATCCAGCTCATCGCGCCAATGATACTGCCAGCTAAACGCCCTTCCCAGCTCTGCCGAATCAAGACCAGGATGGGTCATGATCTCACTTACGCCATCTGGCAGCTGCCGCAAAATGTTAGCAATAAGGCCTGCGTTCAAATGGCCTCCTGCCAACATACCAAAAAAATGTTGTGGATGACGCAGCCTTAGGCTATCTGCCCTCATGGCCGCCATGTCAGCACAAAGGCTGAGCCCGCTACGGCCAATCATACGGCCAAGGCCTGTGCTGTAGCCGCCCGTGAAGGTGTAGCCCTCCTTGGGTATGCGCACTCTTATAATATTATACTCACAACAGAGCTTTAATACAAGTGCATTAACACCAGGAAGTACATGAGTGTGTTGATGACTGTCTACATGCGTCAAATTTACGCCTGCCGCCAGCGCCCGCTCCAGCTGCGCCCGCAGCTCGGCCTCCAGCTCGATGCGCTTAATACCGCCTGTATAAAAGCGTTTGGCAAAGGCCACATAATCTGGCAAGAATAAACCGTCTGCAGTAAGCAGGCTGCGCACCCTTTCGGCAGGCAGCACAGGCGGCACGCTGCCCACCAGCGTCAAATGGACGCCAATGCCCAGTGCAGGGTTCTGCTGCGCCAGCTCCACTGCCTCCTGCCAACAGGGAGCGCTCGTCATCAGCGATGTGCTAGTGATAAAGCCCTCTTGAAATCCCTTGATAATACCTGCGTTAATCGATGGATGCAAGCCGAAATCATCGGCATTTACTATTAATTTCTTCATTTATTTACACCCTTTTATAATTGGCAAAGTGCAGCTTGACGTATCCACGCAAGGCCTCCCTGCCATATTTTTCTGCTAGCGCACGCGCGCAGGCCGTTGTCTGCGCTCCTCCGCCCTTGGGCAAGGCAGCCACGCCTGCCTGCTGCGCTAGCTCGTCCAGCGTCCGCAAAAAGCGTGCCCGCGCCAGCACCGATGCCGCTGCCACCGCCAGGTTGCTTTCTGCCTTAGGCTGTTGGCGCACCGTGCAGCCTGGAAAGCGCGCAGTGAGCTCGCGTAAATTTACTGTGGACTGGGTAAACTGGTCAATGAGCGCACTGTGACAATCCCGTTGCCGCGCCAGCACCTGGCTGAGTGCCGCCACATGACCATAACCCAAAAGCTGGTTGAGCTTGCCACCCTGCGCCACAACCTGCTCATAGCGCAGGTTGTAGACAGCAGGCTTCAGCTCCAGCACGCTGTAATCCACAACAATGGCCTTGATAACATCCTCTAGCTCCAAAATCCTTTTGTCCGTCAGCAGCTTGCAGTCCTTCACTCCTGCTGCTGCTAGCTTGGCCGCCGTGGTGCTGTCAACCACCGTTGCCGCCACCACCAGACTGCCAAAAAAATCGCCCTTGCCCGATTCGTCACTGCCTGCCCACTGGCCGTTTGTTATCGTTGGTCCTGCCTGCGCTGCTGCTGCAGACGGTGCTTTTGTTCCTTCAATAGCAGCGGCAATTCTGCTTTTGAGCACGCTGTCACCAGCGTATACTAACGAGAGTCCCTTTTTGCCATTATACAGGCTCAGCGTCAGCTTGGCATCACAAAACTGCGCCACCAGCTGGTAGCCATAATTTATTGGTTTTTCCTTAACCAGCGACAGGCCCTCCTGGCGGATGGTTGCTTTAGCATGCTCTATAAAATCAGTAAAAGCCTTTTCTGTTAACTGCTTCAATATTATTCTCCTCTTTGTACGTAGTTTTTCGCCTTCCACTCCTCAAAAAGCAGATAGATGAGCGGCACTACCACCAGCGTCAGCAGCGTGGAGGTCGTCAGGCCGCCAATCAGCACCACGCCCATAGACTGGCGCAGCTCCGCACCCTCGCCAATACCCAAAGCAATCGGCAGCATACCCAAAATTGTGGACAGCGTCGTCATCAAAATCGGGCGCAGGCGCAAGGAGCAGGCCTCCAGCACGGCACTGCGGATATCCAGTCCCCTTTCCCGCTGCTGGTTAGCATAATCTATGAGCAGGATGGCGTTTTTCGTTACCAGGCCCAAAAGCATAGTAAAGCCAATCATACTCATCATGTTGGCCGTCTGCCCCGCCACCAAAAGGCCCAAAACAGCGCCTACAACGGCAAACGGCAGCGATGCCATGATAATCAACGGCTGCGAAAAGCTTTCAAACTGCGCTGCCAGCACCATGTACACCACCACAATAGCCAAAATAACAGCCTTGTATACCTCCTTGAAGGAGCGTGCCATGTTGTCAGCCTGACCAATCATCTTATAATTATAGCCTGATGGCATATTCAGCTCAGGAATATATTCATTTTTCACCTTAGTGATTAAATCACCAGGCGAAACACCCACGGTATTTGCATACACAACTATCTGACGCTGCTTATCCTCGCGCTCTATGCGCGTTGGACCGCTGCCATATTTTATCGTTGCAATATCGCCCAGGCGGATGAATTTGCCATCGGACGAGGAAACGCGCAGGTTTTGTACATCGTTGATGTCCGTGCGCCGCCCCTGCTCCAGCTGCAAAATAATGTCATAATCGTTATCGCCGATGGTATAGCTGTTGGCAGTGCTTTTGCCCATGATGGCCATTTCCACAACCTTGCCCACCTCTGTAGCATCCAGTCCCAGCTCGCTGGCCTTGGCATGGTCCAGCCTCACTACGATTTCCGGCTGCTCCTCGCTATCAGATATATCCACGTCCGTCGCGCCCGGGGTCTGGCGCAGCATTTCGGCCAGCTGCTGGGCGTAGCCCTTTAGCTCCTTAATGTTGCTGCCGCGCAGAGCAACCTGCACCGGACGGCTGTCACCACGGCCACCGCCCTGGTTGGACACAACTGTCACCTTTAAGCCCTCCACATTGCGGAACTGCGCACGCAGCTCGTCCATAATCTGCTGCATACTGCGCTCGCGTTCAGCCGAAGGCTTGAGACGCACATCCATTGAGCCCTGGTTGACAGGATTGCGGCCGTTGCCGATGTTGAGCGCTACAATGCTCACCTCCGGCAGGCCGCCAATGTATTGCTGCAGCGGCGTTGCCAGCTCTACCGTCTTTTTCAGGCTAGTGCCAATGGGAGCTTTCACATTCACGCTAAATTCACCCGAATCATAGGTCGGTTGAAACTCCGTCCCCACAAATGGCAGCAAAAGTAAATTTAAGAGCAACGAAATAACGCCTGCTGCAACAATCTTCCTAGGTCTTACAAGTGCCCACTGCATCAGGCTGTTGTACATTTCGCGCACGCTCTGAAAGCCTGCTTCAAACTTATCCAGCGCCTTCTGTACAAAATGCGCGCGCTCCTTACTGGCGGCAGTCTCATCCTCCGCCTTAATCCAGTACGCCGACACCATAGGCGTCAAGGAAAAGGCTACAATGGTCGAAAACGCTACAGCAAAGGCTACTGTTAAGCCAAACTGCTTAAAGTACTGGCCAATGGTCTCACCCATGTTGCCAATAGGCACAAACACCGCCATCAAGCTCAGCGACGTTGCCAAAATTGCCAGCGTCAGCTCCTCTGTTGCCTCACGCGCAGCATGAAACGGCGTCTGCCCCATCTCTATATGACGAAAGATATTTTCAATAACAACAATCGCATCATCAATCAAAATACCGACAGCAAGACTGAGCGCCATGAGCGACATATTATTAAGCGTAAAGTCCATCACCTTCATAATAAAGAAGGTGGCAATAATAGACGTTGGTATACACAAACCGCCGATAACTGTAGCACGGAAGTTGCGCAAAAACAGGTAGGTTATCAAAAGCGCCAAAAAGCCGCCAAAAATAATGGCATTCCACACGTCGGCAATATTATCACGGATATAGTTGGATTGGTCGCGCACCTTAGACACCGTGATATCCGGCGGCAGGTTACTCTGCTTCAGCTCCTCCATCTTGGCGTTAATGTTATCGGTAACATCAACCGTATTCGTCTTGGACTGCTTGCGCACAAAGGTCATAACGCAAGGCTCGCCGTTGGCGCTGGCAAAGGTGTCCTCGTCCTCCCAGTCATCAATAACATCGGCAACCTCGCTGATATACACAGGACGGCCGTTGTCGTTGGCCACCACCACCTGCTTAATATCATCAATAGTGTTATACTTGCCAACAGTACGCACGGTGATTTCCATAGCATTGCTTCTGGCCTTGCCTCCAGGCGTGTTGTAGTTATTGGCGTTGATTTTATTTTTTATTGTCTGATAGGCTATGCCGTATTCCGCCAGCTTTTCGGGCTTGAGCACAATGCGGATGGCACGTTGACTGGCGCCAACCACGTTAACCTCGGACACACCCTCCACCATTTGCAGCTCGTCCTTGATGTTGTCCTCGATAATACGGCGGATTTCGCCACGGCTGCGGGAGGCAGATGAAAACGTATAAGCAACGATAGGACGCGAATTGAGATCTACCGTCTGCGTCACAGGCTCATCAATATCGTCAGGCAGCGACTTGCGCACGCTAGAAACCTTTTCGCGCACCTCGCTGGCCTTCACCTGTGGGTCTACGCCGATGTTAAATTCCAGCACTGTTTCGCTGTAGCCCTCCAGCACCGTGGACGAAAGCGTCTTGATGCCCGAAACCTGACTGACGCGGTTTTCTATAGGCTTGGTCACCAGCGTTTCCATCTCCTGCGGCGACGCACCGTCATAGGTTACGCGCACGCTAACGATGGGCAGATCAACATCAGGGTTCAAATCTACGCCGATTTCGGGATAACAGCGGATACCAAAAACCACCAGCAGCAGGATAAACATCGTGGTAAATACAGGCCGCTTAATAAATGTAGCAATCATCGTTATTTACCAGCCTTTTTTAGATCAATTTTACTGCCCTCGCGCAGCTTGTTGTGGCCTTCGGTGACAATGGTATCCTTTTCATCCACACCAGCAAGCACCTCAGCAATTTTATCATCGGTATAACCCACGCTCAGCACGCGGCGCTGCACCACGCCTTCGTCATCGGCCACAAACACCGTCTGCTGGTCGTCACGCATAACAATGGCGTGCACAGGTATCGTCAGCACGTTCTCCTTAGGCGAGGCCACTAGTGCAACATTAGCGTATAATCCTGCCAAAAGGCCGGCGCTGTTATCCACGCTCACCTCCGCCGCAAACGTATGCGCTGGGGTATCGGCCACAGGTGCGATACGGGTGATTTGCCCCACCAGCTTTTTGCCAGGATATGCTGGCAAGCTGATATCGGCCTCATTGCCCACGTGCACGCCGGCGACCTGACCTTCGGGAATGTTAATCGTCGTCTTGAGCCTGCTGATATCAGCAACTGCAAAAATAGGCGTGCCTGCCTTGGCGTAATAACCCTCCTGGTAATAGCGCTTGGAAACAATGCCATCTGCTGGCGCCACCAGCACTGTACCTGCAGACTTTGCCTCCATCGCCTGCAGGCTGCCACGGGCCGCCTCTAGCTTGGCAGCAGCATTATCACGGGCAAAGCGGTAATCATCCACTGTCTGCTGTGATACTGCACCTGTAGTATAAAGCTTTTCATAGCGCTCTAAATCGGTTTTGGCCTTACGCAGGCTCGTCTGCGCATCTAGGTAGCTGCCCTTGGCATTCAAAAGATTGGCATCCGTATCAACCTGCTCCAAAATGGCCAGCACCTGCCCCTTGCTTACGCGGTCACCCTCCTTGACGTACACCTTCTCCAGGCGTCCGTCAACCTTAGCCGCAACCTCGGCCTGCCACTCTGGGTCTAGGCTGCCCGAAAAGCTCAGGCTAGGCGTAATCGTCTGCCGCACGGGGTGAGCAGTAACGACGGCGATAGTGCGCACCTGCGACATTTTAGCAGCACGCGCCCTGTCTGCCTGGATGTTGCTGTATATACGCCAGCCGATAATTACGCAAACTGCCACCAGCAGTCCCACAACTATTTGTACCTTACGGTTTTTGCTATTCACCCTATTTCCTCCCAACACCTAAAAATCCTTATACCCCATATTGTATCCCTACAACTTTAATTTTAGCTGAGTTTTGTAATTAATTACAGTTAGAGATATTAATATTATACTCCCTATATAAGCAAGTAGGCAAGGAGAAAGGAAAAGGCACGCCGGTTGACAGCGTGCCGTGAGGATGGGGTTATCTTAAGGGAAGCGATATATAGGTTTGAAGCTTGCGGAGTTGCAGAGTACGATGAATTTTACAGATTGCTGAGCAATTGGCGTGAAGAAATTATTAATTCTTTTACTAGGATTGGATGCAGGCGAATTAACAACAGCTTCATGGAATCCAAAAACCGTATTGTTGGTAGATTGATTTTCAACGCTAACGGATTTGTCAATTTTAAAAGAGCACGAAACAGAATGCTTTACTGCCTGAACGAGAATGACAGGTTTACTTTGTAAATAAAAATGGTCTCTAGCAAATATGGTTCAAAGACCATTATGCTAGAGACCACAAAATTCGTTAAAGCGAAACCACAACTTTTGGAGGAGCGCTAACCACAACTTTTGGGAGAGACCCTAAATTCCCCTCTTACAAAGCTGCACCATTTCCCAATATATACTTAACATCTGCATAAGCAAGCACCTTCCCATGAGCAAGCTTATTCCTGCATCTATGGAAATTTGTCAGACGCTCGTACTCAACACTATCATCCATATTCATTCGCTTTGTACCAATCGCAAACGTAATATCCTTTAATTCCAGCTCCTCTGGTGCAGAAACTTCGCCGAAATTTGTTTTGTACGGAAATGATAAGCTATCTTCAATGCGTTTTCTAAGCTTTTTTACGATATACAGTCTATAGCGCTCTACTATAGGGAATAAAACCTTTACCTGAGCTTCCCAAATTTTTTGCTCTAAGCCAGCGCCTAATCTAAAAGCAGTACCATCACTACGAATATTATTCATAACAACATTACACAGCGTTTTCTTGGGATCTGCAAGCAACTCTGCCTGTCTATCAATGCATAAAGGTATAAGCTCAATATCTTCGCAGCAGGAAACAATAAGCTGCGTAAGATATGTTATTATACTTGCTTTAACTCCTGCCTCGTCTGCCATGATTGAAGCAAATGTATATCTAACATATTCAGGTATTTCCATCCCTATGTATTGCAAAGAGAAAAATTTATTTTGTTGAACTTCGTCACCCAAGCCTACTAAATCAATGATGAATAGCGCATAGCTTCCGTCATTGTTTCTTGCACGTCTGTAATCAACAATAAATTCCACCCATTTACGTAGCATTTCAAGGCTGTACACCTTTATCCAAAAAACGTTGTCATTTATCGTCAGGCTCTTGCATTCACCCAAATATGTACCCTCACTTTGAGGTGGGCGATAATTAAAGCGCAGTTCTCTACGGCAATAATTATCCAGCATATATTGCCCTACGTCCCCATCCTCTAAGTCAATTTTTACAACTGTTTTTGCAGTAAATGCGTTTTCTATCTTTTCGCCAATTAATTTACGAAAGTCTTTCGGCCACGGAGTAAAATTCGAAAAAAGCATAATAACATTTTTGCCATCGCCCAAATCAGCAATAACCTGCTCCACTATCCTGCGTGCGCTCGTCACCTGCGTCCACCAAAGCCTACTCATTTTCTGTATCTCCCATATAAGCAATCAGCTTTTCTTCCAGGTCAGCCTTGGTTCCCATCATTTGGAAGAAGCTAAAGCGTGTAAACCTGTAGCCGCGTTCGCCGTTATGCTGCAAAACGTTAAGCTCGCGCATTTCTTCCATAAGGGAAGCAACATTCTCTATCGTCAGATTAGAAATCTTCTTTATAGCAAGATCCCTGCCAACTTCAAGCACAGCCTCAGGTGTAACGCTACTGCATGCTTCTTCTGTATTGTAGATATAAGCAGTTATCATAGCAATAAGCAGATAATAATCATCTCCGCCTACCTTTAGCGTGATGTAGAACTTCTGACGAATCTCGTCCTGAAGATGCTTTTCGCCAAGTATTTTTTTGATATGCTCCTCAGAAATATTGTATGGAGGTGTGTTGGCTTCTTTATAGTTAGCATAACCGCTTTTCATTGCTTCAATAAGCTTAGTACAGTAAAGCTGAATCATTCCGGGAAAAGAATTTGTCTGACCTAAAATCGCAGCAACCAAGGTATCAGTCTCCACATCATCACGGAACCTGAAGCCAAGGTAAGACAGCGGATATTCGAGCAACTCTTTGGCTTCTGCATATTTAAAAGGCTTAACGGTAAGACTGCTAAGCTGCGGCAAGACCGAATTATCATTAAGTGCAGCAGCATGGTCAAAGCGCACTACATCCCGCAGGCCAGCAACAACAAATTTAAAGTTTCCGCTACCTGAGGACTGAATATCCTTTAATGCTTCAAATGGTTTATAATGCACATCCTTGCAGCTATTGATAAACGTATCTGCTTCATCGAGCAATAGCAGCAGATAGTGTATCGGTTTAGCTTCATTCCTAAGTGACTGTTTTATACCAAAGGCAAGTCTGCCCCAATCATTGCTAATCTGACTTTCATCCAAAATATCCGCCATTACCAGCTCCTCGCTGATTTTTTGCGCCGCGTCTACATAATTCAAGCCCTTGATGTCAACATAAACTGCACGGTCACCCGATTCATTCTTATCAACATCCTTCTTGGCCATCATTAGCAACGCTGATTTTCCTAGCTGGCGGCCGCCATAGACAATATTGACACCGTTGATATCCTTGATTTTCTTAAGCTCATCCTTACGACCTATAAACAGCTCCGATGGCATAGGCTTAGATGATTCAGCGCAGTAGGGCTGATAATATGCATAAGGAATGATGATGCTGAGCAATTTTTTGTTAACAGTCTGCTCATTATAATTATCAATGAGATATTTTACCACTACACGATCAAGCACCGCAAAAATGCAGCCATTGGCTTTATTCTTGACAAGTAGTGCAAGCCTTCTTCTAACACTTTCCTTGAGTGCTGAATCCAGTATAATAAGCGTATGCTTCTCATCACCTATAGTATTAAAAATTTCCAGCAAACGTTCTGCGTCATAGCTGCCAAAAATATATACCACACGAAATCCATCCACCTCCGCTAAGGAGCCAAAGGCTGGAACAGGATGATTATAGTTATTTTTGCGTCCGTTTTCTGCTTCTTGCAATTTCACATCAAAATTAACAAGCTTATTGATGTTATCAAGCTTCTTTATTGTGCCAACATTAAATCCTAATGCCGTAAGCAATTTTTTTGCCTTTTCTTCCTTAGCATCAGTATTACCCTTGGGCCACGCATTAAGCAAGCGTTCAGCGCCTCTCGATTCCTTGCTCTGTACTTTGCTAATTCGTACCTGATATTGTAATGGCTTATCAGCAATGTTTACATTGCTCAAACAGATTTCGTAGTGACTTAAAAAATCTTCCAGATAATCTTCGGTTTCAAAACCATTAAGCTCGGTATAATCATCATTTTCCAAACGATTAAGCAGTTCCTCGGCTGAAGAATATCTTTGTTTATCAATGTATTGTTGAATTAATTTCACAACAGCAACGGCAGCAGTGTCATTCACTAAATCCTTGTGTGAATCAAGGAAGAGATCAAAATTATACTTTAAGTTGTCGCCATTCACCTTAGCATCCTGCTGAATCTTATTTTTAAAAGCAGTGAGCACCTTCTTAAAGTAACCATAATTCTTATCTATAACAGCATTTTCCCACAACAGCTCCGTTGTCTGCAAAATGATTTCCTTGACATTCTCCTCAGTATTATCTATCTGTCCGTAGCTTTGGCAAAGCTCAAGGTCATCCTTAAAGGTCTTAAATGTATCATTAGTTGATTTATAGGCATTGCTTACAGCTATCTCTATTTTATTTTCTTTCTTGAAATCTTCGATAGAAAAATCTGGATTAGTGTCATGAATATATTCTAACAGCAGCTCTAGTGAACCATAATTATCTTCATTGACAACATTTTGGATAATTTGCTTATCACCATTGCTAATACCATCAATGCGTACATTGATAGCTTCATAACAAGCAGTGTCAGCAAAAGCATGCCGTTCTATGCAGCTAAACGAACTAACTGCAGGCAGCTCCACTATATCACGATATATAGGCCGGCAATTATCTGCCAAAAGCACATTGTCGTCACTCAAAAACGGCAGATAAAAATACTTGCCGATATAAGTGTGCTTAGCACCTTCTATACGGTCACGACATTCTTTTAAAGCTGCTAAAAGGACTATTTTATTTGCATAATCCCCACTACTATCTTCCCTTTTTTCTTCAAAGCTTTTTATAAGGCTTTTTAAGCTGCTCAAAGCTTTCTTAGAAGCCTTTTGATAAGCAGGATAGGACGAATTTTCTGTGTCAGCAGTCTGAATACATTCTACGCAATCAATAAAATCACACAAAAGACCAGCAATATTTTCCAAGCGATGTACAAGCTTTTCACGTGCGGCACCAATCAATTTTGCTGTAACCTTTCTATTTTTAATTTTATTGCCAGCTTCATTCCAGGCGTTATCTATAAGTATTTCAATTTTATCACGCTTGACATTTTCAGCAGAAAGCGCACTTGCATCCCTAATAAAAACTTCAGCAACATACTGCCGCACAAGCTCCAAGGTATCATTATCAATATCTTTATTAAGCACCGCATTAAGATAACTATTAAGCTCACTGTTCTCATTAAAGAGAAAGTCTAAAGTATTAGTCAGCCTAAGGTTGTTGATACCTGTTTTACGAATTGAATCAAAAGCAAGTCTTTGCAAATCTTTGGCCTTTACAGCAAGCGCAGTTAGTTTTTCTGTGAGTTCTTTACTGTTATTTTTATAATCAGCGTATCTGCTCATGCCAGTAAAATATTCTTTTTTAAAGCTACTAAATAAATTAAGCAGTTGCTTTAGCTCTATGTTAGTACTCAAAAGCTTATCACTTTCTGCATAAGCCATTAACACATCTAGACTATGGTCATACTTGCACTGATTATAGTAATAATTACGCAGCATAGCAGCAACAAGATAGTAGCTATTATAACCGTTTTCCCCCGACAAATACACATTAATTATCTGGTCAGATGTATAAACACAGCCTGCCGTTGGGTCATTTACTGCATAAGCTAGCTGTTTATACTCATTTGTAAAGGTAGCATCTATTTCTGCCAATTTCTTCATATAAGCAACAGCAGCATATACCTTACCAGTCATAAGTATTTTTTTGTATTTGGCAGTCATCTCATCTGCTTTAACAGATATGACCTTGGCAGAAGCATCGGTTTCCTTAGCCGCAGTGTATTCTTGCGTTTGCTCAATATTCCTAGTATGCACAGAATTAACTACATTGTGAGCAGTAGTATTTTGACTTTCAAGTTCTTGGTCATCATCTTCCCTTTCTTTTACTAAAACCTGCTTATCTGTCGCTTCAATTGGCACAACACTTTGCACTGCCGCCACTTTTACAGAAGCTAGTTCTTGTTTTTCATGCTCTACAGCTTTTCCAGCAGCATTCTGGTTCTCATTGGCAGCTGTCTGTATATCATTATCCGCTGCTTCAGCAAGCTCCGCAATATCAATAATTTCGCTATCATCCACAAAATTACGGACTTTTTTCTCATCAAGAATATAATAATACTTAGCTGTCTTGGCAAACCAGCTGCCAACGCAACTATTAAGCCAATTTATCAGAGCTTTTGCATGTTCTTGCGAAAAATCTATAAAGAACCATGTTTTGGCCGTCCTATGACTTTCCTTTTTACTAATCGCATTAAAAAGTTCGATATAAACGTCTTTCTTATCTGAATTTACTAAAACAAAAGTTATGTTTTTCTGCAGCGTGCAAATTGTTTTGTCAGCAATAATATAGCCAAGAGAAGCGCCATAATTATAGTTTTCTTTTGAAAAGCAGTTTATGCCATTTATCCCTATCAAAGCCTCATTCGTTGCCAAGCCTAACAAAATTAAGCCGTAATTATTGTTTTTTATGATTTTATTGGCTTTCTCTCTCTCGTCTCCAATATCTTGGAAACGTTTTTTCGCTACAGCATCCTTTCTAATATGAGCTAACTGCACCAATTTTACAGCGCGCTCTGTCATCATATAAAAAGAGCCATAGCTGCCGCAATCATATTTGGCAACATAGCCTATACGTTGGCAATATTCCAAAGTATTAAGATAATTTATAGCCTGTGCTTCTTTGTTGCTCGTATAAACAAAATTACTAGCAATAATCACATTAGCATCGACAAACGGCGAGCATATCAACATATTAATTATTTTAGGATCAAAGCCGCAAGTACAATATTTTTCCTGATCTCTCTTGGCAATAGCTGAAGTAATCGGCTTTTTTTCTTTGCTCGTATCTACAATAACATTGGAATTAACCACAACGTTATGCAACATACTCTCAGATATAGCTTGCTTGGGTTCTAAAAGCTTTTTCCCACCGTTTTCTGTAATATTCTCTTGCCTCTGCTTAATCATTTCTGCAGTATCCGTCTTCTTCGCAACAGTTACATTTTGCCGGTCAGCTTTATTTAGCTTTTCGTTATCTTCAATCTTTACTGCTTCAGCTTTATCTACATCTTTATTGCCAGTTTCAATGCTTGTCGGGGATGCTGTTACTGCTACCTTGGCCTCTTTCTTACAATAAAACTCATGTTTGTATCTAATTACATTAAGCACTAATTTGGAATCAAAGCTTGCAGCTACAGTAGCAAGAAAAAGCTCTTGCTGCCCATCATAAAATTTCTTAAAATCTACGTATTTTTGCAGCCTATCTTTCGCTTCATCTAAAGTAATTGTATCAAGATTCACTGCACTAAGTTCAGCCCTATATTCTGTCAACATCTTTTCGCTATCATCCTGCTTGCAATGCAAAGAATTAAAAAAAGCAACTGCTGTATAATATGCTTCCTTTTGCGATAGTTCAATATCCAGCTGCTGTAAATTATCAGCCACTTCGCTGACTTTGTCAGGGATAATACCCTTAAATAAGCTATTATACACTGCGCTCAAATATCTTTGAGCATCCATAATGCCATTTAATGTATTAAGTACATAGGCAGCAACGTTCTCACTAAGAAATTCATCATTCGTAATTTCGGTCAGTAATGTATTACAGCTTTTCGTAAAAGAAGAAAGCTGCGTGCGAAACTCAACAATTTTGTTTAATGCCTCTGCTGTTTGCACTTTTCTATCCATCTGCATCCACCTCTTTTATTGCAAATCTAATATCTGATAATATTGTAACATCCTAAGTATATAATAGCAAGTTGCATAAATATACTTTCAACCATTAGCATTTTTGTCATCCAAGCTGAGAATTTACTTCTAAAAAAATAACTATAATCCATGGTATAAGTAGCTATAGTACTCAATCAGAGACTATTTAATCTTTAAAGAACAATTTTACAACTTTTAGAGTATTAAATTATTAAAGAATCCAAAACTTGATAAAAGCCACTAATCTCTCCCACAACGCAAATAGGCACCACACCGTTACCGATGTGATGCCTCAAAAGATGCTTATTAAATTTTACAGGCCAGCCTGCTCACGCATGCAAGCCATAATTTGAGCTTGTAGATGTTGTTAGTTTTAGTTACATATATTGATCATAAATGGTTTCACAAGTGACTATGAGGCAATTCGACTTTTCATAGTAATTTCTTTTTCGTATATATATTGAATGTAATTTGGTCCTTCTTTCCACAGACCAGTGGTAAAATCAAAAAGCATTTTGTATGTCTTTGATAATGAAAATTCTAAAAGAGCTTCTTTAAATGGGATGTTTTTGCTTTTGGAGTAATCTTCTAACATCATTCGCATTGTTAGGATAGCACAGATTTTTTTTTGTTGATTATTTATTTCGGATGTCATATTCATCACTTCCTAGATATTGTAGACATTGCAATGCATTTTGTGTTAAAAAACAGTGTTGATCTTCTAATCTATTTGGTAGAAGTGTATTTATAGCTATTTGGTCTGCTTCTTCGCTATGAATATCGCCAAATGAATTAGATAAATATAATTGTAAGGTTCTAGAAGTTCGATCATCAGCAATTTTCCCACTTATTATATCGTATTCTTGATATTGTTTTCTTAGGTTTGGAAATGAACCTTTTCTTCTGTTTTCAGCAATAAAGTGAAGCCATTCTTTGTTTGCTGTTGGAAAAGAATGTATTTTTAATTCTTTACTTAGCGTGAGCTTATATATAGAAATATAACCAATATGTGTTTCAGAGGGAATTTCTCCGATCATGATTTGTTTTTTGATCGACATCGGAATAAAATTTTGGGCCTGAGTATATGAGGTTGTTAGATAAAAGCCTTTTCCAAAATCCTTTCCTTCTTGACATTTGTTGAGATCAATTATTGGAACAGGAAGAAAACTCCCATGATATAATAAGATTTCTTCTTTTCGAGTTAAATCTAGCATATTTTTACACCTTTGTTAGCTAATAGCTTTTCTATATCTTTCAAGGCACAATCATAACTGCTTAAATGTAGAATATCATAGCATTCTTCGATGAAGTCTAATATTTTGTATTTTTGGAAGATCTGATTACATTTTTGGGGAGATATTTTCCATTTGTCTTGAGCCATTTGAAATAACCAGCATTGCATATCTGCAATATCTATTTGCTTTTCTGTCATTGTTAGTCACTTCCTTTCGTGCTTTACCCTTCTTATATTGTACCATTAACGTTACTTTTTTTGTAGTTCCCTATAGAAAAAACAAAAAGGCACCACACCGTTACCGATGTGATGCCTCAAAGGATGCGTATTAAATTTTACAGGCCAGCCTGCTCACGCAGAGCAGCAGCCTTTTCGGTGTGCTCCCACGGCAGGTCTACGTCCGTGCGGCCAAAGTGGCCGTAAGCAGCAGTCTGCTTGTAAATCGGGCGCAGCAAATCCAGCTCACGGATAATGCCTGTCGGGCTCAGGGAGAAGTTTTTGCGTACCAGCTCGGCAATCTTATCCTCGCTGATTTTGCCGGTGCCAAAGGTTTCTACCAGCACGGAAACAGGCTGTGCTACGCCGATAGCATAAGCCAGCTGGATTTCGCACTTGTCTGCCAGGCCTGCAGCAACAATGTTCTTGGCAACATGGCGGGCAGCATAGGCAGCGCTGCGGTCAACCTTAGAGGGGTCCTTGCCGCTGAAGGCACCGCCACCATGACGGGCCATACCACCGTAGGTGTCAACAATAATCTTGCGGCCAGTCAAGCCTGCGTCACCCTGCGGGCCACCAATGACAAAACGGCCAGTGGGGTTAATGTAATATTTGGTTTCGCCGTCCAGCATTTCGGCAGGAACAACGGGTTTGATAACCTTTTCGATAATGTCCTTACGAATTTGCTCATTGGTTACCTCGGGAGCGTGCTGGGAGGAAACAACGATCGCATCCACACGGGTGGGCTTGCCGTCGTCATATTCTACAGTAACCTGGGTTTTACCGTCCGGGCGCAGGTATGCCAAAACGCCTTCCTTGCGCACCTTGGTCAGCTGCAGCGCCAGCTTGTTAGCCAAGTATGCAGGCATCGGCATGTAGCTTTCGGTTTCGTTGGTGGCATAACCAAACATCATGCCCTGGTCACCAGCGCCGGTTTCTTCCTCGGCAGCAGTGCCTTCCTTCGCCTCCAGTGCCTTGTCAACGCCCATAGCAATGTCAGGAGATTGCTCGTCAATAGAAATCAGCACGCCGCAGGTGTTGCCGTCAAAGCCAAACTTAGCGCGGTTGTAGCCAATGTTGTTGATGGTTTCGCGGGCGATGCGGGCAATATCCACATAGCATTGAGTGGAAATTTCACCAAAGATGTGTACCTGGCCTGTAGTAACGATGGTTTCGCAGGCTACACGGCCCTTGGGGTCCTGTGTCAGGATGGCGTCCAAAACGGCGTCAGAAATCTGGTCCGCAATTTTATCAGGATGTCCTTCAGTAACAGATTCGGAAGTAAATAATTTTCTCATTGTGTGCTCCTTTCTTAATGCAAACATAAATCAAAATATGAGAGTGTTAAGTGGTATAAAAAAAGGCGTTCCCACTTTGAGAACGCCTTAAATTATCTCTAGCATTCTCATCTTGCAGCTTTCCTGCAGGACTTAGCACCTTTTCACAGCTTTCACACTGCAATGGTTGCTGCGACTTCATAGGGCCATTCCCTCCATCGCTCTTGATGAGTAGTGTTAAATTGTGTACGACTGTCATTATATAACAAAATCAGCTTTATGGCAAGGGGTTCGGAATAATTTCACAAAATTAGTTTGCCTTACGCTCCTGGCTAATTTTCAGCGCTGCATCCAAGATGATGTTGGCCACATCCACCTTAGGCATCTGCTCCAGCTCGCGCACCTCTCCGTCAGCAAAGAGAAGCTTGACGATGTTGGTATCGGCGTTGAAGCCTGCGCCTGCTGCCGTAACGTCGTTGGCAACAATCATATCCAGGTTCTTTTTTACCACCTTTTCACGGGCATTAGCCAAAAGGTTTTGGGTTTCGGCAGCAAAGCCCACCAGCACCTGATGCGTCTTTTGCGCACCCAGGGTTTTTAGGATATCGGGGTTTTTATCCATAACGACGGTCAAAGCATCGTCAGTTTTCTTCTTAATTTTTTGGTCTGCCACATCGCGCGGGCGGTAGTCGGCGACAGCCGCAGCCTTAATGACTATATCCACGTCAGCATAGGCTGCAAGGCAGGCCTGCAGCATTTCGTTAGTGCTTTCCACCTGCACGCAACGCACGTTAGCCGGCACAGCCAATGCCGAAGGACCGCTGATCAAAAGCACATCCGCGCCACGCTCGGCTGCCATCTGCGCCACTGCATAGCCCATCTTGCCGCTGGAGCGGTTGCCCACGTAGCGCACGGGGTCGATAGGCTCACGCGTGCCTGCTGCTGTAACAAGCACCCTCAGGCCACGCAAATCACCCTCACGTGCAGCAAAAAATGCGTTCATAAACTCCACAATCTGCTGCGGCTCGGGCAGGCGGCCAGGGCCGCTAGTGCCACAGGCCAAATGGCCCACTGCAGGCGGCATCACCGTCACACCGCGGTCTTGCAGCTTGGCAATGTTTTCCTGGGTAGCAGCGTTTAAGTACATGCCGGTATTCATTGCAGGACAAACAATGATGGGAGCCTGCGCTGCCAAAAGCGTCGTGCTCAGCAAATCATCTGCCAGGCCGCAGGCCATCTTTGCCAAAATATTGGCAGTGGCAGGGGCCACTACAAAGGCATCTGCCCAGTTGGCCAAGGCGATATGCTCTACGTTAAATTCCTGGTTGCCGCTCCACATGCTGGTAGCAACGGCATTACCACTAATTTCCTTAAAGGTGAGCGGCGTAACAAATTGCTGTGCGTGCTCTGTCATCACTACGCGCACCTCACAGCCCTGCTTACGCAAGCGGCTGACAAGATCCACGGCCTTATAGACGGCAATGCCGCCAGTTACGCCCAAAACAATCTTTTTACCCTTTAACAAGGCTTTATCCTCCTGCTATTATACGTTTTTAGTACGTTCGTAGGTAATGCTCTTGTTGTAAATTTCTTTTAAAGCACTGCTAACCTCTTTTTCAGAAGAATTAACTCCTGGTACAGTCAGCTCACGTGCTCTTTTGGCTGCCAAAATAACCAGCGTATACTTGCTATCAACCATTTCGGCCAATTTATCAATAGAAGGGTCCACCATAGACATTATCTAATCACTCCTTAATGCTTCTTGAACTTAATTTTTTGCCTGACAAATTCTATCTACGATAAAATACGTTCTGGCAACACGGTAACGCTCTGCCTCCATAATCGTCAGCACCTTTTGTGCTGCCTTTTCGGCAATATCGTTAACAATAATATAATCATATTCTGCCGCATAGGTCAGCTCACCAGCAGCAGACGCCATACGACGCTTGATAACATCCTCACTGTCAGTGCCACGCTTATAGATGCGCGCCGACAGCTCGTCTAACGACGGCGGCACGATGAAGACAAAAACGCCCTCGGGGAAACGCTTTTTAATTTGCAATGCACCCTGAATATCAATCTCCAGCAGCACGTCACGCCCGGAATTGAGCTGCTCCTCCACATATTGGCGCGGAGTGCCATAATAATTGCCATAAACCTCGGCATATTCCAAAAGCTCGCCCTGGGCAATCATCTCCTGCACCTGGGGCACAGTCTTGAAAAAGTAGCTTTCACCCTCCACCTCGCCTGTGCGCGGAGCACGCGTCGTCACCGAAATCGAATAGCCTAAATCCGGCAGCCTATCGCGCAGCAGCTGGCAGATTGTGCCCTTACCTGCTCCCGACGGACCGGAAACCACCAAAAGAACTCCCTTAGGAGTAACATTTTCTACTTCGTTATCCATAGCTGCTGCTTACTCCTCTTCCTCTGCATCTGTTGTTTGTGCTACCAGGCGGTTAGCAACCGTTTCGGGCTGCACGGCCGACAAAATGATATGGCCGCTGTCAGCCACAACCACAGCACGCGTGCGGCGGCCATAGGTGGCATCCACCAGCATGCCCTTGTCACGCGCCTCCTGAATAATGCGCTTAATGGGAGCGGATTCCGGACTGATGATGGAAATAATGCGGTTGGCGGCAACGATATTGCCAAAACCAATATTTACAAGCTTAATATCCATAGCTTCCTCCCGTTTTTATTCGATGTTCTGAATCTGCTCGCGGATTTTTTCGATTTCCGCCTTAATTTCTACGACAATTTGCGCCAAGGTATAATCATTGGCCTTAGAAGCAATAGTATTAGCTTCACGGTTAAACTCCTGAATCAAAAAGTCCAGCTTGCGTCCCACCGGCTGGTCAGAAGCAAGGATGAGCTTAAACTGCTTGATGTGGCTCTTAAGGCGCACAATCTCCTCCGTAATGCTGGTGCGGTCGGCAAAGATTGCCACCTCCTGCAAAAGGCGCTCCGGCTCCACCGCAATATTATTATCGGCAAGCAAATTGCTCAAGCGCTCCTGCAGCTTGGCCTGGTATTCCTCCACCACCTGCGGCGAACGCTCCTCCACCAGGGCCAGCTTTTCGGCAATCAAGTCGGCGCGGTAAATAAAATCGCCATAGATGTTGCCACCCTCGGCCTCACGCATTGCCACCAGGTTATCTACAGCCTGCTGCACAGCCTGCTGCACCTTCGGCCACACGCTTTCTACATCAAAAAAGCCTTCCTTGACGTTGATAATATCGGGACACTTGGCCAAGTACAAAATTTCGGCAGCAGCGTTCACGCTAGCCGCATCTGCGTTTATAGCCTGGCCGATTTGCTGCAAGGCCTTGTGATATGCTCCTGCCAGGTTTTGGTCAACCTTCAGCGTGCAGTTGCCGCTGGCATTGTAATCGGCGTTGATGAAAACATCAATACGTCCACGGCTGACAGTTTTCAGGATAGTCTTGCGGATTTTGTCCTCCAAGGGATTCAAAAAACGCGGCAAACGGATAGCAACCTCATTATAACGGTGGTTCACGGTTTTCATTTCGACAGTCACAGAAAAATCTGCGTCTTCGTATTCACCGCGGCCAAAGCCTGTCATACTTTTTAACACGGGCTTCCTCCTCGTCCTCACCAGCATGGGTGATATAAAATTTCTGCTTAAAAGATAAGCATTTTTGCTTTCAGCTTATCTTGAACATTCATTATACCATATTTTTCGTTTAATTTCAGCCTTTTTCTTGTGTTTTCGTGAAAATTTAATTACAGACGTATTAACAGCAAAATAAATGCTGACCTTTGTATAAGTAAAAAGACCAGGAGGGCAGCCCTTCCGTTGCTACGGAAAAGCACCGCTCTTGGTCTCTGCCTTTGTGCTTACATCATTTTCAGGAACTTATCATACATAGCCAAAAAGCTTTGCATATATGCCTTCGCCTTAGCCAGGTCATCTGCATCCGGATGGCTGGCAGCCGCTGCCCAACGCGCTTCGCTTTCGGGGCTGGCGCTGTGCGCACCGCCTGCAGGCATTTTACGCATCATTTCAATCAGCGCGGGATCAATCGCACCGCGGATAGAAAGCGTACCCAAAACCTTGCAGTCACCCGCCAGGCACACACCGCCATTAACCAGCGAGGTTACAGCATGGTCGCTTGCAGGATCGGCACCCAGGGTTTGGAACAGCACTACCTTTTTGCCATGCAGGCTGCTGAGGTATTTTTTCATTTTGGCGTTGGGTGCTCCTCTGTCGACCCAATAGCCTGCCACAACAACGGCAAAATCATCAGCAGCAGGTGCCTCGTCAACCTTGGCCAGCACGCAGCGCTCGCCTGCACCCTCGGCCAAGGCCTTGGCTACCTTTTCGGTGTTACCTGTTTTGCTGTCATAAACAATTAAAACGTCTTGCATTTTTTGTCTCCTTTATTGCATATTTTTCATCATGCCCAGCATTTTCTGCCCTGCCTGCTCCAGCAGCCCAGGCTTGCCGTAGAGGGCATATTCTGCGGCTGTCAGCAGCAGTCTGTCCAGCTGCCGATAATAATACTTACCCTTTGTAGTAAGGTAATAACAGGAATTTTGCTCTATAAGCAGTCCCAACGCCTGCCAGTGCTGCAATAGCTGCGCCAAAAGCAGGCTCCAGTCTGCATCGTTATAGGCTCGCAGGGCGGCGAAGTCCAAGCAGCCTGCCAGTGCTGCAAAATCATCTTTATGATAAAAATCCTTGATATTTGCTTCGTAATCAGTCATCGGTCCACTCCTTTACATTCGCACAGACATACCTATAACGATAGTTAGCAAACGATAACCATTCGCTATATAGCATAGCAGAAATCACTAAAAAAATAAACAAAAATTTTTGTGACGTACAAATAAAGCAGGCCGCAGGGCCTGCTTTATTTGCTTGCTTTACCAGCTCACGCTTAAAACCTATACTCCATTCCAACTCTGTATAAGCGGCCAATGTTACCATCAACAACCCTTACAATATTATCTGCTACACGCCAGCTGCTGCGCTACCCACTCCTCCATCTGGCGCAAGTCATCATACGCCAGCTCGTGGTTAACATATGTCGGCTGCACGCAGTCCAAAATCTGCTTTGCTGCCCTTGTCGTAAACGGCCTGTGCTGATCTATAGCCGCAATATGCCGCCAGATAACTTCGTTATTAATAACCTCCGGAACCTTGTTGCCAAAGCTGCATTGATATTTTCCTGAAAGCGAGCAGTTCAAATGTACGCCCTTAATCAGCTGCGCATATTCTCCCAGCTTATCAATCGTCCGGCAGATATAATCCGCTCCCTCCTGCTCGCTCCGTAAATGCGTATTAGTATTCATTAAATGGCCCGTGTCCAGCATAATGCCTACATTCTCCCGCTCAATCAGGCTAAAGAAATACTTCACCTTGCGCACATCCGTCAAGCGCAGGCCAGGCCACCACAAATTTTCAAACAGTACAGCTACATTTGCCGGAATCTCATCAGCCACCGCGTTAAACACCTTGGCCGCTTCTGTAAGCACCTGCCTGTCATCATAGTGAAAATCAAAAGAAAAGATCGTTTCATTGTCAGCCTCTGCCACATGCCACACCAAATACTCCGGCTTTTGTGTCAGCGAATCACAAATATTCATACGGATAACCGAAAGCCATTCATCACGGCTCATAGCATCCCTAAAATACGTCTGCCGCTCACGCACAGTGCGAAACTGCTGCTGCAGACGCTTAGCCTTCTTTAGCCAAAAATCCATCCAATACGGCCAATAATTAAGATGCACGCCGACAGTGATCTCCTTATAATCAGGCTGCTTGGTGTAAACAAACTGCTCTATGCCGTCCAAGCCCAGCTTGTCTATCAAGCTTTTGATCGTTATATCGCGTTCCTTTAATTCCCTTTCATAAAAATCAACCGGACAATAATTAAAAAGATGCTTCATGCCTTCCCCTTTCTACGGCACAGCACGCGCTGCCGTCTTCCGTATTGCCCCAAGCCTGTGCATCAAAAAAACTGCAACCTCAAGGCTGCAGTTTTAGATAAAATAATTCTGTAAGTTGCAAAGCCAAGAGCGTACAAGTAGCCTATAACAGCCACCATCCTCAGCCTGAAAACCGCAAGCCTACAGAACGACTTTAACCGAGGCACCCTGACTTAGCTCATCGCCACGCAGCATCTTGTGATAATATGCGCTGCATTGCTCCCTTCACAGTTGCGGTACAGTACTAGCTTCGCACTAGTTTCCCCTCTGGTTAAAGCAACTATATTTAATTTTATTACAAGTAAACCCAATATGCATACTAGTATAATATGCTATTAATTATGCAGGTATTATATCATCGATTAACTATTCTTGCAAGTACCCGTGGAAATTTTTTGCACAGCTAGCCTTCGCGGCACACGTTAAGCGGCACCAAGGCCCTCAAGCCGTTGCTGCAGGCAAATTCATCAGCCTGCACACAAAACACATCTGCCAATAAATTTGCTGTCACAATCTCCTGCGGCGCACCGCTCGTCACCAGCCTCCCGGCCTTGATAACAGCAACATAATCGGCATATTGTATAGCGTGGTTCAAATCGTGGATGACCATAACCACCGTCAACCCCAGCTCCTTGTTCAGCTTATCCAAAAGCTGCATAACCTCCAGCTGGTGGCAAATATCCAGATACGTTGTCGGCTCGTCCAAAAGCAGCACCTGCGGCCGCTGTGCCAGCGCCATAGCTATCCAGGCACGCTGGCGCTCGCCACCGCTGAGGGTGTGCAAAAGCCTGTGGCTCATCTCCGTCATATTGGTCTGCTGCAGCGCCCACGCCACATGCTGTGCATCGTCCCTGCTGCCGCGTCCCAAAAAGCTGCGATGCGGAAAGCGCCCCATCTCCACCAAGTCCTGTACTGTTAAATCCGTAGGCGCCACAGGAGACTGCGTCAAAATCGCCAGGCAGCGGGCAAATTCACGGTGCGACAGGCTTTTTATATCGCGCCCCTTAAAGCTGATGCTGCCACGGGCGCAGGGTAAAATACGCGCTATGGCCTTGAGCGTGGTGCTCTTGCCACAGCCGTTTGGACCGATGATAGCAGTGATTTTTCCTTCTGGTATAGCTAACGATAAATCATGGATAATTGTTTTCTTATTGATCGCAATATCTACGTCCTGCACCTGTAAAACAGACTGCATATTTTGTGCCTTTGCCATCAGATTTCCCTCCTTAACAAAAACAAAAAGAAGGGAGCGCCCAAAAAGGCCATAATAATCCCCACAGGCAGCTCAATCGGCGCAAACACCACACGCGCGAAGGTATCACTGAGCGTAACAACAGCAACGCCCAAGAGCGCCGACGCAGGCAGCAGAAAGCGGTAATCACTGCCAATCAAAAGGCGTGCCGCGTGCGGCACAACCAGGCCCACAAAGCCCAAAAGCCCCACGACGCTCACTGCGCTGGCTGCCAAAAGCGCTGCAATAGCTGTCAATATGATGCGCGTAACCTCCACATTCACGCCCAGGCCACGCGCCATTTCGTCACCCAGCTGCAGGATGTTGAGATAGGCCGCGCTTGCCAGCGCCAGCACCAGTCCCAGCACCGCATACGGCAAAATAATCTGCACATGCGGCCAGCTGCGCGCCGCCAGGCCGCCCACCATCCACATCAGGGCACCATGCACCCTGTCACTGTAAAAAATCATCAGACCGCTGATGCCTGCACTCAAAAAGGCCGACACCGCCACACCTGCCAAAATTATGCGCACAGGCTTAATGCCGTTTTTCCAGGCCAGGATGTAAATGCACACCGCCGCCAGCATTGCCCCGATAAAGGCCACAGGCGTAATTAAATATTCCATCGCCGGGAACAAAATCATAATCACCACGCCTGCCAGGCCTGCGCCCGAGCTGATGCCGATAATATGCGGATCTGCCAGCGGGTTACGCATAATGGCCTGCAAAATTGCTCCCGAAAGCGACAGGTTGATGCCAACCAGCGCACCCACAATCGTTCGCGGCATACGGATGTTCCAGATAATCTGGCTGCGCGGGTCCGTCCCTGGGTTGAGCAGTATATCTACAATTTGCTGCATAGTGATAACACTAGAGCCCTTCGTGAGACTCAAAAAGCTGCCCAGCACTGCCAAAAGCAAAAACAAGAGCAGCACCAGCACGCGCCAGCTGCCGCGCGCCAGGCCAAAATATGCAGTCTCTGTCTGTTTATTTTCCATTACCCAGCACCTCGGGGTACACCTGCTGTGCCATGTATTTTACAGCCTCCGGATAGCGCAGGCCGGGGTTAATCAAGAACAGCTTTTCCGGCAGCACGTACACCCTGCCAGCCTTCACAGCAGGCAGACTGTTCCAGGCAGGATTGTTTTTGAAATCACTGCGCAGGCGGTTTTCAATCTCCTCAGGCTTACCCATAGAGGTAATAAAGATAATTTCAGGGTTCTGCTCCACCAGCGTTTCCATGCTGTAGGGAGTCTTGTCGCTCTTGCCCTTGAGCGCGGCAGCGGCCACGTTTTCAAAGCCCAAAAGGTCGCTAATGCAGCCGGCAATGCTGTGGGAACCCTCCACCGTCACCGAGCTGGCGGTAGCGTGCATAATAACAATGCGCTTTTTTTCCTTGGGGAGCTTGCTGGTGACAGCGGCAATCTGTTTATCCAGCAGCTCATTTTCGGCCTTGGCCTTATCCTGCGTGCCATATATATCACCCAAAGTTTTGACTGTTGCCTTCACATCCTCGTAGGTGCGCGCGTCAAACTCAATCACAGGAATCTTGTTAGATTCCAAAAGCGGCACAAACTTGTCATGCTGGTTTTTGCCTGCAAGCACCAGGTCAGGCTTGAGGCCCACAAGCGCTTCCATGTTGATGTTATAAACCATGCCCACCTCTGGCACGGACTTCATCGATTCGGGGATGCTGCCAACCTTGGAGCTTGCACGTCCCACAACCTTGCCGCCAACAGCCTCAATCATGCTCAAATACGACGGGCTCAGGCTCACAACCCTTTCGGGCCTTTGGGCAAGCACCACCTGCCTGCCAGCAGCGTCCTGCAGCTGCAGGTAGGCCTTGTCAGAGCCGCCCTTTGCGGCATCACCGCCACAGCCGCTGGCTGCAAGCGCCGCAACAGCTAATATCATGCAAATAAAATTTTTCAGCCTCATTGCAATCACCTCATACTCCTTTGCTGCCTTCGCCGGCAAGCTGACAGCTAAAAAAACTTTATAAGAAAAAATCTTATTAACATCGCCCTCATAATAGCACAAAACAATGTCCTAGTCAACGAAAGTTGCAGTTATAACTGGTTGTTGCTATAATGGTTACGGAATATAATTGTACAAAGGAGCCTATAAATATGGAAATTACTGCAATGATTAACCGCATCAACATATTAGCCAAAAAGAAAAAGACCAGCGGCCTCACCCCGGCAGAGCTAGCAGAGCAAAAGGAGCTGTACAAGGAGTATCTGGCCAACATCCGCAGCCAGCTGAAGGCGCAGCTAGACAATATCGAGGTAGTGGACGAGCTGCCTGCTAAAAAGCAGCTGCACTGATGAGCGCCATCCTTACCCCCTCCATGCTGGCCTACGAGGACGATTTTTTGCTGGTTATCGATAAGCCTGCAGGCATGCTGGTGCACCCCACCGTGAGCGAAGGCGGCACCACGCTGTATGATTACGTTAAAGCGTACTATGCGGCCTGCGGCGCCAGCTTTGGCATCCACCCCGTTTCGCGCCTGGACCGCAACACATCAGGACTTGTGATCTTCGCCAAGGAGCCCGTGGTGCAATTTTGGCTGAGCCAGCAGCAGGTCACCAAGGAATACCTGGCGCTGGCCTGCGGCCGCGTACAAGAGCAGCAGGGGATCATAGAAGCACCCATCGCCCGCAAGGAGGGCAGTATTATTGAACGCTGCGTTGACCTAGAGCGCGGCAAATATGCCAAAACTGCCTACCAGTTGCTTGGCTGTTACGGCGACAACAGCCTGCTCAACGTGCGCCTTTTCACTGGACGCACACACCAGATACGCGTACATTTAGCACACATCGGCCATCCCCTGGTAAACGACAACCTTTACGGCACCCCCGGCCCGCAGGCACGCCATGCGCTGCACGCCTGGCGTTTGGCCTTTAAGCATCCTGTTAGCGATAAATTTTTAGAAATTACCCGTTCTTTACCCCAGGATTTGCGGAAAATGCTGTACTAAATGACGATAGCATGATATAATTAGCGTATACTAATGTAAAGACAGAGTGCATGTACAGCTGCCGCAGGTGCGCACAGCTGGCGACAGGCACCCTGAACAAGGAGGAATAGACAATGCCCTTAGTTACATCCACTGAAATGTTCAAAAAAGCTTATGAAGGCCACTATGCTGTTGGTGCCTTCAACGTCAACAACATGGAAATCATCCAAGGTATCGTTGCCGCAGCTAAGCAAGAACAATCCCCGTTAATTTTGCAGGTTAGCGCTGGTGCGCGCAAATACGCCAGCCACATTTACCTGATGAAGCTGGTTGAAGCAGCTGTTGAAGACACAGGCCTGCCCATCTGCCTGCACCTAGACCACGGCGAGGATTTTGAAATCTGCAAGGCCTGCGTAGACGGCGGCTTCACCTCCGTTATGATTGACGGCAGCAAGCATCCCTTTGAAGAAAATATTGAGATGACCCGTCGCGTTGTAGAATATGCCCACGAAAGAGGCGTTGTTGTTGAGGCCGAGCTGGGCAGACTGGCAGGCGTAGAGGACGCCATCAAGGTTAACTCCAAGGATGCCACCTACACCGATCCCGACCAAGCTGTAGAGTTTGTTGAGCGCACAGGCTGCGACAGCCTGGCCATCGCAATCGGCACCAGCCACGGCGCTTACAAATTCAAGGGCAAGCCCGAGCTGGATTTTGCCCGCCTGGAAAAAATCACCAACCTGCTGCCTGGTTATCCGCTTGTTCTGCATGGTGCTTCCACCGTCATCCCTGCCTTTGTGGAAGAATGCAACAAGTACGGCGGTAAGCTGGACGGCGCACAGGGCGTGCCCGAGGACATGCTGCTAAAGGCCGGCAAGTTTGGCGTGTGCAAGATCAACATCGACACCGACCTGCGCCTGGCTATGACAGCTTCTATTCGCAAGCACTTTGTGGAGGCTCCTGGCGATTTTGACCCACGTCAATACCTCAAGCCTGCCCGTCAGGCCATCCAGGACATGGTTGCCCACAAGATGCGCGACGTGCTCAACAGTAGCAACAGACTGTAAAGTATATCATAAGCAAAAAAGGATCTGCATAGCAGGTCCTTTTTTTGTGCTTCTTGGCGCATTCGTCGCTAATAGAGAGAGGTCTTCCTTCAGTCTGGCTCGCAGCGTGGTTTTACTCCAATGACTGGCCGCACATTCGCGGATGTGGTGCGTAAAGCTAATGGAGTCAAAAGCGTCCATAGGGAGATCGCTAACTGCTGACAAGCGATTTTGCGCAAGCAAGCATTTTTCTTCACATAAAACAAAAAGCCGATGCATTCATCTTTACAATGAACACATCAGCTAAATTCCGACATGGTCGGAGCGGCGGGATTCGAACCCACGACCTCTTCCACCCCAAGGAAGCGCTCTACCAAGCTGAGCCACGCCCCGAATCACAAGGAATATTATACAGGCTTATGAGCCTGTTGTCAACACTTTTTTAGAACTTTTTTAAATTATTTTTACGCCGTCTGTGTCCAAGTCCAAAATATGGTAGCAGGCATGCTCACCATGTGCAGCAAACACGTCCACCATCGCCCTAGCAATCCCGTCACAGTCGGCAGCTGGGTCTGCGTAAGCCATCACGGTAGAGCCTGCACCGCTAATGATAGCGTTATAGGCACCTGCGCCCTTGGCTGCGGCGAAGACCTCCGCAAGACCGGGGATGAGATGCGCACGGTACGGCTGGTGTAGCTTGTCCTCCAGCGCCATGCCCAGGTAATTATAATTGCCGCTAAGCAGAGCGCCAACTAAGAGTGAGGCGCGCGACGTGTTATAAACAGCGTCCTTGTGCGGAACGGTCTCCGGGATAGCCTGGCGTGCCAGCACGGTTGCCAGCTTGCTATCCGGCACTACGGCAATAAACTTTAACGGCTTGGCAGGCAACAGGCGCAAAGAATGTGCCTTGCCCTGCTCCATGTAGCTGATGGTGAAGCCGCCGTAAAGCGCAGGCGCAACGTTATCGGGATGTCCTTCAATCTCTGTTGCTATCCCCAAAAGCTCGTCCATGGAAAAATGGTTATCACACAAGGCATTGGCAGCGTAAATACCTGCAACAATGGCGCTCGAGCTGCTACCCAAACCACGGGACATGGGAATACGGTTATGCATAGTCACCTTCAGGCCAATGCGCTGGCCGCAGGTAGCAGCGTTCCACACGCGCAGAAAGCTGGCAAAGGCCAGGTTACGGCCAAACGGCTTCAAATAATCGGCTCCCTCGCCCGTCACCTCCAGCTGAAAGCCCTTGGCGTCGGTAATTTCGTAGGTAACCTCGTTGTAGAGGGTGCAGGCAAGGCCCAAGGTGTCAAAGCCAGGGCCGCAGTTGGCAGAGGTTGCAGGAACTTGAATAGATACCTTTTTCATAGCACTACGCCCCTTTATGCCAAACGGCTGTCCTCTACGCGGATTACGCAGCTGATTTGCTCAACCACAGGCAGCACGCGCAAAATTTGCAGCGCCATTTGCAGGTTCGCTTCCGAAACGCTGTGAGTAATGACCACGATTTCTGCCTTACTGGTTTTAACATCATTGGTCTGCACCACGTTGCGCAGGCTGACGTTTTGCGCGCCAAAGGCAGCAGCAATAGCAGCCAGGGCGCCAGGCTTATCAGCTACCTGCAGGCGGATATAAGCAGGCGCAGACATCTTATCCGGCGAGCACAGCTTCTTTTCTTCAAAGCAGGTGCAGCTGATGCGGCCGGTAGACTTGTGCTGCATATTGCGGGCAATATCAATAATATCGCCACAGACAGAGCTTGCGGTCGGCAGGCGGCCAGCGCCCAGGCCTAGGAACATAGCCTCACCAATAGCATCGCCATTGACAAATACCGCGTTATATACGCCGTTGACGCCTGCCAGCGGATGCGACAGCGGAATCATCGTGGGGTTAACACGCAGGCTGACGCCATTTTCAGGATCGTTCTTGGCGATAGCCAAAAGCTTAACCGCATAACCCAAATTTGCTGCATACTTAATATCGCAGGCCTCAATGCTTTCGATACCCTCAACCTGCACATCATCCAGGCTAAAGCGGGTGTTAAAGGCAATAGCGGCCAAAATAACAATCTTGCGGGCAGCGTCCAGGCCGCCAACGTCGGCAGTCGGGTCAGACTCGGCATAGCCCTTAGCCTGCGCCTCCTTAAGCACCTCGTCATAATCCAGGTGCTCGTTGGCCATCTTAGACAGCATGTAGTTGGTGGTGCCGTTAACGATACCCATGATAGAGGTAATCTGGTTAGCAGCCATGCTGGTTTTCATCGGTCCGATTATGGGAATGCCGCCGCACACGCTGGCTTCAAACATAAAGTCGCAGTCATGCTCATGCGCCAGCGGAAACAGCTCGGCACCATACTTTGCCAATACGTCCTTGTTGGCCGTAACGACATGCTTACCGTTTTTGAAGGCCTGCGCAATAAATTCCTTGGCAGGATGCTCGCGGCCCAAAAGCTCTACCACAATATCAATATCCTCGTCGTTGAGCACCTCGTCCGCATTGGCAGTAAAATAATACTTATCGCCATATTCCTTTTGCAGACGCTCTACATTGCGGTCCAAAACCTTGGTAATCCTTACAGGCTTACCCACCTCTTTAGCAATTTTTTCTGCATTTTTTTCTAAAACCTGAAGAACGCCGCCGCCAACGGTGCCAGCGCCCAAAAGACCCACATTAACAAAATCCTTCATGCTATGCCCCTCCGATAATTAGCTAAAGTACAAATCGCTGCTTATACCTGGCCCAAAACCTCTAAGCGTTTTACGCCGTCAATCATGCGCAGCTTATCCAGCAATGCTTCCAAATCCACAGTCAAATGCTTGGTTTCAATAGAAATAGTGGTATTGGCCACTCCCTGCAGAGGAATGCCCTGGTTGATGGTCATAATGCTACCGGAATCATCGGCAACAGTGTTCAGCACCTTGCTCAATACGCCGGATTTGTGCTCTAAAAGCAGGGACAGAGTAATAATCTTTTCCTTGCTTGCTTCATAGAACGGGAAAACAAAATCCTTGTATTTGTAATAAGCGCTGCGGCTCAAGCCCATTTTTTCTACAGCCTCGTTTATAGTTTTAATTTCACCTCTTTTGAGGATTTCCTTTACTTTAATGGTTTTTTTGATTGCCTCAGGAAGAATTTCCTCACGCACCAAATAAAACGTTGATTTTTCAGACATGCTACTGTCCCCTTTCTTAGTACAAAACTCTTGTAATATTATACCACTGTTCTCTTGAAAAGTACAAATGTTATTTTTGCTTTTTACTCGTTTTTAGAAAAATTTTCTATGCCGCTCTTTTAACACATTATTCTACTCCAAGAAAAATAGCGTTTATATCAATGCCGTCAAAAGCAAATACAAGGCACTTTTTGTTTATCACCTGCGACGGCAACACAAAAATCCTCTGATACCATGACCAGAGGATCAAATTATCAAGTTGAAGTGTTTTTATTTTTTGATATCCTTGGCGTTGCCAGGCTTAATCTTGCTTTCGGTACCCGTCAGCAAACGGTGAATGTTTTCCTTGTGACGCAAAACCACAAAGAAGGCAGCAATCGTAGCAAAGCCCACATAGGCCGAAGGATAGGCCAAGTACCACGCTAAAAGCGGCGTAACGATGGCCGCCACAATAGACCCCAAGGATACATAGCGCGTGAGCAGCACCAGCACCAGCCACACGCCAAAGCTGCCTGCTGCCACCTTAGGCATCAAAAAGATCAACAGTCCCAAGGCCGTAGCTACACCCTTGCCACCCTTAAAGCCCAGGAACAAAGAATAATTGTGTCCCAAGAGTGCGCCCAAGGCCGTCACCACATCCAAAAGCGGATTGCCGAAAAAATAGCTGACGATGGCCACCGCCACGATACCCTTTAAGGCATCGGCTGCCAGCACCAGCACTGCTGTTTTGGGGCCGACGGTGCGGAAGACGTTAGTCGTGCCAATGTTCTTGCTGCCATAATTACGGATGTCGATACCATGAAAGGCCTGCACCAGCCACAGGCCGCTGGGAATAGAGCCGCAAACATGTCCAAGCACAAAGCCCAGTAAAAAATGTAATATACCCACCTCATTAAACATAAAAAATCACCTGACCTATCCTGCAGACTGCATCAGTGCTGCTGTTTTAGTTTTATTCGTCTTCGTTTTTGCCACGGATTATCATCTGGATAGGCGTGCCTTCAAAGCCAAAGGCCTCACGCAGCTTGTTTTCCAGATAACGCTGATAGGAAAAGTGCATAATTTCCGGTTCGTTGACAAAGATAACAAAGGTTGGCGGTTTGATTTTGACCTGAGTTACATACATAATCTTGAGACGCTTGCCCTTTTCTGTCGGCGGCGGATTGATTGCCACAGCGTCCTCGATAACCTGGTTGAGGATACTTGTAGAAATACGCATAGCGTTTTGCTCTGCCACGTAGGAAATTACCTCCGGCAGGCGGTGGATACGCTGCTTGGTGACTGCGGATACAAACACAACCGGCGCATATTGCAGGAACACCAGCTCCTTGCGCAGGGTTTCGGTGTAGCGCAGGGTAGAGGTGTTATCCTTTTCGTACAAATCCCACTTGTTAACAACTAGGATGATTGCCTTGCCTGCCTCGTGGGCATAGCCTACAATACGCTTATCCTGCTCGGTAACGCCCTCTACAGCGTCAAACACCATCAAAACCACGTCACTGCGGTCAACGGCACGCAGGGAGCGCATTACGCTGTATTTTTCGATAGGCTCGTCCACCTTGGCCTTGCGGCGCATGCCTGCAGTATCAATAAACAGGTACTTTTGGCCGTCACGCACTACGGGAGTGTCGATAGCATCGCGGGTTGTGCCTGCAACATCACTGACAATAGAACGCTCCTCGCCCACCAACGCGTTGAAGATGGAGGATTTGCCAACGTTGGGGCGGCCGATGAGGGCAACCTTAATTTCGTCCTCCTCATCCAGCTCTCCCTGCTGCTTACCATCGGGAAACTTGGCCACAACTGCGTCCAGCAGATCTCCCAGACCCAAATGGTTAGAAGCAGAAACCGCGATAGGATCGCCAATGCCCAAATTATAAAACTCGAAGGTATTCATCTCCTGCTTGGGAGAATCGGCCTTATTGACTGCCAAAACAATCGGCTTTTTAGACTGGCGCAACAGGCGTGCTACGTCCGCATCCTCGGTGGTAATGCCGGCGCGGGCATCGCAGACAAACAAAATAACGTCCGCCTCAGAAATAGCGATCTGCGCCTGCTGGCGGATGGACACAGCGATAGCGTCAGCATTCATAATTTCAATACCGCCAGTGTCAACCATCATAAACTCGTGGTCCAGCCATTCGGCGGTAGCATACAGGCGGTCGCGTGTTACGCCTGGTGTATCCTCAACAATAGAAATCCTGCTGTTGGCAAAAATATTAAAAAGTGTAGATTTGCCCACGTTAGGACGTCCAACTATAGCAACTATTGGTTTAGCCATAATCAAATCTCCTTCATTGTAAAATATTTACGGGTTAATATCTATCATATTTATGTAAAATCTTGCTGGTTGGGGACTACCCCTCTCTGTTGGAAGCACCAGCTCGCGCAAGACGCGCTAGAGTGCTTCAGATACGAAACGAAATCGACGCCGGCGTACTTTTAGTACGTCAAGGAGATTTCGTAAAGTAGATGGAGTGCTATAGCGTGTCTTCTAGTGGTCTATGCCGTTGCGCGAGCCAACTCCCTTATGAAAGTAATGCTTAACCTCCTGCATATCCGTCACCAGGTCTGCTGCCTGGATAAGCTCGGGTGGTGCTCCGCGTCCTGTCGTGATGATTTCCACAGTGCTTTTATACTGCTGCAAAAAATCTACAATCTCGGCTGTCGGCAGCATGCTTGTTGCCAGCACAATATTCAGCTCATCCAAAATGATAACATCGGCCTCATGGGAGGCTATGGCCCTTTTGGCCTCTTCCCAGCCAGCGCGGCACATTTGTAGATCCACAGGATCGGGGTTGCGGAAATTGACAAAGGCATCGCGCCCCACCTGACGCAGCGTCAGCCATGGCAGCTCGCCTGCTGCCCGTGCCTCGCCATAATCGGGATCATCCTTCAAAAACGACAGCATGAGCGTGTGCATGCCATAACCAAAGGCCCGCAGAGCTACACCCAGAGCGGCAGTAGTCTTTCCCTTACCTGTTCCTGTATAAACCTGCAGCATAAGCGTCACCCCTATCTTTCTAATAACAAATGCAGCAGCTCCTTAGCTCCCTTGGCCAGCTCTACCCTGCCAGGATAGCTCTCCTTGAACTGCGCCAGCGACATATCATCCAAAAACAGCTTGTCATTATTCAAAACTACTTCAGGCAAAATTATTCTCTCTGCCTTGACATCAGCCAAAATATCGCCACCAGTCAAAAGGCCCGTGACATTCACCTTACCACCAAAAAAGCGGTTGGGGATAGCTACAAAGCGGTGCTGCGTGCCAAATCTTTGGTTGAGCTTGTCCATCAAGGGCTGCAAAACGCGGCAGGCACTTTCGCCTACAGGGATTACTGCAGGCGGCGCAGCGTGAAAGCCCTGCAGCTGCGCCAGCGTCTCATCCCATTCCAACATAAAATTGCTGGTAAGGCCAATGCCGTTTTCAAGCTGCGGAAAGCCGTCATACCATTCCACTGGCGGCAGCGGCCTTTCGGCCAGCAGGTAAAATTCGTCGCCCAGGTAGATAAAGGTTTTGCCTGTTTCCCTGCGGCAGCGCTTTTGCCATTCTGTAACCTTGTCCACTAGTGCTGCAGCCTGCTCCTTAGTAAAGGTTGCCAGCTGTGGCAGGTGCTCGCGGTGCTTGGTTATGCCCACAGGCACAACAGCCATAGTCAAAACATTGGGATACAGGGCATATAAATCATTGAAGCTCTTTTCTAAAACCTCGCCATCGTTATAGCCAGGGCAGCACACTATTTGCGTATGCACCTGGATTCCTGCCGCAAAAAGCTGCTGCAGACGTTCCATGATCTGGCCAGCAAAGCGGTTTTTCATCAGCTGGCAGCGCACCTGTGCATCCGTAGCGTGCACAGACACATACAAGGGCGTAAGATGCGTGCGGATGATGCGGTCAAAATCCTCATCCTTCATATTGGTGAGCGTAACAAAGTTACCATATAAAAAGGAAAGACGGTAATCGTCGTCACGCACATACAGACCCTTGCGCATACCGGGAATCATCTGGTCGACAAAGCAGAAAACGCATCTGTTGTAGCAGGTGGCAACCCTGTCAAACACGGCTGCCTCAAACTCCAGGCCCAAATCCTCATCCGGGTATTTTTCTATATGTACCTGACGGCGTGAGCCATCCGTCGCCTCTATCTCTAAATCCACCTCATAATCCGAGGTATAAAAGCTTAATTCAATTATATCCTTAACCTGTACGCCATCCACGCTGCACAGCTTTTCGCCTGCCTTGATGCCTGCTGCTGCTGCCAAGCTGTTTTTGCGTACGGCACTAATAAGTCCTACCATTACAACTCCTTGAAAAATGAGATAATAAACCGTTAAAAAAGCAGTCGTCTTATAATTATATCATAGTTATACTGATAATGCAAAATAGGCTGCTGCACAAGCAACAGCCTATTAGAGTAACTTTTTTATGCTCTTCTACATTTTGCGATTGCAGCAAGCTTGTAGCCTCTGCTGGCAATAAAGTCGCGCGTTGCGCCACCAATGACCAAGGGAACATTGCGCAGCTCATGCGGAGCTTTGCACCCCAAAAGCAGCAGATACCTTTCTAGCTCCTGCGCCAGGCCTTGCAAATAGCTTACTGCGGCGCTTGCTCCCTGCTCCAGCACCAGACGCAGCAGCGGAGCGGTGATGCCCACAGCATCAGCGCCCAGGGCAAAGGCTCGTGCCACATCGCCAGCTGTGCGGATGCCACCGCTTGCCAAAAGCAGTGCGTCAGCAGGCAGCACCTGCTGTGCGTCCAAAAGGCTCCAGCACGTAGGTACGCCCCAGGCGGCAAATTCCTCAGGCAGCTTTTGCCCCTGCCTGCGTGCTTCTATCGCAGGGAAGTTAGTTCCTCCTGCCCCGGCACAGTCAAAGGCAGCAAAGCCCTGCTCCGCCAAAAGTGCGTACTGCTCGGCTGCAATGCCGCAGCCTGTTTCCTTGATGATGACAGGCACACTTAAAGCAGCCTTGATCTGTACGCAATTTTGCAAAAGGCCGCGGTAATCCTTGTCGCCTTCGGCCATCCACAGCTCCTGGGCCGCATTCAGATGCAGCTCGAGCGCGTCGGCATGCAGCATATCCACAGCAGCCTGCGCCTGCGCAGGCGTAGCCAAGGCGCTCATGTTGGCCAAAACCAGTCCCTGCGGATTTTCGCGGCGCACAACCTCATAGCTGCCCAGACCACTGCCGTCACGCACAGCGCCAAACTGCGAGCCTACTGCTATACCTACACCAGCCGCAGCAGCCACCTGCGCCAGCTTTTTGTTGATATCCGTAACCGCTTCCGTGCTGCCTGTCACAGCATCAATAAAAAAGGGCAAACGCAGCCGTTTGCCCAAAAGGTTTACCGATAAATCAATGTCCGCCGGATTAAGCTCCGGCAGACAATTGTGCAGAAACCGCAGGTCAGCAAGGTGCGTGCGCGCCGGGCCATCACCCAGCTCCAGGGCATATTGAATATGTTCTAGCTTACGCTTTGCACGTTGCATATCCTATCTCCAATTATTTGTCCAGGTTTTCCAGCTGTGCGGACAGGTTCTGGCTCAGGTGAGATCTTTTGTTGCCAATGTAGGAACGGTATTCGTTCTTTTCAGCATCACGTTTAACCTTAGAAATGCTCAGGCCAATCTTTCTGCTGTCCAGATCCATCTTAATAACTTCAGCCTTAACAACTTGGCCGATTTCCAGAACATCTTCGGGTTTGTTGATGCGCTCTTGAGCGATCTCGGAGATGTGTACCAGGCCTTCAACCTTGTCGCTGAGCTTTACGATAGCGCCAAATGCCAGGAAGCGTACAACCTCTACATCCAGGATGTCGCCAACATGGAATTGGGAAGCTTCTACCTTCCAAGGATCTTCCTGGGTAGCTTTAATGCTCAGGGCAACACGTCTGTTTTCGCGGTCAATGCTCTTAACCAAAACGGTTACTTCGTCGCCTTCCTTAGCAACGTCTACAGCCTTTACGCTACGGTCCCAGGACAGCTCGGTGTTGTGAACCAGGCCAACCAAGCCTTCGCCAACTTCAACGAACAGGCCGAACTCAGCAACCTTAACAACCTTACCGGGCAGAACCTGACCCTCTTCAACAGAGTTATAAGCAGCTTCTTCAGCAGCAGCGCGTGCTTCTTTGGCAGCAGCAATGCGTGCTTCCTTAGCTTCCTTATATGCTTTGCGTTTTGCTTCCATTTCAGCACGCAGCAGGTCGCGGCGGGAAACAACAATGCGTTTCTTCTCCAGGTCAACCTCGATGATTTCAGCTTCCAGCTCCTTGCCAACATATTCGGAGAAATCCTCTACACGGCGCAGCTCTACATGGGAAGCAGGCATGAAGCCTTCAACACCTTCAACTGCAACAGACAGGCCAACGATGTTTTTAGCTTTGTTTTTGATAATGCGCAGCACCTTAACGGTAGCAGCACGTTTTTCGCCTTCAGGCAGCTCGGCAACATTTTTCCATGCTGCGTCGCGCTCTGCTTTGATTTTGGACAGACGTACAAAATCGCTCTTGGTGGTGCCAGGAACAACCTTAGCCTCTACCTCGTCGCCAACCTTGATGGTAGCTTGCAGCTCTTCAGCAGATTGGGTCTGGGACCATTCGGAATACGGAATAACGCCATCATGTCTATATCCAAAAGATACATATACGCCGTCTTTATCCAATTGAATAACAGTACCGTTAACAATCTTGCCGGGATATACCTCTACCTCCATACTTTCGTTGAGCATACTTTCAAAATCCATGTTTTCCATTACTAAAATAGCCTCCTTAATTAAACGGTCCGGAGTCGATGCCCCTGCCGTGATTCCTATTTTATTGCAACCTGCAAACATACCGCTGCGAAGCTCGCCGGCAGTTTCTATATGATACACCTTAGGACAATGCTTTTGCACAAGCTCAAAGAGATGACGTGTATTAGCGCTGTTACGTCCGCCAATTACGACAACTGCGTCCGACTCGTCAGCCAGCTCTACTGCCGCCTGCTGCCGCTCAGCTGTCGCCAGACAGATCGTGCGTTCCACACGATATTCTCCTGGGCGCTGCTCCTGCATTGCCTGCAATATATCATTAAACTTCTGCAGCTCAAAGGTCGTTTGGATGATGACTCCATAACGCTCCTGCTGCGGTACATTAGAGATATCTTTTATACATTCGACACAGATAGCGTTTTTTCCTGCCCATTTTAAAATACTTTTTACTTCGGGATGATTTTTTTCTCCGACAATCACAGGAAAATATCCGTCTGCGGCTGCCTCAGCAGCTTTTTTTTGCGCCAGGCGCACATTTGGGCAGGTTGCGTCTACAATTTGCAGACCGCGTTCTTCTGCCTCTGCGTAAACTGCAGGTCCCACACCATGCGAACGAAAGATAACCGTTTCGCCCGTCTGAAAGTCATCCAGACTATCCTTGCAGGCAATGCCCTTGCGTGCAAGGTCGGCAATGAGCTGCGGGTTGTGGATGAGCGGTCCTAAGGTTGCACCCTGCAGATGGTCAGCCGCCGCCCTTTGCGCCAGCGCCACCGCGCGCTTTACACCATAGCAAAAGCCACAGTGCTTTGCTACTTTTATTTCCATGTTACTCCTCACCTGCCTGCAAGCTGGCAATGTGGTGCATCATATCGTCTGTCAGTTCTAGCAGCAGCTCCTTGCTGACGACAGCATCCTGCGGAAACGGTATAGGCTTGCCAAAGCGCACCGTCACCTTGGGCCAGATGCGCCCATGACGCTTGTAATCTGTGCCGATAATGCAGGCCGGGATGATCGTCGCCTTGGCCTTGCTTGCCATCATCAGCGCACCAGGCTGTGCCTTGCCCAGCTTACCTGTTTTACTGCGTGTACCTTCGGGGAAGATGGCCAGAACCTGGCCGCTCTCCAAAATTTCTATGCCATGCTTAATGGCAGCACGGTCGGCACCACCGCGGCGCACAGGAAACGCGCCCAAAATTTTATAGATAGTACCCAAAACAGGCACGAAAAGCTCTTCCTTAGCCATAAAATGCACCTTACGGCTAGCAGCTGTACCCAAAACAGGCGGGTCCAGCAGACTCAAATGGTTGCACGCTATAACCAGCGGTCCCTCCTTGGGGATGTTTTCTGTACCCTCCACCCTTAGGCGCAGGCCTACAGCGAACAATATCTTAAACAAAGCCCTTACTATAGTATAAATCATTGTGCGCGCTCCTGCACCAGCTGCAAAATTTTTTCGGTAACCTGGCTGATGCTCATGTCAGAGGTATCCAGCAAAATGGCATCCTCCGCCTGACGCAAGGGTCCGATAGCACGCTCGCTGTCCGCCTTATCACGTGCGGCAATATCAGCCGCCAGCTGCTCCAGCTCCACCTGCTGACCCTTTTGCAGCATTTCCTTATAGCGGCGGCGTGCCCGCTCTTCTACCGAAGCTGTGAGAAAAATTTTGAGCTGCGCGTTAGGAAACACCACCGTGCCAATATCACGGCCGTCCATCAAGACACCGCCCACAGTGCCCATACGGCGCTGCTGCTCTACCATTGCCTCACGCACGGCGCCAATGGCGGCCACACGGGAAACAACCGCAGTAACCTCTGGGGTACGGATAGCGTCCGTCACCTCGGTGCCATCCACAAAAACGCGGTTTATCCGCGCCTCAGGCTTAAAGTCAATAACCATCGCAGCCGCCAGCTTGCTGATAAAGCCTTCGTCAAAGGCAGCGCCTGTCTGCAAAAAACTCCAGGCTACGCTGCGGTACATAGCGCCGGTATCAATATAGGCATAACCCAGCTTTTCGGCAGCCAGCTTAGCGATAGTGCTTTTGCCTGCGCCTGCAGGGCCGTCAATAGCCACAACAATTTTTTTCATTATACATAACCACACTTTATCTAAAAATTTAGTGTAAAGCTCTAAAGCAAGGACAACACATTACCTGCCTGCCGCTGCAACGCCAGCTGCATAGCCCGAAGAAAACGCAGCCTGCAAGTTAAAGCCGCCCGTATAGCCGTCCACATCCATAACCTCGCCAGCAAAATACAAGCCTTGTATGCGCTTGGAGGCCATGGTTTTGGGGTCTATCTCCTTTACGTTAACGCCGCCGGCGGTAACAATCGCCTCTGCTATAGGACGTGTGGACGTAATCGGCACAACAAAATGCTTTAGCGTCTGCAGCAGTCTTTGGCGCTCCTCGCGCGAAATCTGGTTGATAAATTTATCTTCATCCAGATACGCCATATCGCAGACCACAGGTATCAACCGCTGCGGCAGCAGGTCCTTAAGGCCATTTACTAGCTGCTTACGGCTGTACTCGGCAAAATCGCGTTGGATGCGCGCGTCCAGCTTTTCCTCGCTCAGCGCAGGCTTGAGGTCAATTGCCAAATCCACCTCCTGACCCTCTGCCAGCGCATCTGCCGCAAGGTTGCTTAAGGACAGGATAATGGGCCCAGATACGCCAAAATGCGTAAAAAGCATTTCACCGAACTCGCTACCGATTTTTTTGCCATCTGCCAAAAGCGTTGCCTGCACATTGCGCAGCGACAGGCCCTGCAGGTCATCCACGTAGGGATAATCGCTTTCTAGCGGCACCAGCGAAGGCTTGAGCGGTACAATTGTGTGCCCAATCTTGGCAGCCAGCTTGGCGCCGCCGCCATCACTGCCCGTGCCAGGGTAGGAGGCACCGCCAGCAGCCAGGATAATGCTGTCAGCGGCATAAACGCCGTTTATCGTGCGCACTCCTGTAGCCACACCATTTTTTACTATTATATCAATAACCTTGGTATCAGTCAGCAGTCTGCCGCCCAAGCTAGTAAATATCTTCACCAGCGTATCTACTACATCCTTGGCCGCATCGCTCACCGGGAACACACGGCCGCCACGCTCTACCTTTGTGGGCAGGCCATTGCTCTCTAATAGGAATACTATATCATCATTAGTGAACCTGTGTAAAGCACTATTTAAAAATCTTCCGTTTCCAGGCAAATTTTTTATGAATTCGGGGATGTCGCAGGCATTGGTGATGTTGCAGCGTCCCTTGCCCGTAATGAGCATTTTTTTGCCAGGCTGACGCATCTTTTCATAAATCGTCACATCCGCGCCCTGCTGCGCTGCTGCAATGCCGGCCAAAAGGCCTGCCGCCCCTGCCCCGATAATTGCAACCCTTGTCATAACCTCGCCGCCTTTTTCAGCTGCGACAGCTCTGTCTCACTCAGCGGACGGAACTTGCCGCGGCCTAAATTCTGCAGCTGGATGGGTCCCAGCTTAATGCGCTTTAAATCACGCACAGGAAAGCCAATCGCATCACACATACGGCGGATCTGACGGTTGCGGCCCTCGTGGATGGTGATATCGAAAAGCGTAAAGCCACGCTCATGGTCATAATCACGCAAATTTACTATAGCAGGCGCCGTCATGCCATCCTCCAGCTTGACGCCTAAGCGCAGGCAGTCCAGCTTTTCCTGCGGCACGATCCCCGGCACCTTCACCAGGTAGGTCTTGTTGACCTCGTGGCTGGGGTGCATCAGGGCCTGGGCCAGCGCGCCGTCGTTCGTCAGCAGCAAAAGGCCCTCAGTGTTGTAATCCAAGCGTCCCACGGGAAAAACACGCTCTGGCAGATTCTGCACAAAGTCAGCAATACTGCGGCGGTTTTGCGGGTCGGACATCGTTGTCACCACTCCGCGCGGCTTGTAGAACAAATAATAGGCCTTAGCCTCGGCGGCAATAGGGTTGCCATCTACGCTGATGCGTACCCTAGCGGCATCAAACTTGCTGCCGAGCTCGGTAACAACCTTGCCGTTGACGCGGACGCGTCCTGCCGTGATGATTTTTTCTGCCTCACGCCTGGAGGCAACTCCTGCGGCGGCGAGAATTTTTTGTAAACGTTCTTCCATATAACTTATTATTCCTTCACATCTGTTGTATTTTCTGTATTATCCAGCTGCAGCAGCTGCTGGCTTGCAAGCTCCTCGTCCTCTGGCCTTGTCTCCATCGGCGGCAAATCCTGGAGCGACGCCAGGCCAAACACATTCAAAAACTTATCCGTGGTAGCATATAAAATGGGATTGCCAAGCGCCTTTTTGCGTCCTGCCTCCGCCACCAGTCCCAAATCAAGCAGCGTATTTAAAACGCCGTCCACCTTCACACCGCGGATAGCTTCCATCTCGGCACGCGTCACAGGCTGCTTAAAGGCCACTATCGCCAAGGTTTCCATGGCGGCGTTGGTCAGCTTAACCTCCTTGCGGCGTCCCAGTCCTAAAAGCAGGCTGTAATGCAAGGGCTTAGTCACCAGCTGAAAGCAGCCGGCGGTTTCGCGCAACATGAGTCCCCTGGCTTCGGCTTCATAGCTACTTCGCAGCGTTGTCAAAAGCTCCCACACCTGCGGCTTTTCCAGCTGCAGGACAGCTGCCAGCTCGGCTACGGATATGGGCTCGCCTGCAGCAAACAACACTGCCTCCAACGCTCCCACAAGCCTATCCTGATACATGCGCTTCGTCCCCCTGCTTAGCAAAAATATAAATAGGTGCAAACCGCTGTGCCTGGCTGATAGCAACCAGCCCCAGCTTCAGCAGCTCCAATACTCCCAAAAAAGCGGCCACCTTTTCGCCCACCTGCCCCGATACAAAAACATCATTGAGCAAAATGCCCTGCGGCCGCAGCTTTAGTCTTTGCAAAATATCGGCCATTTTGTCCTGCACGCTAAAGGCCTGCGGCTCGATAAACGCTTCCTGCCTGCCATCAGGGGCAGCAACCCCTGCCAGCGCCTGCAGCAAATCCTGCACCGTATAGGGTGCAATAGTGCGCTCCAGCAGATTGGCAAACATCGGTGGACGCTGCCAATAACGGTCTGCCTGGCCTTTAAGAGCGGCAAGCGCGCTTGCGGCACGCTTAATGCGGCGGTATTCCACCAGCATCTCCACCAGCTGGATGCGTGGGTCTGCCTCCTCCTCTGCCTCAGCAGCCTGCCTGGGCAGCAGCATACGCGATTTAATTTGCAAAAGCGTTGCCGCCATCACCAAAAATTCGCTGGCGATTTCCATATCAAACTCACTCATACCGCGCAGATACTGGATATACTGCTCGGTTACAGTGACTATGGGTATATCATAGATATCAACCTTTTCGCGCTCAATGAGGTGCAAAAGCAAATCCAACGGCCCTTCAAAGGCTGTAAGCTTCAAAGATAAATTGCTGGCCGTCATCGTTTAAAACACAATCCCCAGCAGACCGCGCACCAAAAGCAGGTAGCCGTTGGCCAGCGGAGTGATAATCATGCTGGTGATGCCGGTGAAAACCAGGGCGATCAAAATGTAAAAGCCATAGCGGCCCACAGCGTTGTCAAACTTCCACGCAGCGGCAGGCGGCAAAAGCTCGCTCACAATTTTAGAGCCATCCAGAGGCGGCACGGGAATGAGGTTAAAAAAGGCAAACCACACATTATACAGCTGCATCCACAGCAAAAAGCGGTAAATGCCATCACTCAGCATGCCCAGGCGGTTCATAAGCGCCATAAAGAACGCGGCAACAAAGCACAAAAACAAATTGGCCGCAGGTCCTGCAAACGACACCTTCAGCACTCCCTCCTTGCGGTTGCGGAAGTAGCTGGTGTTGATAGGCACAGGCTTGGCCCAGCCAAAGCCCGCCACAACCAGCAAAATCGCGCCCAAGGGATCTAGGTGCGCCATAGGGTTGAACGTCAGACGCCCCATATAACGGGCAGTGGGGTCGCCCAGGCTGTCCGCGCACTGCGCATGCGCGTATTCGTGTATAGTAATCGCAAACAGCAGCGCCGGAATGCGATAAATCATCGTACTAAGATCAAGCATAGATGCCTCCTGAAAGTTTCTCAATAGATTTATTATACAACATCTGCCATTGCTGCGTCAAAAAGAAAACGGAACCATCAGAACAATTTGTGTGACAGTTCCGTAAAATATTTTACTTACCTGTAAATTGCGGGGCGCGTTTCTCATAGAAGGCGGCAATGCCCTCCTTGCAGTCATCCGTACCCATGAGCAGCGACTGTGTTGTTTCTTCTATTGCCAGCACCTCGTCCAGCGTCAGGGCCGTGTTGTTGAGATACTTTTTAGTGAGACCGATAGCCAGCGGTGCGCTTGCTGCCAGGCGCGCGGCCATAGCGTAAACCTTATCATGCAGCTCCCCGTCCTCGTACACGTGGTTAAGCATGCCAAGCTCCTTAGCCGTGCAGGCATCAATCAAATCACCCGTAAACATCAGCTCCTTGGCCTTGTGCACGCCAATGGCCTTGGGCAAAAAGTACAGGCCGCCGCAGTCTGGAATGAGACCTACCTTGGCAAAGCTTTCGCCAAAGCGTGCCTTAGCCGAAGCATATACCAAATCGCAGGCCAGCATCAAGTTAACGCCGGCACCTGCAGTAACACCGTTCACGTAGGCAATAACAGGCTTTTCGATGGCAGTTATGCGCTTAGCGGCCGCGCCAACCTTGGCAATAAAAGCCTTCTTGGCAGCTACGCCCTCCAAGCCGTTTAAAAAGCTCAAATCACCGCCGGCGCAAAAGGCCTTGCCGTTACCGGTTAGCACAACGGCTCGCACGGCAGCATCCTCCTCCGCAGCAGTGAGGGCGGCGTGCAAGCCGTCAATAAGCGCGTCATTCATAGAATTAAGGCTCTTGGGACGGTTGAGCGTGATGGTAGCAATGCCATCCTCTACAGCATATAATACAGCTTCTTCCATGGGGACCACTCCTTTACAAATGTCGTTGGGTTTTATTAAGGATATTATACCACATTTAGAAAGCTTCTGCATTAAAGTCTGCTTTAGCAGAGGAAAGATCCCGAATGAATTATTTTATATCATCGCACGCCTCGCCATCCTTTGCAACGTTTCTTGCCAGCTGCATATATTCAGGCGTGTCTAGCAGCTGCCTGATTTCGGCACCTAAGGCGCTATATACGGCTGCATCTTTCTCCTCGCACCACAGCATAATATTATACAACAGGTCTAAATCCTCTGCCTGCAGCTTATGCTTGCGTGCGTGTGCCAAAAGCCGCCCAAGCAACGCCTGTGCATCAGCAACCCTGGATATTCCAGGCACCGGGCCTTCATCCAGCAGACTACTGAAAATCTTGAGACAACCATGCAGCTTGGCATAGCTAAGCTCCTCAGCAGCAAGCACGGCAGGCATGTCAGCCTTCTCAAAAACAGTCAGCGCCGCATAGGCAGGCATGAATATATCATCTAAGCCCGCCTCAATAAGCCAGCTTTTTATCTCCTCTGTATCCGCATCCAAATAGTCTATAGCGTGAATACGTCCCCAATCACGTACCTGCTTGCCTAATGCGAAAATTTCTTCATTACCATCCTCCCAGTGATGCATAAGAAAAATGGCAAAAAGAGTAAATTCCACGCATTGCCCCAAGTGACGCACTACCCCCATTAATCCTTCATCCACATCAAACGGCTCAAGCATAACAAATGCCACCTTAACGAGCTCCTTGTTTTTGCTGCTTCTGATGATCCAGGCGGCAAAGCGATAGATATTGGCAAAGTACAGCTCCGTCTTATTATTCAAGATTGTGTTGCAAACATCGTCTGCTATAGCCAAAGCACTGTATTTTTCTAAAATAGCAGCAAAGCCTTTTTCAGCAGCAGCAAAATCTCCCTGATCAACGCACTTAAGGGCTGCTAAAAGCTGCTCGCCGCAATCCGTCTGCGGCTTTGCTATATGGTACAGTGCCGTGCCATCCTGCGCACCGTCAGCAAACAGCTTTTTCTTGCCATAGGCAGGCAGCTCATAATCTTTTCTTAGCTTTCCGCCTTCAGTATTTAAACTGATATTTAGAGAAATACTATTTTTAGAACAATATTCATCGCTACTTTCTCCAAATACCTCCTCGGTTATATCAGTCCATGAGGTCAAATCAGGTGCTTTATCCTCAACACAAAGCTGCCTAAAAATTTCCGTCGCCCATTCCGCGCCAACAAGTTCATCTCTTATAGCAAACATTTGCCGCTCAGGCCATTTTCCCTCATCCTTTTTTATACTAACCTCGACCTCATAGCCTGGCTTTTCCCCGGGAATATATGAATTTCTAGCAGTTTGTATATATTCTAGCCCATGCTTGAACTTTTCACCAAAATCTATAACAAGATGTTCGCATTTTATGTCGCGCAGCGCACTTATGATCTTGGCCACCTTCTCACAAAACTCATCTTCATCCATCGGCTGTTCCAGCAGGATATATTCGCAAATTCCATTCGCTTCGTAATTTTTCTGCTTAACATTAGCATAAAGTAAAATCACTCCCTTGACGTAGTTAATTTTTTCAAGCGGCAAGGGCAGCTGCTGCGGATCTACAAGCAGGTCTATATGCAGGCCGTCACACTCCAACTCCATATAGACGTAATTTAACCCCGTCAGCTTGTTTTTTCTAAGCTCCTTGCTAATTACCCTTGCATATATTACGGCTGTGCCATCTACATCAGAATCATAATCCTGTTCATCAGCACATATAAAATACACTCCATGGTCATACGCACCCAGCGAATCAAGGCTATTTTCCCGTGTTGCTTTAAAAGTATAGCTGTGCTTAGCTTCGTAGTTAGTAGTAAAATATTGCAATTTAATAGGGACAGCATAAAGCTGGCACTCAATTTCCGCGCCACGGGGCACATAGTTAACAAAAGGCGCATTAACCACATTTACGGCCAAATCTCTGGTCGGCGCTGCCGATGTCGCTAATGTAGATAGCCTCAAAACGCCAAAGCAATTTACATTAAAACGCTTTATCCAATCCCTGTTTATGAACTTAGCGTAATGCTGCGTTTTGTACATCATTCCGCATATACAGCAATCTATTACGCTTTCTGTCGCGGGGATAAAAAGCTGATTTATTTCACTGTCGTCTATAACGTAATACCTTGTAGAAGTAAAGTCTTTATACTCGGCACGATTTTGGAGATTATTTTCATACATAGCATATAATTCATCATCATCAGCAAAATCAAAGCCAAGGTTTTTCAGTAAGGAAAAGTCAGAATAAACATCAAAAGAATACATAAAACAGTCCCCTTTCATAAGCGTAGTTGGCAGACTTAGCAATATAACTATATTATAACCCATGCTATAGCCAGATTTTGTCCACCTTATAAATTTATTTCCACTTTTTTTGTAAAAAAGCTGTTGACAAATACAGCCAAGGCGAGTATAATAATCTTCGTTGGTTGACATACCAACCTTAATTCCCCGATAGTTCAGCCGGTAGAACACCTGACTGTTAATCAGGGCGTCGTAGGTTCGAGTCCTACTCGGGGAGCCAAGATGATTACCTCAGTTGCAGCGATGTGACTGAGGTTTTTTGTTTTGTGTGGGCAGTGGATTGTAGACAGAAGCTTGCCAAGCACTAGTCACTAGCTATTTGCTAATGAGGCATTTATGGCAACAATCCCTTGCCAAAAGCACGGATATATAGTAAAATATTAACGAAAAGAGTGCTACCGGTAAACGGTTGTCCTCGTAAATTGTTGATTATAAAAAATAACCGCTAACTTTGCGAGTGGAAGCGGTTATTTTTTATTTGCGTCATTATGAGTCATAACTAAAAGCTTCAGGACCTCTAGTCCCAGCTTTAAAGCCTCGACCACTATATAAGTGACCAAAGCCAGCAGCGCTATCAGCTCTTGCAGGCTCAACTGATCACCCCCTCTCTACGTGGATTTCGACAACGAACTCCTTGCGGGAGGAACGCAGCCCTCCGCCGTAGCAGAGGATTATATTATAAAGCGGCCACATCTGTCCTCTTTTTTATTTTTCTTAATTTTCTGCGCTATAATCTAGCTATCAAGCTTGATGTAGTACAGCGCAGGCTTCTGTCATACGCGGCAAGAGTGCGCCCTAATCCCTCACGTACTACTTCTACCGTACTTAACTACTAACCTTTAGGTAGTACTATTATAGAACAAGGTAACTACTAACTACGTTAGTAGTATTGATTTTGGCAGAAGAAAAAACAGAGAGAGAAAATTTAATAAAAGAGAGAGAGAAAAAAGAAGATCTCACTTATATAATGGGTCTTTTTTAGGCAAAAGCGGACAGCTTTAGGAAAATTTTTTATATTTTTTTGCAAAACCTGTCCGCTTTTGGCATTTTTAACCCCATTATATAAGTGAGAGGCAAAAACGCACCGTCCTCCAAGCACTGCAGCCAAGCCGCTACGCTCCTTGTCGCATGCTAACTATTTTTACAATATCCACGCCAGATACGCTGCGTAGCAGGCCAGCATCACAACGCCCGCCCAGCGCTGCAGGCGCTGCGTGCGCACCACGCACAGCCACAAAAGCAGCGCCGCGCCAATGGCCACAGCAGTATCAAAGTTAAATGCCGCCGCGTAGGGTATATCCACAATCAACGCCGACAGGCCCACAACAAACAAAATGTTGAAGATGTTGCTGCCCACGATGTTGCCGATAGCGATATCCGCGTTGCCGCGTCTTGCGGCCGCCACCGATGTGAACAGCTCGGGCAGCGATGTACCCAGCGCCACGATCGTAAGGCCGATAAAGCGCTCGCTGAGTCCTGCGTAGGTGGCGATGGCCGTGGCAGCGCCCACGGTAACGTTACTGCCTGCAATAATTAGCGCCAGGCCGCCAGCCGCTCCCAACAGGCAGCGCCCCAGAGGCAGGCCGGGATCGTCATCACTACTGTCAACGTTGCTTTTCATCGCCATGGTGTACAAATACATCATATACACGGCAAAGGCCAAAAGCAGCACAGCGCCGTCGGCAAAGCTGATGCTGCCGTCACGCCCTTGGTAAAAGAGCAGCGCCGTAATCGCCAGCATAAAGGGCATTTCTATACGCACGGTGGATTTGGCCACAGCCAGCGGCACAATAGCCGCCGCCAGTCCCAGGATGACCAAAATGTTGAGAATGTTGCTGCCCACGATGTTGCCGATGGTGATATCGGCATTACCCTTGAGCGCAGCCGCAATGCTCACCGCCGCCTCGGGCGCACTGGTACCCATCGCCACAATCGTCAGACCGATGACCAGCTGCGGAATGCCAAAGCGCATAGCAATGCCTGCCGCACCCTCCACAAACCAGTCCGCACCCTTGCCCAGCATCACAAAGCCTGCTACCAAAAGCAAAAATTGTAATAAAATATCCATATACATCCTCCTTACAGCCTGCAGCAAGCACCGCAAACAAAAAAGCGAGAGCTTTGCTGCAATCAAAAATTACAACAAAGTCTCGCTACTTACTCACAAAGCCGGACTGCCAAGGCAGTCGTACTGACGACAGAGTGAACACAAAACGTGCCAGCTACTCCCTTTATATGCGTCAAGTATAGCCAAAACCGACGCCCTTGTCAAGTAAAAGTTTAGCTTCGTTTGAGCAGCCTGCCAAAAACAGGCCGATGAGGCCTCCCATACTGTTTGTGTCTCAGCTTTTCCAATTCTTCGCTCATGGGCAACTTCTCCTTTCTGATAATGGGCAAAATAAAAGCGACCAACTTTTTACGGTTGATCGTCTTTGGCTTGGTCGTTATTTAATTTTTATCAATCCCACCCAAGAGTATCTCTATTTTGCTCGATAAAATCGCTTACTACCGCCTCAATAACAGGTACGGAAACAGAATTTCCAAATTGTTTATAAGCGAATGTGTCTGTGGGGTTCACAACAAATGAATCCGGGAAGCCTTGCAATCGTGCACACTCTCTCGGTGTAATTCTGCGCGGACGATTATTCTGTATTACACCTAACCGGTTTGAATCAGAAGATGTTAGTGTAATTGAAATACTGTCCGGGTCTAAGAACTTAAAAACCTCAAAGGACATATTACCACAAACTGGATTATATTTGCCATCTTCTTCATTCAAGTATCCCTTTGCCTTGAGTGATGTTATTACTTCAATAATATCATCATCTGTATAAAAAGTCTGAATTTGTTCAAGAGTTAACTTCTTTCCGTCTTGCTGGGTTCCAAATATAGACTTCCTTCTATTTTGAATCAACAAATTCATAAATTTAATCTCAGCAGAAGAACATTTTCCTTTTTTTCCAAGCTCCCACGAATGGAGTGATTGTCCTCCACGATAATCAATCAATCTGTATCCATGGAGCTTAGATAAGTCATCCCCTATAACCGAATGCAACTGTTCCTCAAATTCTGTGGAGCAATAATATTTTCCTGGCACATCGTTCTCAAGTACATTTCCGACTGTGTTTTTTTGAGAATGATATGGAGAGAACATATTCATTTGCTCAAAGTCTTTTTTATATGAATGAGAATCAGCTGCTCCAAAATTTGTAGTTAGTGACATTTTAGGTACAGCACCTTTTATTCCGAGAATATACAATCGAACTCTATTTTGCGGAACCCCAAAATTTGAACTATTAAGCAACAAATCGTATGTCCCATACCCTAATTCATGCAGCTTGGTCATAATTGTGTCAAATGTTCGTCCTCCATCATGTGTATACAAACCTCTTACATTTTCCAGCAAGAATGCTTTAGGCTGATATGCCCCTAAGATTCGTTCAATTTCAAAGAACAATGTTCCTCGTGTATCGCCAAAACCTTTACGCTTTCCAGCATAAGAGAATGGTTGACATGGAAAACCACCTAACAAAAAATCAAACGGTTCGATCTCTGTTATTTCATGAATATCACCGCTCGGATATTCGTGAAAATTCAATTCATAGGTCTGACACGCTTTTGCATCTATTTCACTGGAAAGAACGCATTTCGAACCAATACCATGCTTTGAAAGTGCTTGTGTTGCACCGATTCTAATACCTCCTACTCCAGCAAATAAATCAATAAATTTAATCATCCAATCTTCTCCCTGATAAATTCTATAAGAACATCAAATTCGGCATCCGTATAGGCCACTGTACAATGACTATATTGGCATATCGAAGTCAGTGCAGACTCTCTTTGGAAGTTTCCAGCTCCATCAATAATGTAGGCAATATAGTTTCCAGACTCCTCCACCGCCTTGTAGCGTGCTCGTGCTTGCCCTGCTTTTCTTTCTATAGTTGAATTTGTAGTTACTTGAAAGCTAATCTCTATACCTACATATTTGTCATTATGCTTAACGGACAAATCAAATGTTGTTTCCGTTCTGTCATTTTGAGTTATCCCGGGTATATGACCATTGCTCTTTACAACATAGTCAGCCCCTAATTTTCTTTGAAGGTAAGATTCTGCATATACTTGAGCTGCATTACCTAAACCATTAGCTTGTGCGCCTCCAGTTATTCTACTTACAAAGATATATCTTTGCCTGATGAATTCTTTGAGTTCATCTGCTTTGCCCATCAAATTCCCAACGATGCATTTTGAAAAAATATCTGAAATATAATCGTTAACAGCATTACTTCCGAAAAGAAGCAATGTAATAATGTCCTTATAAAAACTGTTAAGTGACTCTGCACTTAGGATAGATGCCACATCTGTGTGCATTTTTTTATTAGTCAATGGTCCTTTGGTTGGAAGGTCAGTAAACTCATATTCAATTTCATTTCCATTTAAAGCATAGCGAAGCTTGTTGTCCGGGAAATAGTTGGAAAAATCTCGGTTAATTCTCTGAAGGGGTTCGCTGCCAAAATCGGTAAGCACCATCAAGTGCTTCAAAAACAGATTTGCCGCAAAATTAGCAGCGGCCATAACATCAAAAACACTTTCTGGGTTGTTATAATCAGACAGTGTTAGTATCGAGATGAATTGATCTTGTGTACGAACTAATGTGGGAATAATACTTGATTCTGCTTCAAGCATAACTAAGTTCTCGGGCCACCATTTACAGGCATTAGCTTCTAATTCAGTAAGTGTTCTGTTATATCTTGCAGGCATAGTTATTCCTCCTTCGCATCAGGCAAAAATTCTAAAATATCATCGACGCCGCAGTTCAGCGCTTGACATATTTTCTCAATTGTATCAAGTGATAGATAATGGTCTCTCTTTAACTTGGTTATAATATTCGCACTAAAGCCTGCTCTTTCCATGAGTTCCGCATTGCTAATGCCTTCATCAATCATCAAATGGAACAATTTTTTGTAAGTTACAGCCATACCTATCCCTCCTTTCATTCGAATCATTATATCACGCTTAAGTGAAAAAATCAAATCATCGGAGATAAAAATGAATCAATTTCTCGGTCAATTATCATAGCTTTTGAAAACATAAAAGGTGGTTCAATAAGTTTGTATTCTCCTATATAGTTACGGTCAAAACATCGGATGCAAGCCCGACATTTTGACCGCATATCGCACCCTAACTGTTACATTATTCCATATACATCCTCCTTACAGCCTGCAGCAGGCACCGCAAACAAAAAAGCGAGAGCTTTGCTGCAATCAAAAATCACAACAAAGTCTCGCTACTTACTCACAAAGCCGGACTGCCAAGGCAGTCGCACTGACGACAGAGTGAACACAAAACGTGCCAGCTACTCCCTTTATATGCGTCAAGTATAGCCAAAACCGACGCCCTTGTCAAGTAAAAGTTTAGCTTCGTTTGAGCAGCCTGCCAAAAACAGGTGACAGCAGCGACAGCACTGCCACTACCAAAAAGAACAGGCACAGTGGACGCTCAAAGAAGATGCCAAAGCTGCCGTCACTCATGATGAGCGAGCCGACAAAATTTTGCTCTGCCATGCTGCCTAAAATGATGCCAATGATGATGGCCGACATAGAAAAGCCTAGCTTATTAAGAAAATACCCGATAAAGCCGCTCACCACCATCAAATAAACGTCGTTGATGGAATTATTGTAGGAATAGGTGCCGACGAAGGTCATCATCACGATAATCGGCAGCAGGATGTGGATAGGCACATTCACAACCTTCATAAACAGCCTGATGAGCGAAAAGCCCATAATACCCATGATGACGTTAGCCAGCAAAAGGCCGATAAAGATGGCATATACATCGGGCGCCTTTTCTACAAACAGCAAGGGGCCTGGCTGCAGCCCCTGCACCATCAGCGCACCCATCATAATAGCGGTGGCGCCATCGCCAGGGATGCCCAGCGTGAGCACGGGGATGAAGGCACCGCCAGAGACAGCGTTGTTGCCTGCCTCGGAGGCTACAATACCCTCGGGCTCGCCGTTACCAAAGTTCTTGCCATGCCTGGACCAGCGCTTGGCCTGGTCATATGATACAAACGAAGCAATATCGCCGCCCGTACCAGGCACGCAGCCTATGAAGGTGCCAATGCAGGAGGAACGCACAAGCGTAGCAAAAACGCGCTTTATGTCGTCCATGCTCGGCAGCAAGCGGTCCAGCTGCATATGCTGCTCTTTGCGCTCGTTGTGGTAATATTCCTCAATACTGCCCAAAACCTGTGCGAAGGCAAACACGCCAATCAGCACAGGGATAAACGAAACACCGCCCATAAGATAGGTTGTGTCCAGCGTAAAGCGGATGGTGCCGCTCATATCATCAATGCCCACGGTCGCCAAAAACAGGCCGATGAGACCGCCCATAATGCCCTTGATGACACTGCCGCTAGAAACGCTGGTGATGATGCTGAGGCCAAAAATAGCCAAAGCAAAATATTCTGGCTTGCTAAACTGCAGCGCCACCTTCGCCAGCTGCGGTGCCAGCAAAATGAGGCAGATGGTGCTAAAAATACCGCCAAAGGTGCTGGCCATAGTGGACAGGCCCAGCGCACGGCCAGGCTGCCCCATTTTAGTCGCCATAGGATAGCCGTCAAGCGTGGTGGCCACCGATGCAGGCGTACCAGGTGTTTTGAGCAGGATTGCCGAAATACTGCCGCCGTAAATTGCGCCGCAGTAGATGCCCAAAAGCATCAAAATACCGCCGATACCGTGAAAGGTGAACGCCAGCGGAAACAGCAGCGCCAGGCCCATGTTAACGCTCAGGCCGGGCATACAGCCAAAGGCAATGCCCACCAGCACGCCAAAGAGCAGTCCCAAAAGGTTGAGGGGTACAAAAATCATGTTTAATGCGCTCATTATATCAACCATTGCTCTGTCCCCCTACTCCAAAAATATTGACTGCGGCATTTGGGTGTGCAGCAGCACGCCAAACACTACATAAATAAAAACCAGCGTCAACACCGTGGTGATAGCGATAACCTTGTTATTGCGGTAATCCATCAGGCGCATAATCGCCACAATCAGCAGCGCCGCTGCCACATAAAACCCCAGCAGGCTCATAAGCACGCAAAAGGCCACCACCAAACCCATCATCAGATAAACGCGCTTATTGCCGTTACCGGTGAGCATAACCTGCTCTGCTGCCAAGGCCGTTTTGTTGCAAAAGGTATACACCAGCAAAAACAGCGCCACAGCACACAGCACAGCCCCCAGCGAAAACGGCCAAAAGCCAGGACCAGGGCCGTTTTCGGTAAACTCCAGCGGGAACGCCGCCGCAGCCTGCATAATCAGACCGCCAATAACAGCGCCCACAACACCAACTATATAATTGCATACTGCCATATTATTCATCAGCATCAACCCTTGTAATAGTAAAATTAGAAATAAAATCAAATAGCGAGTCAGCTCAAAATATACGTAAATATATATTTTTGTAATTAAGCTAACGACATACCCATCCATGACATGGTAAAGCCCTTTTTTGCAAAGCTTTTTTGGGCGAGCAAAAAAGCGCTGAGTTTCCCGCGCTTTCTAAAAGCGCGAACCTTTCTTGCAACTTCTTTCAGTTATGAAAGAAGTTGACCTAGTAAAGAAGCAGCTTCAGTTTATATAACGGAAACACCCACCTAGATAAGTACACATCCCTTATCACTCAGCAGATGACCCATTATCGCCCGTCCCTACCTAGCACCTACACGCTTAGCAGCCTCCATAATAGCCAACCTCCCATGCTCAAAGGTCAGCCCGCCCTGGAAGAACACATTAAACGGCTCGCGGCAGGGTCCGTCTGCGCTCAGCTCGATGGAAGCACCCTGCACAAACGTGCCTGCCGCCATGATGATGTCATCCTGATAGCCCGGCAGCGGACTCGGTACAGGCTCAACGTGCGCATCTACGGGAGAATTGCTTTGGATGGCTACGCAAAAATCACACAGGCGCTGCCTGCTTTCGAGCGTAATCGCCTGGATGATATCGCTGCGGCGCTCCTGCGGCAGCGGCTTTACGGCATAACCCAAGCCCTTAAAGACTGCTGCTGCAAAAATAGCCGTCTTGACAGCCTGCACCACGATATGTGGTGCCAAAAACAGGCCTTGGTAAAATTCACGCGCCGTGTCGCCCAGGGTTGCGCCCATCTCGCCGCCCAGGCCAGGGGCAGTGAGGCGGTAGGAGGCATTTTCGACCAGGTCCGCACGGCCGACGATATAACCACCAGTAGGAGCAAGACCGCCGCCCAGGTTTTTAATCAGCGAGCCAGCCATCAAATCAGCACCCACCTCGGTAGGCTCCTGCTTTTCGATAAATTCGCCGTAGCAGTTATCTACAAAGCAGATAACGTTAGGGTTGACCTCCTTGGCAGCCTGGCAGATGCGGCCGATTTCGGCAACGTCAATAGTTTTGCGCACGCTGCTGTAGCCGCAGGAGCGCTGAATGTGGATCATAGTGGTTTTGCTTGTTACAGCCTGCTTGAGTGCCGCAAGGTCCACATGGTCGCCTGTCATGGGCAGCTCCTTGTAGCTCACGCCCAAATCCACCAGCGAGCCAGGTGTCTTTACAGGATAGCCGATGATGGTCTGCATGGTGTCGTAGGGTGCGCCTGTCACAGCCACCAGCTCGTCACCTGCGCGCAGGTTGCCCAAAAGCGCCACTGCCAATGCGTGCGTACCGCTTACAAACTGCGAGCGCACCAGTGCTGCCTCCGTGTGAAACAGCTCTGCGTAAATCGCATCCAGCTTGTCACGGCCCACGTCGCTATAGCCATAGCCAGTGGTAGGCTTTAAGTAATAATCTGAAACCATGTTGTTGCGAAAGGCGCTAATCACCTTTTGCGTGTTAAAGAGCGCGGCCGCCTCCAGCGCAGGGGTGTGCTTGGCCACCTCGGCCAGTGCCTGCTGCTCCAATGCGTCAAAATCTATAGACAAATCTTTCACCTTAATTTCTAATATATTTTTCAAACTGCTGCAGCTGCTCTGCCTCCAGGCGCACCTTCAAAAGCGTGCCCTCGGCCAGATATTCCTGCTCCAGCACCGTGCCTGCCCCGTGCAGCTGCGAAACGGCGGCAGAATCGCTGTAGGGAACCAAAAAGCTTGCCTCCACTGTCTTCAGCTTCAGGTTTTCGGCAACCAGGGCCAGCAGTGCCTCTAGGTTGAGTCCGCCCTTGGCCGAAATGCAGATGCTGTTTTCCTCGTGCGCCAGGCGGCTTGCCAGCGCCGAATCCGGCGGCAGCTTATCAATTTTGTTATAAACCGTGATGATGGTCTTATCCTTGGCTCCCAGCTCGTCCAGGACCTGGTAGACGGCGTTTGCCTGCTCCTTGTACAGCTCGTGGCTCACGTCAATAACGTGCAGCAGCACGTCCGCCTCCACCACCTCTTCAAGCGTAGATTGAAAGGCCGCCACCAGCTGATGTGGCAGGCGTTGGATAAAGCCAACTGTATCCGTCAGGATGGCCTGCTGCTTATTGGGCAGGTCCAGCTGACGTGTAGTGGGATCCAGCGTTGCAAACAGCTGGTCCTGGGCATATATGTCCGAATGTGTCAGCGTATTGAGCAAGGTAGATTTGCCAGCGTTGGTGTAGCCCACCAGGCTGACGGTAGGCACGCTGGCCTTGGCCCTGCCTGCCCTGTGCAGGCTGCGCACGCTCTTGACCTTGCCGATGCATTCCTTGATATAGGCGATGCGGTCACGGATGCGGCGGCGGTCCACCTCCAGCTTGGTTTCACCAGGGCCGCGGGTACCAATGCCGCCGCCCAGACGCGACAGCGACAGGCCCTTGCCCATAATGCGCGGCAGCGTATATTGCAGCTGCGCCAGCTCCACCTGCAGCTTGCCCTCATTAGTGTGGGCACGTTGGGCGAAGATATCCAAAATCAGCGCCGTGCGGTCCAGCACACGCACACCCATTGCCTGCTCTATGTTGCGCTGCTGCGCCGGCGACAGCTCGTCATCAAAAACGCACAGGTCAATATTTTCCTGCTGCACAAACAGCGCCAGCTCCTGCACCTTGCCGCGGCCGATAAAAAACGCGGGGTCAGGCTTAGGACGCTTTTGCAAAAAGCGCGCCACCACCTCCGCACCGGCAGTGTCTGCCAGCTGCTTCAGCTCCTCCAGCGAATCTGCAGCGCTCCAGCCGCTCGTGCTTGCCCCGCCGCCATATTCCATGCCGACGATAATAGCACGCTCCGTGCCCTGCGCCAGGCTGGCCGACGCACTCTGCTTGTCCAAAATGCGCTCCACCGTCGCCGCCAGGTTAGGAAAGTAAATCCCCTCCGCCTCGGCAGGCGTCAGCGGTCCATAGCATTCCACCTGGTACTGCTCGTTTTCATCAATACCTGTGATCATGCCAAAGGTGAGCTGCGACTGGCTGATGTCAGGCGAGGTCACGCCAATGGCCACCATGGCGTCAAAGCGGCTGCCCTTTAGGGCAGATATATCTACACCGCTCAAATTGGGGTTGCCGTTGGGATGGGTATGCACGCAGCGCACACCGCTCAGGCGGCTGGCACTGCGTCTGCCCTCCACCGGCGGCAGCTCTACACTTTGGTCGTTGCCCACGGCCACCGCCAGCACCTGGCCATTGCGCGCAATGTACACGCTCACCTCACGGTTGATGTAGTCAGTAACATCGGCCATGCGCAAAAGCAGCTCACTTGTCAAAAGCTGCCCGCCCTCCAGGCGGATAGCATAAAACGTTTTTAGTTCTTCGATTACAGAATTACGGATGCCCTTAAGATTGCCGTAAATTTCGTTAGCCATAATTTCACCTCCGTATGGGGGTTAGACTGCACTATTATCTTCTTGCCTTAGCAGGCTCGATATTTACCCTGTAGCCCTTGATAAAGTTTTTGTGCATAGCGCCGATAACCTTTTCGGCCACGTCCTCAGGCACCTCTACAAAGGTAAACTTGTCATAAATATTGATCAGGCCGATGTCGCGCGCAGGAATATCTGCTTCGATAGCAATTGTGCTCACGATATCCTTCACCATAATCTTCTGGCTGCGGCCGATGTTCATAAACAGGCGCACCATGCCAGGACGGCCGCCGGTGTTTTGCAAATCCTTAGCCAAAACATCCTCCTGCGGTGCCTCCAAGGCCTTGTTGCCCTCCTGCATCAGCTTCAGCGCTGCGGCTGCAACCTCCTCGGCGCTGTAATCATCCAGCAGGCTTTCAGCTATAGGCATATAGTCATGGTAAGCGTTCAGCTCCAGCACTGTCTGCATCTTGCTGATGATCTGGTCGCGCTGGCGTTCGATAACGTTGGCAGCGGTCGGCAGCTGGCGGCGTTGGATTTTGGTCTTTACCGTGCGCTCAATCAGCTTCAGCTGGCGAAACTCGCGCGGAGTAATAAAGGTCATGGCAACACCGGTGTTACCTGCGCGGCCGGTACGGCCAATGCGGTGCACGTAGCTTTCGGGGTCCTGCGGAATATCAAAGTTAATAACGTGGGTAATATTGTCAACGTCAATGCCGCGGGCAGCAACGTCGGTGGCAATCAGCACGTCAGCAGAGCCCTCGCGGAACTTCTTCATTACGCGGTCACGCTGGTTCTGGCTGAGGTCGCCATGCAGGCCCTCGGCCATGTAGCCACGGCTGGACAGTGCGATGGACAGGTCATCCACGCCCTTTTTAGTACGGCAGAAGATAATCAGCTTACCGTCAACCTCGGCATCCAGCAGGCGGCACAGGCCCTCGATCTTGTCCTTGGTTTCAAAATAATACTGCTCAATCAAGGGAACAGTCAGCTCTTCCTTAGAAATGGTGACGTTCTTGGGTGCCTTCATATATTTTTTGGTCAGGCTCAAAATGGGGCGCGGCATGGTTGCCGAAAACAGCAGCGTCTGACGCTCTGTCGGCAGGCTGTGCATAATCTCTTCAATATCATCCACAAAGCCCATATCCAGCATTTCGTCTGCTTCATCCAAAACCAAAAACTTGATATGGTCCAGGCGAATAGTGCCGCGGTTGATATGGTCAATCAAGCGGCCAGGGGTGCCGATAACGATCTGCACATTGCTGCGCAGCGCGCGGATCTGGCGTTCAATCGGCTGGCCACCGTAAACAGGCAGCGCACGTACGCGGCGGGTGCGGCCAATCTTGCCCACCTCCTCAGCAACCTGGATTGCCAGCTCGCGGGTAGGCGTCATAACCAGCGCCTGGATATGCTTAAAATCGTCAATGGATTGTACCAGCGGAATACCAAAGGCAGCAGTCTTGCCAGTGCCTGTCTGTGCCTGGCCGATAACGTCGTTGCCTGCCAGCACCAGGGGAATGGTTGCCGCCTGTATGGGAGAAGGTTCCTCAAAGCCCATATCAGTGAGGGCGTTTACAATCTTTTTGTCCAGCTCAAGCTCGCCAAACATCTCTTTTTGTGTCGTCATTTATTTTCCTCCGTATTTCTTTGTGCTTCTAATAATTTATCAATAGCCATGGAAATAGCTGTTTGTGCTATTCTCAGCTTATTTTCGGTTCTTGTGGATGTAAAATGGTGCTCCTGGCAGTATACCACATCACCTGTGGCGACTGCTATATAAACCAGGCCTACAGGCTTGCCCTCGCTGGCACCCGGGCCGGCGTTACCCGTGATGCTCACGCCAATATCACTTGCCAAAAGGCGGCACACGCCTACCGCCATCTCGCAGGCGGTTTCGCGGCTCACAGCACTGTAGCGCTCCAATGTTTCGGCCTGCACGTGCAGCAAATTCTGCTTAGCCATGTTGGTGTAGCTCACCACGCTGCCCAAAAGATATTCGCTGCTGCCCGGCACATCGGTCATCAGGCTGCTAGCTAGGCCGCCGCTGCAGGATTCAGCAAAGGCGATGGTCTTTCCCTGCTGCAAAAGCAGCTGCCCCAGGCAGGCAGCAAGCGTAGCATCATCCACGCCATAAATATATTCAGCAACGCAGGCGCGCACCCTTTGCTCCATATCATCTAGCAAGCTGTCTGCTTTAGCAGCATCGCCAGCCTTGGCCGTCAAGCGGATGATGACCTCGCCGCGGCGCGCATACAGCGCAATGGTGGGATTAGTCTGCTGCACAATCAAGCTATCTAGCTTGGCCGCTGCCAGCGATTCACCAATGCCACGCAGGTGCAAAACGCGCGACAAAATTATACCCTGGTCACTAAAGCGCTGCAAAAGGCGTGGCCACAGCTGCTTTTCGCACACATCAACCAGCTCTGCAGGCGGCCCGGGCAGCATAACAAAAAGCTTGTCCTGATATTCCAGCCACAGCCCTGGCGCAGTACCCACGTCATTTTGCAGCACCTCTGCCCCGATAGGCACATAGGCCTGCTTTTCGTTGTTAGCAGTAGGGACGATGCCTTTTTTGGCAAAATAGCCGTCTATGCGTCCCCAGGTATCCAAATCCATGTAGCTTTCGGTGTGACACACCTCCATCACCATTTCCTTGGTAATGTCGCCGCGCGTCGGTCCCAGGCCGCCGCTGGTGATGATAATATCTGCACGCTCCATGGCCTGCTGCAGCACCTGGCGCATACGCTCAGGGTTATCCCCCACCGTAGTATGATACAAAACATCAAAGCCAATGCTGTTAAGCTTGCGCGAAAGATATTGTACGTTGGTATTCAAAATTTCGCCCAGCAAAAGCTCTGTGCCCGTGGTTACAATTTCTACCTTCATTCATCCATCACTCCTCGGCCTGCCGCGACTGGCAGGATAGCAAATTATATTTTAGCCAGGCCCGCAAAAAGCGCCTGCCTTACACCAGCTCTGCCACCATTTCGTAGGTAAATCCCTGCAGTATACGCACGCGCACCATCTGGCCCACCTCAAGCTCACCGGCGTTTTCAATAAATATGCTGCCGTCAATATCAGGTGCCTCATGGTAGGAACGGCCGACAGCCAAATTGGGGTTATCCTCATCAAAGCCTTCAACAATTACATCCAGCTCTGCGTCCTCACGCTCCAGGTGAATTTCTTCGGCAATGCCTGCCTGCAGCGCCATCAGCTCATGATAACGGTTTTCCTTAACCTCAGGGGCAATCTGGTCAGGCATAGCGCCGGCAACAGTGCCCTCCTCCTGCGAATATTGGAACACGCCTGCATTTTCAAAGCGCTGCTTTTCAACAAAGTCCAGCAGCTCGGCAAAATCCTCATCCGTTTCACCAGGGAAGCCCACGATGAAGGTGGTGCGGATGGTAATGCCAGGGATGCGTGCGCGCAGCTTGCCCAAAAGCTCCTCCACCTGCGCCCGTGTATCATAACGGTTCATGCTTGCAAGCAGGCGGTCACTAGCGTGCTGCAGGGGAATATCTATATACTTGCACACCTTGTCACATTCGGCAATAGCGTCAATCAAGTCATCGGTAAAGTTATTGGGATACAGGTACATCACCCTGATCCATTTTATACCCTCAAGCTCGTTAAGGTCACGCAAAAGCTGCGGCAAAAGCAGCCTGCCTGTCAAATCCTCGCCGTAGCGGGTGGTATCCTGCGCCACTACGATAATTTCCTTAGTGCCGTTGGCCGCCAGGGCTCTTGCCTCGGCCATCACCTCGTCATAAGGACGGCTGGTATAGGGACCGCGCAGCTGCGGAATGATGCAATACGAGCAGCAGTTGTCACAGCCCTCGGCAATTTTTAGATATGCCATGTAGCTGGGTGTAGTCAGCATACGCGGCAGGGCCTTGACGTTTTTGCTTTGCAGCTTCTGCAAATGCATTAAGCGTCTGCCTGCCATCACCTGGTCAATCACCCAGCCGATGTCCGTAAAGCAGTCCGTGCCCACGATAGCATCAACCTCAGGCATGCTTTCAAACAGATCATCAGCATAGCGCTGGCCCAGGCAGCCAGTCATAATCAAATACTTGCAGCTTCCCTGCGCCTTGTATTCGCCCATCTGCAAAATGGTGCTGATGGACTCCTCCTTGGCGCTTTCGATAAAGCCGCAGGTGTTAACAATAATTAAATCAGCCTCCGCTGGGTTATTAGTTACTTCCAGTTCCTTTTCACGGATAATACCGAGCATAACCTCGGAATCCACCAAATTTTTGGGACAGCCCAGGCTGACCATACCAATCTTCATTCTGAGTTCTTCCTCCTCCAAAGGTTGGCACATCGCGGCAGTGCTAAGTCCCTCTGCCATAATGTGCGCATATATACGTAATATAACGCCAAGCCTCTTTATTATCAAGGCTTATTTGCTAAACCTGACATTTCCCAGCCACTTGCCCGTCAGCGCCTCCTGCCTTGCAGGCTCCAGATAGCTGCTATTTATCCAGATCTTATCTGCATCGGCTGCCGCGGCATCAATGCCGTGGGGGAATAAAAACATATAGCCTGTCGCGTCCTCCTGGGCTATGGTCTGTACCTGCGTGCTTGTCAGCAGCCATTCCATAACCTCCAGTCCCTCTACATCATCCGTGCCATCCTTAAACAGGCCGGCGCAATACAAATTGACAGGTGTTCCCTCGCTAGGATAGACGACATAGGCAGGAAATTTACCTTCCAAATATTTAAAAACATAGCTTTGCCTGGTAATAGCCACATCCGCATCACCTACAGCCGTAAGGCGTACAGGCGTAAACGGAAACTTGGCGTACTGCCCGATAAAGCGGTTGATATTCCACAAATAATTAAGCGAGATTGTTTCTCCGTAATGGTCAGCAAAGGCCGCTAAAAAGTTTTGCGTGCTATTGCTGTCCGACAAATTTTCTATCGCAATACGCAGCTGGCCGATATTCTCCAAATCCTGCCAGCCGCACAAATTAGCCTGTCCGATGCTGCGGGCAAACTGCTGGTTTACCAAAAAAACCGTAGGGTCATAAAAAATACCATACCAGTTAAGCTCTGCATCACGAAACCTCTGCGGCAGCCTGTCACCAGCAGCAAAGGCCACCGGCTTCAGCCTCCCCTGGCGCTTTAAGCCGCTCAGCGTGCGCTGCTCGGCCAGCACCACGTCCGGGCGCTCGTTATCCTTGAGCTCGTATATGGCCCGCAGCTGCAGCTTGTCCTTGTGCTCGGCATTAAAGGCCGCTACAAGGTCCTCGGTAAATTTATTATCCAGCTCGGAATACAATGTCAGCTGCGCTGCACTTTGCGGCGGCTTGGCCTTGGGTGCCTCACCACAGCCTGCTCCAAGCAGAGCAGCTGTCACTAGCAGCAGCAAAAAGATAAAACGGATCATTATTCTGCCTCCGCTTCTACCTGCGGCGGTGCGCCTGATGCGCCTTGCCGCCTGCAGCATCACGCCTTTGTCCGCCCTGCGCGCCACGCTTTGGCGGCTGCTGCCCGTCGCTCAGCAGGCATTTATGCCCGCTGCCCACCAAATCCATGCGTCCTGCCCTCTGCAGCGCCTCCAGCACCAGCTTGCGGTTACGCGGCGAGCGGTATTGCATAAGCGCGCGCTGCATAGCCTTATCATGCGGGTTGCGTGCCACAAAAACGCTTTCCATGGTTTCGGGATCCACTCCCGAATAATACATAGCGGTTGCCGCACTTCCCGGCGTAGGAATAAAATCCTGCACCTGCTCAGGCTGATGCTTAATATCACGCAAAAACTCCGCCAGCTCTATGGCGTTGTTCAGCGTGCAGCCAGGATGGCTGGAAATAAAATATGGCACCAAAAACTGCGGCAGTCCCAGCTCCTTGTTCTTTTGCGCAAACAGGCGCATAAATTTCAAGTACACATCCTTGCCTGGCTTGCCCATACGCGCCAAAACCTGCGGCGCAATATGCTCGGGCGCCACCTTCAAAAGACCGCTGATGTGATAACGGCACAGCTCATCCAAAAATTCCTGCTTTTTGTCTGCCATCAGGTAATCATAACGGATGCCGCTGCGGATAAACACCTTCTTAACCCCGGGCAGGGCGCGCAGCTTGCGCAAAAGCGCCACATAATCGCTGTGGTCCGCATCAATATTCGGACACGGCTTGGGAAAAAGACACTGCCTGTTTTTACACACGCCCAGCTTTAGCTGCTTGGCGCACGATGGGTGACGAAAGTTGGCCGTCGGCCCACCAACGTCGTGGATATAACCCTTAAACCCAGGCAACTTGGTCAAAATTTTAGCTTCACGCAGGATGGAGCTGTGACTGCGTGCCTGGATAATGCGTCCCTGATGCGCATGGATAGCACAAAACGCACAGCTACCAAAGCAGCCGCGGCTGCTCACCAGGCTAAACTGCACCTCCTCCAGCGCCGCCACACCGCCCTTGGCGTCGTAGCTGGGATGCCAGCTGCGCATATAGGGCAGGTCATAAATAGCGTCCATCTCCTCCATCGTCAAGGGATAGATGTTGGGATTTTGTACGATATACTTGTGCTGGCCCTTTTGTACTACGGTCTTGCCGTAAAACGGATCCTGCTCCTTGCTTTGCAAGTTAAAGGCGCGGGCGTACTCCTTGCGGTCGGCACTAATCTGCTGCCACCCGGGCAGCTCCACCAGCTCTTCGCCCTCGGGTAGCACATCACAGGCGTAGGCCGTACCACGGATATAGTGCATATCAGCAGGCGTAGCACCGCCTGCAAGGTAGTCAGCAATTTCCACCACCTGCTTTTCACCCATGCCGTAAACCAAAAGATCGGCACCGCTGGTCTCCAAAATAGATGGTAGCAGCTTATTCTCCCAATAATCATAATGCACAAAGCGGCGCAGGCTGGCCTCAATACCGCCGATAATCACAGGCATATCGGGCCACAGGCGCTTCACCATCTGCGCATACACGCTAGTAGCATGGTCAGGACGCTGTCCCACAGCACCGCCTGCGGTATATTTATCCACCGCACGCTCATGCTTGCCTACGGTGTAGCGGCACAGCATCGAATCCAAATTGCCGCCCGAAATCATCACGCCCAGACGCGGCCTGCCCAGCTCCGCAAAATATTCAGCTTTATCCCAGCGCGGCTGGCACAAAAGGGCCACCTTGTAGCCCTGCGCCTCCAGCACGCGGCAAATCACCGCAGGCCCAAAGGATGGATGGTCTACATAGGCATCGCCGCTGATAAACAAAAAGTCTATCTGCTCCCAGCCACGCTCTGCAATCTCCTCGCGGGAAATTGGTAAAAATTGTTTCATGTAAAGCTCCTGCTTTAATTATTCTTGGCTTCAGCAGCGGGTGCTGCCTTAGCCTCTTCCTGCTGCTTTTGTGCAGGTGCAGCTTCGGTCTTGGCTTCTGCCGCCGGCTGCTCTGCCTTAGCCTCGGGTACAGTCTTCGGCTCCTCTGCCTGCGATGCGGGTGCAGCAGCCTGCGCAGGTGCGCTCTCGCTCACGGCCGGCTCAGCCTTTTGCTCCGCAGCAGGTGCAGAAGCAGCGGCTTCAGCAGCACTGTTGGTACGAGTATAGGTCTTCACGGCAACGCCATGCTCACCCTTAAGGTCCACATCCTCGCCATTCACCTTCATCTTAATAACACCAATATTGCCATATTTGACAATCAGCTTGTCCTTGGCCTCAAAGCTCTTTTTATCCTTGGGCTGCAGCATGCCAGCAAAAATCTCCTTGCCGTCCGCGCTAACCTCCAGCCAGCAGGCTCCCTCTGCCTCCATTTCCACGGTAACCTTATCCAAGGGGGCACTGGCTGCAGGCGCAGGCGTATTGGTATTCACCTGCTGCGTTTCCTTAGGCGCGTCCTTGGGCATATTTTTTGCGTAGTCAATGGCTGCGGGAATAACAAAATAGCCTGCTGCCAAAACCGCTACTACCGCCAAGCCTGCCAAGCATTGCTTAACCGGCAGCTGCGGCATTTCAAAACGACCTGTGCCACTGCCAATATCGCGCTTTTCCTTAAGCTGGATGTTAAGACGCACCTTTTCCACCTCACGGATGCCTTGGCTGCGTACAGCCTCAGCCGCCATGCCTGCGTTGCTAGCCTTATAGGCATCCACCAGCTCTGGCCCGTCTAGTCCCAAAAAGTTGCCGTAATTACGGATTATACCCTTAAGGAAAACCTCTCCCGGCGTTTTGTCATACTCATCGTTTTCTACAGCCTCCAAATAACGACTGCGGATACTAGTGCCCTTTTCAACATCAGCCAACGACAATCCCTTAGACTGTCTTGCTTCCTTTAAAATCATGCCGACAGTTTTTTCGTTGTCCATTGCGTTTATACCTCCGCTTATTCACGGCGCAGAAAGCGTTCCTCTGCTTCCTTGCGCGATATTATAACCTCTCGTGGCTTGCTCCCGACAGACTGCCCCACAATTCCCAGCTCCTCCATGGTATCAACCAGGCGGGCCGCACGGGTGTAGCCGATACGGAAACGACGCTGCAGCATTGAGCTTGAGGCCTGCCCCATATCCAAAACCAGGCCTAAGGCGTCCTCAAACAGCTCGTCCTCTGCAGATGCATTGCTGCCAGCTTCCTCTGCATTATTATTCTTGCTATCACATTCAAGCTCCTGTGCGGTAACCTCTTCGCTATAATTAACAGGAACTGCCTGCTTAACAATGAAATCAACAATTTTATTCAATTCATCATCGCTGACAAAGGCACCCTGCACACGCACAGGCTTGTTGTGGCCAATAGGATAAAAGAGCATATCGCCCTTACCCAACAGCTTTTCGGCACCACCCATATCAATTATCGTGCGCGAATCCGTCTGCGACGACACGGCAAAGGCAATGCGCGACGGTATGTTGGCCTTGACGATGCCAGTGATAACGTCAACCGACGGACGCTGGGTTGCCAAAATCAGATGAATACCTGCAGCACGCGCCTTCTGCGCCAAACGCAAAATGGCGTCCTCTACATCCACCTTAGCAACCATCATCAAATCTGCCAGCTCGTCTATAATAATGACAATGTAGGACATTTTTTCTGCTGCCTGTGCATTATAGCTTTTAATATCACGCACATGGCTGTCGGCAAAGGCCTTATAGCGGCGTTCCATTTCAGCAACCGCCCAATGCAGGGCACTGGCCGCCTTTTTGGGCTCCGTAACTACAGGTGTCAAAAGATGTGGAATACCATTATAGTTAGACAGCTCCACCACCTTGGGGTCAACCAAAATCAGCTTCACCTCGTCAGGTGTGGCGCGGTACAGCAGTCCTGCAATTATCGTATTTATGCACACGGATTTACCGCTGCCGGTCGAGCCTGCTACCAATAAATGCGGCATCTTCGCCAGGTCGGCAGAAATTATATTGCCGCTGATATCCTTGCCCAAACCAATGCACAGCCTTTCGCTAGCACTGCGCACGCCAGCGTCCTCCACCACCTCGCGGAAGCACACGGTATCGTTTTTAGTGTTAGGCGCTTCAATACCAATGGCCGATTTGCCAGGGATGGGTGCTTCAATACGCACACCAGGCGCTGCCAGGCGCAAAGCAATATCATCAGCTAGGTTCACCACCGAGCTTACCTTTACTCCCGGAGCTGGCTCCAGCTCAAAGCGCGTTACCGAAGGCCCGCGGGTTACAGCAATCACCTTAGCACGCACCTTAAAATCTGCCAAGGTCTGCTCCAGCACAGCACATTGATCCATAATATCCTTTTGGTAGGAGGCAGGATCGCTGACACGCGGCATGTCCAGTATTTCAATAGGCGGCAGCCTATAGGTGCTTTGCTGCGCCTCAGGCAGCTCCTGCTGCGGCTCTGCTACTGCAGCCGTCTGGATTTTATCAGCACTATCAAAAATAGTAACCTGCTCTTGCTGCTTCTCTTCGTGCTCCTGCTCTTCAATAGCCGCAGACGCAAAAGGATCTGCTTCCTCTGCTGTCACCTGCTGCTCCTCAGCTGCAGCCTCTGCTCTTTCATAAGTATTATTAATAACAGATGAAGCTGGCTGGTCTACAGAAGCGTCAGCCTGCGCTGGCTCATCATCCAAAAAGCGGCCGTCAGGTACATAGCTATCATCGTTCTCATAATTAATAATGGGGCGCAAAATAACCTCCTGCCGCCGCTCCTGCCAGGCAGGCAGCTGCACCGGATCGCGCTCCAGCTTTTCTTTAATCAAAGGCTCAGAATAAGCGCTCTTATCATTATGGCTCAATATGCGCTTGAGCGTGCCCTGCTTTTGTAGTCCCTCGGTAAAGGACTCAAAATCCTTGCTGCCATAGCTGTCCATAACGCTGCCACCTGCTGCTACAGAATCGCTGCGCTTTGGCTCCGCACGCTTAAACACGCTGGCAGCAGTAATTGCCGCCTGCTTGCGCTCCGCCCTCTTGGCAGCAGTAGGACGCACAAAGGTAATCTCGTCCGCCGTCAGATAATCCTGCAGGCGTTCCCACAAGCTGCGCAGCGGCAAAACGAGTGCCAAAAGCAGCAGCCAGCAGATAACAAAAAGCGCCGTTGTAGCATAACCGCCCACTGTCCTATGCAAAAGCAGCACAATAAGGCCGCCGATGACGCCGCCGCCATCAGGAAGAAGCGCTGGCTCCAGCTCGGAGCCAAAGGGTACAAAAACATGATGAGCTGTGCCTAAAAGGCACAGCGTCACCAAAGCAAATTCCCATGTTAATTTGTTAAAAACACGGAGCTGTCCGTCAACAAGCAGCATCCAGGACGCAGCAAACAAGGCTAAAGGCAACAAAAAGACACCCTTGCCCAGCAAATAGCGTTCAAAGCTGCCTGCGCTGTGCAAAAAGCCCTCTTCGGGCGCAAGCAGCCATGCGGCAGCAAAAAGCAGCCCCAGCACCAGGCACGCAGCTGCCCACACCATTGGTCTCAACGTATTAAGTTGCTTGCTTTTTTGCTTTCTCTCCTTGCGCAAGGTAAGACAACCCCATTCTGATACTGGTGATCAGCAGCTAGTGATTAGTGATCCACTACACACTAGCCGCTGTCAACTACACACTAATTAAATTTCCATAATGATCGGCAGGATCATCGGACGGCGGCGGGTCTTTTCAAACAGGAAGCGGCCCAGGGAATCACGCACGTTAGATTTAATTACCGACCATTCCGAAACATTATTATCCTCACAGCGGTCCAGTGCAGCCTGCACCTTCTCACGCGCTTCATCCATCAAATCCTCTGCCTCGCGTACATATACAAAGCCACGCGAAACAATGTCAGGACCCGATACGACGCGGCAGGTTTCCTTATCAATCGTCACAACGACGATCATGATACCGTCCTGCGACAGCTGGCGGCGGTCACGCAGCACGATATTGCCAACGTCACCAACTCCCAGGCCGTCAACAAGCACCTTGCCCGAAGGCACCCTGCCGTTAATATTGATGCTGTTTTTCGTCAGCTCGATTACGCTGCCGTTTTCACCAATCACGATGTGGTCAGCAGGCATACCCAGCGCCTTTGCCAGATTAGCATGCTTTACCAGGTGACGGTACTCACCATGTACAGGCATAAAGAAGCGCGGACGCACCAGGTTGTGCATCATCTTGATTTCCTCCTGGCTGGCATGGCCGGAAACGTGTACGCCGTTGCTCTTTTCATAAATAACATCCGCGCCCAGCTTATACAGGTGGTCGATGGTGCGCGAAACCAGCTTTTCGTTACCTGGAATAGGCGTTGCCGAAATGATTACTGTGTCACCAGGCATGATATCCACCTTTTTATGATCGTTCATGGCCATACGCGTCAGCGCGCTCATAGGCTCGCCCTGGCTGCCGGTGGTGATAATAACGATCTTTTCCGGGGTATAGTTGTGCGTTTCATCAATATCAATCAAAACACCGTCTGGAGCCTTTAAATAGCCCATTTCCTTAGCAATATTAACAACGTTCACCATGCTGCGGCCAATTACTGCCACCTTACGGTCATATCTGATTGCAGTATCAATTACCTGCTGGATGCGGTGCACGTTAGACGAGAACGTTGCGATAATAATACGGTGCTTAGCGTAACGGAATTCCTCGTCAAAGGTCTCCCCTACCACTTTTTCGCTAGGGGTAAAGCCTGGGCGCTCGGCATTAGTGCTGTCTGCCAAAAGGCACAGCACGCCGCGGTCGCCGTACTCGGCAAATTTATTAAACTCCATCACCTGTCCATCAACAGGAGTGTGGTCAATCTTAAAGTCGCCTGTATGGATAATCACACCAATAGGCGTAGTGATAGCAATAGCGACAGCATCAGGAATACTGTGGTTTACACGGATAAAGTCAAGCTTAAAGGCACCTGCGCTGATCTTGTCGCCAGGCTTGACGGTGCGCAGGTTTTCGTTACCAACACCGTTTTCCTTGAGACGGCCTTGTAAAATACCCAGAGTAAGTGCGGTACCATAAACGGGACAATCAATCTGCTTCATCACATAGGGTAAGGCACCAATATGATCCTCATGACCATGCGTCAGGAAAATACCTCTGATTTTATCCTTGTTTTCGAGCAAATACGTAATATCAGGAATTACCAAATCTATACCGAGCATATCGTCTTCTGGGAACATCAGGCCTGCATCGACCAGGATAATGTCATCACCATAACGAAATACCGTCATATTTTTACCGATTTCGCCCAAACCGCCCAGCGGGATGATTTGAACCTTATGTTGAAATTTAGCCAAAAAAAATACACCTCCATTTTCATTTTACATGTTTCCGCACAATGTAGAACTGAAATATTGATACTGTGTCCGCACACATACTCTCGTTACTATTATACACTAAATACAGCATATTGACAAATAGCGGAATATGTTTTTTGTAAAAAGTTTATGGAAGACAAAAAGCCCCTGCCATCACCGCAGGGGGTAACAGCAGGGGCCGTTTTCAGCGCACAAATGCGCAATAATTATTTACATTCTGCAGCAGGGATGCTTTCCGAAAGCTTAATGTTGTTGCGGACATCCTCGCAGCATTTGTGGAAGTTAGCCTTTTCCTCATCAGTCAAGGGCAGCTCCAATACGCGTTCAACGCCATTTTTACCCAGCAGAACAGGTACGCCTACAAACACGTCCTTTTCGCCGTATTCGCCGTCAAGCAGCATAGAAGCAGGCATAATGCGCTGCTCATCGTTGAAAATGCAGCGTACCATACGTGCAGCAGTAGAGCAGATACCGTATTCGGTGCAATGCTTGCCGCTGTAGGTTACCCAGCCGCCGCCGATAGCGCGTTTTTGCAGCGCTGGCTTGTCAAAGGAGAAGCGTTCTTCATGCTCTAAGGAGCTCAGGGGAACGCCGTTGAAGTTCACGCAGGACCAAGCAGCCATTTGAGAAGCACCATGCTCGCCAATCATGTAAGCGCTGATGGATTGCGGAGAAACGCCAGTCTGCTGCGACAGTGCGGAAACCAGGCGGGAGGTGTCCAGGCCAGTGCCAGTGCCGATTACATGTCCCTTCGGCAGGCCGCTTTCGCGGTACAGAATGTTAGTGATAACATCGCAGGGATTGGTAACGTTAACAATAAAGCCGTTAAAGCCGCTAGCCATAACCTTGTGGATATAACCCTTAACCTGTGCAGCAGTAAAGTTAAGCTCATCCATACGCTCGCCGCTGGCAACAAGGTCGATATCACCGATGCAGTTAACAATAACATCGCAGTCACCCAGATCAGCATAGGTGCCGCCATTGATTTTTACATCATGCGGACAGTACATAACTGCGTCGCGCAGATCCTGCACCTCGGCAGCCAGCTTGCTTTCCTTGGGATCTACCAGCAGCAGCTCGGCAGCAATGCCCTGGATAGCCAGGCTGTAAGCAACATGGGCGCCAACGTGGCCAAGGCCGATTACGCCAACTTTTCTAGTTTTCATAGTTAAATTCCTCCAGTTTTTTTATTTATCTAAAATTGGGAGTGTAGCCGAAGCATGTCCCATAATAGTAATAGTGTAGTCCTTTTTGCCCTGCTGTGCAAGCTTTTCTTGCGCCAAATCCCAAGCCTCCTGCAAGCTTGCGCAGGGAATGTGGCCAGTTCTACGGACAAATTCAAAGTTCTCCGGACGGGTTACAAGGTAGGCAGTAACGTCGTTCACAATGCTGCGGGCCTTAAAAGCAACAAAGGCAGGGATGGTGAAGCTGGCGCGGATATCCTTTTCAAACTGCTCCATGTCGTTGCGGCTGAAGCAGTCGGTAAAGATAGCAGGCTCCTTGATATCGGGGCAGTCCAGCGTAAAGATCATAATGCCGCCCTTTTTAACAGCAAAGGTAGCGTTCATATGACATTTAGTGGCCTGGTATAGGTTCAAATCCTTGGGATAACCGCCAGCAGAGGCAATTACCACGTCAGCCAGCTGGTTAATATGCACGCCGCCCATAGCCAGCAGGTCCTTGCAGCCCTGTTGCCATGCTTCATACCAATGACCGGCAACAACCTCGCTGATTTCACCGTCAGGAGTAAAAACTGTGTTTACCAAAAAGTCGGGGTCCAGCAAAGCGCAGGCCTCGTACATATCCTCGTGGATGGGGTTACCCTCCAGCAGACTGGCATCGCAGGCCTTGTTGCAGCCACAGCCCTCCACTGGGGACATAGTCATGCAATGATTTTTCATAATGCTGTCATAAGCAGCAACGCCAGGCATAACAGCCTTGCGGCCGCCGCCAAAGCCAGCAAAGGGATGCAAGGTTACAGCACCGGTCAAAATAACGCGGTCAGCATTGGCCACATACTTGCTGATGGCAACCTCGTTGCCGCAGGAGGTTTTGCCCAAGGACACCATGTCCTCCTTCTTGCGGCTGTCATGCTGGATAATGCGCAGACGGCGCACCATCTCCTCGCCACAGACGGTGATATCCTCCTCATGAGTATGGCCGCGGTGCGTGCCGGTGGCAACTACAACGGTAATATCCTCATCCTTTACGCCCACGCTGTTCAGCTCTGCCACAATCACTGGCAGAAAATCACTGGTGCCGCACAAACGGGTAATATCGCTGATAACAATAGTAACAGTTTCGCCTGCATGCACAATCTCACGCAGCGGCTTAGTGCCAATGGGGTTACGGATAGCCTGGGTAGTAGCAGCAACTACGTCTTCACATACGGTGGACTGGTTGCCATGAATATCATATATAACGTGCTCCTCTTCTAGCAGCACTTCTTCTTGTCGCTTGCCGATAGGCAAAAAATATTTTTTCATCTCAATACCTCCAACAATTTAACTACATAATTATAACATAAAATTAGTTAGTGTAACAAGTGCAAGAAAAACGGTCTAATGAAAAAGCACCGCCATCTTTCTTAATTAAGGTTAATGGCGGTGCTCATCGCTTTCTAGCGTCAGCTATTATTTTGCTTTTTTAAGAAATTTTTCGTACATAGCATGGTCCTCGGCCATCATCTTGTCTGCATCAGCACCAATGATAGCAGTAGGATCAATACCCTGCTTCATAAAGTAATCCTTAAACTCTTTGGATTCGCACACCTTTTTAGCTGCAGCACGCAAGGTCTCCAGCTTTTCCTTAGGAGTATCCTTGGGTGCTACCAGGGCTGCCCAGGCACGTACTGTCATGTTGTGGCCCAGCTCCTTGAAGGTCGGTACCTGCGGATAAATTTCACTGCGGGTATCAGCCATCACAGCCAAAATTTTTAAGTTGCCGGCATCCACCTGGCTCTTGAACACAGACGGGTCAGCCAAGGTTGCGTCAATATGCTTGCCTGCCAAAGCAGCAGCAATATCAGCAGATCCCTTCGGATAAGGAACGTGCTTAAACTGCACGCCAAACTCCTCTTCAAAGGAAAGTGCGGCAATATGCCAGATAGCGCCGATACCAGAATTACCCATCTGCACCTTGCCGGGGTTAGCCTTAGCGAAGGCAACAAACTCATCAACGCTGTTATAGGGAGCATCCTTCGGCACGATCAAAGCAGCAGGAGCAGCAATGGGTGCGCAAATAGCAGCATAATCCTTATAGGTGTTTTTGCACTTGCCCTGATGCGGGAACATAGCCAGCTCTACAGTAACCATACCCAAGGTGTGTCCGTCAGCTTTAGCATTGGCAAGCTCCACCATACCGGTGACGCCGCCGCCGTCAGGCTTATTCACAGGCACAAACTTGCTGCCTGCCAATTCCTTTTCCATAAACTGAATCAGGCCTCTGGCAGAGGTATCAGTGCCACCGCCCGGAGCCTTGGGAATGATTATGGAAATATCCCCGTCAGCAGGATAGGCAGCCTTTTTGCTGTCACCACAGCCTGCAAGCACTGCAGCCATGGTCAGCATTGCCATCAGCACTACTAAAATTTTCTTCATGTCACAACATCTCCTTATATTAAAAATTAAAATCTAAAGCAAATCCTCTGCTGCCAGCGTTACGCAGGCAATGTTTTGGCGCTTATATGTATAGGTGATGATTATATCCTCACCATCCGCGATAATTGCAGGATAAGAAAATTCTGCCTGCTCTGTTTCCAAATCCAGCAGCCTGCGCCAGCTTGCTCCGTCATCGGCCGATTTAAACAGGCTGAGCGGCGAACGCTGTCCCCAGTTAGCCGCAACAGGGTTGCACACAAGGTAAAGCATACCGCTTGCCGTCCGCACCAGGTCCAAGCCGCTGTTATTGTTAGGCAGGCTCAAGGCGTAGGCACTGCACCAGCTTTCTCCCCTGTCATACGAATCGCTGCGGTAGACAAAGCCCTCGCTGCTGCGCAGCAGCATATGCACGCTACCGTCGGCGCTCTGCCACAGGCTAGGCTGAATAACGCCACGTCCGTAAAACGACTGCTGGCTGACGGCAATACTGCTTTCGGCAGTTTTTTCTCCATAAGCATATTGCAGTCCTGCAATCGCTACAGCCGCCGACTTGTGCCAGGTGGCACCATCATCGTCGCTGATATCAGCAAAGGCCTGCCAAAGCCCCCGTTCGGTAGAAGCTCCTGCCAAAATACGTCCGTCAGCCAGACGGATAGGCTTATTGCGCACAGGTCCGCGGCCGCCGCTTGCATCCCCCTGCACCAGCTCGCTGGGTTCGCTCCAGGCGCTGCCACCATCGCAGGAGCGCATAATAAAGGTCTGCCAGTCAGCAATTTTCTGCCCCTGCTTATAAAACAGCAGCACGCCGCCGTCAGCAGCAGCAAAAAGCACTGGGTTCCAGTTGGCAGCGGCGCCGTCAGCCAAAAGCCGCGGCGCGCTCCACCCGCCGTCCCTGCGCCTGCTGGCGTAAATGCCTACATCCGCCTCCCCCTCGTGCGTACCGCCAAACCAGCAGCACAGCAGGCTGCCGTCCGCCAGGCGTAGCACGGTGGATGCGTGGCAGAAGGCAGTTGGCAGCTTGTGCATAATCAACTCTTTTTGCATAGGTCAAATCACATCCAAAAAGTCACATAATTCTATAATATAAATATTGTAGCACATTTCGCAAAAAGCGTAAACTACTTTCTTCACATTTCTGACAAAATTGCCACAGAGCATGCAAAAAGCCGGCACCATCTGGCACCGGCCTGATACTTATTTTACGTCCTCCAGGTATTCCTCCTGCAGCTCCTCATGCACCTTGGGTGATTCGTGCAACAGCTGGATGCCCACGCGCACAATGCGCATCTTATCAATTTCTTCTACCGTAAAAATAGCAGCAGGTGTCTGCAGCTTCTGCCCCACCTTCGGCGGATAATCTATCTGGGCATAAACCCATCCGCCAATAGTATCGCAGTTTTCTGTGTCCAGCTCCAGCTCAAACACATCGTTGATTTCGTCTAAGAGCATCTTGCCATCCACAGAATAACTTTTGTCGCCCTTTTCTTCAATTTCTGGGCGCTCCTCGTCAAATTCATCCTGGATCTCGCCAACGATTTCTTCCAAAATATCCTCGACAGTAACCATGCCTGCAGTGCCGCCATATTCATCAACCAAAACCGCCAGCTGGCTGCGGCGCTTCTGCAGCATACGCAAAAGCTTGCTTATAGGCAGCGTTTCGGGCACCAGCAGCACCTCGCGTGACAGGCTGCGCAGGCTCGGACGTTCGCCAGCATTTAGGCAGCGTAGCAAATCCTTGATATGCAAAAAGCCGATAATATGATCCTTATCCTCGTCGCAGATAGGGTAACGCGTCATACGCTCCTCCAGCGCCGTTTTGATATTATCCTCCCAGGAATCCTCCAAATAGAGGCAGATCATATCCGTGCGCGGTACCATAACATCACTGGCGCGCTTATCCGAAAAATCAAAGACATTATCCAAATATGTCAGCTCGGTTTTATCGATATAACCATGCTTGTGGCTTTCTTCCATCAGAATACGGATCTCGTCCTCGTTATGTGCCTCCTCCGCCTCACTGGCGGCCTCCACACCAAAGCAGTGCAGCGTCCAGTTAGCTACGTGGTTCAAAAACCATACAGCAGGGTACATCAGCTTATCAAACATAATCAGCGGACCCGAAACAAAGAGCACAATCTGTTCTGTCTTTTGGATAGAAAGCGATTTAGGCACCAGCTCACCCAAAACAATGTGCAGGGCCGTAATCACGCTAAAGCCTAAAACAAAGGAAAGTGTATGCTCAATATTTGCCGGCAAATGCACCAAGGCAAACACAGGATGTAAAATTTTCGCCACAGTAGGCTCGCCAATCCAGCCAAGTCCAAGCGATGCAATCGTTATGCCCAGCTGCGTAACCGACAAAAAGGCATCCAAATGCTCCGTCACCAGCTTGGCGTTTGCAGCTTGCTTGTTGCCCTCCTTGAGCAGCGCGTCAAGACGCGAGGGCCGCACCTTAACGATAGAAAACTCCGAAGCGACAAAAAAGCCGTTCAAAGCTACCAAAAACAAGATTGCTATGACATTGAATAAAACAATGAGATAATCCAAAAATATCTGCCCACCTCGCCTGCTGGCGAAGGCTGCAGCTTCACCTCCGTAAAAAAGATATTATTAGTATTGTACCACATTCGCCCCCGCTTGCAAAATAAATTTTGGGCTGCAAGGCTCCTTTTACGGATAAATTTGTGTAAAATTTACTTTACGTTCGCGCCTACGCTTCGTCTGACACAATCAGCTCTACCAGCTTTTGGATATGCACCTGCATCGTATCTAGGCAGGGAACAGGACTGACGCTGTCATTTAACAGCAGCGGCAGCTCTGTGCAGCCCAAAACCACGGCCTCTATGCCTTCCTCCTGCTGCAGCCTGCTTATTATCTGCTGCAAGCGTGCCAACGTCGCAGGGTTCTTCACTCCCTGCTCCAGCTCCTCGCTAATCTTGCCGCCAAGCCACGCCATTTCTGCCTCATTAGGACGCACTAGCGTCATACCGTGCGCCGCAAAGGCATCTACATAAAAGCTTGCCTGCATGGTGTACAGCGTTCCCAAAAGCCCTATGCGCTTATAACCGAGCTGGGCAGCAGCCTCCACCGTTGCATCCACAATGCTTACCAGCGGTAAGGGTGAACGCTTTTGAATTGCATCAAAAAACATGTGCGGCGTATTGGCCGAAATAGCGGCAAACTGCGCTCCTGCCGCCGCCAGATTAGCTATAGCCGCACTAAAATAATCCACATATTCGTTATCCTGCTTTTTGGCGCACATATCCAGCGCATGGTAAACATCCACGCTTTCAATGCTCATAAGCGGAAAGCACTGCCTGCCAAGACGCTGCTGCACACCATAAACAATATCGTGATAGTAAACCAAGGTAGATTCCGGACCCGTGCCGCCAATTAAGCCTAACTTTTTCATAATCTCAAGCCCCCTCAAAACATACGGCGCTTTTTTATTTATCTGTAAGCGCCCAAGCATTTACCTGCTTATTTAGTAGTTTACTAGGTTTTTCGTGTGATTGCAAGAGGTCGAAGTCTGCCAAGCATTGTATACTTTAGCTGCAGATAACTATAGCCAGGACTTCGCGGCTTATCGCTGAAGTCCTGGCTTTGGTGGTAGATAATAATCTAGGAGGCCTTTTCATAGCTCCCTAAGCTGCTAAAGTGGCGGCGCTAAAATAACTACCACTTTACTTAAAAGCTGTATTCATAGCCAACCATAAAGTTACGGCCAAGGGAGTAGAAGTTAGAGGTACTATTAGACGTAATATCCAAACGGTCGAAAATATTATTGATGTGTAAAAAGGCCTTTTGATTTTTTTCTGCTGCATAGGTAAAATGCAGGTCAGTAAAGCACTGCGGCTTCAGGCTTCTTACAGGCTTGTCACTAGATGCCTTGGTAGAGGTTCTATCGCCTACAAAGTTGACAGACATGCTGCCGGTAAATTTGCTATGAGTATAGTCTACACCGCCCTGCAGCTGGTACTTGTTGTAAATGCTGTGCCAAGCGTTGTCGTCATAGGTATTAACGTTTTGTGCCTGCGGATTTTGGTAGGTTACGCCCCAATGGCTGCTCCAATTGTCGTCATGTGTAATAGCGCAGGAAAGCTCAATGCCGGTATTTTTTACATTCTCATTAAAGTAGTTAACAAAATCTACCGAACCATCACTATTATAGGTTACATCAGCATCGATAGAGTCCTTGATCTTGTAATTGAATACAGCCAGGCGCCAGTCTGCCTTGCCGATGTTGGCCTTGTAGCCTAATTCAAAGTGCGTGCCCTGCTCTGGCTTCAAATTCAAGGAAGGATTAATGTTACCTGTGCCATAAATCTGCGTCAGGTTAGGCAGACGGAAGGATTTGCCGGCCTTAGCATAAAAGCTGCTATTTTCGGACAGCTTCAAAATGTACTGTACCTCAGGAGTAAATTTGCTGAGATTATCATTGTCAACAACCTGTGTTTTGCCAGTAGTCAAGCTGGTCTGCTTGCCCTCGCAGGCAGTCGCCCAGGTTTCGCGGGCATTAAACACCAAATTAGATTTGTCGGTAAGCTGCCAATCGTAGGAAGCATAGATAGAGTAGTTATTTCTTTCATAGGTGCTGGTATAATTCTTGCTTGCAGAAAGCGCATCCATATCCTCTCTTTGGAAGGTTGTGCCTACGAGCAGCTTGTTCTTGCCAATATCAAAGGATTTTTGCAGATCAATGTTAGTGTTATGGCCTTTGCGGGCGCTATACGGAGACTTGTCACCTAATACACCTTTAGTAAATTTTGCCTGATCATAGGTTTTTTCCTGCGTGCCATAGGACAGGTTGGCCTTCCAGCCGTCCTTGTCGTATTGCATTAAGAACATGTTGTCTGTATCGGTGTAGTAGTTGTTTTGCGTTCTTTCGCCAGACAGGAACTTCTTTTGCCAATATTGGTGCTTGTTTTTAGAATAGCTGTGGGTGAAGGTCAAACCATCAGCAAGCTCCCAATTCCACAGCACGCTTTTTCTTTCTCCCTTGCCGTAATCATACACCGTTGTTTTGGAGCTTGCTGTGCCCACAACGCCACTCATTTTATCGGCATAGCCGCGGTTTTCGTAGCCTGCGACAATGTTAAACTTGTTGGCGCCAACACTCACATCATAGCGCTCCTTGCCAAAGTTGCCTGCAGCAACCTTCACCTTGTTGGCCATCTTCTTTTTGGTGATAATATTAATAACGCCACCGGTAGCCTCACTGCCATAAAGCACCGAGCCGCCACCCTTTACAACCTCAATTTTTTCGATGGATTCCGTAGGGATATCCTCCAGGTTGTACTTACCATCCATGTTCATCGGTACGCCGTTAACCAAAACCAGCGTGCCCTTTTCCACACCGCGAATCATAACCTTACTAGTCATGGTACCCATACCTGTACCATTAAAGCCCTGGGCCTGGGTATTCAAGCCAAGTGTGTTTTGCAGCACATCATAGGCATTGCCGGCATTACTCTTTTCAATACGCTCTGCATCGTACACCTCTACGATAGCAGGAGTTTCCAGGTCCTTTTTCTCAGTTCTCGTAGCAGTAACAATTACCTGCTCCAGAGAGTATTCATCAAGCTCCTCGGCAAAGGCGCCTGCACTACCCCACAGTACTGCACCAGTAATCAACGCTGTCATCAACAACCCCTTAGTAACTCTTTTTTCCATAACACTCATACTCCTTAAGCAATTAGTCTACACCAATCAAGGTGTGCAAATAGTGGCGGCGCTAAAGCGCCGCCTGAAAAACGTAATTAGGTAATTAGAATGTGTAATTATAAGTCAGCATCCAGTTAAAAGGCATACCCCAATTTTCATACTTGTTAATAGTATCCTTATTATCCAAAATGTTATTCAAATTCAAGGTTGCAGAATGATGCTTATCAGCCTTATAAGTAAAGGCTGCATTCAAAAGACTTCTATGAGGAACCTTATGATCTGCGCCAACCTTGCTGGCACTAGATCCGTCACTCAAATAGTACGAGCCCTCCCTCTTGCCAAGATACAAATAATTCAGATTGCTGGTTAATTTACCCGTAACATAGTCAATTCCAGCCGTAAGCTGCAGCTTTGCATCCGACTGCTTGTAGTAGCTTTCTCCCTCTGCCTTAGTTTTGGGATTAGACAAGGCTGCACCCAGGTTATAGCTCAATTGATCGCTGAGCTGCTTCTTATATTCCACCTCTACACCATCATTTTTGAATTTACCGGTATTGATCAAATATTGCAAGCCTGTTACAGGATCCTTGGCAGTCCAGTCAAATTTGCCATCAATATCCATGTGGTAAACTGCCACCTTAGTAGAGGTCGTGTCTGTAATATGCTTTACGCCGGTTTCATAAGTCCAGCCCTCCTGCGGCTTCAAGTCATCGACAGATCTTTCCTGATAACCAAAGAACTGGTTCAATGGCGGTAATTGATAAGATTTAGCTACATTTAAGTACCAAGAGGTTGCCTTATCAATTTTATACAATGCCTGAATTTGCGGCAGAAATTCATTATGAGATTTTGTTTTTCCCTGGCCTTTAATATAATCTTCACTGATATGCTGTCCGCGAACACCTGCAGTTACACTAAATGCATCATTAAAAGCATACTTGTAAGATGCATATAAGCCATAATTCTTACGGTCACCCTGCATATGCTTGCTTCTGTCTTCAGCCTCTTCCTTAGAAATGGTCATACCCAATACAAAGGAATCCTTGTCATCACGCAAATTCCAGCCTTTTTGCGTATCCCAGGTCAAGGTATTCAGATTCCAGTCAGAAGAGGTAGCTCTATTATTGTCCCCATATGCAAAGCCTGCAATTTTTGCCTGATACGGTGAAACTGTACGCTTATTATAGGATACTATAGTTTTGAATTGATTATCCTTATCATCATAGATAGCGCTGATATTATCCTTTCTGTCCTTATAGTAATATGCTGTACCAGCGCCAGTTTCTACGCCCTTGCTTACTGTGTACGAATCTCTATAATAGTTACTCTCTGTGTGTGCAAAATTGAAGCTTAATTTATCAGTAGGCGATAAATTAACAAAGGCACTTTCCTTACTGCTGTCACGATATTTCCATTTTCTGGTAGATTTCTCAAAGACCTTATTTGTCTGGTCTACATCTCCAAAATAATCCTTGCTTACAGAAACAATATAACCCTTACCTGCTGTATATAGACCCCATTTTTTATCATAATTACCAGCGCCTACAGAAATGGTAGTTCTTTCGCTAGCACTTTTTTTGGTAATGATATTTACTACACCACCAGTAGCTTCTGCACCATAAAGCACAGACTGCGCGCCACGGACAACCTCTATTTTCTCGATGGCTTCAACAGGGATACCCTCCATGCTGTTATAGTTCATCATATTAATAGGCGCACCATTAACCATAACTAAAGTGCCTTTATCCAGGCCACGCAAAACAGTTCTGCTGCAGCTGCCGCCAAATTCTCTGCCATTGGGGCCATAGGCATTGTTAGTAAAACCAACCTGGCGCTCAATAATTTCATAAGCAGTTTTAGCACCGCTACTTTCAATATCCTTATTGGTAATAATGCTTACAGCAGCAGGTGTGTCTAAATCCTTGGTTTCGGTTCTTTGCGCCGTTACAATCAGCTGATCCAAAGAGTACTCATCAAGCTCCTCGGCAAAGGCGCCTGCACCTCCCCAC
>CAVDRP010000005.1:0-142463 GCA_963611535.1 Bacteroidaceae bacterium | reverse complement strand
GATCCAGCCTGCGGTACAGCTGGCTTTCTAGTCAGTGCAGCCGAATACATCCGTAAAAATTACGAGGATACCATGACAGCGGAGCAGTGGGAGCATTTTGCAGGTGGGGCCTTTAATGGCTTTGACACAGACCGCACCATGCTGCGCATTTCGGCAATGAATTTGATGCTGCACTCAATCAGCAATCCTGATATTGATTATAAGGACAGCGTGTCCAAGCAAAATGACATCAGCGACCGCTATACCATGTGCCTGGCCAATCCGCCGTTTAAGGGCACTGTGGATGCCGAAAGCATTAATGATAACCTAAGGGCCGTTACCAATACCAAAAAGACGGAGCTGCTGTTTTTGGCGCTGTTTTTGCGTATGCTAAAAAAGGGCGGACAGTGCGCCTGCATCGTCCCCGACGGCGTATTGTTTGGCTCGTCCAAAGCACACAAGGCCATCCGCAGGGAGCTGGTGGAAAATCATCAGCTAAGAGCGGTGATCTCCATGCCGTCAGGCGTATTTAAGCCTTATGCAGGGGTTTCTACAGCGGTGCTTGTTTTTACCAAGACAGGCGCAGGCGGTACGGATAAGGTGTGGTTTTATGATATGAAGGCCGATGGCTTTAGCCTGGATGACAAACGCGCGGAGATTAGCGACAATGATATACCTGATATTGTAGAGCGCTTTCACCAGCTAGAAAACGAGGAGCAGCGTGAGCGCACCGAACAAAGCTTTTTGGTGCCCAAGCAGGAGCTTGTTGACAATGGGTATGATCTTTCTATCAACAAGTACAAGAAAACGGAGTATGTGGCTGTAGAGTATCCGCCGACGAGTGAGATTTTGGATAAGCTGGATAAGCTGGAGGAGGAGATTGCAGCAGGCTTGAAGGAATTGAGGGGGATGCTGTGATGGCGAAGCTAGGAGATGTTGCATCTTATATCAATGGATATGCTTTTAAGCCATCGGATTGGTCGAAAGATGGAATACCAATTATAAGAATACAAGATTTGACTGGAAACTCATATCAAATGAATCGTTACAATGGAAAAATGGATTCAAAATATAGAGTTGAAAATGGAGATATATTGATTTCATGGTCGGCAAGTCTAGGCGTATATATTTGGAAGGGACAAAATGCTTTTTTGAATCAACATATATTCAAAGTGAATCTAGATGAGACGCTGGTTTCGAAATCCTTTTTTGTCTATCAAGTAGAGCATATTCTCGAAAATGCTAAATCGCAGGTTCATGGTGCAACTATGAAACATCTTACAAGAACTGTTTTTGATGCATTGCCATTTTATTTACCAACAAAGGAAAAACAGTTAAAAATCGCCTTAGAGCTTGATCTAATCACCGCTCTTATTGAAAAACGCAAACAGCAGCTTACAGCACTAGATGATCTCGTCAAATCCCGATTTATCGAGATGTTTGGTGATCCTGTGAGAAATCCGAAAAAATTCGTTAAGCGAAGTTTAAAGGATACATGCAAGGTTATTACAGGCAATACTCCATCAAGGGAAGTTGTAGAATATTATGGAGATTTTGTTGAGTGGATTAAGACAGATAATATTGTGTCTGGTATGATTAATCCAACAAGAGCAGCTGAATATCTTTCGGAAGAAGGAATGAAGGTTGGAAGGCTTGTCGGAAAAGATGCGATACTAATGGCGTGTATTGCAGGCAGCATAGCAAGCATTGGCAGAGTTTGTGTTACAGACAGAACAGTGGCATTTAACCAACAAATTAATGCTATTATCCCAAAAGATTATAATATTCTATTTTTATACGTATTATTACAAATTTCTAAAGACTTTTTAGTTGCAGATATAAGTATGGCTTTGAAGGGAATATTATCCAAATCAAAACTTGAGGAGAAGAAATTTATCGTTCCTCCTCTAGAGCTTCAAAATCAGTTTGCACGATTTGTTGAGCAGGCCGACAAAGCAAAATTGGCAGCCCAAAAAGGACTGCAGAAGCTGGAAATTTTGAAAAAATCATTAATGCAGCAATACTTTGGCTGATTGGCAGCGGTGCAGCGCTAACATACAGTAACAGGAGTGGATGCTATGTCAAATTTTGAATTCTTAAAGGATGTAAAGGAATATGCCCTGTTTGCTGCGGCAGCTATGGAGGCGGAGCGCGTTTATGCGTCCGCCCCTGCCATGTGTGCCGTAGGCTGTAGAAAGGCGCTGGAGCTGGCGGTGAAGTGGGTTTATGCTGCTGATACCACCATGCAGATGCCTTACAAGGATAACCTTCAATCCTTGATCCATGAGCCAAGCTTTCGCTTTGCGGTGGAGTATAACACCTGGGGCAAGCTGCCCTTTATCATCAAATTGGGCAATTTGGCCGTGCATACCGATAAAAGCGTGCAAAAAAGCGATGCCCTGCTGGCGCTCAAGGGATTGTTTGAATTTGTTGAATGGGTGGATTACTGCTACGGCCGGGAGTACGTGGAACGCAAATTTGCTGAAAGCAGCATCCCGACGGAGCATGTTGTTGTTGATAGCAAAAAAATCAAGGAGCAGGAAAGCCTTTTGGGCGAAAAGGATGCCCAAATAGAAGCACTGCGCAAGCAAATTGAGGCGCTTTCGGCGCAGTTTACCCGCGAAAAGGAGCAGCACAAGGAGGAGCGTAGCTTTCAGGGCGAGGACCTTAGCGAATTTAAAACCCGCAAAATTTATATCGACGTGGATATGAAGCAGATGGGGTGGAGCTTCACTGGCACGGATGCAGATGTGCAGGAGGAATATCCTGTGGATGGTATGGCAGATGTGGCGGGCCAAAAGGGCTTTTGCGATTATGTGCTTTTTGGCAAGGACGGACTGCCGCTGGCGGTTGTGGAGGCAAAGCGCAGCAGCAAGGATCCCAACAATGGGCGCAAGCAGGCTGTGCTTTATGCCAACTGCCTGGAGCGCAAATTTGGGCGCAGGCCGATGATGTTCACAACAAATGGCTTTGAAACCTATTTTTGGGATGACAAAACCGCGCCGCAGTGTCCAGTCAGCGGTATTTTTAGCAAGGATGATTTGCAAAAGCTGATGAACAGGCGTGATGAACGTGTTGACCTGCTGGGGGTTGCCATTGATGACCGCATCACAGACCGCTATTACCAAAAGGAAGCGATTCGCGCGGTATGCGAGCAGATACAAAGGGGGTTTCGCAAGCACCTTTTGGTTATGGCTACAGGCACAGGCAAAACGAGAACGGCCGCCAGCCTGGTGGACGTGCTGAGCCGCGGAAGGCACGTGACCAATATCCTGTTTTTGGCGGATAGGACGGCGCTGGTGAAGCAGGCCAAGGATGATTTTAAGAACTATCTTCCCGATATGTCGTTGTGCAACCTGTGCAGCAATAAGGATGACAGGAATGCGCGCATTGTCTTTTCTACCTACCCCACCATGCTCAATGCCATTGATGATACCAAGAGCAGGGATGGCGTGCGCCTGTTTACTCCGTCCCATTTTGATTTGATCATCATTGACGAAAGCCATCGGAGCATTTTTAAGAAATACCGTGCGATCTTTGAATATTTTCATGCCATTATGGTGGGATTGACGGCCACACCCAAGACGGACGTGGACAGGAACACCTACGAGTTTTTTGAAATGGAGCATGGAGTGCCAACCTATGCGTATGATTATGAAACCGCTGTCGAAAAGGATCATGTGCTGGTGCCGTACTACAATTATGAGGTGCAGACAAAATTTTTAGAAAAAGGCATTTGTTATGATGATTTGTCCGAAGAAGACAAGAAACGCTATGAGGAGGCCTTTGCTGAGGATGAGCTGATGCCGGAATTTATTCCGTCTGCGGCCATGAATAAGTTTATCTTTAATGAAACAACTGTGGACATCGTGCTGCAGGATTTGATGGAGCGTGGCATTAAGGTAGCAGGTGGCGACCGTCTTGGCAAAACAATTATCTTTGCGCAAAACAAGCGTCATGCAGAATTTATCCTGGAGCGCTTCAACAAGCTGTATCCCCAATATAAGGGGACGTTTGCGCAGCGTGTTGTCTGCGAGGATGCTTACGCACAGACGATTATTGATGATTTCAAAATTGCAGACAAGCCACCGTTCATTGCTGTGTCTGTAGATATGTTGGATACAGGGATTGACGTGCCGCAGTGCGTCAACCTGGTCTTTTTTAAGACGGTGCGCTCCAAGGTAAAGTTTTGGCAGATGCTTGGCCGCGGTACGCGCCTGTGCAAGGGACTCACCTGCATGGATCAGTTGGACGGCGAATATACGGACAAAAGGCGCTTTTTGATTTTTGATTACTGCGGTAATTTTGAGTTCTTTCGTGAGCATAAGGAAGGCTTTGAAGCCAAGGATAGCAAGTCCCTGAGCGAGAACATTTTTGGCAAGCAGATCAAGCTGCTTGCACTGCTGCAGGAAAGCGCCTATGGCGAAGCTGCTTACCAGGCATGGAGAGCGGAAATTGCCGCTACCTGCCAAAAGCAGGTTGCAGAACTGAATACAGAGCTGATTGCAGTAAAGCTAAAGCTGCAATACGTGGAAAAATATAAAAGCGAACAGGCCTACGCTTGCATTAGCGAGGGGGATAAGGCCCAGCTTTTGCAGCACATTGCGCCGATTGTTAGGAGCAACGACGAGGACGAGCTGGCGAAGCGCTTTGATAATTTTATGTATGGCCTGATGCTTGCTTGCATGGAGCAACTGCCAGCCTTCAAATATGCAAAGAAAACACTGTGCGATATTGCAAGTCTCCTAGAACGCAAGGTGAGCATTCCGCAGGTAAAAGAAAAATTGCCTGTCATCAAGGAAATCAATACGGATGACTTTTGGGCGGCCAAGGATGTACTGCTCTTTGAAAAAATCCGTGCAGAGCTGCGTGAGCTGATGAAGTTCCTGGACCGTGAGCCGGGGAAGAAGCCAATTGTGACGCGGCTTGCAGACCCAATCATTGATCAGCAGGAGGGCGTGGAGCTTGACCCGGCCTATGATTTTGAAGATTACAGAGACAAGGTAAACCGTTATATTGATGAGCATGCAAATACATTGGCTATTTATAAGCTGACGCATAATATTAAGCTTACCCAGGACGATTATGAGGAGCTGGAGCGGGTGCTTACCAGCGAACTTGGCAGCAGGGAAGACTATCAGCGTGAATTTGGGGATACGCCCTTTGGCCTTTTGGTGCGCAAGATTGCGAAGATGGATCACGAGGCGGCCATGCAGGCGTTTTCCGATTTCATTAACGATCAGTCGTTGAACCAAAGACAGATTGCCTTTGTGCATAAGGTCATCAACCACATAGAGCAAAACGGATATATGGAAAATGTGGCAGATTTGCAGAAACCGCCCTTTGACAAGCCTGTTAGCTTTATTAAGCTGTTTGATGCCAAAATGCGTATGGCGCTGCTGCAGGCCATTAAGGATGTAAAGGAGAATGCAGTCAGCATAGCAGGATAGAGCAGGGAAGTCTTGCTGCAGTTATACTCGGTGAAAATGCTTCTGGCAATTAGCTGCTGAGGGATGTGCATACAAGGAAGACTCCCAAATTATGAATAACGTGAATGAGAAAGGATAGACAAGATGGTAAGAGATATTGTGAGAGATCCTCTTTTCCTGGCACAAAAGTCAGAGGATGCTACCAAAAAAGACCGCCAGGTGGTAACGGATTTACTGGATACGCTCAGAGCGAACCTGGATCGCTGTGTGGGGATGGCAGCAAACATGATTGGTGTACGGAAGAATATCATTGTGGTGGCAGCAGGGTCATTTCAGTTTGCAATGATCAATCCTGTGATTACGAAGAAAAGTGACGCTTATGAAACGGAGGAGGGCTGCCTTTCCTTGAACGGAGTGCGGCCGTGTACGAGGTATAAGGAGATAGAGGTAGATTACCTGAACCAGAATTTTAAAAAGTGTCATAGCAAGTATTCTGGTTGGACGGCACAGATTATTCAGCACGAGGTGGATCACTGCCAAGGCATTGTGATATGAGCGTGGGGTGCACAATCTGACTCGCTACTCCTTTTTTCTTTGCAACTATTGGAAAACTACAGAATTTATGCTATAATGATAAAAGCTATTGGTATGGGTGAGTTATACTTTGAATGACAAGATGGTTAACTCCTAACGGTCCCGCCGCTGTGCAGGCGTTTTGCCTAAGTCAGCAGTCAGCCCATGCTTTATTCTGAATCCACGGGTGATGGAGGCAGTTGGGTTTACTAATTGCAAGGAATAATTGTCGTTAGTTAATTCTGTCTTTGTGACTTCTGTCGGGTTCGGCAGAAGTCTTTTTCTTTTATTAATAACCCATATCAGTTGGGAATTTACTTGTAAAGGAGCTGCGCTGTGGAAGAATATCAGTTTTCGCAGGGAAAGGAACTGCGTTGCGGTTATACTACCGGCAGCTGCGCCACTGCTGCGTCTAAGGCAGCAGCTACCATGCTGCTTACGGGTGAGCGTGTTGAAACGGTGCGCATTGATACGCCCAAGGGCATTGTGCTGGACCTGGAGCCGTTGGATGTAGAGATGACGCCAGATTACGTCAGCTGCGCCATCCGCAAGGATTCGGGCGACGACCCCGATGATACTAACGGCGTGCTTGTCTACGCCAGAGCCGAACGCTGCGCCGAGAGCGGCGTGCAGATTGAAGGCGGTGTGGGCGTGGGCCGTGTGACCAAGCCTGGCCTGGCCTGTGCTGTGGGCGGGCCGGCGATCAACCCCACGCCACGCAAAATGATTACGGCCGAGGTGGGTAAGGCTATGGCGGCAGCTGCCTATGATGGTGGCATTAAGGTAACAATTTCTATACCTGCAGGTGTGGAAATTGCCAAGAAAACCTTTAACCCGCGCTTGGGAATCATTGGTGGACTGTCGGTGCTGGGAACAAGCGGCATTGTGGAACCGATGAGCGAAAAGGCCTTGATTGAGACGATGTACGTGGAAATTCGTGCGCAAAAGGCGCGTGGCAACAAAAATCTGCTGGTGTTCTTTGGCAATTACGGCGAGGATTTTACCCGCGACGAGATGAAGCTGGATTTGGAAGGCCACGTGACCTGCAGCAATTTTGTGGGTGAGCTTTTAGATTATGCCGTTTATTGCGGCTTTGAAACCCTGCTGTTGATTGGCCACAGCGGCAAGCTGGTGAAGGTGGCGCAGGGAGTGATGAACACTCATTCCAAATACGCGGACTGCCGCACAGAGCTGATGGCCTTGGAGGCGATGCTGCATGGCGCTTCGGCCGAGGTGGGCAAGGAAATTTATGGCTGCCTTACCACTGACGAGGTAACCAAGATTTTGCAGCGCGAGGGCCTGTTTGAGCCTGTAATTGACAAGGTTACAGAAAAAATTGATTTTTACATGCAGCATAGAGTGCATGGCAAAATAAAGACTGCTGCTTTGATGTTTTCTAATGTATATGGCATTTTGGGCAAGACAAAGTATGCAGATGAGCTAATCCAGCTACACAAGCAAAAAGGAGTATGAGAGTATGAGAGGCAAACTTTATAGCGTTGGCATTGGTCCTGGCGACCCCGAATTGATGACTCTGAAGGCAGTGCGTCTGCTGAAGGAGTGCGATGTAGTGGCGCTGCCTAAGGGAGATACGGATGTATTGACCGCTAAAAATATTGTTAACCAGATTGTTGATTTAGATAAAAAGGCACAGCTGATTGTTTATATGCCGATGACCAAGGATATGGCAGTTATGGACAAGGCGCACCGCGAGGGCGCTGATGCTATTGAAAAGCTGCTGGACGAGGGCAAAAACGTTGTCTTCATCACCCTGGGCTGTCCCACGGTATATGCAACCTGCATTTATGTGCATAAGCTGGTGCTCAACGATGGCTATGATGCCGAGCTCGTTGCCGGCGTAACCAGCATTTGCGCTGTTGCTGCCAAGCTCAACACGTCGCTGTGCGAAAGGGCAGAACCCTTGATCGTGCTGCCCGGCAGCTACAAGGAATCGTCCAAGTTCCTGGATGGCCCCGGCAATAAGGTGCTGATGAAATCTGCCAGCGAAATTGGCCGCGTTGTTGACGAGTTGCGTGCGCGCGATTTGATCAAGACCAGCGGCATGGTGGAGCGCTGCGGCCTGCCTGGCGAAAGGGTTTACCACAACCTGGAAGAGGTTGACCCCAAGAGCAGCTATTTTTCTGTTATTCTGGTTAAAGAAAAGGAGTTTGATAAATAATGATCTATTTTATTGGTGCTGGCCCTGGCGCAGCAGATTTGATTACTGTAAAAGGCAAAGAATTGTTGGAAAAGGCCGATTTGGTCATTTATGCAGGCTCTTTGGTTAACCCGGAACTTTTGAAATATTGCAAGGACGAGTGCGTGATTATGAACAGCGCGCAAATGACTCTGGAAGAGGTTATTGCCGCTATGGTTCCCGCCGCCCAGGCAGGCAAGCTTGTTGTACGTCTGCACACTGGCGATCCCAGTGTTTATGGCGCACATCGTGAGCAGATTGACTTGCTGCGCAGCTATAACCTTGATTATGAGGTAGTGCCTGGCGTAAGCTCGTTCTGCGCTGCTGCTGCCTGCCTCAAGGCAGAATACACCCTGCCGAACGTCAGCCAGTCTGTAATTATCACCCGTATGGAAGGACGCACTCCTGTACCCAACCACCAAAAAATTGCTGATTATGCTGCCCACAAGGCAACTATGGTTATCTTCTTGAGCAGCGGTATGTTAGAAAAGCTGCAGGTAGAGCTGGTGAAGGGCGGTTATACCAACGATACACCTGCTGCTATTGTTTACAAGGCATCCTGGCCGGACGAAAAGGTTGTGCGCTGCACCGTTGGCACTTTGGCAGAAAACGCTGCCAAGTATGGCATTAACAAGACCGCGCTGATCACCGTCGGCGGCTTCTTGGGCAACGAATATGACCGCAGTGAGCTGTACAACCCCACCTTTGCACATGGCTTCCGTGAGGCTGACCCCAGCAAGCTGGAGCTTAAGCCTGAGGTTAAATAAATTATGCGTGCGGCAGTATTTTCCTTTTCTGCCCGCGGAGCAAGCCTCAGTAAAGGCGTAGGCAGCTATCTTACCAGCATAGGCTACGAGACGCAGCTTTTTACTGTAGAAAAATATGCCGCGGCGGCTGGCATGACCCCCATGCTGCCCAACCACAACGCCGCCTGCGGCGAGCTTTTTGGCCGCTGCCAGGTGCTGGTGTTTGTGGGCGCTGTGGGGATTGCGGTGCGTACTATCGCGCCCTTTATCCAAAGCAAGCTGACTGATCCTGCCGTGCTGTCGGTGGATGAACGTGCTAATTTTGTGATTCCGCTTCTGGCAGGACACATAGGCGGCGCTAACGAGCTGGCGCGCTGCCTGGCGGCAGCACTGGATGCCACTGCCTGCGTCACCACTGCTACTGATGTCAACGGCCTTTTTGCTGTGGACGAGTGGGCGGCGCGCAACCGCATGGTGCTGTGCTCGCTGGCTGCGGCTAAGGATTTTGCTGCAGCGCTGGTTGACGGCGATCGGGTGGGCCTTTATGCTGACCCTGGCTTTGCTATAAGCAGCGCCCTGCCTAAAAATGTGGTGCAGGATTTGCAGGCGCCTGTGGGCATGGCAGTGACGCTCAATAAGCAGCTGCAGCCCTTTGCTACGACGGTGCGCCTGCTGCCGCAGATTGTGCATTTAGGCATTGGCTGCCGCCGTAATACACCGCTCGCCAATATTGAGGAGCTGGTGCTGCCGCAGCTGGAGGCGCTGCAGCTGGATATGCGCTGCGTGGTGGCGCTTGCCAGCGTAGATTTGAAAAAGGATGAGCAGGGGCTGTTAGCTTTTGCCGAAAAATATCATCTTGCCGCCAATTTTTATACTGCTGACGAGCTCAATAGCGTGGCAGGCGACTTCACTCCCTCGGCCTTTGTCAAGAGCGTGGTGGGAGTGAGCAACGTGTGCGAGCGCAGTGCGGTGCTAGACAGCAGGGGCGGCAGGCTGCTTTTGCGCAAGACCAGCAAAAACGGCGTAACGCTGGCAGTGGCGGCCGAAGAGCTGTCATTGGATTTTGCCAAAACCGGACTAAAAACTAATTAAGGAGATGCAATATGTCTAAATTGTATGTTGTGGGCCTTGGCCCCGGCGGCGTGGAGCAGATGACCAAAAGAGCCTATGATGCCTTGCAGTCCTGCGATGTCATCGCTGGTTATAACGTATATGTAAACCTGATTAAGGATGATTTTAAGGATAAAGAATTTCTCTCTAACGGCATGCGTAAAGAGGTGGACCGCTGCAAGCTGGCCCTGGAGGAAGCACTTAAGGGCAAAACCGTTGCTATGATCTCTAGCGGTGATGCTGGTGTTTATGGCATGGCAGGCATTATGTGCCAGGTTGCTAAGGATCATCCTGAAATTGAAATTGAGGTTGTTCCTGGTATTACTGCTGCCTGCTCTGGTGCTGCTGTTTTGGGCGCACCGCTGATTAGCGACTTCTGCCTTATTTCCCTCAGCGATTTGCTGACTCCGTGGGAAAAGATTGAAAAACGCTTGGATTGCGCTTCTAAGGGCGATTTTTGCATTTGCTTGTATAACCCTTCCAGCCACAAGCGTCATGATTACCTGCAAAAGGCCTGCGACATTATGCTCAAAAACCAGCCTGGCACCATTCCGGCTGGCATTGTGCGCAACATTGGCCGCGAAGGACAAGATTACGAGCTGACCACCTTGGCTGAGCTGCGTAATAAGCAGGTGGATATGTTCTCTACCGTTATCATTGGCAATACCCAGACCGAGGTAATTAATGGCCGCATGGTAACCCCCCGTGGTTACAGGCTGGCATGAAACCGGTAATCTGGCTTATTGGCGGCACTACCGAGGGCAGGCGCCTGATTAAGGAGATGGCGAGCCTGCCTGTGGAGCTGTATGTATCGGTGGCCACGGGCTACGGTGCTACGCTCATCGAGCCACAGCCTAATCTTACAGTGCTGGCAGAGCGTATGGACTTGGCTGCTATGCGCGCCTTTTTGCAGCAGAAGCGGCCTGCCTGCGTTATTGATGCAACGCATCCTTATGCGACGGTGGTGACGGCGACGGTGCAGCAGGCCTGCAATGATGAGCAGGTTACCTATCTGCGCCTGGTGCGTCCTGCAGCAGAAGCAGGCAACTATATCACTGTGCATGATTTTGGTGAAGCAGTGGAGCTTTTGAACCACCTTGAGGGCAAAATCTTTTTGACTACGGGCAGTAAAAACCTGCCGGATTTTGCTGCCGTGCATGATTTTGCCGACCGCATCGCCCTGCGCGTGCTGCCTATGGAAAGCAGCCTGCAGACAGCGCTGCGGCTTGGCTATAAGCCTGCTAACATTGTCTGCATGCAGGGACCGTTTAGCAAGGAGCTGAACATTGCTATGTTCAAAAAGTTTGGCAGCAAGTATGTGGTTACCAAGGATTCGGGCACTGTAGGCGGCTTTGAAGAAAAGGTGGAGGCGGCAGAGGCTGCCGGCGCCAAGCTTATTGTTATTGGCCGCGCTTCGCAGGAGGCTGGCAGCGGCTATAGCGAGATTGTTAGTTACCTTAAGCAGCATTTTGCTGCAGGTAATTGATAATATAAATAAAAAAAGGAGGCCTGCTAGTATGTCGCAGAAATTGCGCGTAAACATCGTCGGCATCGGACCGGGCAACCCCGATCTTTTGACTGGCGCAGCACGTCAGGCTATTGCCCAAAGCAACATTCTTTTGGGCGATAAGCGGATGCTGGCTGCTTTTGCGGATAGCAGCAAAACGGTGTATGACACCATTAAAACCGAGGCTATTGCGCTGGTAGCGGCCAAGGCAGACCCTGCTAAGGATGTGCTGGCCGTGCTGGTGAGTGGTGACGTGGGCTTTTTCAGCCTTGCCAAAACCATCAGCGGCAAGCTGCCGGACTGCGAATGCGTGCGTTATTGCGGCATTAGCAGCCTGGTGTATTTTGCTTCACAGCTGCAGCTTTCGTGGGACGATGCCAAAATCGTCAGCATGCACGGACGCAGCCAAAACCTGGTGGCAGCGGTGGCGCAAAATAAAAAGGTCTTTTCTTTGACCGGCGGGGACAATTCTCCGCAAATGCTGTGCGCGCAGCTGTGCGAGCATGGCTTGGGACAGGTGCAGGTATACGTTGGCGAAAACCTTTCGTATCCTGAAGAAAAAATCACTAGCGGTACGGCTGAGGAAATTAGTGCCTTGAAGTTTCCTTCGCTTTCGGTGATGATGATTTTGAATGAGGCTGCCAATGGCTTTGTGCCTACGGTACACGGCCTGTCCGATGATTTATTTTTGCGCAGCAAGGTTCCCATGACCAAGCAGGAGGTGCGCAGCGTATCGATGTCCAAGCTTGCTCCCAAGGCAACAGATGTGATATTCGATATTGGCGCAGGCACAGGCTCCTGCAGCGTTGAGCTGGCGCTTATCGCCAAGGAGGGCAAGGTGTGGGCCTTTGAGCGCAACCCTGTAGCTGTGGAGCTATTAGGGAAAAACAAGGAGCTTTTTGGACTGGATAACCTGGAGGTTATTGCAGGCGAGGCGCTGGCAAACATCCAAAGCATGCCTGCTCCCGACTGCGTTTTCGTAGGCGGCAGCGGCGGCGACCTGTGTCAGATGCTGGATGTGATTTACGCCAAGAACCCTGCCTGCCGCATCGTAATCAACGCCATTACGGTGGAGACGCTGGCAGAGGTTGCTGCTTACTACAAGGAGCACGCTGCTTATAGCCTGGAAATCGTCAACGTCTTTGTAGCGCGCAGCAAGCATTTGGGCAGCTACAATTTGATGATGGCACAAAATCCTGTGTATGTAATGACGGCGTTAAAGAAGGAAGATTGACATGGCTGAAGTAAAGGTTCCACGTTTTATGATTAGCGCTCCCGGCAGCGGCAGCGGCAAGACGACTATCGTCTGCGGCCTGCTGAAGGCATTGCTGGAAAGGGGATTGGCGGTTGCGGCCTTTAAGTCGGGGCCGGACTACATTGATCCCATGTTCCATTCGCGTGTTATCGGGGCAAAATCCCGCAATTTGGATTTGTTCATGCTGGGGCAGGAAACTGCGCGCTACCTGGTAGCTAAAAACGCACGTCAGGCAGATGTGGCTGTGTTTGAAGGAGCGATGGGCTTTTACGACGGCATGGGCAAGACTACTGAGGCCAGCGCCTATGATTTGGCCTGCACCTGCGATGTGCCTGTGGTTTTGGTGGTGAACGGCAAGGGAGCCGCCTTATCTATTGCTGCCACTATCAAGGGCTTTAAGGACTTTCGCAAGGACAGCCATGTAGTGGGTGCTATCCTCAACAATGTTAATCCTATGAGCTACCTTTTTTATAAGGATGTTATTGAAAAGGAAGCAGGAGTAAAGCTGTTGGGTTATTTCCCCGTGATGGAGGGCTGCAATTTTGAAAGCCGCCATCTGGGACTGGTTACGGCCGAGGAGATTGGTGATTTGCAGCAGATTGTGGCCAAGCTGGCAGCGCAGGCTGCAAAATCAATCGACCTGGACGCACTTTTGGAGCTGGCAGCGCAGGTTGCACCGCTTGTATACGACGAGGTGAGCCTTGAACCCGTTGGCAAGGTGCGCATAGCTGTAGCGCAGGACAAGGCCTTTTGCTTTTACTACCAGGATGCATTGGATCTTTTAGCTGAGCTGGGAGCAGAGCTCGTACCCTTTAGCCCGATGGCTGATGCCCACCTGCCACAGGGAATCAGCGGCCTTGTGTTGGGCGGAGGCTACCCCGAGCTTTATGCTGCGCAGCTGGCAGCTAACAAAACACTGCTGCAGGAGGTAAAGAGCGCCCTTAGCGGCGGCTTGCCTTGCTTTGCCGAATGTGGTGGCTTTATGTACCTTTTGGAGCGTTATCGCGAGGGCGATAAGGTTTACAGCTGGGTGGGCGCGCTAGAGGGCGAATCGGCGATGACTAAAAAGCTGACGCGCTTTGGCTACGTACACCTGACGGCACAAAAGGACAACGTGCTGTGCCGCGCTGGTGCTGCGATTAATGGACACGAGTTTCATTATTCCGACAGCACTAACAATGGTACAGGCTTTATTGCTGCCAAGGCCTCTGGCCGCGGCAGCTGGGAATGTGCGACAGCAACGCCCACGCTTTATGCCGGGTATCCGCACATCCACCTGTGGGGCAACGTGGATTTTGCCCGCAGCTTTGTGCAGCACTGCGCAGCCTATGCTGCCTGCAGGGGCTGACTTTAAAAAGAGGAGTTTGGTTCTATGATGACCTTAGCCGCGATTGTAGCAGGCTTTATCTTGGATTTGCTTTTTGGCGACCCGCACTGGCTGCCGCATCCAATTTGCTTAATTGGTAATTTGATAGGTTTCCTGGAGAAAAATTTGCGCCGTCTGCTTGCGCCCGGAAAAACAGCATTGCTTATCGGCGGTGCCTTGATGGTGGTGATTGTTTTGGTTATCACCTTTGCCGTGCCCTATGCTGTTTTAGCCTTGGCCGGAAGCGTGAGCCCGTGGCTGCGGTTTGCTTTGGAAACGATCATGTGCTACCAGATTTTTGCAACTAAATGCCTGCGCGACGAAAGCATGAAGGTGTACACTGCCCTGCACAGCGGTGACCTGGCCGACGCCAGAGTCAAGCTGTCGTGGATAGTGGGCCGTGATACGCAAAACCTTGATGCCGAGGAAGTGACTAAGGGAGCGGTGGAAACAGTTGCTGAAAACACTGCTGATGGCATCGTAGCGCCAATGCTGTATATGTTTATCGGCGGTGCTCCTCTAGCCTTTTTGTACAAAGGCATCAACACTATGGATTCCATGGTGGGGTATAAAAATGATAAGTTCTTGTATTTTGGACGCTGCGCAGCCAAGCTGGATGATTTGGCTAACCTGATACCTGCGCGCATTACAGGCCTGGTGATGATTGTAGCTTCGTATTTTCTTAACCTGAATGCGAGGGGCGCCTGGAAAATCTTCTGGCGCGACCGCTATAACCATCTCAGTCCTAATTCGGCGATGACGGAATCGGTGACGGCCGGTGCCTTGGACATCCAGCTGGGCGGCGATCATTTTTATTTTGGTAAGCTGGTTCATAAGGACACCATTGGCGATGATATCCGCCCGGTGCGTCCTGATGATATCATAGCTGCTAACAACCTGCTTTATATGACGGCTGTTATCAGCTTATTGCTGTTTTCACTAGCTCTTTTGGTGAACAGCTTGATCTTGAAATGAATGCAGGTTGATGTAGATGTATAAATATGAGCATGGCGGAGATATTTACAGCGAAAAGCTTGCTGCTGACGGCAAGCCGTTTGTAGATTTTTCGGCTAATATTAATCCCTTGGGCTTGCCCTTTGGCATCAAACAGGCTGTGAAGCAGGCCCTAAAAATGTGTATCAATTATCCTGATCCCTTCTGTCGCGAGCTGGCAGAGGCTACGGGAGAATTTTTGCAGGTTCCGCCTGCGTACCTTTTTTTTGGCAACGGTGCAGCCGATGTACTGTTTCGCCTGGCGCTGGCCTTAAAGCCTAAGCGGGCGTTGCTGTTGGCACCAACCTTTGCTGATTACGAGAAGGCCTTGCGTTCGGTGGACTGCCAGATAAATTATTACAAGCTGGATGAGGCGTGTGATTTTGCTGCCGGCAAGGATCTTGTAAGCAAAATTAATTCGCGCACTGACCTGGTTGTAATTTGCAATCCTAATAATCCCACAGGTCAGCTGACAGAGCGTCGTCTTTTGGAGGCTGTGCTACAAAAGTGCCGCCAGGTGGGGGCACGCCTGTTGATAGACGAATGCTTTATGGATTTTGTCAGCAAGGAGAAGGCGTTTAGCCTGTGTGACATGCTAAAGGCTTACCCTGAGCTGATTATTTTGAAGGCCTTTACCAAAACCTTTGCTATGCCTGGTATCCGCCTGGGCTACTGCCTGAGCAGTGATGAAGCGCTGCATAATGCGCTGCACCAGAGCGGGCAGGACTGGAGCGTTTCCATCCTGGCGCAGGAGGCAGGTAAGGCTGCCCTAAAGGAGCAGGAATACCTGCACGAATCCTTTATGCTGATTGAGCAGGAGCGTGCGTATCTGCGCACCCAGCTTACAGCCTTGGGTGCAAGGGTGTATGGCTCTGAGGCCAATTATATTTTCTTTTATCTGCCGCAGCCAGAGGATTTGCCGATGCTGCTGCACAAGCAGGGGTATCTTATCCGCTCCTGCGCTAATTATCATAACCTGGGAGCAGGTTATTACCGTATCGCGGTCAAAACGAGAGTGCAAAACCGCGGTTTGATTAAAGCAATTAAGGAAGCAAAAAAACATGCGCTCTTTACTAGTATTAATTGATGGACTGGGTGATACCCCGATTCCTGCCTGGCAGGGACGCACGCCATATGAGTTTGCCAGCCATCCTGTTATGGATGCGCTGCTGCAAAATGGCGCCTTGGGTTACTTCAGTATTTGTGAAAACGACATAATTCCCGAAAGCTGCAGCTGTATTTTGCGGCTTTTGGGTGTAGATAAAAAGGATATTCCGCAAAACCGTGCCTATTTGGAGCTTTTGGCCAATAACCGTGATGTATCCGAATACGAGATGGTGCTGCGCTGTAATTTGGCAGCAGTGGACGAAGACGGCCGCCTGGCTGCCTTTAACGGACAGGGACTGACAGCAGAAGCAATGAAGCAGGCTGCTGCTGTCTGTGATGGTATTTTGAAGGATATAGAATTTATCCATCTTTCGGAATACCGCAATCTTTTGGTGCTGAACAAGGAGACCGCAGTGCTTGGCTGCGCCGTGCAGCCGCCGCATGAAAGCGTGGGGCAGAATGCCGCCGAGCTTTTGGCGCCGCTCCAGGAGTGCTCCTTGTCTATAAGCTATTTTTTGCGTGAGGCGAAAAAACGTCTTGCTCCCTTTGCGCACGACGGTCTGCAATATATACTTTATCCCTGGGGGCCTTCGGCGCGGCAGGGACTGCCTGCGTTTGGTGCTTTACACGGCCTGCGCGGCGGCGCAGTGTGCAAGGCCGAAATAGTTTTGGGCATTGCCAAGGCCTTGAAAATGGATGTGCTGGTGCCGCAGGGGGCGACAGGTGATGTGGATACTGACGTTGCTGCTAAGGCGCAAAGCACGCTGCAGCTTTTGGCGCAGGATGATTTTATTATCGCCCATTTCAATGGCAGCGACGAGGCGGCGCACCGCTATGATTACCAGGCCAAGGCCGATTTTATCAGCAGGATAGACAGACAGTTTATGCAGACGATTGCTGATAATTATAAAGAGCCGTTGCGCGTGGTGGTGTGCGGCGACCATGTCACCAGCTCGGTGACAGGCAAGCACACGCCCGGGCCTACGCCTGTAGTGGCAGGTTATATGAACACCAAAGGGCCAAGGCCTGAAATGAACAGCTATCGCGATATATTGGACTTTTTGATGAAAGAGAGTGATTGAAGTGGCAAAAGCAATTATGGTAGTAGGTACAATGTCCAACGCAGGCAAAAGCCTGGTCACGGCTGGCTTGTGCCGCGTATTTAACCAGGATGGCTACAGTGTAGCACCATTCAAATCGCAAAACATGGCGCTCAATTCCTTTATTACTGCCCAAGGAGCAGAGATGGGACGCGCGCAGGTTGTGCAGGCCGAGGCTGCCAACATCGAACCCAATGTGTTGATGAACCCCATATTGCTGAAGCCTACAAGCGACAGCGGCTCCCAGGTCATCGTCAATGGTGAGCCTATCGGTACGATGAAGGCCGGCGAGTATTACGCTATGAAGCACACCCTGCGCCCTAAGGTGCAGGAGGCCTTTGAGAAGCTTGCCAGCCAGTACGACATCATCTGCATTGAGGGCGCAGGCAGTCCCGCTGAAATCAACATCAAAAAGGACGATTTTGTCAATATGGGCATGGCCAAGATGGCCAAGGCTCCCGTGCTGTTGGTGGCAGATATTGACCGCGGCGGCGTTTTCGCCAGCATTTATGGCACGCTGATGCTGCTAGAGGACGACGAACGCGCTATGGTCAAGGGTGTAATCATCAACAAGTTCCGCGGTGACGTGGAAATTTTAAAGCCAGGCCTGCGCATGATTGAAGAAAAAACAGGTGTGCCTATCGTTGGCGTTATGCCTATGATTAAGGTGGATATAGAGGACGAGGACAGCCTGTCGGAGCGCATCAGCGCCCACAGCGAGGTAAAGCTGGTGGATATTGCGGTGGTACGCATCCCGCGTATGTCCAACTACACCGATTTTAACGTGTTTGAGCTGATTCCTGGTGTTTCGCTGCGATATGTTACCAGCGTGCGCGAATTGGGCCAGCCTGATATGATTATCATCCCGGGCACCAAAAATACCACGGGCGACCTCAAATGGCTGCGCCAAAGCGGTATGGAGGCGGCAATTTTGAAGCACGCTAACAGCGGCACGGTTGTTTTTGGCGTCTGCGGCGGCTACCAGATGCTGGGACAGCAGATTTCTGACCCCTATGGCGAGGAGGATGGCACAGGCGTGGCCAGCACCACCCCCGGCATGGGACTTTTGCCGATAGAGACAACCTTTATTGAAAAGAAGCGCACCATTCAGATGGCAGGCAAATTTGGCCAGGTGCAGGGAATTTTTGCAGCGCTCAGCGGCCAGCCGTTATATGGCTACGAAATCCACAGCGGCGTCACTACCTTCCCAGAGCAGGCCGCACTCACCAGCATCAGCCCGATTCACGAGGCTGCCGAGGTGATGGCCGAAGGCTCGCAGAATACCGAAGGCAGCTTGAACGTTTATGGCACCTACGTGCATGGCGTTTTTGACGGTGATGGCATTGCTGTGAAGATTGTGGAGGCCCTGCTTGCGAAAAAGGGCAAAAAGATGGAGGATATCCAAACCATCAACTTTGCCGAATACAAACGCCAGCAGTACGATATTTTGGCAGACAGCGTGCGCGAAAATCTGGATATGACTAAGATTTACGAAATCCTGGAAGCAGGTGTCTAAATGAAGGACGGCGGCTTGATTCACATTTATTGTGGCGACGGTAAGGGCAAGACTACTGCCGCTATTGGCTTGACAGTGCGCTGCAGCGGCCATGGCAACCATGTATTGTTTGTACAGTTTCTCAAAAGCAGGCCCACAGGTGAGCTTAAAAGCCTGGCGCTCTTGCCCAACATAGAGATTATGCGCGGCAAGGAAACCAAAAAGTTCACCTTTCAGATGAACGACGAGGAAAAGGCCGAGGTGAAGCGCGAGCACCTGCAGCTATTTGCCAAGGTTAAGGAAAAGTCTGCAGCAGAGCATATCGACCTGCTGATTTTGGATGAGGTTATTGGTGCCTGCAATACAGGCGTGTTTGACATAAATGCTTTGCTGGACTTTTTAAAGCATAAGCCGGCGGAGCTGGAGGTGGTCATGACAGGCCGCAACCCTGCCAGCGAGCTGGTGGAGCTGGCTGATTATGTGTCCGAGGTGTGCAAGCGCAAGCATCCCTTTACCAGGGGCATACCTGCGCGCACAGGTATTGAACGCTGATACGCCGACAAATTGTGTGATTGAGAAAGGTAGTGTAAGAATGCATTTACAAAATGTTTTACCGGCTGATATTGAAAAGCGTAGTATGGAAATCATTGGTGAGGAGCTGGGACAGATTAAGATTGATCCCGAAAAGCTGGATATTGTGAAGCGTGTTATTCACACCTCCGCTGATTTTGATTATGCGCGCAACATGCTGTTTTCGGAGGGTGTAGTAGAAAAGGCCCTGGCTGCATTGCAAAAGGGTGCTACCATCGTGACGGATACTAACATGGCCTGCACCGGTATCAACAAAATGGGACTGGGCAAGCTGGGTGCTAAGGCTGTGTGCTTTATGGCCGATCCCGATGTTGCTGCCCGTGCGAAGGAGGCTGGTTCTACCCGCGCTGCTGCCTGCATGGAAAAGGCCTGCACCATTGAAGGCCCTGTGATTATTGCTGTTGGCAATGCACCGACTGCGCTGGTACGCCTGGACGAGCTGGTAAAGGAAGGCAAGATTAAGCCGGAGTTGGTTATTGGTGTGCCTGTGGGCTTTGTTAACGTGGTGGAATCCAAGGAGATTATCATGCAGACGGGCATTCCCTATATTGTTGCCCGTGGCCGCAAGGGTGGCAGCAATGTTGCCGCAGCCATCTGTAATGCGCTGATTTATAAGCTGACAAGAAAATAATAGTGATAACCAAAACGCTGCAGACGTTTGAGTCTGTAGCGTTTTTTTATGTGCCTGGCATGGGCGCAGGCTCATGACGCGGAAAGTAGATGACTAGTAACAAATTTGTTTCTTTTTTGCGCAAAATTGTATATAATAAGTATAAAAATAAAAGATAATTGCTTACCCCCCCAAGACATGAGGCTTTTGCGGCGGAGGTTTTGGGGGAGTGAGGGTATAGCACCAAGATAGAGGTGCTTTTTTTATGTGCAAAGAAAGTAGCATTGCTGCTGATATAGAAGAAAATGCTATAGCGTTGCTAGATTCTGCGATACTGCAGGAACTGCTAATTGACCATAGCAGCGGCCGCAATATCATTTGGGCGACGGATGATTATGCGCATTTAGGCGCAGGCTACGCTGCTACAGATTGCATAACGCTAGAGGCCATCACCGGCGATGGCGGCAGCCTTATCTGCCCCCGCGCTTTAAAAAGCAAGGATTTGCAGGGAGCACGTACGCGCAACATGGCAGAGGTGTTTACGCCGCTATGGATTTGTAATAAGCAAAACAACCTGGCAGATGCCAACTGGTTTGATGGTAAGAATGTTTTTAATACCGAAGCAGGCAGTAGCTGGCAGGAAAGTACAAGTAAAATTCCCTTTATTGCCAAAAAAGGCCCTGCTGGCTGGTTGCACTATATTGCCAGCAAACGTTTAGAAATTACCTGCGGCGAAGCGCCGTACCTTGCCAGCCGGTACGATACATTGACGGGCGAAATAATGCCGCTAGCACAGCGCATTGGCCTTTTAGACCGCAAGCTGCGGGTGATTGGGGAGCGCACACGCAACTTTGTGGATAAGGAGCGTGCAAAAAAGCGTTGGCTGCAGCTGGCACGTTTGGCGCTGCAAAGTACGTATGGCTTTGAATGGGCAGGTGACAATGTGCTTTTGGCCAGGGAGAACCTGCTGTTTACGGTAAACGATTACTATAAGGCCAAATTTGCCTGCGATATTCCAGCAGCTGTAATGCTGCAGCTGGCGCAGATTGTTGCTTGGAACATTTGGCAGATGGACGGGTTAAAGTGCGTGGTGCCGCTTTCGTGCCATGATTATAAAAAAGAACGCAAGGCTGCGCAGCCAAATTTATTTTTGGCAAAGGATTTTAGCGAACGTACACTCAAGCGTAGCATGGGCTTTTGTGATGTAAACGAGCAGGAGCTTGCTAAATGCCAGGGTTGCCTAAAGGACAATGTTGATTTGCACAATGGCGTGTATTGCAAGGTAAAGAACTGGAGCACAGGCAGGATAGTGCTGTTTAAGGATTTGCTGCAGGCTGAAGGGAGCGAGGGAATGATGGCGAAGGATTTTAAGTTTGATGTGGTTATTGGGAATCCGCCGTACCAAGATAGGACTATTGGGGATAATAGGACTTACCAACCGCCTGTTTATCATAAGTTTATGGATGTTGCTTATATGTTATCTGATAAAGTGATGTTGATTCACCCTGCGCGTTTTTTGTTTAACGCAGGTAGTACGCCAAAAGAGTGGAATCAAAAGATGTTACATGATAAGCATTTTACCGTTGTACATTATGAAGCAGATAGTAGCAAAATTTTTCCTAATACGGAAATTAAGGGTGGAATAGTTATTACATATCATGATACACAAAATGATTTCGGTGAAATTGATGTTTTTACTACGTATACTGAATTAAATAGTATCATGAAAAAGGTTGTTAATACGTCCAGTTTTAGTAGTATGAGTGATATTATTAGTGGTCGTAGTATGTATAGATTTACGAAAAAAATGCATGATGATATACCTAGTGCAGCAGGTAAATTAAGCAAAGGACATGAGAATGATTTGACATCAAATGTTTTTGAAAAGCTTCCAGAAATAATGAAAGAAGAATCATTCGATAATTGTTATGGAATTCTAGGAAGGATAAATAATGAACGTACAATGCGCTATGTAAAAAAAGAATATATTGCTGATAATAAATATATTTCTAAGTATAAAGTTTTTATGCCACAATCTAGTGGCAATGGTGGATTGGGCGAATCGATGGCAGCTTCTGTTGTAGGCTATCCAAACGAAGCAACAACAGATACATTTTTATCTGTAGGTTTGTTTACCACAGAATTAGAAGCTAAAAATCTGCATAAGTATATAAAAACTAAGTTTGCGAGAGCATTATTGAGTGTATTAAAGATAACACAAGCTAATACGAGTAAAAAGTGGTTAAAAGTCCCTATCCAAGATTTCACCCCCTCCTCCGACATTGACTGGGGCAAGTCCATTCACGAAATTGACCTGCAGCTTTACCAAAAGTATGGCTTGAATGAGGAAGAAGTAGACTTTATAGAGAAGAATGTGAAGGAGATGGCGTGATATGGCTATGCAGATCAATATCTCCCCCTTTGCCCACATCGTCCCCAAGGTGTACGCATACACTACTCCCGAAATTACCCGTCATGACGGCTGGACAAAGATTGGCTATACCGAGCAGGCTGATGTCAGGGAGCGCCTTAAGCAGCAGGCGCACACTGTTGACGTAAGAGTGCAGCTTGAATGGTTTAAAGAAGCACGCTACAATGACAGCACCGAGTATTTTAAGGACCACGATTTTCATGATTACCTAGAACGCTTTCAGCACATCAGACGCGAACCCAAAACTGAATGGTTTAACATCACTCCCCCTGCTGCGGAGCAATTGTTTGATAAATTTGCTGCCAAGGATTTCACAGATGCGCAAAAAGGTGGCAACAGTACCTATATCCTGCGCGCTGAGCAGCAGCAGGCGGTGGAGCAGACACTGGCCTATTACTACAAGTGCCAGAGCAATAAGCTGCCTGCCGAATATTTGTGGAACGCCAAGCCGCGTTTTGGTAAAACGCTGACGGCGTATGACCTGATGCGTAAAATGGATGCCTGCATGGTGCTTGTGGTCACTAACCGTCCTGCTATTGCTAATTCTTGGTTTGATGACTTTGCTAAGTTCATCGCTTGGCAGACAGATTACAAATTTGTCAGTACAAGTGATTCGCTCAGCGACCGTGCAACACTTTCGCGCGAGCAGTTTTTGGATGAATTAGACGAGAAAGAGGGCACTGCACACGAACCGCGGATGCTGGCTTTTATCAGTCTGCAGGATTTAAAGGGTTCGATATATTTTGGTGGATATATTGATAAGCTAAAATGGGTTGCCGATAATAATTGGGATCTGCTCATCATTGATGAAGCACATGAGGGTGTGGATACCTATAAAACAGACCGCGCCTTTGAAAAGCTTCACCGCAAATTTACCTTGCACTTGTCGGGAACGCCGTTTAAGGCGATTGCTAATAATAAATTTAGCCAGGAGCAAATTTTTAACTGGACGTTTACTGATGAACAAAAAGCCAAGGAAAGCTGGCAGCAGGATGCGCAAAATCCCTATGCTTGCATGCCACGCATGAATATGTACACCTATCAGATGTCGCAGATAGTGACCGACAGGGTGAACAGGGGCATGAACCTTGAGGATGGCAGCAATGTGGAATTTGCCTTTGATCTTAACGAATTTTTTAGTACGGACGCAAGAGGCAGCTTTGTGCATAAAAAAGAGGTTGCTAAGTTTTTGGATGCGCTCATCACGCAGGAAAAGTTTCCGTTTTCTAGCAAGGAGCTGCGTGAGGAACTAAAACATACCTTTTGGCTTTTGGAGCGTGTTGCCAGCGCCAAGGCTCTTGCCAAAATGTTGAAGGAGCACCCTGTATTTGAAAACTACGAAATTATCGTAGCAGCAGGTGACGGCAGGATGGAGGACGAAGAGTCGGATGACAGCACCAGCAGAAGAAGCTTGGACAAGGTGCGCCAAGCGATAGAAAAATACGATAAAACTATAACCATCAGCGTGGGGCAGCTCACAACAGGTGTCACAATACCAGAGTGGACAGCGGTTTTTATGCTCAGCAATATGAAAAGTCCTGCAGAATATATCCAAGCTGCCTTCAGGGCGCAGAACCCCTACAGCTTTACTGACAAGGACGGCAGGTTGCTGCAAAAAGAAAACGCCTATATTTTTGACTTTTCACCAGAACGTACCCTGATAGTTTTTGACCAGTTCGCTAACAGTTTATACACCTCAACCTTTGGTGGTAATGGGACGAAGGAGGAACGAGAAGCTAATATCAAACGTCTGTTAAACTTTTTTGCCGTGTATGCCGAAGATGCTGATGGTAAAATGGTAGAGCTGGACGCGGCTAGGGTGTTGACAATACCCATCAAAATTAAAACAGAAGAGGTCGTTCGCCGTGGCTTTATGAGCAACTTTTTATTTAATATCGGCAATGTGTATAATGCACCTAGGGAGATTGTGGAAATCATCCAAAGCCTGCCGCGCGAGGCGGAGCAGGGACGCAAAAAGGATGCGCCCAGCATGGATGATATTGACAATATAGCTGTTGATGAGCATGGTGAAATTGCTATTCCTCAGGAAACTGTCATTAATAAAACCAATGCTATCTTTGGTGAAAAAATTTATGAGGAAATTCCAGTACAGCCAGTTGAAGCTTATGTAGAAGTAGACAACATAACACCAGAACAGGCAGTAGTGAAAAACGTTGCTGCTAAGATTGCCGAAAGGTTGCACGCAGGACTATATGGCACGCAGACTAAGCAGGATTACAATTTGACGCAGGGTGTAGCTCAAAAGATAGAAGCAAAAATTGCCAAGGACGCAGCCGCACAGCTGCAGCCTGTTGCCGATGATTTTGCGCAGCAAAAGAAGATCCTCGCTGTTGAAACGCAAAGGCAGCTGGAGCAGGCACAAACTGCAGCTCAGGCAGCAAAGATAGAGCAGGAGCATAAAGAAAAACTGCAGCAGGCAGAGCAGGATTTTAATAAAAAAATATTAGAAAAAACGCAGCAGCTGCAAAGCGAAGCGGCACAGCAGATTGTGACGGAGCTGGAAACAAAAAAGGAGGAAGCGAGAAAACGAGCTATCGACGGTGACATCAGGGAGCATTTGCGTGGTTTTTCCCGCACCATCCCCAGCTTCATTATGGCCTATGGCGATGATGACCTGTGCCTGAAAAACTTTGATACCTATCCAACGGCAAAAGTATTTGAGGAAGTGACCAGTATTAGTGTGGAAAGATTCCGTATGCTGCGTGACGGTTGTACTTATACCGACCAGGAAACAGGCGAAACCAGAGAATACCCAGGCTGCATGTTTGACAGTGCTGTCTTCGATGCCTCGGTAAAGGAGTTTATGGCTAAAAAACGTGAGCTGGCAAATTACTTTGCAGAAACCAGCGAGGAGGATATTTTTGACTACATTCCTCCGCAAAAAACTAACCAGATTTTTACGCCTAAAAAGGTAGTGCAAATGATGGTGGATCAGCTGGTGGCAACAGACCCGCATATTTTTGAATCTCCTGATAAGACATTTGTAGATTTTTATATGAAATCTGGCTTGTATATTACCGAAATCGTCAAACGGTTATATCGCAATAAGGTGTTGCAATCGCTCATTCCTGATGACCATGAGCGCGTGAAGCACATTTTGGAATGTCAGGTGTTTGGCTTTGCGCCTACACAGATTATTTACGATATTACTATGTCTTATATTTTTGGCTTTGATGAAGCTGCAAAGTCCATCAGCAAGCGCAACTTTTTCTGCGAGGATACCTTGGATTGGGCGCAGCGTGGCGAGCTGCAAAAGTTGGTAAATGCTAAGTTGGGCGATAGGACGTAGACTAAGCAAAAGGCACCGTCAAGTAAAATTTTATAACTACAGCAATCTCAACACAAACCAAAAGCAGCATAAGCTTGGGTTCACATCCCAGGCCTATGCTGCTTTTGATATGAATCTATGAAAATCACAAAATAACCGCTTTCTCTATGATATCTATATAAAGGTGCTAAAAATAATCAAACGCCTCTGCAACCTGCCAGCTAAACCTATTGCTCCTTTTAATTACCTCCAAAGTGTGCTATTATATAATAGATAAAGTGTTTAAGAATAACCAACTAGTGACTAGTGGTCAGTGAACAGTGATTAGCGTAATTCAAGTAACTAATAACCAGGGACTATTCACTAACAACCATAAAAGGAGGCTAAGATAATGCGCAAAATTGCTATTATCGGCGGTACAGGCATCGAAAACCCGGATACGCTGAGCGGCTTTGAAAAGAAGATTATTGATACACCCTATGGTCAGGCATTGTGCAACATTGGCACAATACACGGCAACCAGGTGGTTTTCGTCAGCCGTCACGGTGTGGAGCATTCGGTGCCACCGCACAAGGTAAATTACCGCGCCAATATTTGGGCGGTGAAGAGCCTAGGAACGGAGGAAATTTTTGCTACTACTGCTGTCGGCTCACTCAACGCTGAGATGAAGGCAGGGCATTTTGTTGTGTGCGATAATGTGCTTGATTTTACCAAAAGCCGCATTAATACGTTTTATGATACGCCAGAGCGTGGCGTTGCGCACTGCGACTTTACGCAGCCGTATTGTCCCGCACTGCGCGAGAAGGTGATCAAATGCCTGCAAAGGACCGATATTACCTTCCATACGCATGGCGTGTATGTATGCACCGAGGGCCCGCGCTTTGAAAGTGCTGCTGAAATCAAAATGTACGCTATGCTTGGTGGTGACGTAGTTGGCATGACCAATATGCCTGAGGCGATTTTGGCACGTGAGGCTGAAATCTGCTATACCAACTGCTCTATTGTCACCAACATGGGCGCAGGCATTTCGCCGACGCCGCTGTCGCACAAGGAGGTGTGCGATGCTATGGCGCAGAGCATTAAGCATATGGAGCAGCTGATTATGGCGTTTGTGGCCTATGACGAGCCTGTGCAGGCCACCTGCGGCTGCGCCAGCTGCATGCAGGAGTTTGGCGGCTTTAAGCTGTAAGGAGAAATTATGGTAGAAACAATGCGCTGGGAGCAGGGTGCGCTGGTGCTTTTGGACCAGACGCTGTTGCCGCAAAAAATAGAGTGGATTACCTGCACAGATTATAAACGTGTGAAGCTGGCAATTAAACGCCTGGAGGTGCGTGGTGCACCTGCCATTGGCGCGGCTGCTGCCTTTGCTATGGTTTTGGGCGCACGTGCCGTAGCCGATGCACCGGACTTTTTGGGCGCGCTGGCTGCTGTGCGTGACGATTTGGTTACTGCACGGCCCACGGCAGTGAACCTTGCCTGGGCGGCTGACAAGCAGCTTGCTTTGGCGCAAGGCCTGCATGAGCAGGGCATTGCTCCTTATAAAATTATTGCTGCCCTGGAGCGTGGCGCGCAGAATATTTTTGCTGCCGATATTGCTGCTAACAAGGCAATGGGTGCTTATGGCGCTGCCATTCTGCCACAGGACGCAGTGGTTTTGACGCATTGTAATGCTGGTGCGCTGGCTAGCTGCGGCTGGGGTATGGCGCTGGGCGTAATCCGCACGGCCTACGCTCAGGGTAAGCTGCAGCGTGTGTATGCCGACGAAACGCGGCCGCTGCTGCAGGGAGCACGCCTGACGGCCTTCGAACTGCACGCCGACGGCATTCCCGTGACGCTGATTACTGACGGCATGGCGGCTTGGACGATGCGCACCAAGGGCGTGAATACTGTTGTTGTAGGCGCAGACAGGATTGCAGCCAATGGTGATACTGCTAACAAGATTGGTACCTATGGCGTGGCGCTGGCGGCGAAGGCACATGGTATACCCTTTTATATTGCCGCCCCGGTGAGCACCTTTGACTTTACTCTGGCGACGGGGGAGGGTATTCCCATTGAGGAGCGCAGTGCGGACGAGGTGCGCTGCCTGCGCAGTGAGCAGACGGCGCCGCAGGATGTGGACGTGTTCAATCCTGCGTTTGACGTTACCCCTGCTGCCCTCATCAGCGGTATTATTACAGAATATGGCGTAGTCACCGCACCATATATAGAAAACATTCAAAAGCTAAAGCAAAAGGCCGAAGCGGCCAAAGGAGGAATTTAACTAACTTATGGAAAGCATGATTAAGGATATTACACTTGCACCCTTAGGTCACCAGCGCATTGCCTGGGCCAAGGAATATATGCCCCTTTTGAACCACCTGAACGAGGAGTACAGCAAAACTAAACCGTTTAGCGGTATCAATATGGTTGTCACCATCCACCTGGAGGCCAAAACTGCTTACTTGGCATTGGTGCTGAAAAACGCCGGTGCTAACGTGGTGGTTACAGGCAGCAATCCGCTGTCCACCCAGGACGAAATTGCGGCTGCGCTGGTAGATAGCGGTGTCACCGTTTTTGCTACCCATGCCTGCACGGGCGAGGAATATGACATGTATCTGCGTGAGGCACTCAAAAGCGCACCGCAGCTGATTATTGACGACGGCGGCGATTTGGTGAATATGCTGCACAGCGAGCGTCAGGATTTGATTGCTAATCTGATGGGCGGCAGTGAGGAGACCACCACGGGTGTGCACCGCCTCAAAGCGCTGGCCGCTGCAGGCCATTTGGCGTTCCCGATGATCGCTGTTAACGACGCTTATTGCAAGTATCTTTTTGATAACCGTTATGGTACAGGCCAATCCTCGCTAGACGGCATCATCCGCACTACTAATATGTCTATTGCCGGCAGGACTGTTGTTGTTGCAGGCTACGGCTGGTGTGGTAAGGGCGTGGCTATGCGTGCCAAGGGCATGGGCGCTAACGTCATCGTCACCGAGGTTGACCCGATTAAGGGCGTAGAGGCAGTGTTTGACGGCTTCCGCGTAATGCCGATGCAGGAGGCTGCTAAATATGGCGATATCTTCATCACCGTTACGGGCTGCAAGGACGTAATCACCAAGCCGCACATGCAGGTGATGAAAAACGGTGCTGTGCTGTGCAACGCCGGCCACTTTGACTGCGAGGTTAACAAGCAGCATCTGGAGGAGCTGAGCGTAGAGGCTCCGTATGAGGTGCGCAAAAACATCATGACCTATACCATGGCCGACGGCCGTAAGCTGAACCTTTTGGGCGAGGGCCGTCTGGTAAACCTGGCCTGTGGCGACGGTCATCCCATCGAGATTATGGATTTGTCCTTTGCAATGCAATTTTTGGCTATGAAGTATCTGCTGGACCACAAGGGAGAGCTGCAAAACAAGCTGTACGTGCTGCCTGAGGAGCTCAACACCCAGGTTGCTGCCCTCAAGCTGGCTGCTATGGGCGCAGGCATCGACACCCTCACCGAGGAGCAAAAGGCTTACCTGGCTGCAGAATAAGATGTCTATGGATAAGAACGAAGCGCGTGCTGCTGTTGCCGAAATGGGGCGCACGCTGATAAAAAAGCAGCTGGTGGCAGGCTCGTGGGGCAACATCAGCTGCCGCACGGATGGTGGCTGCATTGCTATCACGCCGTCTGGGCGGGGGTACGAGGGCCTTGCGGCTGATGATATAGTCGTGCTTGATGCCACTGGTAAGGTGGTAGACGGCAGGCTCATCCCTTCGTCCGAAAGCAGGCTGCATACCGCTATTTATGCTGCCTGCCCCAAGGCGCAGGCCATCATCCACACGCACAGCATTTATGCCAGCGCGCTTGCTGCTATGCGTCAGGATGTGCCCGCGATTATCGAGGACATTGTGCAGATTGTTGGCGGCAGGGTGCGCTGCGCGGATTACGCTATGTGCGGTACGCAGCAGCTGGCGGATAACGCTGTGGCGGCCCTTGGCACTTGCAAGGCAGCGCTCTTGGCTAATCATGGCGCTGTCTGCTGGGGGACGAGCCTGGCGGACGCCTTGATGGTAGCCGAGATTTTGGAGAAGGCGGCGCAGATCGCCGTCATCTGCCAAAGCGCAGGCGGCCATATGTATGAGCTGGATGCTGCGGATGCCTGCGCTATGCACACGTTTTATGAGCAGCATTACGCTAAGCGTCAGCGTGGGGAAGAGTAGGCAGGACGCAAATAGGGCAAGAGAGTGCGCCCTGGGGCGGCTGGCTGTGAGCGCAGCGAACAGAGAGGGATGTGCAGTTGCTTGTACTTTCATCACCTCTCCGCATGTATATTAGAGGATGTGATTTTTTGTCTAAATTATTGATAAAAAATGTGGAGCTTTTGGAAACTCCCAACGGCGAGCTACAGAGCATCGCTATCGAAGATAATAAAATTACTTACGTGGGAGCGGAGACTCCTGCTGACTTTGTAGCAGACGAGGTGCTTGACGGCAAGGGCAAGCTGGCCACTGCTGGCATGGTCAATACCCATGGGCATGTATCTATGACGCTTTTGCGTAGCTATGCTGATGACATGGCACTGATGGACTGGCTGCAAAACAAAATCTGGCCGGTAGAAGATAAAATGGATGGCAACGACATCTATTGGGGAGCAATGCTGGGTATTGCCGAAATGCTCAAGGGGGGCACCACCTGCTTTGCCGATATGTATGCCTTTATGGAGGACGTGGCACGTGCCTGCGCCGAAACCGGCATCCGTGCCAACCTCAGCCGCGGCCTGATTGGCCTTGCCCCGGATAAGGACAAAAAGCTGGCTGAAAACACCGAGCTCGCCAAAAACTGGCAGGGCTACGACAACGGCCGTATCCGCATTACCTACGGTCCGCATGCACCTTACACCTGTCCTGTGGATTACCTGGAAAAGGTGCTCAAGGAGGCTGCTGCCAATAACGCCGAAATCCAGATGCACCTGTGCGAAACCAAGTTTGAGGTTGACACCGTGATTAAGGAACACGGCGTTACTCCCATCAAGCTGATGGATAGCCTGGGGATGTTTGAGCTGGGTACGATTGCTGCGCACTGCGTACACCTGACAGACGACGACATGGATATTATGGCGGCTAAGGGTGTGCGTGTGGCACACAATCCGCAAAGCAACCTGAAGCTGGCAAGCGGTATCGCGCCGGTGGCGGCAATGCTCGAAAAGGGCATTTGCGTGGGCCTGGGCACGGACGGCGCCTCCAGCAACAATAATTTGGATATGCTGGAGGAGTGTCGTGCTGCTGCTATGCTGCACAAGGCCACTACCTTCGACCCGCTCGTCGTACCTGCGGCTAAGGCGTGGGAGATGGCGACGGTTGACGGTGCTAAAACCCTGGGCTTTGCCAGCCTGGGACGCATCGCAGCAGGCCAGGAGGCCGATATTGTGCTGTGGGATATGCACAAGCCTTATTGGTATCCACGTCACAATAAGCTGTCGCAGCTGGTATATGCCGCCAGCAGCACCGATGCTGACACCGTTTTTGTGGCAGGCAAAAAGCTGGTGGAGGGCGGCCGCCTTTTGACCTTTGACGAAGAAAAGATTTATGCCGAGGCAGAGGCCTGCACTAAAAGGCTTTTGAATAGATAAAGCTAATACATGGGGGAAAATTATGAGTAAGATTCTTAAAAAAGCAACTTTAGCACCTGCTGTCTGCGAATTTGTCGTAGAAGCACCGCTGGTAGCTCACAAATGCCAGCCGGGACAGTTTGTTATCATCCGCACAGATGAATTTAGCGAACGTATTCCTTTGACCATCGGCGATTTTGACCGCGAAAAGGGAACTATTAACCTCGTCGTGCAGGCTGTGGGCAACACCACACGCCACTTGTGCGACACCTTTAATGAAGGCGACGATATCTTAGACGTTGTAGGACCCTTGGGTCATCCGTCCGAGATGGGTAAGTTTGGCACCGTTGTAGTTGTTGGCGGCGGCATTGGCGTAGCACCTGTTTATCCCATTGCCCGCGCTTACCACGAAAACGGCAACAAGGTTATTTCCATCATTGGCGCCCGTGATAAGGATTTGGTAATTTGGCAGGATAAAATGGCTGCTGTCAGTGACGAGCTGATTTTGACCACGGATAACGGCAGTGCTGGCCGCAAGGGCTTTGTTACCGATCCTCTGCGCGAAATGCTGGAGGCAGGAGATAAGGTTGACCTGTGCCTGGCCATCGGTCCTGTAATCATGATGAAGAACGTGGCTGCCACCACTAAGCCCTTTGGCGTAAAAACTACCGCCAGCCTCAACACTATCATGGTTGATGGTACTGGTATGTGCGGCGGCTGCCGTGTAATGGTGGGTGGAGAAAACAAATTTGCCTGCGTAGACGGTCCTGAATTTGACGCACATGAGGTGGATTTTGCTAACCTGGTTATGCGCCAGCAGATGTACAAAAACCAGGAGGCTCTGGAATATAGCTGTGGAGGTCATTGCAAATGCGTGGAGGAATGAGAAATGCTATGCCGGAGCAGCCGGCAGACGTGCGTAACAAAAACTTTAAAGAGGTAGCACTTGGTTATACCAAGGAAATGGCTGTGGACGAAGCGCAGCGCTGCCTTAACTGCCCTAAGCCCCGTTGCGTGGGCAGCTGTCCTGTAAATATCGAAATCCCCAAATTTATCCATGAGGTGGCCCAGGAAAACTTTGCCGAGGCCTATAAAATTCTGAAGCGCAAAAGCACCCTGCCTGCTGTCTGCGGCCGTGTGTGCCCGCAGGAAAACCAATGCGAGGGCAAGTGCGTGCTGGGCATCAAGGGCGAGCCTGTAGCTATTGGGCGCTTGGAGCGCTTTGTAGCTGACTACGCACGCGAGAACGGCCTGGATAACGATGCTGCACCTGCTGCAGAGCGCAAGGGTAAAAAGGTTGCTGTTGTCGGTAGCGGCCCTAGCGGACTCACCTGCGCTGGTGATTTGGCTAAATTGGGCTATGATGTTACCATGTACGAGGCCCTGCATGCAGCAGGCGGCGTTTTGATGTACGGTATTCCGCAGTTCCGTCTGCCTAAGGAAATTGTGCAGCATGAAATTGCTGCACTGAAGGACATGGGCGTAAAAATTGTGGTAGACGCAGTTATTGGCCGCACCTTCACCATCAAGGAGCTGATGGAGGAGGAAGGCTTCAGCGCTGTTTATGTAGGCACAGGCGCAGGCCTGCCGCACTTTATGCATATCGATGGCGAAAATTTAAACGGCGTATATTCGGCCAACGAATTTTTGACCCGCGTCAACCTGATGAAGGCCTACGAATTCCCCAACTATGCAACTCCTGTATATGTTGGTAAAAAGGCTGCCATCGTGGGCGCAGGTAACGTGGCCATGGACGCAGCGCGCACTGCTAAACGCTTGGGTGCTGAAAAGGTGTATATCGTTTACCGCCGCAGCGAGGAGGAGATGCCTGCCCGCAAGGAGGAAATCGGCCATGCTAAGGAAGAGGGCATTGAGCTGCGTCTGTTAAATAACCCTGTTGCTATCATGGGCGACGAAAAGGGCTGGGTAAGCGGCCTCAAATGCGTTAAGATGGAGCTGGGCGAGGCAGATGCTAGCGGCCGTCGCAGTCCTGTGCCTATCGCAGGCAGCGAGTACGTTTTGGACGTGGACATGGTTGTTATGGCCATCGGTCAAGGCCCCAACCCGCTCATCAAGCAGACTACGCCTGATCTGGAGGTCAACAAGCGCGGTAACATCGTGGCAGACGAAGCAGGCGCAACGTCCATCCCTGGTGTTTTTGCCGGCGGTGACATTGTTACCGGTGCTGCTACCGTCATCAGCGCTATGGGCGCAGGCAAGAAGGCTGCTGCTGCTATTGACGAATATCTGAGTAAGTAAATATAAGCGAAGGCTGGTATAGCATAATTTAACGCGGGATACGTTTAAAAGTCCTGTTAAAACCAGGTGACCAAAATGCAACACGAAACAAAACTTTTAAATAAATATACTCTGCGCTCTAAGGATATTCCCTTAGTTGATTTTGCTTTGTATAGCGATACTGTTGTAGTTAATGGCAAGGCTATAGATTCTTATCATCTGGAAATAGAGCACCGTTATGTAGAAAACAGTGCTTTGCTGCCTAAAAATCTGCCAAATGGTTTTAGCGATACGCAATTGCTGACGTGGATAAATAAACGCAAGGCTCCCAAAAATCGGCAGTTTGTCGAAAAAATTATGACTGCTATTGAGGATAATGCCAATCCGTTGAAATATGTTGATATTTCGCACGCGTTATCGTTGAACGATGCTTATTGGATTACGAACGAATTAGCAGATGAGCGTTGGCGCGATTTTAATTTATATCAGCATCCTATGGACAAGGTGTTGGCATACGTTGCTTTTACTGGCTTTACGACAAAAATAAGCGGTTTACGCACAACTGCTGAACTGACATCTAGCGGGATGCTGAAAAAATGCTGGTCCAATAGAGCTGACGGCGTGTATCTGCTTAAAGGTGATGATTTCATTGTACGCGAGGATAAACGTTCGCAGGCAACGCTGGAATATTACGCAGCGCAGGTAGCAGAAGCGATGGGGTTTAAGCATATTGCGTATGATTTAGAAGAATTTCATCATAAAAACGGAAATAGGGAACTTATTTGTACCTGTAAATTATTCACGTCGGATGATGTTGGCTTTGTAGATGGATATACATTTTTGCGTAAGCAGGGCTTTGATTTGGATAATGCTATTTTAGATGATCCGCTGACACAGATGCGTATAGCAGAAATAGTTATGTCACCGCAATATGAGGACATGATGCTTTTTGACAGTATTATTGCTAACCAGGACAGGCATCTTGGCAACTGGGGCGTATTGGTTGACAACAATACGGGCGAGTTTTTGGAAGTTGCGCCGATTTTTGACAACGGTTTTTCCTTGCTTTATGGAGCATCTGCTGCAGATTTACAGGCAGAATATCACAAGCTGTATAAGCAGAGTTTAAGCTGTAAATATTTAAGCCTAGATGAGCAGGCGCGTCTTTTTGTGCAAAAGCGGCATTTGCCAATATTGCGCAAGCTGACTACCTTTAAATTCCAAAAGCATCCAAGCTATAACATTGCAGATGCTACCTTGAAGTTAATGGAGCAGCTCGTGCGAGAGAGAGCACAGCGAACGCTGGAACTGTATCGTGAATGAAAGCATAAAGGTAAACTTGCCAACGCAAATATAAGATAATAATCCTGTTACAGAGAAAAAGTTTCTTCTGTAACAGGATTTTGTTTTGGATTATTTGTGGTTTAAATAGTGAATATTGCAACTTCGTCAGTAGTCAAAATTTCCCTTCGCTCTATTAGTTTGTCTATTGCCTGCAAAAATGGTAAAATAGGGATAAGTGTATTACATACCAAAGTGAGGGGATTATCATGGAAATAAAAAAGGTGGCGCTGCTTGGCGCCGGTGCTGTAGGCTCGTATATAATTTGGGGACTGTGTGGCGTCGCAGGCGTAAGGCTGGGCCTTGTGGCCGAGGGTGCGCGTGCAGAGCGTCTTGCGCGTGATGGCTGCAAAATCAACGGGCAAATTTTTCGTCCAGAGGTGTGGTCACCGCAGGAGGCACAGGGTGCAGACCTGCTCATTGTGGCGCTCAAATACGGCGCCCTCCCCGGTGCACTGCCTGCGATTAAAACCGCTGCAGGCACGCACACTACGGTGATGAGCCTGATGAATGGCGTAGATAGCGAGGAGATTATTGCTAGCGTAGTGGATAAAAGCCAAATTGTTTATTCCTTGATTAAGATTGCTTCGCACGGCGAGGATGGCGGTTATGTGTTTGACCCAAAAGCAACGATAGGCATAATTTTTGGTGAAGCGCTTGCTCCGTATGATAGCGAACGTATCCAGGCTATAGACGCGCTGCTTAAAAAAGCAGGCCTGCATGCGCGCTCTTCAGAGTGCATCCGTGAGGAGATGTGGAGTAAGTTCCGCCTTAATGTGTGCAACAATCTGCCGCAGGCTATTTTGGGCGCAGGCATAGGCTGCTACCGTGACAGCGTGCATATGCAGGCTATTCAGCGGGGCCTGCGCCGTGAGCTGGAGGCTATTGCCGCTGCTAAGGGGATAGACCTGTCTAAGGTGCCTGCAAGCAGCAAGCATGGCAGTATGGCACCGCCTGTAGCACGCTACAGCACGCTGCAGGATTTGGACGCCGGGCGGCACACTGAAATTGATATGTTCGCGCTGGCGCTGATGAAGATGGGAGCAGAGCTAGGCATCTCTACTCCGTATTGCGAATACACCTACCATATGATTAAGGCCATAGAAGAAAAGAACGACGGCCTGTTTAACTACGAGGGCAGGGAGGATGAGCGCACCTGCTCCAAATAAGGGAGAAGTGAGATTATGAAAAACCTTTTGACGATTGCTGGCAGTGATTCTAGTGGTGGCGCAGGCATCCAGGCCGATTTAAAGACCTTCGCCGCGCATGGCACCTTTGGCATGAGCGTAATTACGGCAGTGACGGCGCAAAACACCTGTGGTGTGACGCGTGTGCAGGATATAGATTGTGAAGTGGTTAAGGCGCAGATTGAGGCTGTTTTTGACGATATCCGTGTGGATGCGGTAAAGATAGGCATGGTATCGCGTCCTGAAATTATTAAGACGATTGCTGCCTGCCTGCGCCGTTATGCGCCTAAGATCATTGTGGTGGACCCTGTGATGATTTCTAAGAGCGGCTATCCGCTTTTGGCGCCCGAGGCCTGCACTACGCTGATCAGCGAGCTGCTGCCCCTGGCGACGCTGGTGACTCCCAACCTGCCCGAGGCGGAGGCGATTACTGGCTGCAAGGTGACGCAAAGGAGCGAAATGCGTCCCGTGGCACAAAAAATTATTGACCTGGGTGCGCAGGCAGTGCTGGTGAAGGGTGGGCACTTGGCCGATGCTGCAGATGATTTGCTGTTTGACGGCAGCGAGGAAACCTGGTTTACCGGCAAACGTATAGACACTAAAAACACACATGGTACAGGCTGCACACTATCCAGCAGCTTGGCGGCTAACCTGGCCAAGGGCATGGCGCTGAAGGACGCTGTGCGCGCCTCCAAGGACTACGTAACGCTGGCTATTGAGCATGGCATTGCCCTGGGCAGCGGTTGCGGACCTACGCATCATTTTGTTGACTTATATAGAAAGGCTGGTATGTTATAATAATGGATTTGACGATAAAAATTGGCGAGCTGGTGGACAAGCTGCGCAAGCAAAGGCCTGTAATCCACCATATTACAAATTATGTTACTGCCGAAAGCTGTGCGGACATGGCGCTGGCAGCAGGAGCTTCCCCGGTGATGGCTGATGAGCCTGAGGAGGTGGAGCAGATTACCGCCGGTGCGGATGCGCTGGTGCTAAATTTGGGTACGCTGAGCTCTAACAAGCAAATTGCTATGGAGCGTGCAGCGCATGTAGCTAAGGCCAAGGGCATCCCTGTAATTTTGGACCCCGTGGGCGTGATGGCGAGCAGAGTGCGCCTAGATTTTGCCTTAAAGCTTTTGGCTAACAGGCTCATAGACATTGTGCGCGGTAACTACAGCGAATGTAGAGCGTTGCTTTTGGGTACGGCTGCAGGACGTGGTGTGGACAGCAACGCTCCTAAGGGCGAGGACGAGGGCGAGGCCCTGCGCACGGCTAAGGACGCAGCACTCAAGTTTGGCTGTGTATTTGCGGTGACAGGCGCTATTGACAACATCAGTAATGGTAAGCAGGCAGTCGTTTTGAACAACGGCCACCCGCTTTTGCAGGATATCACAGGCGCAGGCTGCATGACCACCACGCTGGTAGCCTGCTGCGCCGCCGTTACTAAGGATATGCTGATTGCGGCTGCAGCAGGTGTAGCTGTTATGGGGCAGGGAGCAGAGCTAGCGGCCAATCTGCTGGAAAAGAAGGACGGCCCGGGTATGTTTAAGGTGCGCCTTATTGACTGCGTTTACCATGTAACGACCAAGTGGAATTTAATCAGGATAAAGCCTGAGGAAAAGGTATCGTAATGCGTGCAGTGGATTACAGCGTTTATCTAGTTACAGACGAAGTCTGCCTGCATGGCAGGGATTTGCTTACCAGTGTGCGTCAGGCCCTGTCTGGCGGTGTAACCTGCGTGCAATACCGCGCTAAGGACGCAGCAGGCCGCGAAATGTATATTGAGGCATTGGCCTTGAAGCATATATGCGATGAATTTAACGTGCCACTCATCATCAACGACCGCTTGGATATTGCTCAGGCGGTGAAGGCGGCGGGCGTGCACCTGGGGCAGGGAGACCTGCCGTGCGGTGTGGCACGGGCAGTTTTGGGTGATGACTTCATCATCGGCGTGTCGGCACATAACGTGAGCGAAGCACTGCAGGCAGTGCGGGATGGTGCCAGCTACCTTGGCTGTGGTGCTGTCTTTGGCACTAGCACCAAGGCAGACGTAACTGCGTTAGGGTTGGATAATTTGCGTGCTATCCGTCAGGCGGTGGATATCCCCGTTGTGGGCATCGGCGGCGTGACAGCGGCCAACTACGCACTTGTGCGGCAGACAGGCGCCGACGGAGCCGCCATTGTGAGTGGTATACTGGCGCAGGCTGATGTGCATCTGGCGGCGGCGCAAATAAAAGAGCAGGCGCGTAAAGTACAAAACGGTTAGTTTATATAGCAGCTCCTTGGTAGCAGGGGGCTGCTATTTTTACATTTTACTACTAAACTGTAATATGCTTTACAGTTTAGCCTAAATATAAAAAATAATGAGAAATTTCCAGCTAAAAGCAGGATAAATCAGTAAATTCAGCGAAATATCTAGCATAACAAATGCCTGATAAAGGGGGATTTAGTATGAAAGAGTACACTGGAGATAAGATTAGAAATGTGGCCATTGTGGGTCATGGTGGAGCAGGAACCACGTCTGTTACCGAAGCCCTGCTGTATCGTAGCGGAGCAATCAGCAGAATGTGCAAGGTTGAGGACGGTGCTACCACCACAGACTATGAGCCCGAGGAAATCAAACGTAAGGTCTCCGTTAATGCCACCCTGGCACCTGTAGAATGGCGTGATACCAAGATTAACTTTATTGATACTCCTGGCTTTGCCGACTTCGTAGCCGAGGTAAAGGGAGCCTTCCGCGCTGTGGACAGCGCGTTAATCGTGGTTTGCGCCACCAGCGGCGTACAGGTGGGCACCGAGCAATGCTGGAAGCTGGCAGAGGAAGCAGGCCTGCCGCGCATCATTTTTGTCAACAAGATGGACCGTGAAAACGCTGATTTTGACAGCATACTAGATAATCTGCGCGGTAAGTTTGGCAAGCACGTGCTGCCGCTGCAGCTGCCGCTTGGCAAGGAGGACAGCTTCGAGGGCATTATCGACCTTTATAAAATGAAGGCCTATCGTGCCAACGGCAATGGCTCCGATGAGATAGAAATTCCGGACGAGTACAAGGAAGCCGCTGCAGCCGCCCATGAAAAAATGGTAGAGGCTGCAGTTGAGGCTGACGATGATTGCATGATGCGCTATCTTGAGGGCGAAGCCATCAGCGACGAGGACATCATGAAATGCTTGATCAAGGGCATCCGCCACGCTATCATCTACCCAATGCTGTGTGGCAGTGCTTACAAGAACATTGGTCTTGGCCGTCTGATGAACGCTATCATCGACTTTACTTATCCGGCAATTTTGAATGACTATATCGTTATGGATAAGGAAACTGGTGAAGAGGAAATCCGCGATGCCAATGCACCTATGGCAGCATTGGTTTTCAAAACAACTTCCGACCCCTTTGTTGGCCGTCTAACTTATTTCCGTGTATTCTCAGGTTCTATCAAAGCCGACAGCATCGTTTACAATTCCCGTCGTGAGGAAGAGGAGCGCATCGGTAACATCTTTACCATGCGCGGCAAGACCCAGATCCCGATGAAGCAGGTTACTGCGGGGGATATCGGTGTCGTTGCCAAGCTGCAGTTTACCTCCACCGGCGATACGCTGTGCGACAAAAATTCCGAGGTAGAATTTCCGCCCATTAACTTCCCGCTGCCGATGTATACCAGAGCGATTTACCCGAAGAAGAAGGGTGATGAGGACAAGATTATGTCTGCTCTGAACCGTCTGATGGATGAAGACCCGACGATTATCGTGACCAAGAACCCTGTAACCAAGGAAACCTTGATCAGCGGCATGGGCGACCAGCACATCGAAATCATCATGGAGCGTATGCAGCGCAAATTTGGCGTAGAGGCCATGCTCAAAGCACCTATTATCGAGTATCGTGAAACTATCCGCGGCAGTGCTGAAGTGGAGGGTAAGCATAAAAAGCAATCCGGTGGCCACGGCCAGTATGGTCATGTTGTCATTAAGATGGAGCCACTGCCTCCGGGAGGCGGCTTTGAGTTTGTTGATAAGATCTTTGGCGGCTCTGTTCCCCGCCAATATATCCCTGCTGTCGAAAAGGGCATGCGCGAGGCTATGGAAAAAGGCATTTTGGCTGGTTATCCTGTAGTTGATATGCGCATCACCTTGCTGGATGGTTCGTACCACACAGTCGATTCCTCTGAAATGGCATTTAAAACTGCTTCTAATATCGCCTTCAAGAAGGCCATGGAACAATGCAAGCCAGTGCTGCTTGAGCCCATTTACAGCTTAAATGTAACCTGTGCCGATTCTATGATGGGCGACGTTATCGGCGATTTGAACTCCAAGCGCGGACGCATCTTGGGCATGCAAAGCGTAGAAGAAGGCCTGAGCGTAGTTACGGCCCAGGTACCCTATGCAGAAATTACGGAATACGCCGTAGATCTCCGCGCTATTACCCAAGGCCAGGGCACCTTTGAGATGAAGTTTGATCATTACGAGGATGTTCCTGCTAAGATGGCCGAAAAGATTATCGCTGAACGTAAGGAGGCATAAGTGGACCATTGACAACTGAATAACGTTAAGACAAACCCGCCCCACGACGTGTATTGCACAAGGGCGGGCTTGCTTTTTCTCAAATATACTGTTCTATATTTCTCCGGTAAAATAGGAGTGATTTATATTGTATACAAATGTGAAACCGTGTAATTTTACTTGTTGCAGGTACAAGGAAATGTTATAATTACCGTAGAGGATTATAGATAAAATCATGGCCTGCGCGCAGTTGAGCAGGGTTGGTGTTTATATATTTCTTGTAGGATTTCCTTAAGGAGGGATAGTATATGGGTAGCTTTCGTAGATTCCACAAATACGGCAGGTCCAAATTCAGCGCCAGCGCATTAAGTGCAGCTGCTGTCTTGGGCTTATTTTTTACTTCTACGCCAGCAGTGGCGCAGGATATCAGCCGTATGGATGGTGGTAAAATCGAAACAAGCGGCAATAAGGTAGATATCTACGCCGGCAAGGTACAGAATTCTGTTGGTACCAGTGTATTCAAAAATTTTGATCTGGACCAGAACCATATTGCCAATATGCATTTCCATACGGCAGATGCTGTTGGTGGCGAAGCAGAAAGTCTGATCAACTTTGTTAACAATAAAATTAACATCAATGGTACGCTTAACGCCATCCGCAACGGCAAGATTGGCGGCAATTTGTACTTTTTGAGTCAGGATGGCCTGGTTGTGGGCAAGACCGGCGTCATCAACGCAGGGACCTTTAATGTGCAGACAGTGGACAAAACCAATCTGGCGATAGATTTCACCGATCTTGACAGCTTGTACATGAATTCGCCCAACATTATCAAGCAGAATGACATGTTTACCGACAAGCACGGCACGATTGAGGTTTATGGCCAGATCAACACCGTGGACGGTGTGCGCTTGAAGGCAGGTCGCAGTGTTACCATTGGTAATGGCACGGATATGGCCGCACTTAAAACAGGTGTGGTAGATTTTTCCAACCTGGTAAATATCGATAAGGGCAGTACTGTGCAATCTGGCCTGACTGGTGAAGCATTGAAGGCGACACGTGCAGCTAATGGCGACATTGTGCTGGGTGAGCTTTACAGTGGCAATTTTGCTAACGGCGATATTGAAGTGAGCGCCAAGGCCAACAGCCGCAATGATTATGATAAGGATGCCTTTGTACTTAACACGGATGTTGAAGGTGATAACATTGTCAAGGCCGATGTTACAGTAGCTAAAAATTCCGCTGTTCAGGGCTATGGTAACGTTACCGTTGTAGCTGAGGCTACTAATGGTTCTGGCCAGGCAGGATTGTTGGGCATGGATATCAGTGCGTCCAATATAGCTAATCTTTTGGGCGATCTGGTAGAAACTAAGTCTAGCATCAGCGTTGATGGTACGGTTAATGCAGGCTATGACGTGACTACAGGTAAGTTTGCGCCTACCGAGAATAAAGATGGTAAGGAGACTAACCCTGGTATAAGCATGAGCGCCACTACCAGCAATCTCTACTTCAGCGGCTCGCCGACAGACCTTAAACGCTTTGTAGAAGACAAGCTTATTGACAAGGCCTTTGAAAAGCTGGTGGCTGCCAAAAATTTTTCGGGCTCTGTTGTTAAGATGAAGGCTGATGCCACAATCAACGTTGGTCAAGATGCCGACGTGCACGCTCAGGGGACGGTAGATATGAAGGCTACTGCCGGTATTACCTCCTCTGCAGGCGCTTCTGCCACCACCAGAGCTGTGGCCGCCAAGGTGGAGGATGCTGTTGCTGCAGGAAGAATTACCATGGAAGAGGCTAGCAACTATGTTCCTGGTGTGGCTCTTGCTTATGTCGACACCACGGCCGACGCTACTATTGACATCCAAGGTGATGTGACCAGTGAAGCAGGCAGCATCAGCGCTGCAGCTAGTACTTTAACTACTAACACAGCCTATGTTAAGGCTAAGGACGCAGAAAAAAAGGCAGGAGAGGAGGGCACAACGCCCGCAGGCTCTTCGTTCCATATAGGCTTTTTGTGGGCTTCTAATGTCAATAACGCTACGGTCAACGTTGGCAAGGATGCCGTGCTTAAGGCAGAAAAGGGCAGCGTTGGCTTGAGCAGTAAGACTGAATCTACCTCCACTTGGGGTGTAGAGACAGGATCTAGCAAGGGCGCTTTGCTGCAGACAGGCGTGCTTATCAGCAGTGTTAGCGGCAAGAGCGCTGTAAATATTGCAGGTACCATCACCGCTAAGGATGGCATCAATGCCAGCAGCATTAATAACGTCAATTATTATGCTGATGTGAGCAATGCTACAACCATGGATAATTCCAGCGACCCAGAGCGGGAAGATGACTGGGTGGTACTTGAAGGCGATGCCCTGGAGTTTGAAAATGAAGACGACTTGGATGATAGCGTTATCAACATAGGCAATTTGTTTGAGGAGCAGGCGGATAACAATGTGCATGCAGGCGGTGAGGTAAACAACACCTGGCGTGATATGTTTGCCGCAGGTATTGGCCTGAACATTGCTAACGGCGATATCCAGGCCGAAACGAATGTTGCCAATACTGCCAAGCTGACGGTAACAGGTGCGCCTGTCAAGGATAAGGACGGCAAGGTTACGGCTACCCCCAGCATTAACCTGACTAGTTCAAGCCAATATACCGATGTAAGCATGTCCTCCAACAGCAGTATTACCAAGAAGAAGGATAAGGATGACAAGTCGGAAACAGGCATCGGCGTGGCAGCTTTAGTCGCTAATTTGGACAACAATGCCAAAACTACTATTGAAGCAGGCACTACAGCTGCACATGCCAAGCTAGAGGCTGCAGGGATAAATATTTCCTCCGATGCTTCTAGTGCATACAACCGTCATGGTGGTTTAACAACAGCGTTTAAGAGTGCACTTGTAGCCATCCGCGATGATGTTAAAATCCTCGCAGACAGGATTCCTGCAGTAAAGGGATATTTAACTGCGCTAGAAAAGTACGAATCTGATCCCACTAATATAGAAAGCCTCAAGGAACTTAATGAACAAACGGAAAAGCTGCAGGAGGCATTGTCTGCCAGCACTGCCGGCTCTGTCCATAAGCTTATTTTTAACGATTTAAAAAATGTGCTTAACTGTGCCAAGAAATTTACTAGCATTACCAGCTATGCAAACTTTTCGGCAGGTAATACTGTTACTGGCAATGCAGATTCTAAGATACAGATGGCTGTAGCAGGCACCATTAACTATAATAATGTTAATAACAACGCTAAAACCCTGATCGGCAAAAACACCGAGCTTACAGCAAATGATGGCAATATGAATATTTCTGCCAACACTGAAAACTCGTTGATAAGCATTACTGGTGCCACCAGTAGTCTTTGGAACTATGGCAAAACGGTGCAAGATATACAATGGCTTAATAACCTGTATGACAAGCTGCCGAATACCATCCAAAAATGGTTTAAGGATCAGATGGGCTCAGGCTACGAGGTCAGAATTCCCTACTTAGGCCTTGATAATGCTGATAACAGCGTCGGCGGCTCCTTAGGCCTGAGCTACCGCAACGATAACGCTATTGTCGCAGTGGCCGAGGGCAGCAAGCTGAAGGCCGAGAAAGGCGAGCTGAACGTTAAAGCTAACAACCGCACTATAGATGGTGCATTGATCTATGCAGGTGCTAAAAACGGCACTACAGGCATTGTCGGCATGGGGCAGTACCAGAGCGGCACGTCTAACGCCATTGCAACAGTGGATGATGAGGTTACCATCAGCGTAGGCAGCACCTCCATTAACGCCGAAAACGCAGAATATATTGTGGGCATAGCGGCTGATATTGTAGCAGGCGAGCGCCATTCTATGGGTGCGGCTATAAGCATTACTAACTACGATGCCAATACTATTGCTGGCATTATGGATAACGATCAGGACGGTGACGAGGACGACAGCACCGTAGGCGGCAAAGCACGCAAGCTGCTCAAGAGTGCGCTTAATGACAACGACAAGAAATTTTTGGGTAGCAAGGCTGATACTGTTGCTGCAGATGTAAAATCCAAAAATGTAGCTGTTAAGGCCTATGACTATGGCAAAACCAGTAGCGTTACCGTCGCTGGTACCTCTACTAAAGGCGAAAGCGGGGGGGCAGACCGCGATGCAGCTGCTGGCTTGCCGGAGGCCAACCCTGCAGGCCACAAGACGATCTTCCCAGAGCTCAATTTGTCAGCAGCAGCCAGCCTGTCGCTTAATAGGGGTACATCTACTACGGCAGCAGGCATTGAAGGCGCCAGCAAGGATAATAAGCTGAGCCTTACGGGCAATAACGAGGGCAGTCTTAATGTTGAGGCTGTAGAGGACAAGGTTATTGGTGCTTATAGCGGCTCGGGCGCGTTCCAGTTCCTGCAAAATAACGATGCGGATGAATCGCACTATGCAGGCACCTTAGCAGGAGCCTATGCAGCAGAGGCCACCACGCACAATATACTTACTAATATCAACAATGCTAATATTAGCAAATATACCTTGGCAGATAACCGTGCGCATAAGGACGGGATGAACTTCACTCTGGGCCTGGCACTGGGCTTGCAGACTGTGAAGGCAGATGCCAAAGGCTTTGAGCTTGTGGGCAGCGGCAACGGCCTGGATTTGACCAATAATGTCAAGGCTAATATGAGCGACGTAGAGATTAGCAATACAGGCATGGTGAAAAACATTGCCTATAACAAGGATCTGGAAATCGCTGGCGGCCTGCAGGTAAGCTACAGCCGCAATGGTAGCTACGCCTTGGGCGCTGCAGTTACCTATATGGGTGTCAACAACAATTTGACTGCTACCATCAACAACAGCACTATTACTGCCGATTCCCTGGAAAACCTGGCTGTAGCCAAGCAGACGCAGGGTAGTGCTGCTGTCAGCTTTGGCCTGGTGACGGGCGAAAACGGTGAGGTGGCTGCTTATGGCGCTTATGCGCAAAACAAATTAAACAATACTGTCACCGCAGGCATTACAGGCGGCACTATCACAGCCAAGGCAGTGCATGCGCGTGCCTATGACGGCGACCTCGTAGAGCTGTCTATTTCTAACAAGGGTAGTGATACAAGTACATCTAAGCCTGCTGATCAAAAGACTGATGGTGAAAAGACCGACGGAGAAAAGACTGACGGCGAAAAGACCGACGGAGAAAAGACTGACGGCGAAAAGACCGACGGTGAAAAGACCGAAACTGTTAAGAGCGCCACAGATAACGAGCATCAGGACGAGCTGCGCGCTATTGGCTTTGACCTGGACGGCAAAACGATGCTTAATGCCTTAAATAGTAGCGGTGGCGTAGACAATATAGAGATCAACAAGGACAAGCTGGCAGCCGATGCCAAGGTTACTACTGACGATCTGCAAAATGCTATGAACAAGATTCTGCCTACGACTAGCACCAGTGCAGACGCAGGCACTCAGGCAGATGCAAGCACTCAGGCAGATGCAAGCACTCAGGCAGATGCAAGCAAGATGTATTATAATGGCGATGCGCTTGCCAACAACACCAGCGGTAACAAGCTTATTACCGGCGCAGTAAGCATTGGCGTGAACACAGGCAGCAGCAGCGCCCTCACTGCTAGCGCGGCAGTAACTGTTAACCAGATAAAAAATACCTATGATGCCTTTGTTGATAATTCGACGGTTGATACTACTGAAAATACCAGCATTGGTGCGCAAAGCAACAGCTTTATGCTGAACTTTGCTGCAGGCGTTGGCGGCAACGCCCAGGGTCGCGACGGCATTTCGGTTGAGGGCAGCGGCAGTGGCGGCGGCCTCACTACCAATAACAGCGTTAAGGCAACCTTGAAAAACAGCAAGGTTACAGCCAAGGAGCTAGATGTAACAGCCAAAACGGCTGACGAGCTGATTAACATAGCTGGAGCAGGCGGTTATAGCAATAATAACACTGTCGGCATTGGTGCGAACGTGGCCGTAAATACCAAGCATAACACTACAGGTGCTTATATCTATGGCAGCGACATCACTGCGCCTACCGTTAAGGTGCAGGCTGACAACGACAGCAACAGCTGGGCCTTTAGCGTAGGCGGCAAGCTGAACAAGGACGTTACCGTTAAGCTTAACGGTAGCGTGGCAACTAACACAGGCACGGACGATGTGGAAGCGATTGTCGATGCTTATGATGACGGTAACGGTAACACCAAAAATAACACCTTCACTGATGCTGAAAGCATTAGTGTCAAGGCTACAGATACCAGCAAGCAGAAGGCTATCGCCGGCGGCTTGGATTTGGCAAGCGGCGGCAAGGTTGCTATTGGCGGCGCAGTGGCCTACACCGAAATTGGCGATTACGACAGCGATAAAAAGAACGAAAAGAAGCAAAAGCTTATTGCCCGCTTGAACAATAGCACCATTAACATGAAGCAGGGTGCAGACAGCAAGAGTATTACTGTCAGCGCCAGCAATAAGGATTCTTCCAGCATGGCCATCGCCGCAGGCGTAGCGCTGACCAATGCTAACAACATAAACGCTCAGGGCAGCGGTGCTGCCAGCTATATTGCTTTGCAGACCGAGGCATCGATGACCGATACCTCTATTAAGGATGCGGAAAAGACAACTAGCGTTAATGTGGATGCCCAAAGCAAAAACAGCGTTACCACCAGCGCCGACCTCGTATCTGGCAGCCTCAATCTTGAGGAAGGCTTCAGCATTGCTGGTTCGGTTGGCGTGGGTACAGCCAACATTTCTGAGGAAACCAAGGCCTTTATCAAGGGCACAGACGAGGCGAATAAGCTGTCCCTGGAAGTTGGCGATGTAACAGTCAAGGCAGATTCCGAGCAAAGCATCCTGAATATCGGTATAGGTGCTGCCGCTTCGCTTGGCGCTGGCGTTAACGCCGGTGTAGTCGGCAATATCGCCATCAATAACATTAATAACGATATTTTGGCTGCTATGGACAACGTATCCCTGGATGCAGGCAAGACTGCTAAGGTGGACGCGCAGGACAAAAAGACCATCCAAAATTATGCAGGCTCGCTTGACGTAGGCTTCGGCGGTGGCACACTGATTGCTGGTGTGGGAGCTACGGTTGGCATCAATAAGATTGGCGGCACTACCGACGCGCACATTGCAGGCAGCACCTTGAAGGTGGCTGGCGCAGACGGCCTGACGATTGCAGCCAATAGTGAAAATAAAATTAGAAACATATTGTTCACCGCAGGCCTTGCTATTGGATCAGGTGCTGCAGCTGCCGGCGTTAACGGCACGGTTGCTATTAACAAGATTGAAGGCAGCACCAGCGCAACCCTGCAGGACAGCGATTACAACAAGGCAAGCAGCGACAGTGAGGAAATCAAGGAGGACGCACTCACTAAGCTCGCAGTTAAGTCCTCGGATAAAGCAGATATTATCAGCGGAGTTGGTAATGGCGCGTTTGCGCTTCTTTCTACCGCTGACTTTGGCGTGGGCGTGGCTGCTGACAGCAATACGCTGGCACGCAACAGTAGCGCGCAGATTATTGGTAACAGCAAGGACGCTAGCAGCAATGCGCAGCAAAGCACTATCAACGCCTCTAGCGTTGACGTTACGGCTGCAAGCCGCCAGGAGCTGGGGACATACGCTGTAGGCGTTGCTTTGGGCGTAGGTTCCAGCTTCGGCCTGGGGTTGAACGGTAGCATCATCAGCAGCACCCTCAGCAGCACAACCACTGCTGCTATGCAAAATGTCAAGGGTGTAATTAACGCTGTCAACGTCAATGCTAAGCACACGGCTGACATCACCCGTTTGAACGTGGGCATTGGCGTGGGTGGTGGATACGCAGGCGCGGCCGCTGGCGTAAGCGTTGCTGTGCTCAACGATGACAATTCTACCTATGCTAACCTTTTGAATAACAGCATTATCGGCACAGAGGACGGCAAGCAGATTGTAGCAGTGGACGCTACTAATGACAGTACGGTAAAGAGCAACGTACATAGCGGTGCCTTGACTGCAGCTCTTTTTGGTCTTGCCATTGGCGGCAACTTTGTAGTTGACGGCTTCACCAACAAGGTGGGCGTAAACGTGGGCGGCAACAGCATTGGTACGGACGCTATCCGCGCTGCCTCCTTTGAGGCTAAGGCCCAAAATAAGGTGCAGGAAAGCATGCTCCAGGGCAACTATAGCGTAGCCACGATTCTGGACGCTGCACCAGGCGTAGGCGTTACCACTAACGATACATCTGTTTATACTAATGTTACAGGCAGCAAGATTTATGCTAACACTATCGACGTTGAAGCTGAGGAAGTACGTGATTATGATACGCAGATTATCAATATAGGCGGTGGCGGCATTGATGCGGGCGTCAGCGTGCTGACAAACAATGTCAACGCCAAGGCCGATAGGGTTATGAGCTTCATCAGCACTAAAACTGATAGCAGCGGTAAGTCTATCGATACTATTACCAAGGTTGATGTAGGTTCTAGGCTGGACCAGGTGGACAATTACCTAGCAGAGCAAGCCAGCTATATTTCTGATAAGAGCGTAGATGGCAGCCTGACGAAGGCTGGCATCAGCGAAAAGGATATTATCAGCAATGTAAAAACCCAGCGCGGCGGTGATAGCGAGGCTCAGGGTGTGCAGGTTGTTGTTAATAACAGCGAGCTGTATGCGCAGGACAAGGTTACCATTAAGGCGCACGATAATAATAACCTGAAAGCCACCAATGACCAGTACAGGCTTGCAGGCTTGGGCGTCAGTGTTGCTGTTTCCACTGCAGATGTTAATAGCAAGGTGGGTACAAGCGTCACCAACAGCACGATTTCGGCTATCAAAAAGAATACAAATAATGTACCCTCGCAGGTAGAAATCAGCTCTGTCAGCGACGGACAAATCGCCAACAAAGCGCTACAGGGATACGTTGCCGGTGTTGACATCTTCCACGCCTCCACAGGTACATATATTGGTGGCGAAAACAAGGTGATGCTGGATAATGCCAATATTAACAGCCAGGTGATCGCCGTTGGCGCTAAGGACGCATTGAACAACTATACAGAAACCAAGGCTTATAGCCTTGCTGGTGTGCCTGGGGGTGCTTTGTATGCAACAGCGCAGACCAAGACCAATAATAGCGTAGAAATTACCAACGGCAGCCAGCTTTTGGCAGGCTATACCAAGACAACTGCCAAGGATGGCACAGTAACCTACGATAAGATCGACGGGAACAGCGGTATTACTGTGCGTGCTGACAAGACCAATAAGGTAGAGTCTAAGATTTCTGACATCAGAATTGCTGGCGCTGGTATTAAGGATACGGTCGTTAAGGCTATTGACGGCGAGGAAAGCGATGCGGCCAACAGCACGAGCGCTCAGAACACCGTTACCATCGCAGGCAGCACCCTCAAGACCAGCGGTAATATTTTGGCTACGGCCACCAAGCAGCTGGGCGTGAACGCTGACCTAAGCGCCTTTGAAGCTGCTATTGTTGGCGCCAGCGGTGCCAAGTCCTATGCCTATGCTACAGGTGCGTCGCGCCTTGTTAGCGGTGATGGCAACAGCTATCTAGCTGATGGAACAATCGATTTGCAGTCCGTCATCACTAAGCAGGATGGCGCAGACAGCAGCATTAAGGCATATATGAATGCTAACAGCGGCACTGTTGTCGGCATAGGTGTGAACGAGGCCATGGTTGTCTACAACGAAAAGGCCGAAATTGTTGCCAACAAGGCGATTTACCAGGCAGATGCCTTGAACATCAACGCTATTCATAACGTGGACGTAGCTAATACCGCTAAGGGCATTGAGGTGGGCCTTGGGATTGCCAGCGGCACGATGCTTGCCAATAGCTACATTACTGCCGATACTGCAGTGACTGCGGGTGGTGTAGATTACGCTATGAACGAAGCCACCTCCGGCAATGATTATTATGAAACCGATGCCGATGGTAGCATCATTATAGATGAAACAACCAAAAAGCCGAAGCTGAAGCATCCGGAATATTATGTTGTGGACGCCGATGGCTATGTAGTGGAGGATGAGACGACCCACCAGGCTAAGCTGAAGCATCCAGAGCTTGTCAGCAGTGTGAACGATGTTAAGGTGAGCAGCAATGCCAATGTCACCGAAAACATCCTGGCACAGGGCGGCGGTGGCGGTACTGTCGACATCAGCCCGCTTTCCAGCAAGGCGCTCAACATCCTCAAGACTAACACCGTAACCAACGTCTATGGTGATTGGCGTCCAACAAATACCTTTACTGCCGAAGCTCTTAATAAGGACAGCATTAAGCAGGAAAGCACATCCTTTAACGTAATCGGAGCTGGCTACGGTGGTACTAAGAACTACAACGTAGTACAGCATAACGCTCAGCTTAACGTGGGCGATGCTTCACACGCTGCTGATATCCAGACCAGCGGCAAGCAGCTTTTCCAGGCAGGCAACAACGTTAACCATGACGTAAGGATGAGCGCTGATGGCGGCGGCTTGCTGCTTGGCAGTGCTGCAACCATGGGCACCAAGTATGAGGATCAAGCAAGCAAGTATGCCAGCAAGGTTAACTTCACGCAGGCCAAGCTCACCAGTGATAGTAATGGCAAGGCAAGCGATAGCAGCATCAACGCACAAAGCTTTACCAATGGTACGCTCAGATATGACAATGAGCTGATGAGCGGCGGTTTTATAGACGTTGTTTACAACGACAGCATTCATGACATTACCTATGATAACGGCGTGAGCGTAGGCGCAGGCTCTGCAATTACTACCAAGGATAAGAACCAGGACATCAAGCTGGCCTCTTATGATAATACCAAGGCAGAATTTAACACCTTCTCCCGTGGTGCAGGCGTTGCAACTGTTGTTTATGGTACGACGGATGTTAATTTCACCCGTAATTCTTCCATTAACGTGGATAAGGATGCAAGCCTCGACAGTGCGCACGACACTTACCTGAATGCCAGTGCTGATTTGAACAACGCCAGCTCGCAGCTGGATTATAAGGCATTGGCAACTGCCTATGCTAAGTCGGTTATTCCGGCCTGGACCTCGCCTGAGGTTAACAACCACATGACACAAAACAACGTGGTTACTGTAAGCGGCCTTTCCAAGAGCGTTCACAACGCCAACATTACTGCTACCGCAGGCAAGAACACCATCAAAACTGACGCTGTTAAGTACAAATGGTATACAGGCGAATCCAATGAAGGCCAGTTTATTGCTACCGACGACGGTGAAGCTAATGCTCAACAGACTGCTAACAACAGGGTGGATATCGCAAGCACAGGTCACGTGCTTGCAGGCACACACAGCAATCTGAACCTGGTTATCAATGGCAGCCTGACCGACAAGGATGGCAACTATGATTCTAGCGGCGTTACTGTTGACTTCGCAGGCGAGGACAAGACCAAGAGTGGTTCGGAATGGTTTGACCTAAGCACCGTTTCCAAGGACGGTATCATTAGCATCAACAATCCGCTATACAACCATTATGTAGAGCTGGCAGAATCCATGAGTGGCTACGACCAAGGCTCCGAACAGTACAAATCGCTTAAGACAGAGCTGGAAGCTATGCAGGGCGATATGGTTAAATCGGGCTTTGGCTACTATGCAACCGATGAAAGCGGTACGCAGAACTTTGTCGTAATCAAAAACCGCGCTATGGCTGGTATCGAGCTGCCTAATATCAACGTTTCCGGCGGTAACATTAACATCAATACCGACAAGCTGGAGGGCGCAGGTACGCTAGAGGCTAAGGGTGCTAATGACATCACTATCACCAACAATAGCAATATGCACCTTTTGGTAAACGATGTTATTATCCAGGAGCCTGGCGGCATGGTTAACATCAACGGGATTTCAGTTGATAAAGACACCATTCATACCAAGGAAAGCGTCAAGAAGATTACCGAAAAATATAGCGGCGAGCTTATTTCCAACCCGACAACTGGTGCTAATTCTTCCATTAATATTACCAACACAGGCATTACAGCTCAGGAGCTGCAAAAGTATACTAATACGGATATTACAGTACAGGGTACAGTGCAGAACATTAGCGGTGACGTAACCCTGCGCAACGAAAACAGCAATATCAATATAGATAACGCTAAGATTTTGGGCCAGAATACCAAGGTTATTGCCGACAAGGGCTCTGTTTCGCAAACCTCCAGCGGTTACACAACCATTGGCCGTGATCCCATTGCCTGGTATCAGTTCAGCCAGACTATCGCCGAAAAGATTCAGCGCTATGTTACCAAGCTGGTGGCAGATAACAAGGCAGACCAGTTCCATGCAGACAGCTACGATGATTATTGCAACTACCTGCTGAAGAACGCAGGCGACATCGGCTTGACTGCTGCTGAAATCAGCACTATTAAGGAAAAACAGGCTGAATATGCAGCTATCGCTAGCGGTGAGAAGGACGGCGGCAACGGTATCTTCGGCGGCGACAATATCTACATTTCCGCACGCAGCATTAATATCGACGGCCTTATCCAGAGCGGCTACAATAAATATTCTGTAGAATACACTAACAGCATGAAGAGCAATATCGACAAGCTGGACAGTGATTATGCTGCAAGTGGTACGGTGCTGACCGATAAGGATGTTTTGGGGAATAAGGCTTATCTCATCAATGGTGATGATGAGTATGGCGCCATCTATGATTCCACCAACAAATGCTATAGATATGGCATTCGTCTGTACTACAATCCTTCGACTAAGTCCATATTGAGTGAGGATATCAATACTGGCGGCGGCAAGATTTATCTCAACGGTGCAATTACCAGCACAGGCAACGGCCGCATCCTTGCAATGGACGGCGCAGCCAATGTTATAATTGACCTGGGCGAGGCGCAGGGAGACGCAGAACGACAGCTTGTTGTTAACAATATTAAGGTTAACAACGTAGAAGGCCTTATTAGCATCCGCGACACCTCCAAAAAGCTTCTTACGGAATATGCTAAGCATGATGGCGTATTCTCTGAGCGCAATGCCAGCTACGTTGATGGCAAGATTGGTGACTTTAGCGATTGGGCAGGATCTGACGGTACCTACCAGCCCTTAAGTGGTTCTACATTGAACTGGACTGGTGGCACCAGCGGTGACACCGCTACCACGCACTATGTCGGCAAGGTGAAGACCTATGTTTGGGGCTTAATTACTATTGATGATGGCAACAGAGTTGACAGCATCAAGAATCAGGGCGGTAGCGTCAGCACCACCACCGATTCCAGCCAGGGCGGCGGCCAGCTTGCCAACGGTGTGTATTATGACACCAACGCTAAGACCTACGGATTTAGCGTTATTGGCCAGCAGAATACTGACAAGTCCTGGGATACGGACGTAGTAACCAGCAAGGATACCCCGTGGTATTATGCAGGCTTCTATACGGAATATACCTTCAAATGGGATAACATCAAGACCAGCTCCACAAGCTCTACCTACAGCCTCAAAGCTGATAAGCCTATCAGCGTAGGCCTGCTGCAAAACAGCCAGGGTGCTGTAAAGATTGTCAATAACAGCGATTTGCTTATCAAAGGCACTATTAGCAACGCTTCAGTGAAGGACGATGCCGACAAGGTGAAAGGCGTAGGCATCACCTCCTTAGCCTCGCTAGAAGGTAACATTACCGGTTATAGCGGTATTGACGTTTTGACGCACAACCTTACAGCCAGTGCCAAGGGTGATATCAGCCTTACGCAGTCCACCATAGGCGATACTGCGACAATCCAATTGGGCAGCACTGAAGGCAACATCAGCTTGGAATCGGAGAGCGGCAACCTTGTTTTGAGCGGCCGTGGCGCTGCTAAAGGCACCTACGCTGTGGCAGCAGCAGGTGACATCACTACTGCAAAGAACGAAGACGGCAGCTATAGCAATAGCAAGATTATTGGCAAGCGCATTGCTCTAGACAGCCAGGGTTCTGTAGACGTGCGTGTTGCACCTGGAACCGAAATTTATAACAACGGTACTGCTTCTGATGGTTTGAGCATTGAAGCAGCAGGCGACATTAAGGTTTACCATGCTGAGGGTGAAAATACTAATCTCAATATCGGCGTTATCGAAAGCACAGACGGCAATGTTACCCTGGAAACTCAGGGCAGCTTTATAGATGTTGTAGACGACAACTCCCTGTCTGATGCTAAGGATAAGCTGGAATACTGGCGCGAAATGGGCTTGATCAGCGATAGTGATGCAGACGGCGAAAGCACCGATAGCGCTGCCAAGGCTAAGGCACAGGTTATGAAGAACGTCAAGGCCCAGCTAGCTTATCTGTCCAGCAAGGACGACGGCACTGGTGTGGACGAGGCTCAGCTCAATAAGTATATTGATGCGGCCAACGCCTTCAACAGCATCGCCAAGACCTACCAGGACGAGATGAAGGCGGCAGGCACAGACACCACCAAGCAGGCAGAGGCCAAGGCTAAGTACGAGGCAGCTACCAGCGTATTCTTCGCACAGGATGCTTATGCAGGCATGAGCGAGAGTGCACAGAAGGCCATTGTAAACTATGCTGAGGCTGATGTTTATGACGGCTATGGCTGGAGCGCCAATGAGCTGTTGTATGCAATCCAATACAGTGTACTCAACAGCAAGCCTGGTCAGATCGTTTTGGGTGACACTGCCAACGTTAAGGGCAACAACATTACCCTCAAGGCTGGTCACGGCGTAGGCGTGGACGCTGCAGATATCACCATTGCCAAGGATAAGCTGAGCGAGCTGGAAAACATGAAGATCCTTTCGCAGGCTAAAGCTGGCGACCTCACCTGGAACGAGGATGGCAGCGTAACTGTTAGGATGCAAAAGCCAATTTTGGTTGACTTTAACAATCCGCAGGAGGGCAAGATCAACGTACAGGCTACGGATAATGTATATCTTGCCAGCATCAACGGCAGCGCGCTCAACATCGACGGCTCCATTACCACTACTAAGGATATCAAGCTGATGGCCGCTAAGGGTCTTACCACCTCTGACAGTGCCGTGCTTTCGGGTCACAACCTGACATTGTACGGCGGCGAGGGTAGCATTGGCTCTTTGGAGCACGCTGTTAAGCTGGATAAGATTACCGGTGTATTGGATGCCAACACCGCTATCACAGATCCTGATGATAAAGAAAAGAACCTGGGCATCTATATCGAAAAGAGCGAAAATGGCGCACTCACCTTGCAGAATGTTGTAACCGGTGATTTGTATATCAATACCAAAGCTGATCTACAATGGACAACCGAAGCAGGAAAAACAGGCAGCTATATCAACGCTAAGACCATTACAATCGAATCCAAGGATGCTAATGGTATATCCATTGGTACAGAAGCTAGTGCACTGCGTATTCTGAACAACGGCGCTGTTGTTACCATTGGTGCGATGAGCAAGGGTGATGCTTCTGCTAACGATAAAATTTACCTGCACGGCGTAAATGATAATGCTGCAGAGATTGCTGATAAGGATAATCTTCTGCGTATCAATGCATTGGTAGCCGAAGGTGCAGCCAATGTAACAAGTGACGGCGGTTTGGAGCTGGTTGAAAATGCTACTGCTAACCACAGCCAGCGCTTCACTGGCAGCAACGGCTTGGTTTACTCCAAGGATATTAGCCTGCAGGCACAAAATGATATTGCATTACAAAATGGCGTTATCAGCCAGACCATTAACCTAGATGACGGTCCCAAGACGTTGGAGGGTGCCGAGGCTAAGCTGGAAAGCATCACTGGTAACATTACGCAAAGCGCTGAGCATTACATTGATATTGATGACCTGACCGCCTTTGCTGAAAAGGATGTCATCCTTACCAGCGGCGCGGGCTCTAGCGTCGGCGCAACAGCTTATAACAAGCTGGGCAAGGTAACCCTGGGAAGCAGCAACGGCGACATCAACCTGGCAAATGGCGGCAGCAAGGCTTTGGAAGTTACCATTGAGGATTACGGCAATGGCGTAGCTAACAGCATTAATATCCACAACTATGAAGCTGGCGAAGCTAACAAAATGTCCGTTGGCGGCAATATTCGTGCAGCGGGTGACATTACTCTGCAGCAGGATGAGGTAGTGGACGAGGCAGATAACCTGCTCGTAAACGGTAACGTTTATTCTGCCAGCGGCAACGTCAAGATTACCAGCGCCAAGCACATCACCATTACGCCTGCTAGCAGCGAAGACCAAAGCATTAAGGCCGACGAGGGCAATATCTTCATCTGGGCAATTGATGGCAATATCGTCAACGATGCTGATCTTTTTGCTGAAAATGGCAGTGCCAAGGTTTGGGCCTCCAACGGCAATATCAGCGGCAAGGGCGGTCACATCAAGGCTGGCGATATCGTGTATATGGCCAAGGATGACATCGACTTTAATAGTGAAAACGGCACTAAGATTATTGCCGGAGCTACCGAGGGTGATGATCCGTGGGGCGTAGGCGGCAGCATCAGCCTGATCTCCGCTAACGGCAACGTTAATATCTGGAAGGATGCCAAGATCGACGCTAAGGGCAACGTGCTCTTAGACGCACAAAAGAACATCGTTGTAGGCAAGAGTGATGCTGAAACCACTGGTGATTTGGGTACCATTAACTCCAAGACTGGTAATGTTACCCTGCGTGCGCAGACAGGCTACATTGATAACCTCACCTCTATTGCGGCGGCAGAGGGTAAGGTAAGCCTCATTTCTAAACAGGATACCATCATCAACGCTGGCGATATTACCGGTAAGAGTGTGCTGTTGGATGCGTACAAGGATTTGAATCTGGGACGTACAGCCGACGGTGTGGTTATTAACGGTACTATCACTGCTACAGGTACGGCTAGCGGCGATTCGCTGCAGATGCTTTCGCGCAACGGCAGCATTACGCTGTATGATGATGCAACGCTTTTGGCAAGCAACGATATTATCCTGTGGGCGTACAAGAATATTACTAACAATATGCAGCCTGGTGACGAACAGCATCAGGGTGGCTTGTATACAGCAAACGGTAGCATTTTGATGACTGCTGTTACGGGTGATGTTACCAACAAAAACGCCGTATTCACTGATAAGGGTGATATTTCCCTGCTCAGCTTGGGCGGCAATGTTAATAATAACGGCGAGCTGCAGAGCGGCAACAATGTAACGCTCAACGCTGCTAAGGCTGTAAAAAACCAGGCATACATTCAGGCAGGCAACGACATCGCAATCACCGCGCAAAATGGTACCTTGGGCAACACTGGCACATTGCTAGCAAAACGTAGCATCAAGCTGACCGCAAGCAATAGCTCTATCGCTAACACTGGCAGCATGGAAGCTAACAATGACATCACCCTGCGTGCTAAGGAGAGCATTGACAACGGCAAGGAGAAAGCAGGTGCAAATATTACCTCTGCTAAGGGCAAGGTGCTTATGGTTGCAGAAAATGGCAGCCTGACCTCCTTTGGTAATGTTAAGGCCGCAAACGATGTAGATCTGCAAGCTAAGCAGGATCTGCTGTCGAACGGCAGCCTGACCTCTACTGCTAGCAACGTACTGCTGACGGCAGGCAGTGATTTAACCAACATCGGTAACTTGGACGCAGCAGCTAACGTGGTTGCAAGCGCAGGCGGCGATTTGACAAGCACTGGTGACGCTAAGGCAGCAAGCAACGTATACATGGACGCAGGCAGCAACCTGTCGACTGAGGGCAATATTACGGCGGGAGCTGATGCAGGTCTTTCTGCAGGCGCAGATTTGACGAACAATGGCAATATCAACGCTATGCATGATGTAACTCTTGAGGCAGGCAACGCTATTTACAGCGATGGCAACGTTCTGGCTAATAATGACGTAAGCTTTGCTGCTAAGGGCAGCACTAGCGAAGCTAGCACCGGCATTGCCGTTATCACTAACCGTGGCAATGTTACTGCCATGAACGGCGCTCTGAGCTTTAACGCCAGCGGCAACAACGCAGGCTATGGCATTGATTCCGAAGGCAGGCTGACTGCTAATAACGACGTAACCTTGTGGGCACAGGGATCTGTAACCAGCACAGGCTATATCGGCAGCGAAGCTGGCAAGGTTCTGCTGTACTCTAAGTTCGGCAGTGCCTCTACCAAGGGCAGCATCACCGCAGCGCAAAATGTCACCATTCAGGCTAGCAAGGCTGTTGTAACTGTAAACACCGATGAGGAAAATGCAGACAGCATCAAGAGCTTGGGCGGCAGCGTACTGCTGAACTCCGCAGCAGGCGATGTTTCCAACAGCAACAGTATTGCAGCAGCAAAGGATGTAACACTCCTTGCATATGGTTCTGCTTATAATAATGGCGTAATCAACGCCAAGGATGGCAGTGCGACCATCACCGCGGCAACAGGCGAGCTGAAGAGCACTAAAGCTATCACTGCTTCTAAGAACATTGCTTTGTGGGCTAAGGGCAACCTCGAAAATGGTACGCTGACCAGCAATGCTGACCAGCTCACTGCAGGTAACAACATTACGCTGACCTCTAGCGAGGGTGCGATCACAAATTATGCCGATATGGACGCACAGGCAGGCTATATCAAGATGACTGCCGCAGGTGATATTGGCACTGTAGCTAACCTCACTGCAGCTAAGGAAATCACCTTGACCAGCACTGCAGGTGACATCGAAGCGGGCGGCGAATTCCATGCCAAGACGGATAACATTACCATGTCGGCTGACGGCAATGTTACAACGCTTAGCGGCAGCAGCCTTAAAGCGGATGCAGGCAGGATTGCTCTGCGCGCAGGCAGCGATATTGACAATGCGGCAACAGGTAAAGCCTATAAGACCATTATCCTCAATGCGGGAGGTAACGTCATCAATAGGGATAAGCTGCAGTCTGAAACCGGCGATGTTATGCTGTATGCAGGCCAGAACATTGATAACTCTGCTGATATCACAGCAGCAGAAAGCGTTATTATGAGCACCAACAAGGGCAATATCAATAATGGCTCTGTTGACAGTGCGGATGGCAAGCTTACAGCAGGAAACGGCATCAGCATCCAGGCAGGCGGCAAGGTTACCAACTATAGCGAGCTAGCTGCAGGAACACCTGGCAGTGTAACGGATGGTACTGTACTTGTTGCAGGTAACGACGTTTACAATGAGGGTGAAATCAGCGGCATTAGCAATGTAACCCTTTATGCTAATCACAGCCTGAAGAATAAGGGCGATATTTTGGTAACCCGCGGTAACGCTAAACTGCGCGCAGGCAATGACCTGGATGCAGAGCTTGGCAGTATTGAAAACAATGCTAAGATTGACGCTCATACCAGAATCGATATGACTGCCGATGGTTCGGTTGATAACGCAGGCAAGCTGATAAGCGGCAACGATGACATTGCACTTAACTCTGCTTTTGCTGATGTTACTAACACAGGAGATATTATTTCTGCCGCAGATATTGAAATTACAGCTGGCAAGAATATTAAGAACGGTGCAGTCCTGAGTGCAGGCAAGGGCGCTATCAGCCTCACAGCCGGCGGCGGTATCGTAAGCAATGGTGGCGGTATGGTAGCTCTGGATAATATCTCTCTCGTAGCACGCAGCAGTGACGGCACTACCGATAACTTCATCCGTAACAATGATGGCTTATTTAGCATTGCAGGTAATGTAAGCCTGGATTCTGGTGGTACTATCACCAACAGCGGTATTATTACTGCTGATGGCAGCATTACCATGAATGCAGTTAAGAGTCTGTATAACGGCGGTGTAGAGGGCGAGCCTCAAATGGGCGACGGTATGCTGACCTCGGATAACGGCAGCGTAACGCTTACCAGCACTAAGTCGACTGTCACCAACAGCGGCAATATCTTTGCAGCAAGAAACGTTGAGCTGAGCGCTTATGACGAGCTGAAGAACGAAGGCGACATTGTAGCAAAAGCAGGCTATGTTGACCTCACATCGGAAAACGCAGGCATTACTAACACGGGTGATATCAGCGCAACTGGTACAGATGTCAACGAGGCTACCGTAACATTGGATGCCAAGACCACTATTACTAATGGTAACGTCAAAGGCGACGGCAAGATTGACGCAACAGGCAATATCAGCCTGCTTGCCGGCGGCGACATTCTTAATACTTCTGCTGGTAAAATGAATTCTACCTACGGCGACATCTTAATCAGCACCAGCGGTAACGTAACCAATAATGCAGACCTCACTGCCAATAGCGGTTCAATCAGCATTTATGGCAACGATATTCTTCAGGATATTGCTACCATTACGGCAGGTAATGATGTAAGCATGGTTGGTAGCGGCAAGGTGACAAGCAGAGCAGCTATCACCAGTACTGGCGGCGATGTACTCCTAGATGGCATGAATGTTATCAATGAGGGCGTGATTACAGCCCACGACGATATTACTTTCATCGCCGATAACGATATTACCAATACAGCTAAGCTTGACGCAGATGGCGACATCTATATGCAGGCAGGTAAAGATATCAATAACAAAGGCAGCCTTGAGGCTATGAACGTAGAGCAGCAGGCTGGTGGCAGCATTATAGAAGCTGCTCAGATCAATGCTACGAACAATGTTACCATCACTGCTGAAAATGGCAGCATTGCTAGCGATGCAGGTATCTACGCTGCACTGGGTAATATCAACATGCAGGCAGGCGGTGCTATTGCTCAAAACGGCATAGTTAAGGCCGATATCGGCAGCGTTAATATTAACGCTGCCGATACACTGACTACCAACGGTCAAATCAGCGGCTTTGGCGGTGTAATCCTGACAGGTGTAAATGATGTAACTACTACTAACGGTAACATAGTTTCCGAAGCAGGCGATGTCCTCATTCGTTCCGATGAGGGTGCAGTTGATTTTGGCGGCGACATCACAGGTGTGAGTGTCACCGTTCAGGCAGCTAAGGACCTGCATGTATCTGGTGAGGAACGCACTATCACTGCAACAGGTACTGCTAATAACGATGTACTGAGGCTTGTTTCTACAGGTGGCAAGGTAACATTGGATAGCAACATTAAGCTGAATGCTGCGAATGACATGGTTGTTGAAGCGCAGAAGGGTATCTGGAACAGTACAGGCAACGTCCTCACAGCAGGCAATGACATCACTCTGATTACGCAGGAAGACACGCTGAGCAACGACGGTATGATTGTGGCAGCACAGGGCGACGTTTGGATGGAAAGTGTAAACGGCAGCGTTAAGAATGCTGGTGACGTAACTGGTAAGAGCGTAACCGTGAAGTCCCACGATGATTTGTACATCGATGGCGGCAGCATCACCTCCACTGCCGATGAGGTGAACCTGATTTCTACTGCAGCCAAGGTGTTGATAAAGAAGCAGGACAGCCTAAAGGCTGCAGGCAACCTGAATGTACAGGCTGCTACAGGCATCATCAACTCTGCTGATGGCAAGCAGCTGAGCTCCGCTAAGGGTGACGTTAATCTGATCACTGAGGGCGGTTTGATCTACAACTATGGCAACATCGTGGCTGAAAACGGCAATGTGCTCCTGCAGTCTCAAGATAATCTGTACGATGCAGACGGCAACATAGTAACGCCTGGTACCATTAGCAACAACGGCAACATCAAGGGTCAGAACGTGACATTAGATGCTTATAACAAGCTGATAATTGATAATGACGCAGCGCATTCCTATGAGGCAACTGGCACTAATCCTGGTGACAAGCTGCAGTTCATTTCCAGAACCGATAGCATTGAAATAATGAATGATGCTAATATCAAGGCCGCAGGCGACATTGATATGTATGCTAAAAAGGATATCTACAACTACTACGACGGTGAGCGTGGTACAGATCTTAATGCAGGTGGCGATATTGCGCTCATGGCAGATACTGGCAAGATTATCAATAACTCTGATATGAACGCTAAGGGCAACATCTCCGTATATGCTAACGATTACATTACCAATATCGGTAATGTAATCGCAGGCTCGGACGCGATTGAGGAAGAATCGGCAACTGGCAACATCTACTTCCAGACCAACGGTAAGCTTAGCCTGTCCGGCGGTGTTATCGAAGGTAAAAACAACGTAGAGCTGTATTCCATCAACGATCAAGTAAGTCTGAAGGAAACTGCAACCTCGCAAAACGGCAACATCGTGATCAAGGCTTATAAGGATGTGGACGCTGTAGCAGACGCTATTGAGCAGGGCATGATAGAAATTATTGCTAAGAAGGGCAATGCTGCTATCACCTCGCAAAATGGCAACATCAACACCGACAAGGTGGATGCTTACAACGTATACTACAAGGCCGAAAGCTACGAGCATACCAATGACGCGGGTGAAACCGTTAAGAGCGAAATCCACGGCAAGCAGACCTATGTAAGCAGCATCCTGGGGATTATGGGCAACAACGTTTACCTGCATGATACTGCTAACAAGAACAGCGATCTGCTTGATCCTGATAGCTGCTTTGATAATCATGGCATCTGGCAGACCGGCGACGGCACCTTGCTGCAGCTGCAGCTGGATACAGTAGGCACAGCAGATGGCAAGCACATACCGGCAGATCAGCTGATACTCAACTTCCACCGTATCAACGGTAAGCTGGATATCGACAAGCTGTGGGTAAGGAAGATGGAGCTGCACGTGCCTGATTCCGCAGAGCTGGCAATCCATAAGCTGGCAGTTGCAGATCGCGTAGACATCTCGACTGATACTGTACATACCATAGTTTATGGCAAGGATCCTAAGCCTGAGCATGCAGATACTATTTACTGGCAGGATTACGCACATCATAACCCGGGCATGAGCGACGAGGCCTGGGATAGCTGGAACAACCCCGATGATAATAGCTGGATGTATCTCTTCTTTAACAAGAACGGCACCCGCCAGGACAGCAACGGCGTACTGCTGCACAAGAACGACTACCGTTACGTGTACAGCCAACGCTATGCTGCTGATGATTGGCTGCTGTACCGCACACTGTTTGAAGAAGCTGCACTCAGGGGCGATATCAGCCTGATTCCGTTGTATGAGCGTTACAATTTGTATGACGCAGAAGATGAAGAAACGGAAGCAGTTAAGATTGAAGTAAAGGATTAATAGTGTATTTGTTAAGTGCACCCTGCTTTCTTGGCTCCCGCTCAGGGAGCGGGGTGCACCTTTTTATACACCTGCTGATTGCTTATTATTTTGTAGCTTTTTATTGTCTGGTATATATCGGAATGCTATAATAAGTGCAGAGTGAATGCAATTAGTTGCTTTACGTCAATAAGAAGCAAAGCCTGAGATAGAATAAAAGGAGTGTTGTGTTATGAAGAAAAAATCCGTCAGTGCGCTACTGGCAGCCTTGTTTATATGTTCTACAGCTGCTAGCGTATCTGCAGCTTATACTCCCACACCGGAGCAGCAAAGACAATATCGTGAAAGCGGTTTGAATGACGCCGGCGTCTCGGCTAACCGTACTCGTGAATATTTGGAGCGCCAGCGCATTGCTCGCCAGCTGGAGGAGGACAAGGCAAAAGGCAGCAGCAGGGTGGAACAGACTGGTGATGCTGAAGGCAAGCAGGAAGCGGCTATCACATTCAAGCTTTCTACAATCAATATTGATGAAAGCAGCGTGCTTGATGCCGCTAAGCTTGACGAGCTGAAGGCAGCCTATCTGGACCGCGAGGTTGGGGTTAAGGACCTGTATGAGCTGGTAAATAAAATTAACACGCTGTATACAGAGCAGGGGTACTACACCTGCCGTGCTATGCTGCCTGCACAGACGATTAAGCAGGGAGTAGTACATATAGCTCTTGTTGAGGGCAAAACCAACAATGTTGTGGTGCAGGGAAACAAGCATACCAAAAGCAGCTACATTACTAAACGCCTGGCCTTAAAGCAGGGCAGTGTTGCCAACATTAACAAGGTTAACAAGGACCTGCTGCGCTTTAACGCTGCTAACGATGCCCAGCTGCGCGTTACGATGCAGGCAGGCAGCGAGCCAGGTACTACAGATTACGTGATTAGCGCCTACGAGCCCCAAAACATCGTCTGGACGGTGTACACTGATAATGCAGGCAGTGACACCAGCGGCGAATACCGCGCAGGTTTGTTCTTTACCGACCGCAGCCTGACAGGCGTGCGTGATGCCCTGAGCATGAGCACTATGCTTTCTGACGGCACCAAGAGCTTTGGCCTAAGCTATTCCCGTCCTATGGGTCACAGCGGCACTAAGCTTAATGTGCAGTACAGCACTAACAGCGTTCATATTACAGACGGCCCGTTGGAGGCACTTAACGTGCGCGGCCACGCTTATGCAGCCAGCGTAGGTGTATCGCAGCCGCTTGTTGTTACCGAAAAGCTGCGCACAGAGGCTAGCCTGGATTTTGGCCACCAAAACTCCAAAACTGATTTCGCTGGCAACCATTGGCTAGATGATACTATCAAAGGCGTTACTGCCGCCTATTCCATAGCAAATTATGGTGACAGCAGCATCATCTACCAAAAGCATGGCTTTAACTTTGGCACTCACACCAACATTTTGGGTGATGATAAAAGCTTTGGCCTGTATTCCCTTAATGGTATTTATCAAAAGCTGTATCAACACGGACAGATGATTAGTGCCCGCCTGGATGGACAATTGGGCTTTAATAATTATATGCCTAGTGCGCGTCAGTTCTATATTGGCGGTATGTACAGCGTTCGTGGCTACAAGGAAAGCCTGTTGAGCGGTGACAGTGGCTACAGCGTCGGCTTGGAATACATTGTGCCTGTGACCAAGGATAAAAAGACTAGTGTCTTTGGCTTTATTGATCATGGCAAGGTATTTGGTGATAGTGCCTTTGATGACAGCATGCTCACTAGCGCGGGCCTTGGCGTGCGCAGTAGCATTGGCGGCAAGGTTTCAGCCAGCCTAGCACTTGGTGTACCCTTCGAAAAGGATATCAACGGCAAGCATGTTGATTCCAGCCGCGTACACTTTATGGTAAGTGGCCAGTTCTAAGATCTCATACTGCTCTCTCATTACTCAATGGGGGAGCAGTTTTTATTTATTTTATCCGGAAAACGTTAACCTATAGATGCAAGCATTTAATCTACAAAGGCAAGTGAAAATAAAATATTTTTATTATAATGTAGATAATACACTGAAGAAATATTTCGAAGGGAGTATAGTTAGTTGTTTGCGGAAAGGTATGTGCTGATTGGTGCCAAAATACGCTATTATCGGACAATTGCGAATTTTGATCAGGGAAGCTTTGCAGAAAAGGTAGGGATTACGCCACAGTATTTAAGTAAGCTTGAGCATGGCTCTGCCAGACCAAGCCTGGATTTGTTATTCAGGATTGCCGATACACTGCAAATAAGCGCGGGAAAGCTTGTTCAAGTGGAGATGGATGATTAAATTTACAGATTGACAATATATGTCTACCTGCTGTATTACAATTAAGGTATGCTTAGTGGTAAGGTGTTTGCTAAAGAGAATAAACGTGCTATAATTAATCTAGCTACAGATTAACCTCGACGACCGCTTTGCACTAAATTTAAGCAGGGAGGCTATATAATGACTGATTTACGTATTGCTAAGGATCGTTTGTTATACATGTATTCGCGGCTGGTAGATGGTAAATTGCTTTACAAAAAGGAAGAAGCAAACCGCTTTGGCTGTTCCTTACGTTCTATTCAGCGTGATATAGATGATTTACGGTCCTTTTTGCATGAGCAGAATGAAGCATCCGGAATAGTTCAAGAGCTGGTTTATAACAAACAGCTGGGAGCTTATCAATTGGTGCCGCCATCACGCAATCTTTTGGCAAACGAAGAGGTTTTTGCCACACTCAAAATTTTGCTGGAAAGCAGGGCCTTTACTAAAAAAGAGCTGTATCCCATCATTGACAAGCTGATTGACTGCTGTATTCCTAAAACAGAGCAGCAGCGGGTAAATGAGCTTATTGGTAACGAAAAGCTGCTTTACGTAGAACCACAGCATCATGACCGGGTGCTGCAAAAAATATGGGAGCTTGGAGGTGCCGTACGTGCGCAGCAAGAAGTTTTACTGCAATACCGTCGCGGTGATGCCACCAGAGTTGACCGTCTGGTGCAGCCTGTGGGGATAATGTTTTCGGAATTCTATTTTTACCTTGTCGGCTTTATTGTTCCACGTGAGCAGGAAAATATCTGTCAGGAGGCCTTGGACGATCCCTTTCCGACGATTTACCGTATAGACAGGATTGCCAGCTACCAAATTACAGAAAAACACTTTAACGTGCCATATGCTAAACGCTTTAAGGAGGGTGAGTTCCGTAAGCGTGTACAGTTTATGTATGGTGGCCGCCTGCAGCGGCTACGCTTCTACTTTAAGGGTTCCAGCTATGAGTATGTGCTTGACAGGCTGCCTACGGCCAGGGTGTTGGGACAGGATGAATACGGAACACTGATAGAGGCAGAAGTCTTTGGTCAGGGAATAGACATTTGGCTGCGCAGTCAGGGCGATCTGTTAGAAGTAGTGGACAGACAGGAGCTGCCAGTGAATTAAATATAATTAAGTAAAGCTCCACCCGTCTAGCGAGTGGAGCTTTTGATCTTGGAGCGTTATTTACTTTTTTCGCCTATTACAACAGCTCTATCTGTACTAAAGCTGATGGGCGCTTTGGCTTCCAGCTCCTGGCTACTGCCGTCGGCGTTGTGCCACAGCGTCTTTTTAGTTAACGATCCCTGCGTAACCAAGCCGTCTATGTCGAAGGTGACACGCATGCCGCTCTTGAATTCTACAAAGCCGCTACTCTCATCCGCCAGATTGTTGTGCCAACCAACGGGACGCAGCTTAGTGTTTTCAGCGAGCACGCCGCTTTTTACTCTGCCATTAGGGAAGAAGCTGAGCAGAGTATCATTTTTGAAGCGTACGAAGCCATAAGCCTTTTCATTCAGCTGCAGCACTACGTCGTTATCAATCGTGCCGCTGAGCACGGTGCCGTCCTCGGCAAAGGTGACAAGGGTGTTGGTTTTGTAGCGTACATGGCCGTCAGCAGGAATGACCACGCCGTGGTGGTGGGGGAAGGGGCGGAAGAAGCGTGGTGGGAAAATATCGGGCGCAGTTTCCACGTACAGATAATTATTAGCCAGCAAGCGCCAGCCTGTGGGACGCAGATAGGTGGAGCTTGCCAAAGTTCCCTTGACCAGCTCGCCGTTGGCGTTAAGTATGGCGTTGGTATTTTTTTTGAACTTAATATCGTCAGCTACGGTCCAGCCCTGCGGTATTAGCTTGGTATCCTTGTCTAACGTGATGGTTTTGGCCAATGCGGCGTTGGCCATTACCAGCAGCAGGGCAGATAATAATAAGGCGGGAATTTTTTTCATAGTAGATCACCTCGTAAAATTTCTTTGAAGTCATTATAGCATGGATTACTAAAAGAATTTATAAAATAATTGCAAACAAAATGTTTTGCTTTTGTTGTCTATATCAGTGTATGTATACACGTACACGTTGCCCTTATTATTGACATTTAGTTGTAATGATTATATAATTTTTTTATATGTTATCTTTGCTAAACTGCTTGCTTAACGGAAATCTGCAGGTGAGCAGTAATATTTTTTGAAGGAGAGAATGAATCACCATGAAATACATGACTGGTAATGAAATTCGCGAAAAGTTTTTGCAATTTTTCAAGGATAGAGGCCATTTAATGCTTCCTAGTGCGTCCCTCATTCCGCAGGATGATCCCACCCTGCTGATTATCGGCGCAGGCATGGCACCGTTTAAACCGTTTTTTACAGGCAAAATGAAACCGCCTGCTACTCGTATCACTACCTGCCAGAAGTGCGTACGCACAGGCGATATTGAAAACGTTGGCCGCACTGCGCGCCACCATACATATTTTGAAATGCTGGGCAACTTTTCCTTTGGCGACTACTTCAAAAAGGAAGTTATTCCCTGGAGCTGGAAATTTTTGACTAAGGAGCTGGGCCTGCCTGGCGACAAGCTGTATATTACTATCCACACTGAGGACGACGAGGCCTATGATATTTGGCATAACGTTGTAGGCATTCCTGACGACCGCATTGTGCGCCTAGAGGACAACTGGTGGGAGATTGGCAGCGGCCCGTGCGGTCCTGACAGCGAAATCCACATCGACCTGGGCCCAGAGCGCGGCTGTGGCAAGCCTACCTGCGGTCCTGGCTGTGACTGCGACCGCTTTTTGGAGATTTGGAACCTGGTATTTACCCAGTTTAACCAAATGCCTGACGGCACCTATCCGCCGCTGAAGAACAAAAACATTGATACCGGTGCAGGCTTAGAGCGCTTGGCAAGCGTTATCCAGGGCAAGCCCTCTAACTTTGAAACAGACTTGATTTTCCCGATCATCGAATATGCTGCTAAGATTGCCAATGTTGAATATGGCAAGGACAAAAACACCGACGTGTCCCTGAAGGTTATTGCTGACCATGTACGTAGCATGACCTTTATGATTGGTGACGGTATCCTGCCGTCTAACGAGGGCCGTGGCTACGTACTGCGCCGCATTTTGCGTCGTGCCATCCGTCATGCGCGTCTTTTGGGCATCAATGAAATGTTCTTGACTGGTGCTGTGGACGTTGTTATTGGTATGTTTGGCCATGTATACACCAACCTGGTAGAAAAGGCCGACTTCATCAAAAAGGTTGTGGAGATGGAGGAAACCAGCTTCCTGCGCACCCTAAAGCAGGGCACCGAGCTTTTAAACGATGAGATTGCCAAGCTTAAGGCAGCAGGCAGCACTGTGCTTGACGGTGCCACTGCCTTTAAGCTGAACGATACCTTTGGCTTCCCTTGGGAATTGACTGAAGAAATTTTGGAGGAGCAGGGCTTGACCCTGGATAAGGAAGGCTTTGATGCTGCGCTTGAGGTTCAGCGTAAAATGGCGCGTGAAGCACGCAACGACAAGGCAGGCCGTCCTGTAATTTACAATACCACTGGCATTACTGTTGGTGACCTGAGGGTGGATGAAGCAGCCACTAGCGGAAAAATCGTGAAGCTGTACCCTGCACACGACGCACAGCCTGTAGAAACAGCTGCAGACGGCAGCGAGGTTGCTGTGATCTGCGACGTTACCGCCTTCCATGCAGAGGGCGGCGGCCAACTGGGTGATATTGGTACCATTACTGCTCCTACCGGTGTTATTGCTGTTAATGTTACCAAAAAGCTGCCTGACGGCGCTGTAATTATGATTGGTACTGTTACCGAGGGCGCTGTCAGCGTGGGCGATGCAGTGACCTTTGCTGTGGACAAGGCACGTAAGATGGATATCGCGCGCAACCACACTGCAACCCATTTGCTGCACGCTGCCCTGAAGCAGGTTTTGGGCAGCCACGTAAACCAAGCAGGCAGCTATGTCGGCCCGGACCGCCTGCGCTTTGACTTCTCGCACTTCTCCCAGGTTACCGAGGCAGAGCTGAAGGAGGTTGAAGCTATCGTCAACGAGCAGGTTTTGGCTGGCAAGGGTGTCACGATTGAGGAGCTGCCGATTGAAGAAGCTAAGAAGAAGGGTGCAACCGCTCTCTTTGGCGAAAAGTATGGCAACATTGTACGCGTAGTTACCGTACCAGACTTTTCTATGGAGTTCTGCGGTGGCAGCCATGTAGCTAACACTGCACAGATTGGCATGTTCAAGATAGTCAGCGAGGGCTCTAGCGGTGCGGGCGTGCGCCGTATTGAGGCTGTGACTGGCCATGGCGCGGTGGCACACGTTAATGCTACCGAAGAAATGGTAAAAGGCCTGGCAGCAGAGCTGAAGTGCCGCACTGTCGACGTTCCTGCACGCCTGGAGGCTTTGCAGGCAGAGCTTAAAGCAGCGCACAAAAAGGCCGAGGAGCTGGCAGCAGAGATTGCTAAATCTCAGGTGAGCAGCGTGGCAGATCAGGTAAAGGATGCTAATGGCGTACCTGTGCTGGTACAAAAGGTTAATGCTGACAGCGTTGACGCATTACGTAATTTGGGCGACCAAATGCGCGACAAGGTTGGCGGCGTTGTTGTTTTGGCTGCTGTAATTGGCGGCAAGGTGAGCATTCTGACCATGGCGACCAAGGAAGCTGTGGGTAAGGGTGCCCATGCTGGCAACATTGTTAAGGCTGTCGCTAAGCTGTGCGGCGGCGGTGGCGGCGGCCGTCCGGATATGGCGCAGGCAGGTGCTAAGGACGTGGCTAAGGTGGACGAGGCCTTGGCTGCTGCTTACGATATTGTTGCAGGCATGATTAAATAAGCCTGCATGAAAAGCGCTATAAATTAATAAGACATAACAAAAGACCCCGGAGGACGAACCTTCGGGGTCTTGGTGTTTATATGCTTGTTATTGCAGCAGCGCGTCGCTGTTGCAATTTACTGCATCCGGCTGTTCAAAAATGAAGGCAGGGGACGGGTAGTAGAACTTGCAGTGCTGAAAGTTGAATACTTCGGTGGAAAAGCGCTTTAAGAGGGCGTAGGAAGCACGCTCTTCAAAATCAATCAGGTTATCCTTGTTGATGTCGGCATCCTTGACGATAACCAAAAGGTATGCAGGAACCTCAGGCGCATCATCGGGCACTTGGCTGCGGTCTAAGGGGATGCTGGGGATGATTTCCAAATCACCAATAGGCTGCTGGTTTTCGTTATACAGCATGGCATGATAAACATTGTCGTACAGTGTACGGGCAATTCTCAAAGAATAAGCTCCGGAACTCATTTCTATCACTCCTAAAAAAATTTTATTTGTAAATACTGCTTTACAAAAATAGCAATAAACATAACATCATTATTGTAACATAGATTACGAAAATACGCAAAAACAATCTGAAATGAAATCATTTCGTGTAAAACTATACAGAAAATGCGTATAAAAAAGCGTGAAAACAGAAAAAATCTTGCTGTTAGGTGAATGTTTATGCTAATGTATTTTGTATACATGATTTTTTGCCCGTTTTTTAGCAGGAATTTATGCATTTGTGACGAAACTATAAAATACTAGTATGTTGCGTGGCTAATTTCGTAGGCCTGGCTCATATGTATTTAAAAGGAGGGGGAACTCTTATGAAAAAACTCTTAGCATCTTTACTTGGTATCATGGTTATGGCAACTATGATTGCCGGCTGCGGCGGTGGAGACAAAAAAGACGACAAAAAACCTGCTGCACAAAAATTCATTAACATCGCTACTGGTGGTACATCTGGTACCTATTTCCCGCTTGGTGGTGCTTTGGCTGATATTCTGAACAAAAATGTTCCGGGCACCAATGCTTCTGCACAATCCACTGGCGCTGCTGTAGCTAACGTTAACCTGCTCAGCCAGGGCAAGGTTGAAATTGCTTTTGTCCAAAATGATATTGCTTACTATGCCGTTAACGGCACCGAAATGTTTAAGGGCAAACAGGTTGCAAGTCTGCAGGGCTTGGCTACTATGTACCCTGAAACCGTGCAAATCGTAACTCTGGCAAAAACTGGCATCAAATCTGTTGCCGATTTTAAGGGCAAACGCATTGCTGTAGGTGCTGCAGGCTCTGGTACTGAAGCTAATGCCCGCCAGATTTTGGAAGCTTATGGCATTAAATATGATGACATTAAAGTACAATACCTGTCCTTTGGTGAAGCTGCAAGCGCACTCAAGGACGGCAACGTTGATGCAGCCTTCGTAACCGCAGGCCATCCCACCGCTGCTATCCAGGATATTGCTACCCAAAACGACGTTGTAATCGTTCCTGTTGAGGCAGATAAGGCAGACGCCTTGATTAAACAATATCCGTTCTACACCAAGCTGGTTATCAAGGCTGGCACCTATCCGAAGCAGGAGGCTGACGTGCCTGCTGTTGCAGTAAAGTGCATGCTGGCAGTAACTGATAAAATGGATGCAGAAACTGGTTATGCAATTACCAAGGCTCTGTACAGCAACCTTGACCGCATGAAGACCGCTCACTCTGCAGCAGCAGTTATGACTAAAGAAAATGCAAAAGACGGCATGTCCATTAAGCTGAACCCGGGTGCTGAAAAATTCTTTAACGAGAAATAAGGATTTTGTATGATGCCGAACTTCAAAGACCGGAAACCGGCGTTGGCCGGTGGCCGGTCTTTTTTCCCAACAAAGATTTCTATAAGTATTGTTAGCGTTTTGTTAATATTTTTATGCTGGTATAGTACGCGACTTGTTGTCGCCATTATACCAGAGGGAGTAGCTGGGGCTATTACCTTTGCTGCCAGTGCTGGGGAGCAGTGGCACATTAGTCTGACGCATTCGGTGGAAAAGACCGAATGGAGTGATTACTTTAAGGTTAACGGCGTAAATGACATGACGATGACCCATACCCGTTTTTCGTCCCTAGGCTGGGGTTATCCCTATTCTGCCGCTGACGGCAGACTGACGGAAACCGCTGACGGTAAGTTTGATATGGAAATGAACCGGCCGTATAAAGAAGTTGCCCTGCGGATTTCGGAGCAGGCCATGCCGCACATTGTCCATGGCAAGGATAGCTATGACTTGATAGCCTTATACGGGCAGGGTACTGCTGTTAAAATACAGGCCATATACCGATATCAATATTGGTATGAACGTTATTTTAAAATTTTTTTGGATTAAATGAGAGGAGCTGATACCAATGTCTGCAAAAGAAAAGAAGGTGCAAGAGCTTTCGGCAGAGGAGGTACTGCAAAAATTTGATAAGGAGTCGGACAAGCGCGAGCTTACGGGCGTGTGGGGGAAAATTATTTCCGCTATCTGTATTTTGTTCGCTGTGTTCCAATTATATACCGCGACGTTTGGCATTTTGGATGCGCATCTGCAGCGTGCCATTCACCTGGCCTTTGGCTTTTTACTGATCTTTTTGCTGTATCCATCTAGAAAGTCTTGGTCGCGCAGCAAGATGCATCCGCTTGACGTGGTTTTCGCACTGGTAAGTGCCGGCACCGCACTTTACCTTGTGGTTAATTACCAGGAGCTGGTGCTACGCGCAGGCATGAACACCGAGACCGACTTCGTTGTCGGCCTGATCGGTACGGTGATGGTTTTTGAAGCAGCACGCCGCGTGGTTGGCTGGCCGATGATTATCGTTGCCTTCTGCTTTATGGTTTATGCGTTCTTTGGTCCTTATGTTCCTGGTATTCTGGCGCATCGTGGTGTTGGCATACAGGAAATGTTTGACCACTTGTATTTCACAACAGAAGGTATTTTTGGTACACCTATGGGTGTATCCTCTACCTTCATCTACCTGTTTATTCTTTTTGGCGCTTACCTGGAAACTACAGGTCTGGGTAAATTCTTCATCGACATTGCCAACGCCATTGCAGGCTGGGCAGCAGGCGGTCCTGCAAAGGTTGCCGTTCTGTCCTCCGGCCTTATGGGTACAGTATCTGGCAGCTCCGTTGGCAACGTTGCCGGCACTGGTGCCTTCACCATTCCGATGATGAAAAAGCTGGGCTACCGTCCTGCATTTGCAGGTGCTGTTGAAGCTGCTGCTTCTACTGGCGGCCAGCTGATGCCCCCTGTTATGGGTGCTGCTGCCTTTTTGATGGCAGAGTTTGTGGGTGTGCCTTATTTTGACGTTGTCAAGGCCGCTGTTATCCCAGCCATGCTCTATTACATCGGCGTATGGCTGGGCGTACACTATGAAGCTAAAAAATTTGGTTTAAAAGGTACCCCGCGTGACCAGCTGCCCAAGTTCAAGGAGCTGTTCTTGGAAAAAGGTCATTTGGCAATTCCTCTAGTTGTTATCGTGTATCTGCTCGTTAGTGGCTATACCCCGATGCGTGCCGCACTGGCAGCTATCGGATTGACCATCGTTTGCTCCTGCCTGCGCAAATCCACCCGCATTGGCTTTGGCCAAATCGTACAGGGCTTGATTGACGGCTCTAAGGGTGTTTTGGGTGTACTCATCGCCTGCGCTACTGCTGGTATTATCATCGGCGTTGTTACCAAGACAGGCGTCGGCCTGAAGATTGCCACCGCGTTGCTGGACTTGGCTGGCGGTAATTTGCTGCCTGCAATGTTCTTTACCATGATTACCTCGTTAATCCTGGGCATGGGCGTGCCGACAACTGCTAACTACGTTATTACCTCCACCATTGCGGCTCCTGCCCTGGTGCAGATGAATGTGCCCGTGCTGGCAGCGCATATGTTTGCGTTCTACTTTGGTATTGTTGCTGACGTAACGCCGCCTGTTGCTTTGGCTGCCTATGCCGGTGCAGGTATTGCTGGTGCTAATCCTATGCGTACAGGCGTTATTGCCGCCAAGCTGGCGATTGCGGCCTTTATCGTACCGTACATCTTTGTACTGGCTCCCGAGCTTTTGATGATTAACGCTACGCCGTTCACCATCTGCTACAGTGCATTCACTGCAATTATTGGCATGTGGGGTGCTTCCATGGCAATGATCGGCTTCTGCAATAATCTGCTAAACATTCCGCAGCGTATTCTGTTCTTGGTTGGCGGTATCTGCATGATTATTCCTGGCGTTTACACTGATGCTATCGGCGTTGTATTGGTTATTGCTGCTTATTTCTGGCAGCGCACTAATAAGGTTAAGGGCGCTATTAAGCAAAGCGAGGATGACCTCTAAGATCTTAGTGGCATTTTTATAAAGTAAAACATTTCGGAGCTATTGTCCTGCAGCCTGTGAGGGTGACGGGGCAATAGCTCCTTTGCTTTTGGCGCAATCTGTAATTTATCTTATGCTGGGGATATGGTATAATTAAGAACAAGAATTTTTGCAGGAGGAGCTTATGTTTGCTGTAAATGTAGCTATCAATTTGCCGGTAAAAAACCTGTTCAGGCAGTTTACCTACGCTGTGCCGCCAGAGCTGGAATTTGTGGACAGCGGCTGGCGCGTCGTTGTACCCTTCAGCGGCCAGAAGGTGGAAGGCTTTGTGGTGGAGCGCGTGCCATGGCCCAGTGATGAAGCACTGGTAGCCAAGCTCAAGAGCGTAGAGGCTGTTATTGGCGACGTTCCTTGGTTTGACGAGGAGATGCTTGCCACCGCGCGTTGGCTGGCGCAGTATTATATGTGCTCGCTGGCTGAGGCCATGCGTCTTTTTGTTCCTGGTAAAAGCAGCATCAAGCGGCATGCGGTGCGCGATGAGCACGGCCGCCTTCTGTATTATGTTTATAAGGAGCGCTTGCAGGATAAAACCGTACTGGCCTACAGCATTACTGATACAGGCAGACAGGCACAGGCGGCAGGGACGCTTGCCAAGCGTGCCAAGGCGCAGCATGCTGCATTAGGCGTTTTGCTGCAGGCTAATGTGCCTTTGAGCGTGGGCGAGCTAGCGGCTAAGGGCGTGAGTGCGACCGTAGCGCGTACCCTGGCGCAAAACGGGCTGGCGGTGGCTGTGCAAAAGCGTGTGCTGCGTAACAGCTACAACCAGCTACAGCAGGCGGGCGCCAGCTTGCAGCTGACAGATGAGCAGCGTCAGGCGGTGCAGCAGATTAACCAGGCGGTAGCAGAGCGTAAGGCGCAGGGCTTTTTGCTGCAGGGCATCACAGGCAGCGGCAAGACGGAGGTGTACCTGCGTGCTGCTGCCCACACTGTCGCTAGTGGCAGGCAGGTGCTACTGCTGGTGCCAGAAATCGCCCTTACAGCGCAGCTTGTCAAGCGCTTTCAGGCATGGTTCGGCAGTGAGATTGCGGTTGCTCATAGCAAGCTGTCGCAAAACGAGCGCGGTGACGTGTGGCATCGCATGCGTACAGGCAGCGCCAGGGTGCTGATTGGCGTGCGTAGCGCTGTTTTTGCACCCTTTGAGGATTTGGGCCTTGTCATTGTGGACGAGGAGCACGAGGGCAGCTATAAGGAGGAGGACCACCGTCCGCAGTACAACGCGCGTGATGTGGCCGCCTGCCGCTGCCGCTTGACGGGAGCACCCCTGGTCTTGGGCAGTGCCACGCCAGATTTGTGCACCTACTACAAATCGCTGCAGGGAGAATATACGCATTTGCGTCTGACGGCACGTCCTAACGGTAGCGCACTGCCAAAGGTGGAGGTTGTGGACATGCGCAGGGAGCTGGAGGAGCGCAACTTTAGCGTACTGTCGCGCAAGCTGCAGCAGGAGCTTGTAACGACTGCGGCGGCAGGAGAGCAGGCCATTGTTTTGCTCAACCGTAGGGGGTATTCTACCTTTGTGATGTGCAGGGACTGCGGCCAGACGCTTACCTGCCCGCATTGCGCGGTTGCGATGGTCTATCACAAGAAAAACGAGGACCTGCGCTGTCATTATTGCGGCAATACCATGCCCCTGCCCACAGAATGTCCCAACTGCCACAGCCGTCGCATCAAATATTTTGGCAGCGGTACACAAAAGGCTGAGGAACAGCTGGAATCACTGCCCGAGGTGCGCGTGCTGCGCATGGATCAGGATTCTACGGCTGCTAAGTTTGCCCATGCCGATATCTTGCAGCGCTTTCGCAAGGGGGAGGCCAACGTGCTGATAGGCACGCAGATGGTGGCCAAGGGACACGACATTCCCAACGTAACGCTTGTGGGCGTGCTGGCGGCGGATAGCACGTTGCATTTGCCGGATTTTAGAGCGTCGGAGCGGGCGTTTTCGCTGCTGACGCAGGCAGCAGGCCGCGCAGGCCGCGGCGACAGGCCAGGACACGTTATCTTTCAGACCTATGATGCAGATAACAACATCCTCAAGCTGGCGATGACGCAGGATTATGATGCCTTTGCCAAAAAAGAGCTGCACGAGCGGCGTGAATATTTTTATCCGCCCTTTGCGCAAATGCTGAAGCTGCAGGTGGTGGACAAGGACGAGGACGCAGGACGGGCGCTGGCACAAAGAGTGGTGCATTATTTGCAATCGCTCAAGCTGCAGGGTAAGCTGGCCGATTTGCACATCAACGGGCCGTTTCCGTCGCTGGTGGCCAAGGCTAATGACCTGTACCGCTTTAATGTACTCTTGAAGGCCGCCGACCTGCAGGAAGCTAAACAGGCGCTGTGGGAAAGCGAATTTAAGGAGGCAAAAAACCTATACTTTAATGTTGACCCCGTTAATGTTGTTTGATGGGGAAAATGATTGTCTAAAAAGCTATTCCATGTTACAATATAAATTGTTTAGCAATGCGAATACTGGCAAAGTGTAGCAAAAGCTTGCCAGAGGGAGCAAATAATTTAATGGGAGTATGTGTTTATGGGAATGCAGATGGAATTTATCAAGGTGCTGCCATCACCGCAGGCCTTAATGGAGGATTATCCGATTAGCAAGGAGTCTAAGCTGCTCAAGCTGCAGCGTGACGAGGCTATCAAAAATATTTTTACAGGTAAGGATGACCGCTTTTTGCTGGTTATCGGCCCCTGCTCCAGTGATAACGAGGATGCAGTGCTTGATTACGTGCATCGCCTGGCCAAGGTGCAGGAAAAGATTAAGGATAAAATTTTTATCGTTCCACGCCTGTATACCAACAAACCGCGCACTATCGGTGTGGGGTATAAGGGGATGCTGCACCAGCCCTCGCCAGAGGGCAAGGAGGATATGCTAGGAGGTATTATCGCCATCCGCAAGATGAATGTGCGCGTGGTGGAGGAAACAGGCCTTACCGGTGCGGAGGAAATTCTTTATCCTGAGGTATTCCGCTATCTGTCCGACCTTTTGAGCTATGCCGCTGTGGGTGCACGCTCCAGTGAGGACCAGCTGCATCGCATGATTGCAAGCGGTGTGGGCATTCCCGTCGGCATGAAGAATCCCACCAGCGGCGATTTGTCGGTTATGCTCAACAGTGTGGCGGCAGCGCAGCACGAGCAGGAGTTTCTCTTCCGCGGCTGGGAGGTACGCACCAAGGGCAACGAGCTGGCACATTCTATCTTGCGCGGTTATGTTGACCCTGCAGGCCACAGCTTCCCTAATTACCATTACGAAATTTTGCGTATGGTGATTGATATGTATGCTGAGCGTGATTTGCACAACCCTGCTATTATTGTGGACACTAACCACGCCAATTCTGCCAAAAAGTATTTGGAGCAGATACGCATCGCCAAGGATATTGTACATTCGCGCAAGCTTAACGGCGATATTAAAAAGATCGTCAAGGGCCTGATGATTGAAAGCTATATCGAGGACGGCGCCCAGGGCGTGCACGACGGCGTATATGGTAAGTCTATCACTGACCCGTGCCTGGGTTGGGATAAGACAGAGCGCCTGCTGCTGGATTTGGCAGAGGAGCTGTAATGTACCATCGTATGATTGTAGTAATTTTGTAAGGGCAATAGACCCTTAACAGAAAAATCCCCTGCTCTACAGAAAATGTAGTGAAGCAGGGGATTTTTATCTTTTTATGTGTTAAAAGCTTTCCAGCAGCTTGTAGCCACGGCCAATGAGGAAGGTGGCGGTTTCGGGCTCGTTGGTTTTGAAAACGACTACGGGTTTAACGTTGTCGCGGTTAAAGGAAATATACAAATAGCTGATGTCGATGTTGGCACCGTGGATGGCAGATAAAATACCGTCCAGATAGCCAGGGGTATCGTCCATCTCTACAGCGATGACCTTATCCTGGCGGCATTGGTAGCCTGCGTCGCGCAGCACCTCGATAGCAGTTTCGGCCTTGTCGACGATGAGGCGCACAATGCCAAATTCTGCACTGTCGTTGGCTAGCATGGTGTAAATATTGATATCGGCCTTAGCCAGAACGGTGGTGATTTTAAACAAACCACCCTCGTTGTTTTCGGTGAATAAAGAAACCTGGTTGAGCATGAATAATTCCTCCCTAAATCATCATAAACACAGGATGTGAGTGTATCCTGATATTTACTACTTAATCAAAAATTATAGCATAAAAGCACTACGCAAGAAAGACTTTTTTCGCTTAGAAGCTTTTAGCATATACATTGATGTATATTTGATAAAACGGCGGCAGTTATGCTATAATTAAGTGTTAAGATAGTAAGGAGGCTTTTTATATATGGCTAAATTAAAAATTATGGTTGCTGGGGACCCTGTTTTGCGCGAGGTGGCCAAACCAGTAGAGCGTATAGATAAAAAATTACAGCGCTTGCTGCGCGATATGGCAGAGACAATGTATGCTGCAGATGGCGTGGGCCTGGCAGCACCGCAGGTGGGTGTGTCTAAACGCATTGTAGTTATCGACGTTGGCGAGGGCTTGTTTGAGCTGATAAACCCTGTCATCGTCAAAAAGGAGGGTAGCGTCCTAGGAAGCGAGGGCTGCCTTTCGGTGCCTGACTACGAGGGTGAGGTGGAGCGCGCCAATTATGTGGAATGTGAATATACTGATAGGACCGGTCAACGCATGCTGGTGATGGCACACGATTTGATGGCAGTGTGCATTCAGCACGAGCTGGACCATTTGGACGGCGTACTCTTTATTGATAAGGCCAAGACGATTTCGCCCAAGCAAAAGGAACGTCCGCAGGACGTAGTGAGATAAATAGACAGCTTGCAATTAGCACAAGGCGCTGGTGTTAGTGCTTGGCATTATTGCTGTTGACAGAAAGAAGAGGACTTTAGCTATGCGTATAGTATTTATGGGAACGCCAGATTTTGCGGTTGGCAGCCTGCAGGCGCTGTGCGAAAGCGGCAAGCACGAGATTGTGGGCGTGGTGACGCAGCCAGACCGCCCCAAGGGACGTGGCAACAAGCTGCTTATGACCCCGGTTAAGGAATATGCCCTGTCGCAGGGCCTGGCGGTTTATCAGCCGCAAAAGGTAAAAACAGAAGAATTTGTGCAGGTGCTGCGTGATCTGGCACCACAGCTTATTGTGGTGGCTGCCTTCGGCCAGTTTTTGAGCAGGGAAATTTTGGAGCTGCCAAAGTATGGCTGCATCAACGTGCATGCATCGCTGCTGCCCAAGTATCGTGGTGCAGCGCCCATCCAGTATGCCATTATCAAGGGCGAAAGGGAATCGGGCGTAACGATTATGCAGATGGATATCGGTATGGATACCGGTGCTATGTTGGATAAGGTGGTTGTGCCTATCGCCGAAAACACCACCATGGGTGAGCTGCATGACGCGCTGCGCACTCAGGGTGCAGCGCTGCTGCTTGAGGTTATTGATGCAATTGACGCAGGCAAAGCTAAGGCTGAGCCGCAAAATAACGACGAGGCTACCTATGCAACGCTGCTTGACCGTAGCATGGAGCATATTGACTGGACCAAGAGCGCTCAGGAGGTGCACAACCTCATCCGCGGTTTTAACCCTGCACCTAGCACCTTTACCAAGCTGCCCAACGGCAAGAGCCTTAAAATTTGGGGCAGCAGGCTGACTGACAAAAGCGCTGCTGAGGCAGCAGGCACAGTTGTGGAAGTAGCTAAGCACAGCTTTTTTGTAGCCTGCGGTGAGGGTGTGCTGGAAATCACCGAGGTGCAGCCTGAATCCAAAAAGCGGATGCCAGCGCAGGTGTTCTTAAACGGCCGCGGCGTGCAGGAGGGCGATATTCTCGCTTAAGCTAAAGGAGTAGTAATGAACGAAGACGTAGTATTTAAACCAAAAAAACGTATATTTATGGCCTTGACCTCCATCAGCGCCATTTTGGGTGCGTTGATGGTTTATGTGGTTTGGAAGGTGACCTTCCCTGGTCTTTACCAGATCAGCTGGGTGCTGCCTATTGCCTTTGGCGCGTTGGGCGTGGCCATTGTGCTGGCACTTTTGAGCGGCGTTTTGGGTATTGTGATGGCGCTTTTGGGTATACCAGTGCTCAAGCTTTTGTACTTTTGGGCGTGGAAGGCGATCAACATCCTCTTTCCCTTTGCCGTGGTGCTAGGACGTTTGTTTAACATTCCGAGAGACAGGATTGAGCAGTCCTTTATCGAGGTGAGCAACAATTTGGTGCTGCAGCATAAGGTGAAGGTGCCTGCCAACAGGATTATGATTTTAACACCGCATTGTATCCAGCTGGATACCTGCGTACATAAAATAACCCGCAACGTAGAAAACTGCAAGCAGTGCGGCCGCTGCAGCGTGGGCGCGATGCTGGGATTGGCGCACAAGTATGGCTGCTCGTTTGCAGTGGCTACAGGCGGCACTCTGGCGCGCCAGATGGTGAAGCAGGCACGTCCTAAGGCGATTGTTGCGGTTGCCTGCGAGCGTGACCTGACCAGCGGCATTCAGGATGTATTTCCGCTGCCAGTTTTGGGCGTGCTTAATGAGCGTCCCTTTGGTCCCTGCTTTAATACGCGTGTAGACGTGGACAAGCTGGAGGCGGCAATCTTGGCATTTATGGAAGATAATGAGGAAAAGGATGGAACAAAAAGCAAATTATCCTAACACGGCGCGCGGAGCAGCTGCACTTTTGGTGCGTATGGTGTTAGATGACGGTGCGTATACGAATATCGCACTTAACCAATACCTGCGTGGTAGCAGCCTGAGCGATCTGGACAGACGCCTGGCGACGGAGCTGGTATATGGCACAGTAAAGGCCTGCGGTACGCTGGACTGGTATTTGCAGCAGTGCGTGACCCGTCCGCTTAATAAGGTGGCAGCGGATATTTTAGCAGTGCTGCGCATTAGCGCCTACCAACTGCTGTATATGCAGCGTATTCCTGCGTCCGCAGCTGTTAATGAAGCGGTGAAGCTGGCACGGGCTGTGAGCCATGAGGGCAGCGCAAGGTTTGTCAACGGCGTGCTGCGCGGCCTTTTGCGCAAGCAGGAGGCAGGCGCCTTTGTACTGCCTGACGAGGTGCAGGATGACGCAGGCTACCTGTCGCTAAATTATTATCACCCACGCTGGCTAGTAAAGCGCTGGCTGGGGCCGTGGGGCAAACAGGGGACAGAACGCCTGCTAGCCTTTAACAACACTGCTGCGCCTGTGTGCCTGCGCACGAATACGCTGGTGACGACGCGCGATAAGCTGCTGGCGGCATTGGCAGATACAGGTGCAGATGTGCGTGCTTCCGTCTGGAGTGCGGATGGCATTGTGGCGGAGCATTTGCCTGCGTTGCACGCGCTTGTGGCATCGCTGCCAGGAAATTTTTATATTCAAGACGAAAGCTCGATGCTGGTGGCGCCTGTTGTAGCGCCTGCGCCTGGGATGCGCGTACTGGATTTGTGCAGTGCACCTGGCGGCAAGGCTACACACATAGCACAGCTGCTGCAGGATGAGGGTGAAGTCATCGCCTGCGATATCCACGAGCATAAGCTGCAGCTGATTGCCGATAATGCCAAGCGTCTTGGCCTGCGAAGCATCAAGGCAGAGCAAAATGATGCTACGCAGCTAAGAAGCGATTGGCTGGAAGCCTTTGACAGGGTGCTGGTGGATGCTCCCTGCTCTGGCCTGGGAGTGCTGCGCCGCCGTGCGGAGGCTCGCTGGCGCAAGCAGCGCAAGGATTTGAAGCTGTTCCCACCGCTGCAGCTGGCTATTTTGCAAAATGCAGCGCAATATGTAAAGGACGGCGGCAGCCTGGTTTACAGCACCTGCACGATCGAGCAGAGCGAGAACCATTATCTTATAGAAGAATTTTTGGCCAATAATCCCATGTGGCAGCGTGTGCCCTTTGCTCATCCCCAGACTGGCGAGCTGGTGGACGAGCTGCAGCTTTTGCCGCAAAACGACGGGATTGACGGCTTTTATATCTGCAAGCTGCAAAAAAGGTAAGCTTATACCAAGGCATGAGGTTAGAAGATGCAAGATATTTTTGCTTTAACAATAGAAGAATTAGGGGAGCTGTTTGCCAACGCAGGCCTGAAGAGGTTTCGCGCTAAGCAGGTTTTTCAATGGCTGTACCAAAAGTCCGTTTTTGACTTTGACGCTATGCACAACCTGGGCAAGGCAGATATTGCCCTTTTAGAAAAAAGCTTTTGCGTACTGCCGCGCCAGCTCAAAATCCTGCGCGAGCAAAATTCTGCTGACGGCATGACTAGCAAGCTGCTGTTGGGACTGCCTGACGGTAATTCGGTAGAAACGGTATTGATGCACCATGATTATGGCTACAGCGTTTGCGTTTCTAGCCAGGTGGGCTGCGATATGCACTGCGCCTTTTGTGCCAGTGGCCTCAAGGGTGCAGTGCGTAACCTGACGGCAGCAGAAATCGTAGCACAGGTTTACCTCTTCAATGAGCGACTGCGTGAGCAAAACGCCATGGTCAGCCGGGTGGTGGTCATGGGCAGCGGCGAGCCTATGCTCAATTTTGACAGCGTGCTGCAGGCGTTGGACTTTTTGCACCGTGGGGACACCTGCAACATGAGCTACCGTAATATGACGCTTTCCACCTGTGGCATTATCCCTGGCATCAAACGTCTGGAGCAGCAGGGTAAGCCTATCAACCTGGCAATATCGCTGCATGCTGTAAAAAACGAGCTGCGCACTGCGCTGATGCCTGTCAATAAGGGTTATCCCTTTGTTGACGTGCTGGCAGCAGCCGAGGACTACAGCAAGGCCAGCGGCAGGCAGATAACCTATGAATATATTTTGCTGAAGGGGAAAAACGACAGCGTGCAGGACGCAGAGCTTTTGAGCAACTATCTGCGCTATAAGCAGGCTGCTGTGAATCTGATACCGGCGAATCCTGTGCCGGAGCAGGGCTTTGAACGTCCGTCTAAAAATGCGGTGGAACGCTTTTTGAAGGTTTTGCAAAAAAACAGGGTTAACGCCACTGTGCGCAAGGAAATGGGCAAGGACATTGATGCGGCCTGCGGCCAGCTGCGGGCTAAATTTGCCAGGGAACAGGAGCAAAAATAATGCGCGTAATCAGCAGAACCCATGTGGGTTTGGTCAGAGAGAATAATGAGGATGCGCTGCTAGTGCGTGAGCCGTATCTGTTTGCGGTGGCAGACGGTATGGGCGGCTATGCAGCAGGGGAGATTGCCAGCCGCAGCACTATCAAGGCCTTTGAGGCTGCTACGCATAGCCTGCGCCACGAGCAGGGTGAACAAAATATCCGTGCAACGATGTTGGAGGCCTTTGACAAAGCTAATACTCACGTTTACAAAATGGCTGTGAGCAACGAAGCCTACACGGGCATGGGGACGACGATGACGGCGCTGTATCTGCCAGGGGATGGCACTGCCTGCTGTTGTCATGTAGGGGACAGCCGACTGTATTTGTACCGCGGCTGCCAGCTGCAGCAACTGACGCGTGACCATACACTGGTGGAGGATCTGCGCTTGCAGGGCAAGATTACTGCTGAGGAAGCCTTTGTGCATCCGCAGCGCCACATTCTGCTGCAGGCCTTGGGCGTGTATGAAAAGGTGCAGGCCGATTTCTTCACCTTCAGCCTGCAGGATAGCGACAGGCTTTTGCTGTGCAGCGACGGCCTTTCGGATATGCTGCGCGCGGATGAGATCAGCACGCTTATGGGCAGCGCTGACGTGGAGCAGGCAGCAGATGCGCTTTTGGAGTGTAGCTTGGATAACGGCGGACGTGACAACGTATCCTTGATATTAATAGATTTGACGACACAGGGGGAGGAAGGCTGTAATGGATAAAAATGGCAAGACCATTTTAAACGGGCGCTATGAGCTTATCAGGCCCATTGGCTATGGCGGCATGGCCGAAGTCTTTTTGGCCCACGACCAGCTTTTAGACCGTAACGTGGCAGTAAAGATGCTGCGAGACCAGTTTTTAGAGGATAAGGAGCTGTTAGAGCAGTTCCGCAGGGAGGCAAAATCGGCAGCGCGCCTGGTGCATCCCTACATTATAAATATTTACGATGTTGTGTCTGAGGGCAACAACCAATATATCGTTATGGAATATGTTGATGGCGTAACGCTGAAGGAATATATGCAGGAGCACCGGCTGAGCGTTGGCGCAGCTTTGGAAATAGGCGTGCGCCTGGCGGATGCTTTGCAGCACGCGCACAGTCACAACATCATCCACTGCGATATTAAACCGCAAAATATTTTGATTGACAAAAACATGAACCCCAAAATTGCCGATTTTGGTATTGCCAAGATGGTGACTAACCAGACGATGGTTTATTCTAAGTCGGTAATGGGATCTGTACACTATATTTCGCCAGAGCAGGCCTGCGGCAACAAGATTACAGCCTCTAGCGATGTCTATTCGCTGGGCATTGTGCTGTTTGAAATGCTTACGGGGCAGGTGCCGTACGTGGGGACGACAGCTGTTGCTGTGGCCATGATGCACGTGGAAAGGCCTGTGCCGCAGCTGGTTGACTACATGGAAAATGTTCCCAGTGGCCTGCAGGAGATTATTAACAAGGCCTTGGCCAAGCGCAGCGAGGACCGCTATGCCAGCGCCGGCCAGCTGCGCCGCGACCTCTTAAGCCTAAAGATGAAGCTGTTTCCCTTTAGCAACGAGGATTATACGCAGGAGCTGGGTACAGTAAAGACGCAGGCCGCAGCCTGTATCGACAAGCAGGACGAGGGCGCTACAGTGATTATGAAGCCTGTGCGCAGCAGCCTGCCGCAAAATGAACAAGCTGTAGTGAAGAGTACGCAGGAGCCGCAGTCAGCAGAGCCTGCAGGGAAGGCTGGTGCAGAGGAAGAAATGGCAACGAGAAAAAAACTTAATTATACTAAGCTGTTAATGTTGATTACTGCAGCTGTTGTAGCAATTTCACTGGTAGCGCATTTTATTTTTAACCGCAATTTGGAGGAGGTGGCTGTGCCTAACGTTACCAATATGACGGTAGTGGAGGCGCAAAAGCTGCTGGAGGAAAAGGATTTTAAGGTGGAGCTGGAGGAAAAGTACGGCGATCCTGATAAATTTAAGCCTGGTACGGTTATGGAGCAGGCTCCTAAGGCTGGCGAAAAGCGCAAGCAGGGCAGCCTTATCGTGCTTACCATCAGCAAGGGCGCAGAGCTTAAGGCTGTCCCTGATGTTAGCGGTATGTCGCTGACAAAGGCAGAGCAGCAGCTTTTGGACGCAGGCTTTAAGGTGGGCAAGGTAGAGCGCAGGCATGAGGAGGGCAAGAATATTGGCTCTGTACTCAGCCAGTCGCCCAAGGGAACGGATAAGGCTCCCAAGGGCAGCAGTGTTGACCTGGTAGTCAATGAGGGTGACAAGCCTGTGCCTAACATTATCGGTAAAACTGTAGCTGAAGCAAAGGCTATGTTAGAAAAAGCAGGCCTGAAGCTGGGTGAGGTTAAACAGATTCAGGATGGCAGCGCTAAAAAGAACGCTGTCTTAGCCTGCAACCCTGGCGTGGGGACTAACCTGAACGAGGGTGCGGCCGTTACTATCACCGTTGCTGCTGGCGGCGAAAAGAAGAGTGCTTATGTTGATTTTGTAGTGCCAAGCGGCAAGCCGGTCAACGTGCAGATTGTGCTGACAGATGACAGCGGCAAGAAGACGCTGTATAGCGGTACGCAAAATGGCAGCGTGCGCCTGCGCCAAAAGGTAGAATACGAGGGCAGTGCCAAGGTGCAGATGTTCTGTGACAACAAGCTGGTTAGCGAAAAGGCGCTGTAAGCTATGACACAGCTACAGGGTAGAGTCCTGAAAAATTACAATGGTTATTATTATCTGAAGGTGGAAGGCGAAAGCGAGGAATACACCTGCAAGGTGAAGGGAAAGATGAAAAAGAACCGCTTTTCGCTAGCTACGGGCGATATTGCCAGCTTTGAGGTGGCAAGCGCCGAAAAACATGAAGGCATGATCACGGCGGTTGCGGCGCGTAAGAATTTTTTACCGCGGCCGACACTGGCCAACCTAGATTTATTTGTAGCGGCCTTTGCTTGTGCTTCGCCAGATTTTAGCTTTCTGCTGGCAGATAAGCTGCTGGCGCTGGCGCAGCTGGCACGTATTCCTGCAATCTTGGTGCTGAACAAGGAGGAGAATGCTCCTAGCGGCCTGATAGAGAAGGTTAAAGCAGTGTATGAGCCTATAGGCTACGAGGTCTACACCCTGTCGGCGCAGCAGGGAACAGGTATAGATGCTCTGCGCGAGCGTCTGCGTGGTAAAATTTGCGCCTTTGGCGGGCCTTCGGGCGTAGGCAAATCGTCGACGATTAACGCTATCGACAGCACAGTCGCACTGCGTACAGGTGCTGTGAGCGAAAAGATTGGCCGCGGCAGGCACACCACCCGCTATGCGCAGCTCCTACCCTTTGATGAGGGGTACATTGCTGATACTCCCGGCTTTGGCAATTTGTTGTTGGAGGGACTAGATGCAGACATGGTGCTTGCAGCCTTCCGCGAATTTGCCGTATACGAGCAGGGTTGCCGCTTTTGTCCCTGCACCCACACGCACGAGCCTGTGTGCGGCGTGAAGGAGGCAGTGCAGGCAGGGAAAATTGCCGCCAGCCGTTATGAATCGTATTTAGCCATGCTTGACGAGGTAAAGCTATTGCAAGAGAAAGAGGGAAGAAAATGATGATTAAGGTTGCTCCGTCTATTTTATCTGCTGATTTTGCCTACCTGGCAGACGAAATCAAAAAAATTGAGGCTGCAGGCGCTGACTGGGTGCATATTGACGTTATGGACGGTCAGTTTGTGCCTAATTTGACCTTTGGCGCTCCTGTAGTAAAAAAAATCCGTAAGGTGACTAAGCTGTTTTTTGACTGCCACCTGATGGTCGAAAACCCCGAAAAATATATTGCTGATTTTAAGGCTGCAGGCGCAGACCAAATTGTGGTGCACGTAGAAACCACCAAGCATCTGCACCGCTGCATTCAGCAGATTAAGGCTGAAGGAATGAAGGCCGGCGTAGCGCTGAATCCAGCAACCAGCCTGAGCACGGTGGAAGAAATTCTGCCGTATGTAGATATGGTGCTGCTGATGACAGTCAACCCTGGCTTTGGCGGCCAAAGCTTTATTGAAAGCATGGTGCCTAAGGTGGCACGCCTGCACGAAATGCTTGCCAGCCGCGGCCTGGAGGTTGATATCCAGGTTGACGGCGGCATTAACGATAAAACTGCCAAGCTGGTGCGTGCCGCAGGTGCTAATGTGTTGGTAGCAGGCTCCTATGTATATGGTGCTGCCGATACCGCCAAGGCTATTGCATCGCTAAAAGAATAGCAAGAAGAAATTTATAAGGGATAAAAAGCTCTCATGCAAAAACAGCACCGCAAGCATGTGCTAAAGCACTGCCTGCGATGCTGTTTTGTATTGTTTTAAGCTTGCATATTGGTTATTTTGCTGTACAATCGTTGGCGTATTGCCAAATATACCACACTGCGAGTGAGCGCCATGGACGCCAGGACTCGGTGATGGCATTGATTTGCGCACGCTTGGGAACAGCCTGAAGGTCAAGCAGCTTTTGCAGCTGCTTCTTAAAGATAAAGTCGGCGCTGGGAACCACGTCAGGACGGCACAGCGCCAGTAGCAAAAACATTTCGATCGTCCATTGGCCCAGGCCGCGGATTTGCATAAGCTGCTTGGAGATCTGTGTATCCGTCATTTCATCAAACTTATCCATGGTAACCTGGCCGTTGATAATAGCCTCGGCAAAGCTACGCAGGTAATCCACCTTTTGCTGCACCAGACCGATGTCGAGCAGGTCAGCGGTGGAGGCCGCTAGCACTGCCTGCGGCGTAATAGGCTTGCCTGTCAGCGCCTCCAGCCTTTGCATCAGCTGCTGGCTGACATCTGGCGGCAGCTGTTGGGCGATGATACCAGTCAGTAAATATGTAAAATATACCTCCTTGGGCTTAGCTTTTAGGGGGCAGGGTGAATAACGCTCTACTAATGGAGCCAGCTCTGGAACGTTTTCACGCAGATAACGGTCTCCAATAGACCAATCTGGGGTTTGGCACATAAGCATCCTCCTCTTATTTGTTTTTACTTACTATATTATAATACGAAAATTAAGGCAAGACAAACGAAAAATTTGCAAAATGCAAACACATCAGGTCGATTAGATTTGCACTTTTTGCCTTCACGCTGTATAATTAATCTGATTAGCAATCTTTAGTTTTAAAAATGATGTAAGGAGACGATAAAATGTCCGAGGTTCGTGTAAGATTTGCTCCCAGTCCTACTGGGTATTTACATATTGGTGGTGCGCGTACAGCGCTCTTTAACTGGCTGTTTGCCCGTAAGATGGGCGGCAAGCTGATTTTACGTATTGAAGATACTGATATCGAGCGCTTGAAGGAGGATTCTGTCAGCCAGATCCTGACTAGCTTGAAATGGCTGGGGATTAATTGGGACGAAGGCCCAGAGGCCGGCGGTGATTATGGCCCCTACTATCAATCCGAGCGCCTGGATATTTACAAAAAGTATGCTGATAAGCTGCTGGCTGAGGGCAAGGCTTATTACTGCTTCTGCTCTACCGAGGATTTGGCTGCACAACGCGAAAAGCAGCGTGCTGCTAAGCAGCCGTTCCGCTATGCCCGTACCTGCCGCGACCTTTCCCCTGAGGAGGTTGAGGAGCGCATTGCAGCCGGTGAGCACTACAGCGTGCGTCTCAAAATTCCTGCTGAAGGCAGCATTACCGTGCATGATTTGATTCACGGTGAAGTAACCTTTAACATGGACCAGTTTGACGATTTTGTTATTGTTAAATCCAACGGTATTCCTACCTACAACTTTGCTGTTGTTGTGGATGACCATCTGATGGGTATGACCCACGTATTGCGTGCCGAAGAGCATCTTTCTAACACTCCCAAGCAGCTTTTGGTTTACGAAGCATTGGGCTGGGAGCCGCCTAAATTTGGCCATATGCCGATGATTTTGGCCATGGACCGCTCTAAGCTGAGCAAGCGTCATGGTGCAACCTCTGTAGAGGAGTTCCGCAGTCAAGGCTATCTGCCTGAAGCAATTATCAACTATCTGACTCTGCTGGGCTGGGGTCCTGGCGATGAGCGCGAAATCTTTACGTTGGAAGAAACCGTAAAGCTGTTTGAGCTGGAGCAGATGAGCAAAAAGGCTGCTATTTATGACACCAAAAAGCTCACCTGGATGAACGGCCAATATCTCTCGGAGCTGCCCTTGGAGCGTGTCCTGCCCGAGGCTAAGCCGTTCTTTATTAATGACGGCCTGGTAACAGAGGAGTGGTTCACTGAAGCTGGAAACGAAGCATATTTTGCGAAATTGGTGGACGTTGTGCGCGTGCGCGTTAAAACCCTGCAGGAGGTTGCTGATGCATCCACCTATTTCTTTAAAGAGCTGGACGGCTACGATGAAAAGGGCGTAAGCAAGCACTTTAAACCTGAAAATATTGCTATTATAGAGCAATGCATTGCTGCTATCGAGGCAGATGACGTATATGATCTGGCAAGTACAGAGGCTGCCTATAACAAGATTGCTGCTGATAACGGCTTAGCCTTGGGCAAGGTAATTCACCCGACACGCCTGGCACTTACAGGCCGCACTGTCAGCCCCGGCATGTTTGACGTTATGGTGCTTTTGGGTAAGGAAAAGACCTTGGCACGTCTGCGCAAGGCAGTAGAATATATTAAAAGCTTGTAATTAACAGATAATTAAGCAGGAGGGCTGTCTTCCTGCTTAATTTTTACCAAGGCGTCCGCACGCTGGCGCTACAAAGGACTTCTGCAAGGAGGTAGCAGTCTATGAAAATTTTATTGACAACATTATTGTGCTTATCGCTGTGCCTGCCGGCTTTGGCAGACCAGCAGACAACGGTGCTGTCGCAGCAGACAGCGTTAGGGAAGGCTGTAGCAACTTTACCCTACATTGACGGTAGCAATGAGGTGGAGCTGGAAAAGCAGGCCAACAGCCTTGTACGCGAGGCTGCTGCCAAGCTCATCAAGGAGGTTGGCGGCCAGGGGACGCTTAGCTATAAGGTAATGCTGAACCGCCCCAGCTTGGTGAGCCTGCTATTAGAGGCTGATAACGGCGGCCGCACTGCTTGCAAGGGACTGAACCTGGATTTGACCAGTGGCAGGGAATTTACTGTTACTGATTTTTTTGTAGATAATGACAACGTAAAGACTGCGCTTGGCGATTATGAAAACGTGCTCTTTGGCGAGGCAGGCTTTTATATCAGTAGCGGCAAAAACGCAGCCTATAGCACGTTTGTACCCTATGGTGATTTGCTTTCATCCTTGCGTATTGGCGATGCAGGCCGCCTGCTGCAGCTGGCAAGGCTGACAGAAAATGCTGCAGGCAAAACGCTGCATCTGCCGCAAAGCGGTTTGATTGCGCTTAAGCTGGATTCCAACCCGTCGACAGGCTACGGCTGGGTTATGAGCTGTAGCTCGCCTAACGTAAGCAAGGTAGGTAGCTCGTTTACCATTCCTCGCAGCGATGAAAACAGGGTGGGCGTGCCTGGCGTAGAGATTTTGGTTTTGGCAGTTACGAGGCCTGGCACCTATAATGTGCGCATGGATTACAAGCGCTCTTGGGAAAAAATAAGCTTGAACAGCTTTAGCTTTACTGTTGTTGCCGAATAAAATAAATCAATAAAGAGGTTTAGTTATGGAAAAGGCAGCTATTTCGGTAAAAATATATAACAATACATACGTACTGCGGACATCGGCAGACGAAAAGGACGTGCTGCAGGTGGCGCAGGACGTGGACTGCAGGATGCAGAGCCTGTCTGCTGCCAAAAATATCATGCATACGGAAAAGCTTGCAATGTGGACGGCGCTGGACCTAGCTGCCGACCTGCAGGCTGAGCGCAGGCATGGTGCGGATCTTGCACTTGCCTTAAAGGTGCAGCAGGAGCAAAGCCAGGCTCTTATACAAGAGCTGGAGGAGAGGCGCAGGCAGGATGCCGAGCTTGCTGCCAATTTGCAGGCGGCTAGGGAGCGTTGCCAGCTGCTGGATGAAGCATTGCATAAGCAGCAGAGCCAGAGCGCGCAGACGGAGCTGGAGCTAAAGGAGCTGAAGGAGCGTTATGAACGGCTTTTGGCTGCAGTACGTGAAAGGTAGATTTGGATGGGAAAAAGAAAGATTGAATTGCTTGCTCCCGCAGGCAGCTGGGAAGCATTGGAGGCTGCGGTAAACGCAGGTGCAGATGCTGTTTACATGGGTGGCAAGGCCTTTGGTGCCCGTGCCTATGCCAGCAATTTTGATGAGGAGCAGATGGCAAAGGCAGTATATTTTGCACATATGCATCATGTGCGCCTATATATAACAGTTAATACGCTTGTTGATGACAGCGAGTTGGAGCAGCTGGCACAGTACCTGCTGTTTTTGAACAATGTTGGTGTTGACGGCCTCATCGTGCAGGATTTGGGTGTTATCCGCCTGGCACGCAAAATTGTGCCGCAGCTGCCGCTGCATGCTAGCACGCAGATGACCATTACTAACAGCAGCGGTGTTGATTTTGCTGCTGCTGCAGGCATGGAGCGTAGCGTTTTGGCACGCGAGCTAAGCTTGAAGGAGATTGCTGCTGCCTGTCAAAGTGGCAGTGAGATAGAAACCTTTATCCATGGTGCTTTGTGCGTGTGCTACAGCGGCCAATGCCTCATGAGCAGCCTGATTGGCGGCCGTAGTGGCAACCGTGGGCGCTGTGCTCAGCCCTGCCGCCTGCCGTACAAGCTTTTGAACGCTAAGGATGAGGATATGCTTGCAGGCAAGGATGCAGGCCAGTATCTGCTTAGTCCTAAGGATATGAACACCTTGGCAATATTGCCGCAGCTGATTGAAGCAGGCGTAGTATCCTACAAAATAGAAGGACGCATGAAGCGCCCGGAATATGTAGCAGTTGTGGTGGATGCCTACCGTCGTGCTATCGACAGCTATTTGGCAGGCAGCTACCATGTTCCGCAGCAGGATTTGGCCAACATCGAGCAGATTTTTAACCGTGATTTTACTACTGCTTATATGGAGCGCCGCCCGGGCCGCACCATGATGAGCGACCGCCGTCCCAATAACCGCGGCGTACTCATTGGCCGTGTAGCTAAGCTTGATAAGCAGCGCAATAAGGCTGTTGTTAAGCTGGATAAGGAGCTGCATTTAGGGGACGGCTTGGAATTTTGGGTGAGCGTTGGCGGACGCGTAGGCACTACAGTTACAGATATGCAATGCGCAGGTAAGAGTGTGCAAGGTGCGGGCGTAGGCCAGCAGGTGACAATCGACGTACCTAATGGCGTGCGCTTAAATGACCGCGTTTTCCGCACGCTAGACAGTCAGCTGATGAGCTATGCACAGCAGTTTTTTGGTCCTGAGGCCAAAAAGCGTATTCCTGTAGACGCAGTGGTGACTGCTAAAATTGGCCAGCCTATGACGGTGCTGCTTACAGATGATGCAGGCAACAGCGGCTACGGCGAGACCAATTTTATTGTGGAGCAGGCACGTAAGCGCGCCCTGGACGAAGCAGGCGTGCGCAAGCAGCTAGACAGGCTGGGCACGACAGAATACTTTTTGAACAGCCTGCGCTTTGAGCATGACGAAAATGTGATGGTGCCAATGAGCGAAATGAACGAAGCGCGCCGTATGGCCTGCGAGGCCTTGGACGCGGCACGCTTGGCAGCGTTTGCGCCCGCGCGCACTGCTGTATATAAATATGATGAGCAGCTGGTGCCGCAGTCGCATAAGCTGCAGCATGAGGCAGTGCTCACCGTACATTGTGACAGCGTGGATAAGGTTAATGCTGCCCTGCAGGCCGGGGCAGAGCGTATTATCTTTGGCGGTGAATGCTTCAACCACCAGCAGCCTGCTGCGGACACCTATGCTAAGGTAGCGCAGCTGGTGCAGCGCGCAGGCCGTCAGCTGGTCTTTGCCACACCACGCATTGTTAAGGAAGCGCAGCTGGCCTTTTTTGACAAGCAGTTTGAGCAGTGGGAAGGCCTGCAGCCTGATTTTGTCTATATCAATAACAACAGCCTGTGGCCTGTAGCCAAGCGTCACCATGCCTTGAAGCTTGTTGCTGATATGTCGCTTAATTTGTTCAACAGCCAGACGCTGCAGTTTTGGGCAGAGCAGGGGGCAGCAGGTGCCGTGCTCAGTGCCGAGCTGACCATGGCGCAGGTGGAGCATTTGGCTTCCGTCAGTCCTATACCGCTGGAATGTATGGTGCAGGGACGCTTGGAGATGATGGTTTCAGAATACTGCGTTGGCGGCAGCTTTTTGGGTGCGCTGGATAAGGGTGCCTGCAAATTTAACTGTGCCGAGCCGCTCTTTTTGGGCGACCGCAAGGACGCACGCTTTCCTATCGCTACTGACCAGTTCTGCCGTATGCATGTACTCAACGCACATGAGCTATCAATGGTGGCCAATGTGCAGCATATGGCGCAAATCGGCGTAGGCAGCCTACGTATAGACGGACGCAATTACGATGCAGCGCGTTTGGGCGAGCTGGTGGCGCTGTACCGCAGGGTGCTTGGCGGTGCCATGGAGACACCCGAAAACCTGCCAGGGACGACACGTGGCCACTATTTTAGAGGCGTTATGTGAGCCTGCTGTAAGTAAGCTTACTAGCTTGGGAGATAAAGGCTTCTGCAGCAGTTCTTTTAGCGTGCAGGCTATAAGCTTTTACCATAAATGGAGGATTACCTGATGATTCGTACTTTAGATTTTATCTGCAGCGAATGTGGTGAACATTTTGTTCCAGGGCAGAAGCTGTATTATCGCGATAATTATATGAGCGGCAGCATCCGTGACACCCAGTTCATCTGTCCTAGCTGTATTGAAAAATGGCAGCAGAAGTGGCAGATTAAAAGTGCCAGCTTCAACGAGTCTGATTACGTGCTGACTGTTGACCTGGAGCTGGCGGACGGAACCTGCTACGAAAATATGGATTGTACGCCTATTGATGAGACAGAAACAGTCATTTTGGGCGAGGACGTGCCTGTAGAAGCGCAAAGGGCATTGTACAAAATATATGCTGCCTGGGACAAGGAGCGTAAGGCACACTATTTGAAGGACTGCACCTTTCAGGATGAATTTATGCGCACGGCCTTCACCTGCGAAACCTACGATGGTGAACGCTATGAAAATGTTGCCTTCCGCATTACGATGCGGGGCGAGCTGCAGACAGAAATCCCTGTGCCTGATTATATCAAGGCGCAGATTATGGAAGCGTACAAGCTGTACGAGGCACAAAACGCAGACTATCCGCAGGCCGATGAGCTGACTGCGGACGAAGAGGAGATTGCCAGGATTACACAAAAATTAAAGAATAAGGGGAGCCGTAACGAATGAGTGAATTACTAGAGAAAATTGAAAAACGCCGCACCTTTGCGATTATTTCGCACCCTGATGCAGGTAAAACAACCTTGACAGAAAAGCTGCTGCTTTACGGCGGAGCTATCCATCTGGCAGGCTCCGTTAAGGCCAGAAAAAGCAATAAGCATGCCGTTTCTGACTGGATGGAAATAGAAAAACAGCGTGGTATTTCGGTTACCTCCTCTGTTTTGCAATTTGATTATGACGGTTACCGTGTCAATATCCTTGATACCCCCGGTCACCAGGACTTTTCAGAGGATACCTACCGCACATTGATGGCTGCCGATAGCGCTGTTATGCTGATTGATGCTGCTAAGGGCGTTGAGCCGCAGACCAAAAAGCTGTTTTGGGTATGTCACCGCCGTCATCTGCCTATTTTTACCTTTGTTAACAAGCTGGACCGTTACGGCCGCAATCCCTTTGATTTGATGGACGAGCTGGAAAAGGTTTTGGGCATCCGTGCCTTCCCGATCAACTGGCCTATTGGTATCGACGGCCACTATAAGGGCGTATATAACCGCATGGAAAACACTATCGAGCTGTTTGAGGACGACACCAGCCACGGCTCTAACAAGCTGAAATCCACTACAGGCTCCCTGGATGACCCCAAGATTAAGGAAATGCTGGGAGAGGAGCTGTACGAAAACCTGTGCAATGACATTGAGCTTTTGGACATGGCAGGCGATGAGTTTGACATGGAAAAAGTGGATGCAGGTGAACTAACCCCCATGTTCTTTGGTAGTGCTATGACCAACTTTGGTGTACAAAGCTTTTTGGAGAAATTCTTGGAATTGTCTCCTAAGCCACAGCCAAGAGCACTGCAGGATGGTACAATGATAGTACCAGAGAATGAAAAATTCTCTGCTTTTGTATTCAAAATCCAGGCTAATATGAATCCTGCCCACCGTGACAGAATATCCTTTATGCGTATCTGCTCCGGTGTGTTTGACAAGGGTATGAGCGTTTACCACAAGCAATCAGGCAAGCTGGTAAAGCTGGCCCAGCCGCAGCAGTTTTTGGCGCAGGAGCGCACAATAGTGGAAAAGGCTTATCCTGGTGATATTATCGGTGTTTTTGACCCAGGCATTTTTGGTATCGGCGATTCCTTGAGTGATAGCAGCCTCAAGCTGCAGTTTGAGGATTTCCCCGTATTCCCGCCAGAGATTTTCGCCCGCGTGCAGCCTAAGGATTCTCTCAAGCGCAAGCAGTTTGAAAAGGGCATTATCCAGCTGTCGCAGGAGGGTGCTATTCAGGTGTTCCGTCAGGAGGGCGTAGGCCTTGAAAGCTACATCGTTGGCGTTGTCGGCGTTTTGCAGCTGGAGGTTCTGGAATACCGTCTGCTTAACGAATACAGCGCGCAGCTATTGATGAACCAGCTGCCGTATTCTGTAGCACGCTGGGTGTATGCCGAGGATAAAAAGCTGATTGATAATATTAAGGGTCTGGATAATGGTATGCTTGTATATGATAAAAAGGACAGACCCGTTATTTTAGTAAGTAACGAATGGTCCCTGAATTGGATTCTGGAACGTAATCCTGGTATACAGTTCCTGACGGTACCTGCTGATGTCGAAAAAATCTAATGGTAATTGCAACTACAAAATAGGAAAAACCTTTACCCTGTCGCAGCAGATTGTGCTTTTGATTTCGTTGGTCGTGTGCATTGCGCTGCTGCCTGCGTCGCTTTTTACGACGCAAAAGGTGGCACGCGTTATCTATGACCGTGTCAGCATTAATGCTGTCAGCATCAACAACATTTTGTGCAATTCTGCCGAAATCAAGGATAGTCTTATTGCGCAAAATATACAGCCAAACGATGCCATAGATAACTTTATGGCCGATTATGTTAATGACGTTGACCATTCAGACGAGGCAGGAGTGGCTATTTATGACCGTGACCACAACCTGCGCGTGTTGTACAACCCTGGTAACCTGCCTAACTTTGAGCAGAGCGCGCGTGTGCTGGTTGATAAGTACGCAGGCCGTAATAAGCTTACCTATAAAGAAAATTACGCTATTCCCAATAAGGCCCTGGGGTTTGTCAAGAACGAAAAAAATGAAACCATCGGTTATGTCGTAACTGGTTATTCGGACGAGATCGTTAACAATTCTACTATCGACGCCGTACTCTTTTTGCTGGCGATGACGTTTTTGGGTCTGATTGTAGGCATCTTTGGTGCCATATATCTGGCAAAACGCATCAAGACCGTGCTTTTTGGCTTTGAGCCCGAAGAAATTGCACGTCTTTTGCAGGAACGTAATATTATTCTCGATTCTGTACGCGAGGGTATCATCAATATTAACGCCAACGAACGTATCACGCTAGTCAATTCGGAGGCACATTTGCTTTTGAAGCAGGCTGGAATTAGTGACATTAATGAACTCTTTGGGAAATCTGCACGGGATCTCTTGAAACGTATTCCGTTGGATGATATTATAAAAGAAGGTAAAACCCTAGTTGATGTCAGTGCTAAAATTGGCAGTACTGTATTTATTCTTACAGCAGTTCCTCTGTTAGAAGACAAAACTATAATTGGTGCGGTACTCACCTTCCGTAAAAAATCTGTAGTAGAGGAGATGGCCAATCAGCTAACTGGCTTCAAAAATTATGCTACTGCCTTGAGAGCCCAGACGCATGAGTTCATGAACAAAATGCACGTTATTATGGGCTTAATAGACATGAAGGCCTATGATGAGCTGAAAAATTTTACGCAGGAGATTGCCTATAACAGACAATCTGAGGTATCTTATGTAGTTACCCGTCTGAAGGATATTACCCTGTCAGGCTTTATCCTTGGTAAAATCAGCCGTAGCCGTGAGCTCGATATCGATTTTTCCCTGACGGACGAAAGCGAGCTGCACGGTGAGCTGGACGTGCCTTCTGTGCATGATATTGTACTGATTGCCGGCAATATTATTGAAAATGCCTTTGACGCGCTGAAAAATTTTGAGGGCGAGCGCATTGTCAACCTTTCTATTCTGGATTTTGACCGTGAAATTGTTATCGTGGTTGAGGATTCTGGTCCGGGAATGAGCGAGGAGACACGCAAACAGATTTTCCAACGTGGCTTCAGCAGCAAGGGCGAAAGCGGCCATGGCTTCGGTCTGTATCTTGTGCAGCAAAGCATCAACAGTCTCAATGGTACAATTACTGTTGAATCGGCACCGGGTGAGGGTTCAACCTTTACCGTAAGGCTGCCGACCAAGAAGGAGGGGGACTAAGATGATTAACGTATTAGTTGTTGAAGATGATCCGATGGTTGCTCAGCTGCATGAGCATTATCTTAGCCAGATTAAGGGATTTCAGCTGTGCGATATCGCTAGTAACGGTGATGCCGCACTCAAGCTGCTGCGCCAGAATAAGTATGATTTGATTATTTTGGATGTGTTTATGCCTACAATGGATGGGTTGCAGCTTTTGGCCAAAATCCGTGAGAACGGTTACGATGTAGATGTCATCATTGTCTCTGCCGCCAATGACAAGGATAAAATCAAACAGGCTCTGCGTTTGGGAGCAGTTGATTATATTATCAAACCCTTTGAGTTTGAACGCTTTAATCTTGCATTGAATAACTACCTCAAGCGTTATCATATCGTTGAGGAGCAGGAAACTATTGAACAAGCTGCTTTAGACCAGACGATTATGCGTCAGGAGGACCAGGTGCTTGTAAGCCTGCCTAAGGGACTCGATAAAAACACATTGGCAACGGTTTGGTCATGCATCAAAACCATTGACGGTATGTTTACCACCGAAGAGGTTGCAGGCATGGTGGGTATTTCGCGTGTATCCATCCGCAAGTATCTGGAGTTTTTGAAGACTCTGCACTTGTTGAAGCTGGACCTGCACCGTGGCAGCGTCGGACGCCCTGTTTATAAGTACCTGTGTCTGGATAAGCAGAGCGATGTTTTGAAGGCGTATATCCAGTAAGGGCTTGCTTTACAAATTAATATGATAGTGTTATACTGAAATTGTTTTTCAAGCACGTAGGTATACTAAGGGTTGTGCTGGATAAAAATCCGGCACAACCTTTTTGTTAGGAAGGGATTATATGATGATAGAGCCGATAAAGATTTTGGGCGTTCCTGTACACCCCATGACGATGCAGCAGGCCGTGGACACTTTGGAAGCAAAGATGCTCGCTAAGGAGCAGGCCTTTGTTGTTACTGCCAATGCTGAAATTATCATGATGTGCCAGGAAAATGCTGAGTATAACAAAATTGTTTGCAATGATGCTGATTTGGTGCTGCCGGATGGCGCAGGCGCCGTTTGGGCGGGGCGTCATCTAGGCTACAGCGTGCCTGAACGCGTAGCAGGCTTTGACCTTTACTGCAGGCTGCTGGCACTGTCGGCACAAAAGGGATATAAGGCGTATTTCTTTGGCGGCAGCCCAGGCGTTGCCGAAGCAGCCAAGGACAAGGCAGAGGAGCTGTATCCAGGCGTGCAGGTCGTGGGTTGTCATAACGGCTATTTTAAGGATGAAGAGGTGCCTGCGATTATTGCAGATATCAACGCCAGCGGGGCAGATATGCTGTTTGTGGCGCTGGGTGCACCCAAGCAGGAAAAATGGCTGCTGCAGCACCGCGCTGAGCTTGCAGCAAAAATCCTGATGGGCATCGGCGGCAGCTTTGACGTGCTGGCAGGCAAGATGGAGCGAGCTCCCAAATGGATGCAGGACGCTTCGCTAGAATGGGCCTTCCGTCTGTACAAGCAGCCTAGCCGCTTCATGCGTATGTTGGCTTTGCCTAAGTTTGTGCTTAAGGTTATCTCATCTAAAAAATAACTTTAACACTAACTTGCTTGCTTTTTTTCTTAAAATATGCTAAGAAATTAACAGTTAGAAATAGACAAATATATCCTGCTGTATTATAATTAAGTGATGGAATTGCCTTCCATCACTTTTTGTGTGCCGCTAAAACAGACTGCACAGTCAGCTGCTGGCAGCACAAAGGTGTGATACGAAGGAATATCCGCAGGAAAGCGAGGCTTTATATGTTTATTGTTAAAGACGGTTATATTTATGTTGGTGTCTGCTTAGCGCTGACTGCTATAGTTTTTTACTTTTTTGGTGCCTATTGGGCTGTTATCCCCTTGGTGCTGGCGTTGTACTTTGCGTATTTCTTCCGTGATTTTCATCGCAGCATGCCTTATGACCCCGACATTTTGTATTCGCCTGCTGATGGCACAGTAATGGGCGTAGACGAGATTTTTGATGACGAATATCTTAACGAGCCGGCCATCAAGCTGACTATCTTCCTTTCTGTATTCAACGTCCACACCAACCGCGCTCCGCTTGACGGCGAGATAAAATATCAGCGTTACACCTGCGGCCAGTTTGTGCCTGCCTACGAAAAGAACGCTTCTTTGGAAAACGAACGCCACGCCATTGGTATTGATAACGGCCGTATGCGCTTTTTGGTTATCCAGATCGCAGGCCTTTTGGCGCGCCGCATCGTGTCTTGGGTGACTGTAGGTCATCAGCTCAAGCAGGGTGAAACCTATGGTATGATTAAATTCGGCTCTAGCACAGAGCTGGTTGTGCCCAGAAATGTAGAGATTACCGTCAAAAAGGGTGATAAGGTAGTTGGCGGTATCACTGTAGTAGGGAGGGTGAAAAAGTAATGAACTGGCGTCGCTTGATTCCTAACAGCATCAGCTCCATGAGCCTGATTTTTGGTGTGCTGTCAATTTTTAAAACAATCCAGGGAGATTTTTTCTATGCTCCCATTTTTATCGTTATTGCTGTAATTTTTGATTCCATGGATGGACGTGCTGCCCGCGCTTTGGGTGTTGGCGGTGGTGATTTTGGCAAGGAGATGGATTCCCTGTGCGATATGAGCTCGTTCGGGGTGGCGCCTGCCATTATGATTTATATGTACGGACTGCAGGAGTTGGGCCTTGTGGGCCAGGTAATTGCAGCGCTGTTTGCTGTAGGCGGTTGCCTGCGATTGGCGCGCTTCAACTGTAATACCGGTGTTGTGCATGGCTATTTTCAGGGCATGCCCATTCCAGCCGGTGCCTGCTTTTTGGCTACCTACGTTTTGAGCGGCTACCAGTTTTCGCCTGCAGTGCTGGCTGTAATCACCCTGGTTATCGCCTGCATTATGTATAGTTTTATTGTTAAAGACGGTTATATTTATGTTGGTGTCTGCTTAGCGCTGACTGCTATAGTTTTTTACTTTTTTGGTGCCTATTGGGCTGTTATCCCCTTGGTGCTGGCGTTGTACTTTGCGTATTTCTTCCGTGATTTTCATCGCAGCATGCCTTATGACCCCGACATTTTGTATTCGCCTGCTGATGGCACAGTAATGGGCGTAGACGAGATTTTTGATGACGAATATCTTAACGAGCCGGCCATCAAGCTGACTATCTTCCTTTCTGTATTCAACGTCCACACCAACCGCGCTCCGCTTGACGGCGAGATAAAATATCAGCGTTACACCTGCGGCCAGTTTGTGCCTGCCTACGAAAAGAACGCTTCTTTGGAAAACGAACGCCACGCCATTGGTATTGATAACGGCCGTATGCGCTTTTTGGTTATCCAGATCGCAGGCCTTTTGGCGCGCCGCATCGTGTCTTGGGTGACTGTAGGTCATCAGCTCAAGCAGGGTGAAACCTATGGTATGATTAAATTCGGCTCTAGCACAGAGCTGGTTGTGCCCAGAAATGTAGAGATTACCGTCAAAAAGGGTGATAAGGTAGTTGGCGGTATCACTGTAGTAGGGAGGGTGAAAAAGTAATGAACTGGCGTCGCTTGATTCCTAACAGCATCAGCTCCATGAGCCTGATTTTTGGTGTGCTGTCAATTTTTAAAACAATCCAGGGAGATTTTTTCTATGCTCCCATTTTTATCGTTATTGCTGTAATTTTTGATTCCATGGATGGACGTGCTGCCCGCGCTTTGGGTGTTGGCGGTGGTGATTTTGGCAAGGAGATGGATTCCCTGTGCGATATGAGCTCGTTCGGGGTGGCGCCTGCCATTATGATTTATATGTACGGACTGCAGGAGTTGGGCCTTGTGGGCCAGGTAATTGCAGCGCTGTTTGCTGTAGGCGGTTGCCTGCGATTGGCGCGCTTCAACTGTAATACCGGTGTTGTGCATGGCTATTTTCAGGGCATGCCCATTCCAGCCGGTGCCTGCTTTTTGGCTACCTACGTTTTGAGCGGCTACCAGTTTTCGCCTGCAGTGCTGGCTGTAATCACCCTGGTTATCGCCTGCATTATGTATAGTGAAGTAAAATTCCCAGATTTTAAGGGCAAGGGTAATCCGATGTACCGTCTGCCTGTGATTATTGCTGTGCTTATTGGCGCCTTCATGCTGTATGAGCGCCCGGGTGCCTGGCCCTTTGTTGCCATGTTCACCTATACTGTTGCTGGCATCATTAATCACGTGTATCGTGCGCTGACCGGTAAAAATAAGTAAGTACTGTTTTGCATGAGGGAAAAAGAGGAGAAGAGGAGTTAGTTGATGAATACGTATTTTGATATAATCATGATACCTTTGCAGTTATTGATTATATTCTTTACGTTATATTATTTCTTTGTTTCTTGGTTCGGCCTGTTTGGCAAGAAAAAAGAGGTTAAAATATATAACGAAACCAAAACCTTTGCGCTCATAGCCTGCGCCCACAATGAGGAGGCTGTTATTGCGCAGTTGGTAGAAAATCTGAAAAAGCTGCATTATAATAATGCGCTGTATGATATCTTTGTTGTTGCTGATAACTGTGATGACGACACTGCCAAGGTTGCCCGTGAGGCCGGTGCTATCGTACATGAGCGCTTTAGCGAGGACGGCAAGGGCAAGGGCTTTGCACTGGCGTGGATGTTTGAAAGACTATTTAAGCTAGATAAGCAATATGATGCTGTGTGCGTTTTTGACGCAGATAATCTGGTGCACTTGGACTTTTTGCGCGAGATGAACAGCCGCCTGTGCAACGGCGAGCGCATCATCCAAGGTTATATTGATGCCAAAAACCCTACAGATACATGGGTAAGCGGCGTGTTTGCCATCTCCTTTTGGATTGTTAACCACGTGTGGAGTCTGGCAAAATACAACATGGGGCTGTCCTGCTGCCTGGGCGGCACGGGTATGTGCTTTGATACCGAGGTGCTTAAGCGTTACGGCTGGCGTGCAACCTGCCTGACCGAGGATATGGAGTTCACCATCCAGGCGATGATGGAGGGTATTCCTACCACCTGGGCGCATGACGCTATCATTTACGACGAAAAGCCGCTCACCTTTAAGCAGACATGGAACCAGCGCAAGCGTTGGTCACAGGGGCACTTTGATGTCGCTGACCGCTATCTGTGGAAGATGATCAAAAAGGCCATCAAGACACGTAACATCGTCATGCTTGACTGCTCGGTGAATTTGATCCAGCCGTACTTTTTGATGATTTCCACATTCTTCGTCATTTGCAGCTATATTTACAATTACGTTCCCTTTTACACCAACATTCTCTACATGGTAATTCCCTTGGAGGTGTGGACTATGGTGGGTATAGGGCAGTACATTTTCCCTGTTGCCGTTCTGTGGAAGATCCGCGCTTCGTTTAAATCCTGGCTGTACCTGCTTTTGTATCCGCTGTTTATTTACAGCTGGATTCCTATCACTGCACTTGGCTGGTGGCATCGTCATGACCACGAATGGAGCCACACACTGCACACTCGCGGCATCAGCTTTGATGACGTAATCGTGCCAGAGGATGCTGTTAATGACGGTCCTAAGGAAGTAGTGTTTGCTAAAAAAGAAAAATAAGTTGTATCAATGGCTGTTGTACCTGCGGGTGCAGCAGCTATTTTCCTTTGCAGAGGTAAAATGATATAATCTAGTTAAGCTGATTTGAGGGGGATACGTATGCCAATAAAGGGAATTTTGTTTGATTTTGATGGCACCTTAGCCAACACGATAGATTTGATTATTGCTACATTTGAACACACCTGCAAAGCTGTTCTGGGAAGCGTGCCTGCACGAGAGGATATTGTTAACACCTTTGGCCTGCCCTTGGGTGATGCGTTTGTTAAGCTTGCAGGCAGGGAGGACTTGGTTGAGGAAATGCGCGCTGTGTACAAAGCCTTTAACGAGGCTAATCATGATACTATGATCCGTCCTATTGCAGGTGTAGCGGAAACACTGCAGGGGCTGAAGGCGAGGGGCCTGAAGCTGGCGGTAGTGACCTCCAAAAAGCCTGCTATGCTGCGTCGTGGACTGGCTTGCCTGAATTTGGCGCAGTATATAGATGTGTGCATCGCTCTGGGTGATACTAAAGAAAGCAAGCCGCACCCAGCGCCGATGCTGGCGGCCTGTAAGGCACTGCAGCTACAGCCTTATGAATGTCTGTGCGTGGGTGACAGTCCCTTTGATCTGCAAAGCGGCAAACGTGCGGGCGCAAAGACAGTGGCTGTGCGTTATACATATTTTGCTTGGAACAAGCTAGTGACGGAGGGAGAACCGGATTACGTTATCAAAACGCCGCAGGAGCTGCTGGAATTGATACGTAGATAATTACATTATGTATTGCGGAGAGTGCTCATGCCTTTCTCCGAATTTTATCCTGTATTTTACAAAAATCGTTCAGGAAAGTGCGGATATTTAGTGTCTTGTATATTGGATAAATCGCTAGAATATGTTAAAATGTATACAAACAATGCAAGTATTAACCTCGTAAATTTGGATTGGAGGCTGTGTATATGAGTAACATTAGGAGAATTTTTGTAGAAAAGAAGGATGCCTTTGCTGTAGAGGCACATGGCTTGCTTGCTGATTTGCGCAATAATCTGGGTATGAAGGCCCTAACAGGGATGCGCATTGTTAACCGTTATGACGTTATGGGACTGACGGACGCAGAATTTGCTATGGCTAAGCAGCAGGTGCTGTCCGAGCCGCCTGTTGATGACGTAGTGGAGGAGACGCTGCCGCTGGCTGCAGGCGAGACTGCCTTTGCTGTAGAGCTTTTACCTGGCCAGTACGACCAGCGTGAGGATTTTGCCGAACAATGTATTCAGCTGATTACGCAAAAGGAACGCCCTATGGTGGCTGCTGCTAAGGTGTACATCCTGCAGGGAGCCTTGAGCGAGGATGAAATCAACAAGATTAAGGCTTATTGCATTAACCCCATTGAAGCACGTGAAGCAGAGCAGACTAAGCCAGAAACGTTGGTTAGTACCTGCGAGGAGCCTTCCAAGGTGCAGAGCGTAGCAGGCTTTTTGAGCATGACTGCTGAGGAGGCTGAAGCACTGCGTCAGTCCATGGGGTTGGCTATGAGCTTGGATGACCTTTTGTGGTGCCAAAAATATTTTAACGAGGAGCACCGCGAGCCGACAATTACTGAAATCCGCGTGCTGGATACCTATTGGTCTGACCATTGTCGTCACACCACCTTTATGACGCAGATTGAAGATATTGATATTATCCCGGGAACCTATACTAAGCCTGTGCAGGAGGCTTATGACAAGTATATGGCCGCCCGTGACGAGGTTTATGGCGAGGATACCCAGCGCCCTGTGACCTTGATGGATATTGCAGTAGTTGGCATGAAGAAGCTGCGCAAGGAGGGTAAGCTGGAGGATTTGGACCAGTCTGAGGAAATTAACGCCTGCTCCATTGTCGTTCCGATTGAGGTTGACGGCAAGACTGAAGAGTGGCTGGTGATGTTCAAAAACGAAACCCATAACCATCCTACAGAAATTGAACCCTTTGGCGGTGCTGCAACCTGCCTGGGCGGCGCTATCCGCGATCCGCTATCCGGCCGTTCTTATGTTTATCAGGCAATGCGCGTAACCGGCAGTGCCGACCCCCGTACACCAATTAACGAAACCCTGCCCGGTAAGCTGCCGCAGCGCAAGATCACCATCGGTGCGGCTGCAGGCTACAGCTCTTATGGCAACCAGATCGGCCTGGCAACCGGTCACGTACAGGAATACTATCACGAAAAATTCGTGGCTAAGCGTATGGAAATCGGTGGCGTTATCGGTGCTGCACCGCGCAGTGCTGTCCGCCGCGAGCGCCCTGCTGCCGGCGATATCGTAGTGCTTTTGGGCGGAAAAACTGGCCGTGATGGCTGCGGTGGTGCTACAGGCTCGTCCAAGGAGCACACTGTTGATTCGCTCATGAACTGCGGTGCTGAGGTGCAAAAGGGCAATCCGCCGACAGAACGCAAAATTCAGCGTTTATTCCGCAATCCGTCTGTTACGGCCATGATCAAGCGCTGCAACGACTTTGGTGCAGGCGGCGTATCTGTAGCTATTGGCGAGCTGACCGACGGCCTTGTTATTGATTTAGATAAGGTGCCTAAAAAGTACGACGGCTTAGATGGTACTGAGCTGGCAATTTCGGAATCGCAGGAGCGCATGGCAGTGGTTATTGCTGCTAGCGACCGTGATGCCTTTATTAAATATGCTGATGAAGAAAACCTGGAGGCTACAGTTGTAGCCGAGGTTACTAGTGATGCGCGTCTTGTGATGTACTGGCGTGGTGATAAGATTGTAGACATAGCGCGTGCCTTCCTTGATACCAACGGCGTAGCGCAGCATACTAACGTAGTAGTGCGCGAGGAAGCTGCTGCCGATATTTTTGCAAAGGTGCCTGCCCAGGTGGCAGAGGCTGCTGATTTGCACAAGGCCTGGCTGCAGAATTTGGGACGCTTGAATGTGTGCAGCGAAAAGGGTCTTTCGGAGCGCTTTGACAGCACCATCGGCCGCGGTACGGTTATGATGCCGTTTGGCGGCAAAACCCAGCTCACTCCGTCCGAGGGTATGGTGGGACGTATTCCGGTGCTGCACGGTAACACCACGGCTGCTAGTGTTATGGCCTGCGGCTACAACCCCGAGGTTGCCTGCCAAAGTCCGTTTCACGGCGCTATGTACGCTGTAACCGAATCTGTGGTACGTGCTGTAGCATTGGGTGCTGACCCTGCTAAGCTGCGCCTGACGCTGCAGGAGTACTTCCCCAAGCTGCACGATGCCGCAAGCTGGGGTCAGCCGTTTAGCGCGCTTTTGGGTGCGTTTACTGCACTGGATGCACTGGAGCTGCCTGCGATTGGCGGCAAGGACAGTATGAGCGGTACCTTTATGGATAAAACAGTTCCGCCTACGCTTGTTTCGTTTGCTGTAGGCGTTATTGACGGCAATAAGGCCGTCTCTGCCGATTTTAAGGCAGCAGGGGACAAGGTTGTCTTTCTGTCCTGCCCGCGTGACAATGCTGAGGTATTGGACTTTGGCGTGCTTAAGACCAATCTGACTGCCGTACATAAGGCCGTGGAAGCAGGTAAGATTGTAGCTGCGGCAGCAGTCAAGGAGGGTGGTATTGCAGCCCTCGTCAGCACCATGTGCTTTGGCAATAGCCTGGGCTTTGAATTTATCAAACCGTTCCACGATACCGACAGCCTCTTTACCCTGCAGCCGGGCGGCCTGGTGCTGGAGCTGGCAGCAGGCGTAGAGCCTGAGGAGCTGTTTGAAGGCCTGGACTGCCTGCTTTTGGGCAGCGTTACTGCTGCAGGCGGCATTGCCATCAATGACACCATTATTGCTGAGGACGCAGCGCTTGCTGCTTACCGCGAGCCCTTGCAGGGAATCTTCCCGGATGGTACGCCTGCTGTTAGCGAGCCTTACGACATCAATATGCCGCTGTATAAGAGTGAATTGAGCCTGACTGCACCTGTGAACATCGCCAAACCGCGCGTCTTTATCCCCGTATTCCCTGGTAACAACTGCGAATACGATAGCGCACGTGCCTTTGAGGCTGCAGGCGCACTGCCTGAAACCTTCATCATCCGCAACCTCACTGCTGCTGCTATCGAGGAATCGGTAGAGGCCATGGTTAAATATATCAATAACTCTCAGATCGTGATGATCCCCGGTGGCTTTAGTGCTGGTGACGAGCCTGACGGCAGTGGTAAGTTTATCGCTACTATGTTCCGCAATCCGCGCATTAAGGAAGCAATCAGCGACCTGCTCGAAAACCGCGACGGCCTGATGCTGGGCATCTGCAACGGCTTCCAGGCTTTGATTAAGCTTGGCTTAGTGCCTTATGGCGAGGTGCGCGAGATGACTAGCGATGCGCCCACGCTCACCTTTAATAATATTGGCCGTCACATCTCCCAGATTGTAACTACACGCGTCGTTTCTAACAAATCGCCGTGGTTTGCCCTGTGCGAGCCTGGTGAGGAGCACGCAGTTGCCGTTTCGCACGGTGAAGGACGTTTCTACGCTCCCGAAGGCGTTATTAAGGAGCTGTTTGCCAATGGACAGGTAGCAACGCAGTACGTTAATGCGCAGGGTGTGCCTACGATGAACACGCCGTTCAACCCCAATGGCAGCCTGTACGCTATCGAAGGCATTACCAGCCCGGATGGACGCATTTTGGGCAAGATGGGACACAGCGAACGCTTTGCCCCTGGCCTGCTTCGCAACATCGCAGGCGAGAAGGATCAAAAGATCTTCCTTTCCGGCGTAAGCTATTTCAAATAAAAGCTGCATAGTAAAGGGCCCTGCTTACCGACATGGTAGGCAGGGCCTTTTTGTAGGTTATGAAGCTTCTATGAAGGCGTTTGAAGAAAAACGCCTACTGAAGGATATACTGAAGGCAGATATACGTGTTACCAGCAGGATTAGCGACGAGATTTTGGACGAGGTGCTGGAGCCGATGAATTACACTGGCTGCTGCGGTGAAATGGTTGATAGAGTAGTGGATAAGCTAAAGGATATTTAAAAACAGAAAAACACCGTGCATTTTCCCAAAGCAGGAATGTGTACGGTGTTTTTGTTAGCCTGTTATTGTTTTATTCTAACAGCTTGGCAACATCTGGCAGCGGTGCCACTGTGCGCTGCAAAATGCCGTTCATGTAGGCGATAGCGATGCCATAATTGGTCATAGGCACAGCCTGCTCCTTAGCGCGTGCGTTGCGGTGTACCACCTCGCGCTCGTTGAGCATGCACGCGCCGCAATGCACAACTAGCTTATAACCGCTCAAATCAGCAGGAAATTCGGTGCCGCTGGTAAAGGCAAATTTGGGGTTGGCTTTTGTATATTCCCTTATCCATGCAGGCAGCTTTACTGTGCCAATATCCTGGCATTGGCGGTGGTGGGTGCAGCCCTCGCTGATGAGAATTGTATCCTCATCGGTAATTGTATCGAGAGCGCGCACAGCCTTGACGGCGTTTTGCAGGCTGCCCTTGTAGCGTGCCATGAGGATAGAAAAGGAGGTGAGGGGAATGCTTGGCGGCACAATGGCGCTGACGGCAGCAAAGGCCTGACTGTCGGTCACTACTAGGCGTGGCGGCACTGCCAGGCGTGCGAGCGACATGGCCAGCTCGCTTTCCTGCACTACAACGGCAATGCCCTTGTTATCCAAAACATTGCGCAGCACCTGCTGCTGTGGCAGGATGAGCCTGCCCTTGGGAGCAGCACTATCTATGGGGGTGACAAGGACAACGATGTCGTTGGGCGCAATTAAATCGCCCAAAAGCTGACGCTCCACCTCCTTGGGACGCAATGCGGCGATGGCTTCCTTTAGCTCGTGGATGTTGCGTCCTGTCTGCGTGCTGACGATAAAGCACTTTTTTGTCAGCTTCATCGCTTCTAGTGTAACAAGCGCCTGCTGCATTTCGGTCAGGATATCGGCCTTGTTGAGCACAAGAATGGCAGGCAGCTTTCTTTGCTCTATCAGCTGCCACAGCCTTTTATCCTCCTCCGTCAGACCTACGCTTGCGTCCACCACTAGCAGTGCGATATCACATTTGGCCAGCACCTGGTAGGCCTTTTGAACGCGCAGCTTGCCCAGCTCGCCCTCGTCGTCTAGGCCGGGGGTGTCAATAATCATGACAGGGCCAAGCGGCAAAAGCTCCATAGCCTTGTAGACAGGGTCGGTGGTGGTGCCCTTTTGCTGGCTGACGATGGCCAGGTTTTGGCTGGTGATGGCGTTAATGAGGCTGGATTTGCCTGCGTTACGTCTGCCAAAAATACCGATGTGTATGCGTTCGGCAGCGGGTGTAGTGTTTAGTGACATATTTTCCTCCTAGTAAAAAAGGCTGCAGCACGCCTGGCGCACTGCAACCTCGTTGTTGCGGTTTATTTTATAAGCTCCATTTTGGGGTTGGGGTTATATCTGCGGCCAGCTTTGGCGCAGTCAACGCCGTCTACCTTCACGATATCGGCCGTAAAGTTGATGTTGCCGTCAAAGAAGGAGGAGCCTACAGCGTAGGTATCTACAGGCACGCCCATTTCCTCAAAGGCTGCTACACGTGCAGCGTCAAAGCCGCCGGAAACAATGATCTTAACGTGGTTGAAGCCTTCGGCATCCAACGCACGGCGCACATTGCACACCAGCTCCTTGCACACGCCGGTCGGCTTGAATGTGCCAATCTGGGTCCACAGGCTTTTATCTACCATGCTGCCAGAGGTGTCCAGGCGTACGCCTGCCAGCTTTTTGCCCAGCTTGCGCGCAACAGCCAGGGAGGTGTTGACGCAGTCGTTATCAAAGTCTACCAAGGCGATGCGGGCGATGGCAGGATCAACATATTTATCAAAGGCAGCCGTGGCAGCGACGGTGTCACCCTTATAGGATGCAATCAAAGCGTGGGGGATTGTTCCCAAACCCTTGCCGCCTGCTGCCAAGGCGTTGGCGTCGGTGGAAAAGCCATGGATGCCGCCTACAAGCGCTGCGTAGCCATCGGCCTCCTGGGTTTGATACAGGTCGTAGCGGGCAGGGAAAAACAGCACAGGCTTGCCCTTGGCAGCCTTTACGACATTGCGCACATTGGTGGCAATACGGCTTTGACGTGCCAAAATACCCAGGTAAAGGGTTTCCAAATGGGCAAAATCAGCATAATCGCCCTCAATAGTCATAACAGTTTCCCATTCGTCTACCTCGTCACCATCGTGTAGGGAATGGATAACGATATTTTCGGGATGAAAGGCGCATTGCTTAATCAGCGCAATAACCTCGTCAGTGCCGCAAACGATGACGTGATCGCGGGCAAATACCTGCATTAGTACGCGCGGATGATAGTTATCACCATTTAAGATTTCTTCGGAACGCAGAAAATATGCGTCTGTATAGTAACCAGCCTTAATTTTTTCGACAGGAAAGCTAAAGCTTTCGATAGGTCTTCTGTTAGTCATGTGTGTGCCTCCTAAAAATTTCTTATGTTTTTTACTTGCATAAGAACATTAACTATTGAATGTAGTTAAAAATATGATACAATAGAAACGCTATCATAGCAAGTGTTTTACAAAAAAAACTCATTTAACTAGCATTATTAACTTCAATTATAGATGGTGATCAATATGCGTGACGCAAATAAAAAATATACAGTACTGCTGCTTTCTGCCCCAATCGGGTCGGGACATAAGCTGGCAGCCGAGGCGATAGAGCAGGTGTTGGCAAAGCGTGATGATGTGCAGGTAGTGCATGGCAGCATTTTTGACTTTTTCCCGCACTTTTTTGGCAGCGCCTTCCTGCACACCTATTTGTGGATCCTAAAGTGCTGCCCCTGGCTGTACAAGCTGGCCTATAGCTGGGGCAACAAAAAGGATGGCTCGCTGTGGCTGCGCAGCCTGCTCAACAGGCTTTTAGCACACCTTGGCGGCAGCTATCTGCGTAGCGTACATCCCGATGCCGTGGTGGCAACACACGCTACGCCTGCAGGTATTGTAGGCTGTTACAAGGCGCAGCAGCCGGGGCTGTGGCTGAGTGCTGTAGTGACGGATTTTACAATTCATCGCTGGTGGGTGTGCGACGGTGTAGACACTTACTTTATCGCTGACGAGCTGCTACGTGATAAGCTAAAGACAACGGCGGAGGTGCAGGCCTTTGGCATACCTGTGCGTCAGCAGTTTTTGCGCCATGATAAGGATACATGCCGCAGACGCTTTGGCTGGGACGCAGGCGAACGCGTTTGCTTGCTCATGGGCGGGGGCGAGGGCCTTTTGCCTATGGAAGGCATTATTAAGGCGCTGCAGGGAGCGCACATTGACGGCCTGCGCTTGATTGCGGTGACGGGTCACAACGAGGAGCTGGCGCAGCGCCTGCGCACGTCCTGCGGTGCTGGCGCCGAAATATATGGCTTTCGCGATGACGTGCCGCAGCTAATGGCTGCAGCAGACATCATCATCACCAAAGCAGGCGGCCTCACCTCGGCCGAGGTGCTGGCATCGGATTTAGACTTAGTCATTTATAAGCCGCTGCCAGGACAGGAGGAGGGTAACGCTGCCTTCTTGCAACAGTATTGCGGTGCATTTGTTGCCCATTCGCTAGATACGCTTGTCAGCTACATTCAAAGCAAGCATAATAATGCGCAGCAAAGTAGCCTGCGCTTACAGCACGCACATCCGCTGGCAGCGCAGCAGATTGCGGAATACATACTGCAAAAAATAAAAAAATAAAGCTCAAAACGCTGTATCTGCAGGCTTCTATCATGGTAGTCTGCAGATATTTTTTCCAATGTATAAATTAAATTGCTTGACCAATGTGAAATTTGTCATTATAATGTAGGAAAATCGCATATTATGAAGGCTGTGGCATGAAGTTCCGCTCTGACTGCATAATCATGTAAGAAAACAGGAGGAGCATCTTTATGGACAGCTTATATCTTGCAGCAATATGTGCTGTTGTCCCTGGCCTGGGGCGCAGCAAAATACCCGCACTCATCAAAAGGCTGGGCAGTGCGCGCGCAGTCTTTGAAGCCGATGCCCAAGAGCTTAGCGCTGCAGGCGTTTGTACTGAGGCTGCTATCCGCAATTTCATCGCTACGCGTAACGCAGCCTTGCCACAAAAAATCGACTATTTTTGCCGTCAGGAGGGCGTGCACCTTTTAACACGCTTGGATACAGCTTATCCCACATGCCTGCGCCAGACGAGTGACGCACCGCTGGTGCTTTACGTCAAGGGCGAGCTGCCTAAGGCTCCCTATGCGCTAGCTATTGTCGGCTCCAGGCGCTGCACAGGCTACGGCGTAAAGGCCGCAGGCTATTTTGCTACGGCCATGGCGCGTGACGGTATACCTATTATCAGCGGCGGCGCCCGTGGTATAGATACAGCGGCACACGAGGCCTGCTTGCTAGCCGGCGGCGTGACGGTGGCAGTTTTAGGCTGTGGGCTGGATGTGTGCTACCCTGCCGAAAATGTGCGCTTATTCGCACGCATCGCTCAGCGTGGTGCCTTGGTTACGGAATATCCGCCTGGGGTGCCGCCGCTAGCGGCTAACTTTCCTGCCCGCAACCGCATTATCGTCGGCCTGTCGCAGGCAGTGCTGGTGGCTGAGGCAGGTCAACGTAGCGGCGCGGTGATTACGGCCAATATTGCAGCAGACGAGGGACGCGATGTGTACTGCATCCCCGGGAATATATTTGATTTGACCAGCATTGGCTGCCATGAGCTTATCCGTACAGGAGCAAAGCTGGTGGATACGCCCAAGGATGTGCTGGAGGATAAACAAAACTGGCTGCAGGCGATGAACCGCCGCATAATGCAGCCTGACATATTTGCTTGTGCTGATAAGGAGCAGGAGCCTGCGCCCACGCTGCCGCAGATACAAACGACAGAGCTGGGAGCGAGGCTTTTGGCACTCTTGGTGGCAGGGGCGCAGCCCTTAGAGCAGCTCACAGAGCAGAGCGGCGCCAGCTTTGCTGAGGTGAGCATGGAGCTGCTGGATCTGCAGGTGGCAGGCCTTGTTGCCACAGATCAGGCACAAAGATACTACCGCAAGTAGGGGGAACTTTAATGACTAAGAATCTGGTTATCGTGGAATCACCCACGAAATCCAAGACTATTGAAAAATTTTTAGGCAAAAATTATACTGTAAAGGCATCTATGGGACATTTGCGCGATCTGCCCAAAAGTACGCTGGGTGTCACCTTTTTGCCAGATGAAAATAACGCTGATATGTTCGAACCCAAGTACATCAACATCCGTGGTAAGGGTGATTTGATCAAAGCGCTCAAAACCGAGGCTAAAAAGGCCGACAAGGTTTATCTGGCAACTGACCCTGACCGTGAGGGTGAGGCTATCAGCTGGCATTTGGCTTATATTTTGGGGATTGATCCTGCCAGCACCTGCCGCATAGAGTTTCACGAGATAACTAAGGCCGCTGTTGCTGACGCTATTAAGCATCCGCGCTGCATTGATATGGATATGGTGGATGCGCAGCAGGCAAGACGTATTCTGGACCGTATTGTAGGTTACCAGCTGAGCCCGCTGTTGTGGCGCAAAATCCGCAAGGGCCTGAGTGCCGGCCGTGTGCAGTCAGTAGCTACCAAGATCGTTGCCGACCGTGACCGTGAGATAGAGGAATTTGAGCCAGTAGAATATTGGACGCTGACAGCTAAGCTGCGTCCTGCTCCTAAGGAGCCTATCTTTGAGGCCAAGGTTGCCAAATACCAGGGCAAAAAGCTGGAGCTGCACAACGAAGCTGAGGCGAAGGCAGCAGAGGCAGTGCTATCCAAGGCAGATTATATCGTAAGCGATGCAGTGAAAAAGGAGCGCAAGCGCCATCCACTGCCGCCGTTTACTACGTCTACACTGCAGCAGGAGGCCAACAAAAAGCTGAATTTCAGCGCTAAAAAGACTATGATGCTGGCGCAGCAGCTGTATGAGGGTGTGTCGGTAGGCAAATCCTCCGTCGGCCTCATTACCTACATGAGAACCGATTCCGTGCGTCTGGCAGAGGTTGCTGTTGCTGAAATCCGCGACTATATAAAAAATAATATAGGTAGCGAATTTTGCCCGGCAAAGGAAAACCATTACAGCACCAAAAAGAACGCTCAGGATGCGCATGAGGCGATCCGCCCGACTAGCGCTTTGCGCACTCCTGCCGAGATGATGCAGCACCTTACGGGTGACCAGCTGAAGCTGTACACGCTTATCTGGAACCGCACTGTAGCCAGCCAGATGACGGATGCTGTGTACGACAGTACAACGCTGACGATCGACGCAGACGCTTATACGCTGACTGCTACAGGCTCTGTTTTAAAATTCGCTGGCTTTTTGCAGCTTGCTAGCAAATATGGTGATGACGAAAAGGATACCAAGGTGCCGTTTGTAGAAAAGGGTACCAAGCTGGTGCTGTATAAGCTGATGCCGCCTGAGCAGCATTTTACCGAACCACCTGCGCATTTTACCGAAGCTACGCTCATCAAGGAGCTGGAGGAAAAGGGTATCGGCCGCCCCAGCACCTATGCTCCAACTATCGTAACGCTTATTAACCGCGGTTATGTGGTCAAGGAGGCCAAAAAGCTGTTGGTGACAGAGCTTGGCATCATGACGGTAGATATGCTGACGGAATATTTTAAGGATCTCATCGATATTCCCTTTACAGCACATATGGAGGAAAAGCTGGATAAGATAGCAGAGCGCAAATGCACTAAGGATGAGGTTCTGCACGATTTTTACGCTCCCTTTAAAAAGGAATTAGATGACGCCAATGTAAAAATACCTGTGGTGGATATACCGCTAGAGGTATCGGATGTACCCTGCGATAAATGCGGCAAAATGATGGTTATCCGCGAGGGACGCTTTGGCAAGTTTTTGGCCTGCCCAGGCTTCCCCGACTGCCGCAACACTAAGCCTATTATCAATAAAATCGGTGTAAGCTGCCCCCAATGCGGTGGTGAGCTGATTGAACGCAAGAGTAAAACTGGCAAGGTCTTTTACGGCTGTGAGCGCTATCCTGAATGTGATTATACCTCTTGGGATAGACCGCTGGCTGAAAAGTGTCCCGAATGTGGGCAGATGCTGGTAGAGCACATAGAACGCAACGGCAGCAAGCGCAAATTCTGCAGCAACCCAGAATGCAGTAAGGCACGCCCTATGCGCAAGGCTGCTACAAAGAGCACTGCAGCAACAACGACAAAAACTACAACAAAGAAAGGCAGTAAAGCTAAATGACAATATCTCCAGTACACGTAATCGGCGCCGGATTGGCAGGCTGCGAGGCTGTAGCTCAGCTTACGCGCCATGGTATTCCGGTAATTTTGCACGAAATGCGTCCGCATAAAAGTGATGAGGCCCACAAAACGGCCTATTTTGCCGAGCTTGTGTGCAGTAATTCACTGCGTGCAGGCAATATTGAAAACGCAGTGGGTCTTTTGAAGGAGGAAATGCGCCGTCTAGGTTCGCTTATAATGGAACAGGCAGATAAGCACCAGGTTCCGGCAGGTGGTGCATTGGCGGTAGACAGGGATGGCTTCGCTGCTGCCGTTACCGAGGCAGTGAAAGCCAATCCGCTTGTGACCATTGTACATGAAGAAGTGACCGACCTGCAAAGCCTGGAGGGAACTGTAATTGTCGCCAGCGGTCCGCTGACCTCAGGGGCGCTGTCTCAGGATATCCAAAGGCTGCTAGACGCAGATTACCTGCATTTTTTTGACGCGGCTGCACCCATTGTAACTGCTGATTCGCTGGATTATGACAAGGTGTATCGTGCTTCGCGCTACGACAAGGGTGGGGCAGACTACCTTAACTGTCCCTTTTATACCAAGGAAGAATATGTAGCCTTCTGGCAGGCTCTTTGCACTGCCGAAAGCGCGCCTGTAAAGGATTTTGAGCATGACGTTTTTGAAGCCTGCATGCCTATCGAGGAAATGGCTCTGCGCGGCGAGGATACTATGCGCTTTGGTCCGCTCAAGCCTGTGGGCCTTATTGACCCGCGCAACGGCAAGGAGGCCTATGCTGTAGTGCAGCTGCGCCAGGACAATGCTGCTGCCTCGCTCTACAACATCGTCGGCTTTCAGACGCACCTGAAATGGCCGGAGCAGCGCCGTGTATTTGGTATGATTCCTGGCTTAGAAAATGCAGAGTTTGTACGCTTTGGCGTTATGCACAAAAACACTTACCTGAATTCGCCCAAGCTGTTGGATGCACATTTTTGTCTGCGCAGCAATCCACGTTTTTACTTTGCCGGACAGATGACTGGTGTAGAAGGCTATGTAGAATCAGCAGCCTCTGGTATTATGGCGGGCTTGGCGGCAGCAAGGGCGGTATTAGAGCTGCCAACAGTAGAATTTCCTGCAGAGACGGCACATGGAGCATTGGCAAATTATATCAGCAATCCTGCAGTAGAAAACTTTCAGCCTATGAACATAAACTTTGGTTTAATTCCGCCACTGGCAGTGCGCATCCGCAAGAAAAAAGAAAAGAACGCCCAAATTGCGGCACGTGCGTTGGAAGCATTAGAAAAGTTCCTAAATCTGCTACGCTGATGAATTTAATTAGAAAATAAATAAATTGCTTGACAAATCATTCTATTTACGATAACATATACTGCGTAAATATTCTGACTGCTGATTCAACGATGAAAACAGTGCTTTTCTTGGCACTGTTTTTTTCGTACGAAATTGAGCTGTTAGAAAATTAAGAAGAATGTCATTTTTTTCTTGATTATTTTGAAATTATGTGATAACATAACGGCAAGGTATTTTAAGTATATGAGTACCAATAGTATCAATTATCTATCTAAATTTATAACGTATCTTGAAGTAGAGAAAAATTGCTCTCAATATACTCTGACCAGCTACCAAAAGGATTTGAACGCCTTTTCCGCGTTTATGAACAAAAGGACGGGTAAAACCTTCTTGTGGCAACAAGTCAATCCGCTTGATGTTCGTGGCTACTTAGCAGAGCTCAGCGAAAAGCAATACGCCAGGCGCACAATAGCGCGGCGGATTTCAGCTTTGCGTTCCTTTTTCAAATTTTTGGTACGTGAGGCAGTTATTGAATTTAGTCCGCTTACCAGAGTGCGCACACCTAAGCTGGAAAAAAAGCTGCCGGCGTTTCTCGATGAAATAGAAATCAACGAGCTATTAGATATGCCTGATAAAAGCAAGCCTTTGGGAGTGCGCGACCAGGCTGTCCTTGAAATGCTGTATGCCACTGGCTGCCGTGTATCCGAGCTTGTTAGTCTGACTACGGAACGTGTAGATTTAGGAAACAGATACGTTCTTTTGCTGGGCAAGGGCAATAAGGAAAGGCTTGTGCCTGTAGGGCACACCTGCTGTCATGCACTAACAGCGTATTATCCTATACGCAGCCAACTGATGCAAAGGTATCATCAGCCGGAGCATGAATTTATCTTTGTCAATAGCCGCGGCGGACCTTTAACAGACCGCAGTGTACGCCGGGTTCTGGATAAGTATATCACGGCATTGGCGTTACACAAAAACGTCAGTCCGCACACCATCCGCCATTCCTTTGCTACACATTTGTTAGAGCATGGGGCAGATTTGCGGGCGGTTCAGGAGCTATTAGGACACGCAAATTTATCAACAACACAAATCTATACACATATAACCACAGAACGCGTGGCTGCAGTTTATAAAAAGAACCACCCACGGGCATAGTTCTTTATAAAAATATACAGGAGGGGTATAGCATGACATTATTAGAAAAAACAAGAAAAATTAATAAGCTACTGCAAAAGGGTGATAAGGTAGAATTTAATGCCATTGCCCAGCTCTTGCGTGACGTAATTGAAGCTAATACTTATATTGTTGGCCGCAAGGGCGGAGTAAAGGGTTATGCGCTCATTCATGAGTTTGAATGTGACATTATGCGAGAGCAGGTACTTGACCCGATGCGCTTCCCAGAGGACTACCTCAATTTTATCATGGGTGTTAAGGAAACCTTGCCGAATATTCCGCATCAAAACCAGAATTGTTCCTTTGTCGCTGATACAAAATGTATTTTCAAAGGCAAAATGACCACCGTTGTTCCTATTTATGGCAATGGCGAACGTCTCGGTACTTTGATTGTAGCTAAATATGACGCTGATTTTGACGATGAGGATTTGCTTTTGGCAGAATATGCCGCTACTGTTTTGGGCGTAGAGATCCTGCATGACCGCGAAGCCTTAGTTGCTGAAGAAGCACGTCGCAAGGCCATGGTTCAGGTTGCTTTCTCAACCCTTTCCTTCTCGGAGCTTGAAGCTATTGCCAATATCATGGCAGAGCTTAACAGTAACGAAGGCCTTTTGGTTGCTTCCAAGGTTGCCGACAGAGTGGGGATTACTCGTTCTGTAATCGTTAATGCTTTGCGCAAGTTTGAAAGCGCTGGCTTAATCGAAACTAAATCCTTGGGCATGAAGGGTACCTACATCCACGTGCTTAACCCAGCTATCTTTGATGAGCTGAAAAAGAAAACCATCACTAAGCTTTAATAAGCATTAATAAAGAAAACCCCGGTTGGAAGTTATCCAGCCGGGGTTAATTTTGTTACCACATTATGTTATTCAGAGGTTTTGCCAAAGAGAGATTTTCTAGCTTCGATAAAGAGGGCAATGGCCAGGATAAAGAGGACAGTGCCCAAGCCAGCAGTGATGATATGCTTTGCCATATTAGCGAAGATAATCTGTGCTAAAGCAACCAATGTTACGCAGAACATGAAAATCATCGGGATAATAACCATCAGGTTGCTCTTGCCGACGCTCTTGAGCCATACGCCAACAGCCAGGAGTGAGAGGGCAGCAAGCAGCTGGTTCGCTGCACCGAAAATCGGCCAGATGGTGAGGTAGGAGCCTAGGGACATATAACCGGAGAGAACTACAGTAATTAATGTAGCAACATAGGCATTGGTTAAAATACCACCCTCCAGCTTGCCTGTTTCGGGGTTTACCTTGCTGAACAGCTCTTGGAAAATAAAGCGGCCAAGACGGGTTGCAGTATCAAGGGTTGTCATAGCAAAAGCCGAAATCGTGAGGGCAACAAAGCCCTTGGCAACACCAAAGGAGAAGCCCAGCTTGGTCATGAAGGTGCCGACACCATCAGCGAAAACGTTAACAGGGCCGCCAGCCTTGAGCAGGCTGGTGAGCTTATCGCCGCCAACATAGCCGACTGCGACTACAGCAACTACTGCCAAAACGCCTTCAAGCAGCATAGAACCATAACCGACAAGCTTAGCATTACCTTCGCTATCCAACTGCTTAGATGTGGTGCCCGAAGATACCAGAGAATGGAAACCGCTGATAGCACCGCAGGCAACGGTTACAAACAGCATGGGAAACATGGGGTTGGTGCCGTGCTTGGACGGGTCAAAGGCGGTGAAGGCAGGCAGCTGCATTGTAGGCTGATAAATAGCAATACCTACGAGAGCAAAGGCGATGCAGGCATACAGCAGGAAGGAGTTCAAATAATCGCGCGGCTGCAGTAAAATCCATACAGGAGCAATAGAAGCGATAAAAATATAAACCATCAGGATGCATACCCAGACATTTTTGGATAAATGCAGGGGATACATGTTACCAACTGCAATAGCAGCTACCAGCAGGATAACGCCAAAAACAGTACCAACGCTTAATTTTACGCCGCAGCGATAAACTGCAAGACCAAAGATGATAGCCAAGGCAATGAACAACAGGGAAGCAGTTGCAGATTCCGGGCTGGCAACAAAGGTTGCGGCAACAATATTGGCAAAGGCAGCAATTACAACTAGCAGGGTTACGTAAGCAAAGATAGAGAAGAGAAACTTACCGCTCTTGCCTAAGGTTGCATCAATAATCTGACCAATAGTTTTACCATCAAAACGAATGGAAGCATACAAGGCGCCAAAGTCATGAACGCCACCAAAGAAAATGCTACCAATCAAAATCCACAGCATTACAGGGACCCAGCCAAATACAGCAGCAGTGATGGGGCCAACAATAGGACCTGCGCCAGCGATAGAGGAGAAATGGTGACCCATTAAAACAGCAGGCTTGGTTGGCATATAGTCAACGTTATCGCGTAAGCGTTCTGCCGGAGTCTTACGATTTGGATCGATACCCCATTTTTTACACAGCCAGGAACCATAGGTTACGTAGGCAATGAAAAAAATAATCATTGAGCCTACTAACAGTAATAAACCACTCATAAACAACATCCTTTCTTTCCCTTTTGCAGCATTGCAAAATAAATAAATCAGAAAACAATAAAGTCCAGTGCACTATATATATCGTGTGCAACATAGAAATAGTATAACACAATAAATGCAGTTGTCAATAAATTGTTACAAAATAGTTGCTTTAATTACAAAACTAAAAAAGCTGTTAAGTTTTATACACAACGTATAAATGCTTAACAGCTGGTAATTACTTATATATATGTAAGGAATAATTAAAGCTCAAGCTGTGACGGTATTGTAACAATTATGTGACAGAAAAAAGCTTTTTATTATTTTCACCTGCCTTATTAAAGTACAGCTTTTGTGCAGGAATGTCAATTAGGTAAAGCGCAAGATCAGCCCAGCCCTTGAGTGTAAAGCAGTAATCCTTGTGCTGCCTGGTGCGGATAAGCTGTGCTAATGCTTCACTATCTATGCCATTCTCACAGATAAGGACGAGCGTAAAGACCGAGCTCATGTGCTCAGTGGTGGTTTGGAGCGCATCTATAGCTTTTTTTGTGAACTGTAAATATGGGGCAGCAAGCTCTGCCGTTAAGGGTTGCTTAAAGCTGGCGGCATAAACGTACTCATTGTGCTGCACGCTATAGGTCTTTAAACTGGGCACAACAAAATAGCCCTCATCAGCAGCGTTGAGCTCTGCAGCCAGCACAAAGGCAGGCGAGGCGGGCAAAGGCTTGTTATCATAATAATGCTGCAGGCGCTGCTGCAATGTTGTTAAATATTCCTTACCATTCATTATATTACTTCCTTATTTACATGATAGCCTCTAGTATATGCTATTTACAATTTTTTGTCCAGCAGCATTTTTCTAAAGGATTGCTCTACCTGCGCTCTATATATGAAAAAAATTTCGAAAACTAATGACAATAGCTATAATTCAAGCTATAATACTTGTATAAGCAAAAATAAATTCAACGAGGTGACCTACAATGCAATTTCCCATCGTTTTAGGCGTTAGCGCTCGCCACGCACATTTGTGTCGCGAGCATATGGATATATTATTCGGAGCAAACAGTGAGCTGCACGTAAAAAAGGCCATTGGCCAGCCTGGACAGTTTGCTAGTGAGGAACAAATCACTATGGTGACTTCCAAGGCTTCCATGAAGCTGCGCATTATCGGCCCATTGCGCCCGGAAACACAGATAGAGCTCTCGCTAACGGATGCGCGTAAGGTAGGACTCGATGCTCCCATCCGCAACAGTGGCGATATTGCAGGCTCTGCAGGTGCTAAGCTTGTTGGTCCTGCCGGAGAGCTGGAATTAAAGGAGGGCATTATCATCGCTGCCCGCCACGTGCATCTGTACCCCGAAACCGCTGCCAAGTACGGTCTCAAGGATGGTGATATAGTAGACATCCAAACGCAGGGGGAGCGTGCGCTGACGTTGCACAACGTGCTGGTGCGTGCTGGCAGCAAGCATGCAGACGAAGTGCATATTGATACAGACGAAGCTAATGCCTGCAACCTGGAAAGCGGCGTTATGGTAGACATCGTTTATAACAAATAAACAGCAAGCTAGCAAAGGAGCGTGAAGTAATGAAAAAGTGTGCCGCATTGGCCGTAGTGCTAGTGTTATGTGCAGGTACTGCCTATGCCTACGAAAACAGCTACGCCGGCTACAGCGTTAAGGATGGCAAGCCCTTTTATAAGCTTGAAAGTAAAAAGGCCTATGCCTATACTGAAATGAACAGTAAGGATATCGCCAAGGAGGAATCTGTTCAGAAAACGGCTGCCAACATTGTTAATTACTATACCGCAGATGACATGACGCAGATTTTAGGTGCAGACTTTTCTACTGCATATTTTGACGCTGAGTGGGATAAGCTAGCTGTTTTGGAGCGCTCTGAGCTGAGCTTGAAGACGGTGCCAACACCGCTGTTAGACTTGGATAAATATGCAGCCTATGACCACAACGGCAACGTAACTATTGTCAGCCAGGTATTAAAGGAAAAGGTGGCTGAGCTTGTACCTATTATCAGGCTACAAAAAATCGGTAAGCAAAAGGTCATGACCATTTCTTATTTGTATAAGCAGGGTGGCGAAATGCTTATTAACATTGACACAACTTTGCTTTCGGCCCACGACAGGCTGTATATGCTGACCACGGTAAGCAGTGATCATGAATTATACTCACATAAAAAAGATGAAAAGGTAGAAGATACTGCTATAGACGATGAAGCTGATGACAATATTTTTGCTGATGTTGATGTAGAAGCCAGGGAAAAGGATACGGCTGCAAGCATCAAGGAAGCAGTGGAAAAGGCTATGCAGATTGAAAATGTACCTGCAAGCAGTGTGCCACAAGAAATATTACAGCGCTTTGCCAAGTCGCACAGTAAGCTGCTCAAAGGCTTCAAGCCTATTGTGCCTGTCAGTACGCCCAAGCAGTTAAGTTTTACTGATAGCGTCAATGGCAAAACCTTTAATCTGCCAGAGGATTGGTTCTATGGCCAGACCAGCATTAACTTTGAAAATACTGCTACCATGCATATTACTGTTGCTGGTTCTATGACGGAAATGGAACAAATTGCGGCTAATTTGAGCTTCGATAATCTTTATGCAGGCTTTGCCACCAGTAGTGACGAGCCTGGCCAGGCAACGAAGCTCATGGATGCTTATTGGGAGCAGATGGACAAGAGCCTGCAATGTTGGAACAGCCTGCTTATTACCTTCAGCGTTGATAACATCAATGATGGCGATCTGAAGGAATTGTTGGCAACACCTGTAAGCAACAGGCTAGCCTTCGAAAGCTTTGTCGATGGAAGCTTGGATCGCCTTAAAGGCTTCAATAATGAAGACTTCACACTCAAAAACTACAGCACTTGCTACGACTTCACGCGTGAAAAAGCTAATATTGTTATTGATACCGATTTTATGTTGTTGAAGCATTACAACTATAATAGCCAGATTAAGCTTGGCTGCCAGCAAAATATGGCAGGTGCCTTGCTTTTTATCCAAAAGGATGCTAAACCAGTTGACGAAGCGCTAAAAAAACAGGTTGATTCCTGGCAGTTTTGATTAGTGCATATATTGTAATGCATCTTGTAAAATACCTTCGTCAGAAAGCGGCAAAATTTAACATAATATACATTATCGGACGTAAATTATTATTTTGCTTATTTCCCGCCAAAGAGAAGGTATTCTTACGACTATAAGTTTTCCGCACTAATGTTTGACGAAATTTGTTTTATCTGTTATAATTGTACCAAAGTGATACTATAAACACATGATTGGAGGGTCTATCATGGGAAGAAGAAAAGCACTCCCCCCTGATTTTGACGGCAATTACACAGAGGATATGCTGTCAGAGCGCCAGCGTAATATTTTAAAATTTGTTCGTACGTTTATCAACCATAAAGGTTATCCGCCTGCAGTACGCGAAATTGGTGCTGCCGTAGGCTTATCTTCTAGTGCCAGCGTCCACAACCATCTGAAAAAATTACAAGAATATGGTTTTATTCAGCGTGATGCCGCCAAGCCGCGTGCCTTAGAGCTAATGAGCGAAAGTGATGCTTGGAGAAACAAGCTGCTTGTTCCTGTGCCGCTGGTTGGGAAGGTTACTGCAGGTGTACCTATTCTTGCGGTAGAAAATATTGAAGAAACTTATCCTATCCCTCGTGATTTGATTGGCTGTGATGACGATGTTTTTATGCTCTCTGTTTGTGGCGACAGCATGATTAATGCCGGCATTCTTGATCACGACTACATCATTGCACGTAAGCAGAACTTTGCTAATAATGGTGATATTGTTGTGGCTTTGATTGATGGCGAGGAAACTACTGTTAAACGTTACTTCCGTGAGCTGCGCAGTGTACGTCTGCAGCCGGAAAACGACAAGTATCAGCCCATTGTCGGCTCTGACAACATCCAGGTATTAGGCAAGGTAATTTCTGTATTCCGCATGCTTTAAAAATATTGATTGTAAAATGCCTGTAAAATGATGTCACAATCGTGTCAAAAAATCCAAAGCAGTTCTTTACGAGCTGCTTTTTTTGCTATATACTTAGAGTATGATACGTAAACAGTATAAAGGAGATGAAAGACATGCTTCACCCTACAACTGATATAATTGCTAATGCCCAAGCTTTTTTCGCAGCTGAGCAAAGCGAAGCTAATTTAGTAAAGCTTTTGCACGCTATAAGCATCATATTACAGGAAGGTGGCAAGGTGCTGATTCCTGCCTTCGTTTCCGACGAAATGCCTGAAGCACCTTTGCAGCTACTAACGCAGACGACCGATAGCGGCCTGGTATATGTAACTGCCTTTAGCAGCGAAGAAACTCATGCTAAAAATAATGACTACCCAATTATAGAACGCCCGCTAGTCAATTACTTTGAGGCGATTATGGAAATGGATGATATTGCAGGAATTATCTTCAATCCTACTTCACCTGCTCCTTTCAATGTGCAAAAACTGATGATTGGCGAATTGCTAAAGGATGCACAAAAGAACGCGCAAAAGAATGCTATCTCCGTTTGGCGCGGCGATATTACCGAGCTGGATTGTGATGCTATAGTAAATGCTGCTAATAGTACGCTTTTGGGTGGCGGTGGCGTAGATGGAGCCATTCACAGGGCTGCTGGGCCACAGCTTTTGGAAGAATGCCGCGATTTGCACGGCTGCGCTACAGGTGAAGCAAAGATTACCTTTGGCTATAAGCTGTCTGCAAGCTACGTTATTCACACCGTCGGACCAATTTACGCTGGCAAAACAGAGCAGCGCTTAGAGCTTGCCAGCTGCTACAAAAACAGCCTGGACCTGGCGCGCAGGCACCATTTGCACAGCATTGCCTTTCCAGCAATCTCCACCGGAGCTTATGGCTACCCTGTAGATGAAGCGGCTCGCATTGCCCTGCTCACCTGCACCCAATGGCTCAACGCCAACCCTGGCTATGGCATGAATATCATACTCACCTGCTTTAATAGCACCGTACTTAACGCCTATCAAACGCTAGTAAAACAAGCTCAACAGGGCGAGCTTGAATAGCAGTGACAAAAAATCCCCCTCGTCGAGGGGGATTTTTGCATCTATGTGTGTATTACGCACTAATCACGGTGTTGAACAGTTCTTTGTTTGCTTCAATTGGCTGCTTGCCGCCAACTACGCAGATGAGGCCGTCGCTGAGCATGTCCTCTACTACCTGCCCCAGTCTTTGCAAATCCTCGTTGGTGACATTTAAAACCTCGTTGCGGATGCGCTGGCGTAGCTCCTGCGGCACGTGCTTAAGGTATTGTGCTGCTACCTTGTCTACACGCATGCTGTTGGTTAACGGCGTATCCATGCCGCTGATGGTGCCGATAACGTACTTATTTAGCTCACGCTCCGGAAACTCTACTGTCCGTAGCCAAGCTGCCAAATCCTTATAGGCCTGCAGGGATTTTTCCAGCTGCGGGTCGCGGTAGGAGGCAAAAACACCCACGCCGTTAAGTTCAAAGCGCGCCGTAGCTCCGTAGGCACCGCCCTGAATGCGGATTTTGGTCCACAGGTATTCATAACGCAGGATGGTTTCTAATACAGCCATGGCGCCCACGTATTTGTGCCCGTACTTACCAAAGCTACCGCCTGCAGCAACGTATTGCACCTTACCTGCAGTAGTAATAGCCTCGTTGGTTGCAGGCACAGGCAGCAGCTGCGGCGTATCGCCTATTTTTGCTTTGGGCAGCTTGCTGATGAAGTCCAGGCATTGCGTTCTTACGCTTTCCTTGTCCTGCATATCACAGCTGTAGGTCAAAACATAGCGGCTCTGCTCAAAGAAGCGGCTGATGAGCGCCTGCAGCTGCGCCAATACGCCAGGTGCTTCGCTGGCAAAATTTTCTACAAGCTGCTTAAGGAACTGGTAATAGGTAAATTCATCCTGCTCGTTGACACGTGCGCCAGATGAACAGTAAGAATACAGTCTGGTAATAGCCACAGTCTGCCCACGGTTGAAGAAGTTATCATCCCAATCTGTCTTGAGCTCGGCAACCAGCTCCTGCAAACGCTCCAGGCTGTCTAGCTTGCTTTCGGTGCCAATCGCCTGCAGCAAATCCAGCATGTGCGGCAGATTATCTACCAGGCACTTACCCTTGACAGCAAAATAAATTTTGTATTGCTCGGTGCTTTCGGCCTCGGTATAGGCGCGCACATTAAAGGAAACGCCACCTGTGTACATAATAGCGTTGGTAGACAGCTCCTGGTAGCTGTAGCGTTTGGTATCAAATTTACCCAGTATATCCGTCAGCAGATAGCACAGCGGCAGCTGCTCGGACGGGATATCAGTAATATCAAAATAGAAACTGGTATAGGCAATCTTATTAGTCTTGCGCGGCAGGTACAGCAGCCTGCTCTCCCCTACTGCTTCCTCCTGCGCTTCAATCTGCTCCACTGTTTGACGGATGTCACTACGCTTGAGCACAGGTATGGACGCGCGTGCCTCCTCACTGTCAGGCTCTGCCTGCAAGCGGTGCAGCTCGGCACATTCATCAATATATTGCTGCAACTGCTCCTTGCTCATGCCTGTCCTTAGCTCACGCATTTTTTCGGCAGCAGCAGCCTGGTCAGACTCCTCCTTGCCTGGCTGCGGCAGCAGGGTAACAATAGCCTTGTGTGTATTATCCAAAAGATAATTTTCAATGAGGCTTTCAAAATAATTGCTATTGATACCTGCACGCAATGCCTGAAGGTACTTGTTGTAGCTGATGCTGTTAATAGGATTGCCGCCGTACAGCCAGCTGTCCATAATGCTGATGCCAATAATCAAGCCTTTAGGATAGCCGCCGAAATCAGACTCGCGCAGCTTAAACTCAAGGGAATTGAGATTTGCCTCAAGCAGCTTTTTATCTAAGCCGTTGATGGTGATATCCTGCAGGGTTTTGTAAATCACGCTAACAAACTTGTCGCGCTGGTTCTTTTCGCTGCCGCTGGCGCGGATAGAAAATACTGGCTGCAGCATGCTCGGCACAAAGCTGCCACTAATTGTCTGGCCTACGCCAGCCGCCAAAAGCGCACGGCGCAGCGGTGAGGACTCTCCATCCAAAAGCACACTTTTTAAGAGACCCAAGGCTGTAACTGTTTGGATATCAGTAGCCTTGGCTGTTACGATAGAAAGCTCGTGATAGGTTTTACCAGAGCAGTCCTCGTCCGCGCCCACAGGGTAAAAGGCTTCGACCTCAGCAGTACGCGCAAGCGGTGCCTGCGGCGTGATTTGCGAATCCACCATGCCTGTTTTGCTAAAGTGGCTCAAATATTCACCGTCCAAATACGCCAGTGTCGCTTCGATATTCATATCACCATAAAGGTAAATATAGGAATTTTCGGGACTGTAGTACGTTTTGTGGAACTGCTCAAATTTTTCCTGCGTCAGCTGCGGGATGGCATCAGGATAGCCGCCGGATTCAAAGCGATAGCAGTTATCCGGGAAGAGCGCCTTCATGCCCTCGTTTTCCAAATAGGCGTCAGCAGAAGAATAAACGCCCTTCATTTCGTTGTACACTACACCGTTATAGCTAAGCTCGCCCTCAAGACTGTCTATATTATAGTGCCAGCCCTCCTGGCGCAGGGTGTACTTGTTTTCATAAATCAAAGGATAAAACACTGCATCCAGATATACATCCATCAGATTATGGAAATCCTTATCGTTGCGGCTGGCAACAGGATACATAGTTTTATCAGGATAAGTCATAGCGTTCAAAAATGTATTTAGCGAGCCCTTGACTAAATCGACAAAGGGCTCCTTTAGATGATATTTACGCGAACCGCAGAGAGAGGAATGCTCCAAAATATGCGCAACGCCGCTATCATCTGCTGGCGGCGTCCTGAAGGAAATAGAAAATACCTTATTATCATCATCATTGGCAAGATAAAAAAGTCGTGCGCCACTTTGCACATGCTCCATAATATAGGCCTGGGAGTTTATTTCTTCCACAAACTGTGTTTGTAAAACCTTAAAGCCGTGACAAACGGCGTTAATCACTAAATTCATGCTAACCTCCTAAAATTTACACTATGCATTAATTATAGCATACTTTCTAGGGTAATTCTTGAAATTCTTGCAAAAGAGTTAGCCGTTGCTAAAAAACTGCTTCCATATATCTCTGCTCTTGCAAAAAACTATTGTTATACATATAATAGAATTAAAGTAACTGCCTTGGAGGGAAAATAAATGGAAGAAGCTCGTTTTACTCTGCGCGTTCATCCCATCATCATGAACAAGATGAAGCATTTGGCAAAAATAAATGGACGTTCAATAAATAAGGAAATCGAACAAATTCTTAAATGGGTTATTGAAGATTATGAACGCAAATACGGACGCATTGAGCTAACGCGTGAAGAAATGCCAGGCTTCTGTAGTAGCTCCACCCCCATCAAGCAGATGCCACAGCAGCCTATAGATACGCTCTTTGCTATGGATAAAAAAAATTAAATATATTTGCCGTAAGCTCCCTAGCTCCTAGCAACTGCCAGGATGCAGAGGGATGCTCAGCAAAAAATTAAGGCACTACTGTTTTCGCAGTAGTGCCTTAGCATTTTTATTTACTTACAATTACTTGTTCAGCTAGCTTAATGCGTTCCTGTTTTTCTACCTCTTTAATGCGGCAGCTGGCAAATATGGATCCCGAAACGTTATGCCATACGCTGAAGATGGCACCTGGCAGAGTTGCTAACGGATTAGCAGCAAAGTTAGCGCTTGCCAATGCCAGTGCCAAACCACTGTTTTGCATGGCCACCTCGATGGCGATAGAGGTTTCCTTGGCGTAGGATACCTTCATCAAGCGTGCCATCGCCAGTCCCAGTCCCATACCGATGCCATTATGCAAAACGACCGCCAGCAGGACGATTAGTCCGCAGCTCATGAGCTTAGCAGCGTTTACAGCCACAATACCGTCAATAATAGTTACAATGGCAATGACGGATACCAGTGGCAAAATTGCGCCCAGCTTAACAATGGTATCATGGAACAGGCTATTGAGGATGATGCCGGCGATGACAGGTAGTAGTACAATCTTCACCACCGAAAGGACCATAGCCATAAAGCTGACCTCTACCCAAGAGCCAGCCAGAGCATATACCAAAAGCGGTGTCACAACAGGCGCCAGCAGGGTTGAAGCTATCGTCATGCCTACAGAAAGAGGAACGTCACCCTTAGCAATATAGGCAATAACGTTGCTGGCAGTGCCACCAGGGCAACAGCCAACCAAAATAACACCCAAAGCTATATCTGTGTCCAGATTCATTACAACCGCTAAAAAATAAGCAGCTAATGGCATAATTGTGTATTGCAGCACGCAACCAGCAATTACCTCCTTAGGCCGCGAAAAGACGATCTGAAAGTCCTCGCGTTTAATAGTCAGGCCCATGCCAAACATTGCCGTACCTAGGAAGATTGCAGTGTACTGCGGAATCCACATAAAGCTTTGCGGTCTGGTAAAGGCGATTGCGGACGTAAACAATATTACAACCGCAATATATTTGGACAGAAATCCACTCACCCTGCCAATAAACTGAAACACGACATTTTGCTTACTCATTTTAAATTTTCCTCCTTACATGTATGCTGTCATCTGACAGTCACGCTGTATACTGCCATCGGAAAGGCAGCTGGTGCAGCTCGCACTGCACCAACGGTATTGTACCACAATCGGGAGGAAAAAGCCATGCCTTGGGCAGCAATTTCATGAGACTTCTAAAAGCTGTGCTGCCTGTACCTGTAGCTCGTCGGCGATACGGAACACCAAATCCATAGACGGATGTGCGCTGCCATGTTCTATTTTGCTCAAATATTGTGGAGTAATACCAATCTGTTCTGCCAGCACGCCTTGTCCAAGCTCAAGCGACAGGCGGTAATAACGGATTTTTTGTCCCATTTTAATATACTTACTTCCATACATACACACTTCACTCCTTTTAAAGCTTCTCATCTATAGCTTACTGTATTTGCAGTCTTGCTGCATGTAAAAAAAGGTGCGTAGTCTTTGATCTTAGTACAAGCAGCTTAACCTTAGCTTATCTATAGTATAAAAAATAGGATAGCCATATATTGGCTATCCTAAAATTTTTGTATAAATGCAAGCCTCCACAGGCACCAAGCATCTAAGGAGGCTTATTTTAATCTTCTTCGTCTAGTTCATAGAGTCGTTTATAGATGCCGTTTTGCGCCATCAGCTGTTGATGCGTGCCGATTTCAGCAATTTCGCCGTCATGCAGTACAACTATCCTGTCTGCGTTGATGATTGTGGACAGGCGGTGCGCAATGATAAGCGTGGTACGGCTTTCAGCCAGCTTGTCCAGCGACCTTTGGATTTGCTTTTCGGTGCGCGTATCTAACGCCGAGGTTGCCTCGTCCAGCACCATCACAGGCGGGTTTTTCAAAAAAGCCCGCGCGATGGCAATGCGCTGCTTTTGCCCGCCGCTCAGCTTTACGCCGCGCTCACCCACACGTGTGGCATAGCCTTTTGGTAATTCCTCAATAAAGCTGTCGGCTGCTGCCAGCTTTGCAGCCCCGTGTACCTCAGCGTCCGTTGCGTTTACTCTGCCATAGGAGATATTAAAGCTTACACTGTCACTAAAAAGGAAGACATCCTGCTGCACAAGGCCGATATTTTTACGCAAAAAGCTTTGGCTGTAGCTGTTAATGTCCACCCCATCTAGCAAAATCCTGCCGCCGTCTGGCTCGTAAAAGCGCAGTAGCAGGCTGGCTAGCGTAGTTTTGCCTGCTCCCGTCGCCCCTACAAAGGCCACTCTTTCACCTGGAGCGATGTCCAGGGAAAAGTTTTTTAACACGGGCTTATCTGCCAAATAGCCGAAGGTGACGTTGTCAAAGGTAATGCGTCCTGTGATTTTACCACTGTTAATAGCGTCTGCGGCATCCGTAATTTCTACCTCATGCTGCATCATTTCGCTAAAGCGGTTGAAACCTGCCATACCGCGCTGATACATTTCGGTAAAAACCGTAAGACGCAAAATCGGCTTCATAAATAAATTGACATATAGCAAAAAGGCGACAAAATCACTGAAATCCAGCATGTCCCTAGCAATCATCCAACCACCGCAGGCCAGCACGGCGAGATTGGTAGCATTGGTGAAAAAGTTGATGCTGCCCGAAAAATAGGACAAAATGCCGAATGATTCCTTGCGCACTCTGTAAAGTTCATTGCTTTTGGCCATAAAGCGCGACAGCTCTAGCTCTTCATTAGCAAAGGCCTTGACCAGGCGTATACCGCTAAGCGCCTCCTCTGCCTGCGCCGAAACCTCGCCTGATTTTTCGCGGCTGCGGCGGAAGGCACGCTTCATCTTACGGTTAATAAAAACCGTATGGATGGTCTTTCCCAGCAAAAGCAGGCTGATGAGCGCGCCCAAATAGGGATTCATGTAAAGCATCATCGCCATTGTACCCACCATGCTTATACTGCAGACCAAAAGGTCATTGGGACCACGGAAGGTGAGCTCACTGATTTCCACAATATCGCTTGTGATGCGTGAAAGCAGCTGCCCCGTACGGGCGTTGTCAAAAAAACGGAATGACATTCGTTCTATTTGCGCAAACAAATCACGCCGCATATCATTCTCAATCCCCACGCTCATAAGATGTCCGTAATAATTAATAGCAAAAAGCAAAGCAAAATTCACCAGGTACAAACCAAGCAATAGTGCCGCCCAATCAAAAAGCGTGGCGATGTTCTTTGCCGGGATTTCAACGCTCAGCAAATGCTTTACCATATACGGAAACACCAAGTCAAGCAGCGCCGCCAGGCACGAGCCCAGCATTATACCAAGCAAAATCCATTTATACGGTTTATAGTAATGAAGATATTTATGCATCAGTTTTTTCCTCCAGCTTCCAGATGTGTAGCCTATAGGCACCCATAATCTTACCCTGTGGCGTCAATGCCGGTGCCTCTACACCGGCAACCAGCCTGCCGTCAGGCGAAATGCCAATTGCCTGGCAGGGACCCTCCGTAGGGAAGAACTGCTGCTTTTTGCCGGTTTTTAGGTTCAGCACCAGTGCTCCGTGCGCCTTGTAGTTGTGCGTACGCACGTTGCGCCCCACCGCGCAGGCAGCCAAATTTTGTGCGAAGGCGATTTCCTCCATCGTACCGTCAGCCATAAATTGGTAGCGGAATGTGCCATCTGTGTTAAAAGCAAAGATGCTGTTGTTGCTGGGGTGCTCCACGGGCGTGGGCAGCTGCCAGTTTTCGCGGTTAAAGGTGTTGATGGTGGTAAAAAGCACGCCATAAGGCGTCACGAAGCCGTCACGGCCGCTGGCGTTGATGTAGGCGCCATCAACCTGCGTAGGCTTAGAAATAACCCGCGACCACAGGGGAGTTCCCTGCGCATCAAACAAAAAGCCGCGTCCATCGCTGGTTGCTGCTGCCAAATATTTACCGTCGGCCGAAAAATTGGGGCTGCCGCGCATGACGGTGTTATCAAATGGCGGCACAGGTGCGACAAAGGTAGAATTGAGCAGCTCACCGCTAGTTTTATCCACAAAGTACATGGTGTCCTTGTAACGCATCTCCTCGCGGAAGTCGTAGGCCGATGTAGAAAGCACCACCCTGCCGTTGGCGTCATTAGCGTCACACCAATTGATCCAGCTGTCTATTACCTCATCCTTAGGAAACTGCCACAAGAGCTTGCCGCCTGCGCTCACAGCCAGCATCCTGCCGTTGTAGCCGCGGCTGCCATCTGCACGCATCAAAAAGCGGTAGGCGTTAGCGTAAATATTACTCTCCTTATCCGTGACGATGTGTACAATGGACGGATACGAACGCTGTGACGCATCAGCACCAACAAAATCTGCAGCCTTATACTGCCAGCGGATGTCGCCTGTATGTACGTCCACAGCGTAAAGATTGCCCTCAGCACTCTGCTCACCCACTACAGCCAGGGAGCCGTCAGGTGTCAGGCAGAGCGAAACCAGCTTACCTATCCCCAGCGACCGCTTCCATCTTTGTCTGCCCTCGTTATCAAACAAAAACAGCTCGCCCCGCTCCGTACCAACTACCCAGCCCTGTTCGCTGGGGGCGTAGCGCACAACGGCCTTAGTAAAGCCCATGCGGTCGTAATTTTGCGTCGGTATATCGCCTAAGTACACGCTTACGCCTGCCCCGTCTGTAGCAGTAAAGTGGTTCCATGGAGTGCGGCTGCCCGTTATCCAATACAGTGCGCACCATGACAGTGCCAGTAAAACAATGGCTATCCAGCCCTTTAGCTTACTCATAAATACAGCACCGTCCAATCATAAACCTGGCGGAAAACGCCAAAATACAACCCCTGCTCCGATAAAATATAGATAAGCTTACTCGTGACCACGGCCAGCACCAACAAAAAGAGCAGCAGGCAGCTAAGTCTTTCGCCTGACAGCCACTTTTGCGCACGAGTAGCGCCCTGCGCCAAAAAGAAACCACGGCTGACAACCGAAAGCGCCAGCGTCTGGGCTCTGCGCAGGCAGCGTGCGAGGAGAGGCTTGGCGATATACGGCAGATGCCGCAGTACTGCGGTGCGTCCGCCCTGGCTGTCACTGCGCAGCTGCAGGGCCGTAATGACCTCGCCTGTTTCGGCGGCCAGCACTGGCAAAAAGCGGATGGCCGTCACCAGCATAAAGGCTAGCTGCGGCGGCAGACGCCAGGCGAGCAGAGCCTGCAAAAGCTGTCTGGGGTCGCTCGTCCAGCATACCAAAAGCCCCAGTGAAAGCATGGCTGCACTGCGCAGTCCCTGCACTGCGCCATACAAAATACCCTCGCGGTAGATGTAAAGTCCGCCTGTCAGTTGTCCTAAAAAGGGCGCTTCTGGCGAAATGACGACAAAAAGCGGCGTTCTGGGAGTCTGAGCAAAAAACAGTGCCTGGCTGAACATTGATCCCCACAGGCCCAAAAGCAAAAGCACTGCCAGCACCTTCCACTTGTAGACGGATGTGCGTGCCGCAATGTGCAAAAGCAACGTTGCCGTAAACAGCGCAAACAGTGTGCGCGGGTTATCCACCGTGATCATCAAAATAGCAAAAAGAAAGAGAAACAAAAGCTTGGTGCGCCCGTTCAGCCGCTGCGCCCAGGTAGCTGCATCAGTTCCTTCCCACAGCTGCCGCATCGACATAGCGCAACACCTCCTCCACCGTGACGCAGGGAGGAATGCCCACCTGCCTGCAAATATCTAAAAGCGCTGAAGCCGTAAGACCGCCATCAGCCAAAAGCTGGCGGTCAGCTAAAACGGCATGCGCTGCATCATCAGCAATAATCTCACCACTACGTAGCACTATCACCCTGTCAGCCACCTGAGCTGCCAGCTCCACATCATGGGTACAAATAAAAATACTGCCACCCTGCTCCCTATAGTCCATAAGCAGGCGACGAATCTCTCCCAGACTCTGCTCATCCTGTCCCGTAGTAGGCTCGTCTAGAAGCAAAAGTGACGGCTTTTTTGCCAGCATCGCGCCCAAAACTACACGCAGACGCTGCCCCTTGCTCAATGCCAGAGGAAAATCCTCAGCATATTCCGTCAGGTTGAGCTGCGCCAATAGCTGCCCAAGCGCCTCCTGCGTCAAGGCGGTGTTCTTCCAGCACAGCTCCTCGCGCACCGTGTCCGCCAAAAGCATCAGGTCAGGCTCCTGCCGCAGGTAACCGATCTGCCCCAAGCTTTTGACTATAGACTGTCCCAAAAGGCAGATTTTGCCTGTCCTGGTTTGCGCCAGACCGCCTAAAAGGTTCATCAGCGTGCTTTTACCTGCGCCGTTAAAGCCCATAAGCGCTGTAATCTGCCCTGTCTGCAGGCCGAAGCACAAATTTTTGAGTGTTGGCGCACCACTGCCAGGATAGGTATAACACAGGTCCTGCGCTGCCAATAGCGGCGCGTGCTGCGGTTTAGGTGTCATGATAATATTAGCTTGCGGATGCACGCAACATTCATGCTTAATCAGCTGTACGATTCTTTCCGTTGACATCGTCAGCTGCGAAAGCTGCAGCGCCCTGCACAGCTTTACTGTCTGCGGCTCACGCAGGCCCAAATCCTGCCTGCCAGTAAGTGCACTCCAGGCTGCCTCTATAGAGCCGTCATAAATAATCTGACCCTCCTGCATCACTGCCAGCCGTGAAAAATATTTGCACAGCTCGTTCACGCGGTGCTCTATCATCAAAATGGCAATGCCTGCCTCCTTATTCAAACGCAGTAAAAGCTGCATAAAGCTCTGTACGCCCTGCGGGTTCATCTGGCTGACTGGTTCATCCAAAACGAGCAGCTTAGGCCGCGTAATCAAAATCGATGCTAACGCCAGCCGCTGGCGCTGACCGCCGCTGAGCTTGTGGATGCTTTGTGATCCCAGGCCGCCCAATCCCACAAGCTCCAGCGTTTCCGCAACCTCGCGGTCAATAATATCCTGACTTACGCCTTGGTTTTCCAGGGCAAAGCCCACCTCATCTGCTACTGTCATCGCAAAAAGCTGGTCATCAGGTGACTGGTAAACCGTCCCCACCAGCTGACCAATCGCTTCGGGAGCCCACAGCGTCACATCCTGACCCTGCAAAACGATTTTGCCGCCTAGCTCACCACGCTCCTCGCTGCCCAACAGACCGCTGACTGCCTTGATAAGCGTGCTCTTGCCACAGCCGCTGCGGCCTGCCAAAAGCAGCATTTCGCCATCTGCCAGCTGTAAATTGATTCCTTTTAACGTTGCCTGCTGCCTTGAGGGGTAGCGGTAGCACAAATTCTCTATTTTAAGCATACTATTCCCCCATCACCTGTTGCAGCTTATTGCCTGTCTTGGCACCTAACCAGGCGCCAATGCTGCTGTAAAGCAAGCCGTTGACCAGCATATACAGTGCCAGATACCAATCTGCATAATACAAACGGTAGAAAAACATCATCTGCTCTAAATTAACCAACGTGATGATAGCATCTCCCACTCCCAAAAGCAGTGATAACAAAAGTAAATAACGCGGTGAAAGCACCTGCTTGCGGTAAAAGCCACAGGCGTACAAAATAAATTCCAAAACCACAATGTTTACGCACACACTCAATAGTCCCAATGGCGTAAAATGACCGAACATCAAGCCTGTCAAAAGATACTTGATAATATACATCAAGGCAAGCACACCTGGTGCACGGAACAATATCAATAGCGACACCACCAAAAGATATTGCAGCACACCGCTCAAAACACCCGTAACCAGTCCTGAAAACGGTCCCAGAAAGACGTGCAGCAAATCGCCTATCAATGTGGTGGGCAGTGTAATGCCGCCAAAGGCCAGCGCAGCAAACAAGGCCACCGTAATAGCACCACGTGCGCCAATCTTATAAATACACTGCTTGAGCCTGCTGGCGCAACACACAAGCACCACCAGGCAGACAAAGGAAAAGCCCACCGCCACGAGTCCTAGGTTGTGCTTTTTGGCAATCGTCAGCGGCACCTCCTGTACCTTTTCCTGGCCGTTACCACTGACAGTAACGCGCAGACTGTAATCACCTGCAAGCACGGTAAAGTAATCCACATATAGCGGAATGATAAAGGCCTGCGTCTTTTTGCCGTCCAGAGAAATCAACGCCGTGGTCTCGTTGGCGCTATCCGTTGAGCCTGCCCAGCCGTGCTCGCTGTCGTCGTTGTTCTTGCCCGCGGTGCACAGCCCTGGCTGCACCTGCCCAGTCTGTTTATCCACCAGCTGTGCCTTAAATTTGAGCAAGCGCACATCGCGCTGGGGATTACGCATATCCAAAAGCACAAAGGCCGCAGGGTGGTTAAACACCGCCGACCAGTTAGTCGCACCATCACCCGTCATGCGGTTGCGAAAGCCTTCGAGCGTAGTATCACGCACATAAATCACACCCTCTGCCGCGCGATCGTCCTTGTTGCCAAGGTTATCTACAGGCAGAGTAACGCTTTGGATGTACCAATTAAATTTTTTGTTATCAAGCTTTTTATGTGGTGCTTTAGCCTCTAAGGCGGCTGCTCCTGCATCGTACGTAAAGGAAAGCGGGCGCTCCTCCCTCCAGCCATCGCCAACAGCCTCCACCAGCAGCTGTTGCATACCGCTTGCAGCAACACCCTTCGGCCTGATATACAAAAGGTCAAAGGTTTGACCGAAATCCGCTGGCAGCTGCCAGTTGGCTATTGCCACACTGCGGCCGTTTTCCTCGCCTATTTGCCACCTGCTTCCCTCTTGGGCGGTAAACCCCAGTGGCAGCAACACCTTAATATGCGCCTGCTGCTCCTTGTGCATATCAAAGGACGTAATATTGATATACAAGGGCACAGTGCTGCCGTTATGCACCACCTGCGTCTCCTGCTTATCTAAATTATACGGATATACCGCATCCAGCTTAACTCCTGCGGCCGCCACCTGTGATGTGATGCACAAGTACAACGCCAGAAGCACACTCCATAACCTCATATTTCACCTGCTAACGATGGCAAAGCACCACCATTTTTACTCATCAAAAACACTGCCGCACTTATGCAAGCGCACATCAATTGTCATCTTCCACAAAATGCGTTGGCAGCTAATATAGTACATTATATCACATAGTCCACGTATGGTAAACATGACATGCTTTTAGCTGATGGTGTAAGTATTACTAATTACAGCTATAGCATACGCTCCATAAAAAAATCCTCCCCCGTGCACAAGGCACAAAGAGAGGACAAAGGGGATGAACAAATTTAAGCTTGGGCAGACTGCTCGTGCTTTTCTTCTAAGTGCGACACAAAAACTGTGCCTGCTAAATCGCCCAAGCAGTTGTTGGTGGTTGTACCCATATCAAAAATGTGGTAGAAGGCTGCGATGATACCCACAATTTCTGTAGGCAGGCCAAAGGCTTCAACCATAACGAACAGCTTTACAATGCCGCTGCCGGGGATGCCGCCGCCGCCAGTTGAAAGAATAGCCGACAGCACTACCACTTTTAACATAGTGGGAACATCCAGCGGCGCGCCAATAACCTGGCTGATGAAGGTGATAACGCAGCCATATAAAATAACACTGCCGTCATAGTTCATCTGCGAGCCCAAGGGAACGGTGAAGCTGGAAATACGCTCGGGCACATTAAACTTTTCTTTAGCAACCTTGATGTTGATGGGGATAGAGGCAACGCTGCTGCAGGTGGTTATAGTGTACATCCACAGCTCCGCGCTATCGCGCAAAAAGCGCAGGGGGTTGATGCCACAGCTGAACCACAGCACACCACCGTAAACAACAAGCACGTGCATAAGGCAGGCCAGATAATATACGCCTGCCAGGCTAGCCATGCTAGTAAAAATGCTGGCGCCGTATTTAGCAAAGGAATCAGCCATGAGAAAGAAAACGCCGATGGGAGAAGCCTTCATAACCATGCCGATGAGTGAAAACACCATAGCGTTGATGGCATTGAACATCTTCTTGAGCGTTTCCTTGTACTCCTCGTTCGTAACCTTCATGATAGCGACACCAGTCATCACCGCGATAATCAAGGTCTGCACAATGTTGCCCTTGGAGAAGGTTTGGAACATATTAGTGCTAAACATCGAAGTGAAGAACTGCGAGATGGTGATATCTGCCGACCCCACCACCTTCTTGGAGGCTAAGCCTGTGAAGTTGGCAAATTCACCCGGACGCAGCACGCCTGTAACCACAAGGCCCACCACTGTAGCCACCAAGGTGGTCAGGATGTAGTAGCAAATAATTCTTACAGCTATGCGCCCCAGTGAGCTGAGGTTCTTTTGCGAAATAATACCCGTGATAATGGTAACAAGCACCATGGGGATAACAATCATCTTAACGCAGTTCAGCCAAATAGTGCCTATGAACCCCACTGACTTCATGGCAGGCCCAAAGGCTAGGCCCATGACAGCACCCAAAATCATGGCAATAAATATCTGCGTAGTCAAGCTTATTTTTTTACCAAACAACACCATTTATACGTCCCTCCTACAAATCACAGCTGCGCATCCAGCTGCAGGATAATTTCTGCCGCTTTGTGCGCATCCTCGTGGGTAATACCCTTGTAATACACCAAGCGCACGCAGGTTTTCAAAACCGGCTTGATCAAAAGGCCCAGCGCCTCAGCTCTAGTGCAGATTTCTGCAGGGCTTACGCCGCAGCTGGCTGCGTCAAGCACCAAAATATTGCTCTGCACGTCCTTTTGCATAGTCAGCTTTTGCAGCTTGCCTGCAAGCAGCGAGGCTGTAAGGCGGGCGTTGGCGATATCGTCTGCCATGCGCTCAATATTGTGCTGCAATGCATAAATCCCCGGTGCGGCAATGACGCCTGCCTGACGCATACCGCCGCCTAACACCTTGCGGATTTCGCGTGCCTTAGCAATTTGCTCTCTGCTGCTGCACAGTACCGACCCCACAGGCGCTCCAATGCCCTTAGAGATGCACACCATCACTGAATCCACATATTGCGTAATCTCCTTTGCAGGCACGCCTAAGGACGCAGCAGCATGGAACAAGCGCGCACCGTCCATGTGAATACGAGCGCCATGCTTATCGGCCACAGCACGCAGCTTGGCCATTTCGGCAACAGGGATCACATATCCGCCCGAAAAGTTGTGCGTATTCTCCAAGCACAACAGCTTGGCACCGCTTTCGGCAAAAAGCGCATCAATCTGCTCCACGTCAGGTGTCATGTTGGCGTTCATGCTGTACTTAATAGGCTGCATACGACAAAACTGCTCGTCAAACAAAAACTTTTCGGTTAGCAACAAGTGCTGCTGCTCGTGCACCAGCACAGGCTCCTGCGCCTTGCACCAGCTGAGCACACCGCAGGTGTTGCCCATAGTGCCCGTGGGACACAAAAGGCCTGCATCCATGCCCACAAGCGCCGCCATCATATCCTCCAGCTCGTTTATAGCCATGTCCTCTCCCCTGCCGTCGGCACCGACACGACCGTCATCGCCTAATTTGGCACTCATAATGCTTTGCAGCATCGCCTCATCTGGCATAGTCAGGGTATCACTGCGTAAGTCAATCATTAATTTTCCTCCAATTGTCGTATTGTGCTTTTTGCAGCAGCAATTTTACTTTGTACTTTATTATACTAAAGCGCGGGGCGTTTGACTAATACTAAAATCTATGCTTTAATATATAAAAAAAGTTATGTTAGAATACGTGCAAAGCCCATAAGCAAGGTATTTTTACGTTATGTTAGCTTTGTATTCTTTTTTGGATTTTACATGTAATATCCATAATACTTAGTAATTTAGCTGTATAACGCACAAGGAGATGTTTCCTCTATATGGAAAAAGTTATGGAATATATTTTACAGGTGGACACCTGCGGCAGCTTCTCCAAGGCTGCCGAGGCTCTCTTTATCAGCCAGCCTGCACTCAGTGCCATCATACGCAAGGAGGAGCAAAGATTAAACCTGACGCTTTTTGACCGCAGCGTCAAGCCTGTGCGCCCCACCTACGCCGGCACAAAATATCTGGAGGCTGCCAAAAAAATCAGGCGCATTGAGACAGCGCTATATAAGGAATTGGCCTGCAGCAGCAGCCAAAGCAGCGAAATCATCATCGGTAGTTCGGCCTTTTTCTTCGCTAGCTTTGTCAACCAGCTTATTGAAGGCTTCAAGCAGCAGCATCCCCAGCTGCGTTTTAAATGCTTGGAATATTCCACCGAGCAGGCGCTGAAGCTGCTGCAGAAAAAGGAGCTGGATTTGGTCATCACAGCGCACAACAGCAAAATCAAGGGCTGTAGCGCCACGGCAATCAAGCGCGAAAACATTGTGCTGGCCGTCCCCGCTGCTTACGAGGTCAACAGCCACCTTGCCAGCTACGCTCTGCCGCTGGGCGACATCAACTCTGGCGAGTGGCTAAGAGACGGCTTTCCCTGCGTCCCCCTCAGCTTTTTTACGGGCTATCCCTTTATCCTGCACAAAAAGAGCAAGGATATGTACAAGCGCGCTATCCGTATGTTCAACAACAAAAATATGCATCCCAACATCATCGGTCAGATTGAAGATTTTTACACGCTGTACTTTTTGGCCCGCTCTGGCCAGGGCATAGTTTTTTTGCGCGATTCGCTGCTCAAATACATAGAGCCTACGCCTAAGCTGGCTTTTTATAAGCTGGATGACGGCCTTGCCGCGCGTGATATCAACATCTACTACAAAAAAGACTGCCTGGACGAAGCCAGACAGTCCTTTATAGATTTTTGTGTTGCAAAAAAGCATATGTAATTCACTTAAACATCTTTGCAGGCCTGCACCAGAGCAGCGAGTCATGCACTAGTCACGGACAAAGTACGCATACTACTCGCCCAGAAGATCACTCGGCAGCGCCAGAATGTGCTTGTTGTAATTTGCATTATGAGAAGTTCGCCGACGGCAGCGTGAAATGCATTGAGGATGAGAT